>JANRIO010000082.1:0-6091 GCA_033764875.1 Hyphomicrobiaceae bacterium | reverse complement strand
GAGATCGCCGTCTGCGTCCAGCCGCGGTCCGCAGACACCCGCGTCAACGCAGCCGTCAATGTCGTCTTCCCGTGATCAACGTGGCCAATCGTGCCTACGTTGCAGTGCGGCTTCGACCGGTCGAATTTTGCCTTGGCCATTCTCTAGGTTCCTACTCGAGCGGCGCCTTCGCCGCGGTCCATCCGCCCCACCTTTGCGCTCGCCATCCGCACCGGCCGGGGCTGGCCAACGCAGCAGCGCCACCAGCCAGGGCTTTGCCAAGCCCTTGCCAGTGGCAGGAATCACAGCCTCAGGAGCAGCTTAGAGAAAGCTGCCAGACTCCAATCTAAGTTGGTGATGTTCTTAGATGATCTTGGATTCTGGGCGCACTGCAGCTCAATTTCGGCGGGTTTGTAGAACATCCCCGACGTTCGCGCAAGCCAGGGCTGCAGGCCGCGGGGCCCTTGGACGCCGTTCCCATCCATGGGCCGGTATATGGACCCGCGCCCGCCCGATTTCCAGAGCCGCCCACGCTCCGGCACTGGGAGGGCAGCCACGGCCCTCGCCGCTTGACCAGGATCATGGCCGGCCGGGCCGCGCGCCCGGCACGAAGGGTGCTATCGTGCAGAGCGCTCGCCGTGCCTGGATCCGGATGCGCGCGCCATATGCTTGATCATGCGAGCATCTCGACGCGATCCACGACGCGATCGCGCAGCGGAGCTTCGATGGGCCTATCGACCTCAATGCCATTGCCCGGGCTGGCGCGGATCGCGCATGCGACGGACTTCTCGCCGCAGAGCCATACGGCATTCCAGCATGCCCTGCGGCTCGCCGTGGCGGCACGGTGCCGGCTCGACATCCTGCACGTGCGAGACCCGGATGCGGAGGAGAGCTGGGACGCCTTCCCGCGCGTGCGCCAGACGCTTGCCGAGTGGGAGATGCTGGAAAGCGCGGCCCGGCCGGAAGAGATCGAGACCCAGCTCGGCGTCAAGGTGGCCAAGATCGAGATCAAGAGCGCGGCCCCGGCGCAGGGCCTGAGCGAGTTCCTGGTCGGGCACCGGCCGGACCTGCTGGTGGCGGCCACGCACGGGAGGACGGGGCTGAGCCGCCTGCTGTCGGGCTCGGTCTCGCAGGAGGTGGTGGCAAGAGCCAGCGTCCCCACCCTGCTGATCGGGCCCAGGACGCGGCCGTTCGTCGATCCCGGAAGCGGCACGCTGCGGCTCGCCGGCGTGCTGATGCCGGTCGCCGATCACCCGGCGCGGGCGCTGGAGGCGCTGGCCCATCTCATGGGTCCCGCCGGCCTGAGCCTGGAAGCGGTTGACGCCATCGCCGTCGGGCTCGCGCTGCCCGATCTCGTGGCGGTGGAGGGACGCGCGGTGCCGGTGCGGGCGCTCTCGGGGCCGGTCGCGGAGACGATCCTCGAGGCCGCGGCGGAGACCCGCTGCGACCTCATCGTGATGCCGACGGCGGGCCGGCATGGCTTCCTCGACGGCCTGCGCGGAAGCACCACGCAACAGGTGCTGCCGGCCGCGCCCTGCCCGGTGCTGTCGCTGCCGCTGCGCCATGCCTGAGGCGCGTCGGGGCCGTCTCAGGGCCGGATGTTGTTGTCGCGGACGACGTCGCCCCAGAGCTTCACCTGCTTCCTGAGGAAGGCGTCCATCTGCTTGGCGCCGCCGAGCTCGAGGGTCATCTGCTGCGTGTCGCGCAGGCGGTTGGCCGCCGCGGGCTCGCTCAAGGTTTCGCGGATCGCCTTCTCCATGGCGGCGATGACCTCCGGCGAGGTTGCCGCCGGCGCGAACACGCCCCACCAGGCCAGGGTCTCGAAATCCGGGAAGCCGGCCTCGATGGCGGTCTCGCAATCCTTGAGGAAGGGCAGGCGCTGGCGCCCCATCTGCATGATGGGGCGGATGCCGCCGCCGCCGAGCTGGGGCGTGATCAAGGCGGCGGAGCCCGCGATCAGGTCCACGTGGCCGCCGAGCACGTCGTTCATGGCCGGGCCGCCGCCGCGATAGGGCACGTGCGTGATCTCGACGCCTGCGCGCTTGGCAAGCACCGTCATGGCGAGGTGACCGAGGGTGCCGATGCCGACGGACGCGTATTTCACGGCGCCGGCCTCCTTGCGGCAAGCGGCCACGACGTCGGCGAAGGTCTTGTAGGGCTTGGCGGCGTTGGCGGCGACCACGTAGGGCGCGGTGCCGACGAGGAAGACGGAGGTCAGATCCTTCTCGATGTCGAGGGGCGGCTTCTCCAGGATGGCGGGGATCACGGCGTGCGAATCGAAGGTGACGAGGAACGAGGAGCCGTCCGCCGGGCTCTTGGCCACCTGCGCGGCGCCGAGCGCGCCGGCCGCACCCGACTTGTTCTCGACGATGATGTTGCGCTTCAGGCGCTCCTGCAATCCCGGCTGCAGAAGGCGGGCCAGCGCGTCGGTCGAGCCGCCGGGCGGGAACGGCACGACGAGGGTGGTGGTTGCGGGCTGGGCCAGCGCGGGCGCGGCGACGAACGCGGCCGATGCCCCGAGCATGGTGCGACGGGTGATCCTGTTCACGGCTTTCCTCCCTGACGGCGCGCCATCTGCCGGCGCGCGCTCGTTGTCATTGATTGTCGTCGGTCATCGTCATCCGTCTGCATTGGCTGCGGACGGGCTTGCCCCGGCGCGGCGGCTCAACGGCTGCCGAAGCCGGAGCCCGGCTTCCGGTACTCGGGCCGCGGCGGCGCGAAGATGTCGAGGACGCGGGCGCCCTCGGGACCGGCGCGCATGGTGTGGGGGACATTGCCCGGCGTGCGCCAGAAGTCGCCCTTCCGCACCTCGATCTCCTCGCCGCCCTGGACGCGCACCGCCGAGCCCTCGAGCAGCACGCCCCACTGCTCCTCGGGATGGTGATGCAGCGTGCCCTGCGCGTTGGGGGCGAGCATGACGATCGACAGCATGGCGTGCTCGCCCGAGAAGATGCGCGTGGTGACGCCCTGGGCCAGCTCGCGGAAGAGGCCGTCCTCCGGGTTGTCGAGATTGTGGAACTCCTGCCTCTGGCTGGTCCCCTGGCTCATCGCTGCATCCTCCGCTCCACGTTGTGTCACTGCTTGCCGTAGCTGCCCTGGTAGCGGCCCTCGCGGATCGACCGGATGGTCTCCTCCTCGCGCGCCATCTGGGCCCTGACCACCTCGAGCAGGCTTGCCGCCTCGCCCTGGCCGAAGGAGACCACCCCGTCCTCGTCGCCGACGACGATGTCGCCGGGGGCAATCACGGTGCCGCCGACGGACACGGGCACGTTGATCGCGCCGGGGCCGTTCTTGTACGGGCCGCGATGGATGGCGGCGCGGGCAAAGCAGGGAAAATCATCGGCTGCAAAGGCGCCGACGTCGCGGATGGCGCCGTCGATGACGAAGCCCGCGGCGCCGGCGTGCTGGGCGATCTCCTTCATGATCTCGCCGACGAGGGCGCGGGTCTCGTCGCCGCCGCCGTCGACCACGATCACGTCGCCCGGCGCGACCAGCGCCAGGGCCTGGTGGATGGCGAGGTTGTCGCCCGGCCGCGTGCGCACGGTGAAGGCCGGCCCCACCAGCCGCCCGGAGCGGTGGAACGGGCGCAGCCCGACACAGCCCGGGAGCCGAGCAAGGTTGTCGCTGATGATGGAGGTCGGCGCCTCCCGGAAGCCGGCGAGCACGGCCTCGGGCGGGCGCGGCACGCTGTTGATCGCGACGGTAATGCTCATGTGCTCCCCTCGGGCAATCCGGTCCGGGGAGAGACTAGCGCAAAGCGCCCGAAGCATTGTCGCGCCGCGGCCACGGCTCTCTGTCGCGACAAGATCAAATCCGCGCCCGTCAGGCGATGGCGAACAGGCGCTCCCTGCCGAGCACGGTGCCGATCAGCTCGCGCGTGACCAGCATGAGCCGGTCGATCTTCACACCGTCGCGGCTCTCGGGAGAGCCGGGGCTCAGATTGCGGCCGTCGTAGTAGCCGCCGCTCGCGGCGGAGAGATCGGCATCGAGCAGCAGCCAGGCAAGGTCGGAGGAGGAGACGTCGACGTGGCGCATGCCCGGCAGGATGCCGGAGAGCGGCGGGGCAACGGAGCTCCAAAGGAAGCGCTGGAAGGCGCTGCGCTCGCGGGCAATGCCGGTGCCCGGCACGACGCTCGGGTTGAACGACACGACGGCGAGGTCGGGAAGATCGCGCGCCAGCGCCCTTGCCAGCATGACGTTGCAGAGCTTGGAGGCGCTGTAGCGGGATTCGCCGCGGTTCACCTGCCATCTGACGTGCGACTGGGAGCGCGCCGGATCGGCGAGGAGGTAGGGGTCCTGCCAGGTGGCGCGCGAGATGCCGATGATGCAGAAGGCCGTCGGGTCGTGCACCACGCTCGATGTGACGACGATGCGCCCGCCCCTCTCGACGTGCGGGGCGAGCCGGTCGGCGATGAGGGCATGGGCCAGGTGATTGACGGCGAAGTGGATCTCGAAGCCGTCGTGAGAGGCCATGTCGCCCTGGCTGTGCTGGACGCCCGCATTGAGGGAGAGGGCCGCGATCCTGGCACCGCCCATGCGCTGCAGAACCTCGCCGCAGGCGCCGTCGACGCTCCTCAGGTCGGCGAGGTCGGCCTCGATCATCTCGAGGCGCGGGTGGGGTCGGAGCTCAGGGGCAAGGCTGGCCGGTGCAGGGCGGCCCAGCAGCAGCACGCGCCAGTCGGGGCGGGCCAGCACCTTCTCCACCACGTGCCGGCCGAGCCCGCGCGTGCCTCCCGTCATCACAAGTGTACGCATCAACTGGAACCTACCTGATCGCTCATCCGGCAGGACGGACAGGGACCGTCGGCGCCATCAGCTTCACTGTACACGCGCTCCGGGCCGACGACAGCAGCTCGCGAGAAGTTGTAGAGCCGGCCGCCCATGCATTTTGCAGTGGCCGGGACGGCGCCAGGCCTTCGCGTACCGGGTCGAATCACGCAAGGCTCGGTGGCAGCGCTTACACGCCTCATCGACAGGTTCGAGGCCTGTCGTCCACACGGAGCCGGACATGATCGACTACCGGAAAGTCAGTGCGCTGGCGAAGGATGCGGCGCGGGCCCGGCGGCTGGCACAATTCCTGTTGAAGACCACGGAACAGGAGTGGACGGACTGGGAGCTCGACTTCCTTGCCGCCATGACGAGCCGCGAGGAGGCGCTGACCACGCGGCAGGCGGAGAAGCTGGTCGAGCTGGAGGAGGCAGCCACGTGGCTCGACGCCGTGCCCGGGCTCGGTTTCAGCGTGCGGCTGCTGGTCAAGGGCTGCCACGAGGCGCGGGCCGAGCTCGACGAGGAGGATGCAGCCTTCGTCACGGCGCTCAGGGCGCAGGGCGCGACGAAGGTGCGCCGGCGGAGCCTGTGGCGGCTCATGCGCATCGCGCGGGAGGCAGGGGTGGTGGAGAGCGAGCCGAAGGCGGCGTGAGTGGCATTGCGGGCAAATTGTCTCACCACGGAGCAACATCTGCCCGCATCAGCCGGCAACTCGAAATGCGCAAAAAAGGGCCGGCGCGCGCCTGCAAATTGACCAAACAATCCGGATTCTCCCCATATTTGCCTGGAAGCTCACCGGAAATTGCTGCTCAAATCGCGCTGCATTAAGCAGCCAGCAGCCGGATCCTGTACTTTTCGCACCGATCGTAACGATCCGCGGCGAACCAGGGTTGCCTTTCGGCGCGGGAAAGATATAGGTTTTCGAAACAGACGCCCTCCCCTCAGCTCTTAGAAGCCGTGGTCCGGACTGCAAATGTGGTCCGGACTGCAAATACTGCGATCCGCCCCTGAATGCATGCGGCGACGGAAAGGTTCTCTCAATCGCGTTGTCGCTCCGGATATGGAGGCTTTCCCAGCCTCGCGGCAATTCAAGCTGATCGTCAGGGCGGCAATCCGTGCGCGTTTCGATAATCATCACGAACTATAACTACGGGCGTTTTCTGGCGCGGGCGATCGACAGCGCCCTTCAACAGACGCACCCACACGTCCAGACAATCGTCGTCGACGACGCCTCGACGGACAATTCGCGGGACATTATCGCGCGATATGGCGATCGCGTCGTCCCCGTGCTCCTCGCGCGCAATGCCGGACAGGGGGCCGCCTTCAACGCCGGCTTCCGAGCGTC
>JANRIO010000037.1:0-64131 GCA_033764875.1 Hyphomicrobiaceae bacterium | reverse complement strand
CGATCCCAGAAGCCACGGCAGGAACGATCCCGCAGTGAAGGTGGCGTGCGCAGCTCCGCTGGCATATGAATATGGCAAGCTGGAACTCGCGGTGGCGCT
This sequence comes from Hyphomicrobiaceae bacterium, assembly GCA_033764875.1. Taxonomy (GTDB): domain Bacteria; phylum Pseudomonadota; class Alphaproteobacteria; order Rhizobiales; family Hyphomicrobiaceae; genus AWTP1-13. The sequence goes on along the minus strand of JANRIO010000037.1, from coordinate 64,032 downwards.
GGAGCCGGCACCGCTGCCTCCAACGCCGCTTGCCATCGGATTGGCGACCGCGTCGTTGGCTGTGACAATAGCTCTGCCCCTCAGTGCAGTGGTGATCGCTGCGCCATCGCCGGCGCACACAAATTCGCCACCAGGCCGAACTAGACTGCAACCGACAGGCAACACTTCGCCATGCCGCCAAAAGGCAGCGCACACGCATGCAGGTTCACGCCAATACTCCGAGATTGATGATGTGCAGCAACAGAATGGAAATTCGTCTGGTTGATCGGCGTTGGTATCGAGGAAAAGTGAGCGACTCGCGCAATTCGATGACAGCTATGCAAATTCCCTACCGAGAACGCTATCAATTGACTGCAGGTATGGTCCCTCTCGCGTCGTTGTGACGAACAAGATGCCTAGTTGGCGATTTGTCATACTGGTTCGAACTTAGCGCCAAACGCATCCATCGACTCCATCAATTGCTTCATTGCCATGGAAACTATTGTTCCAATTTCCCAACGCTCAATCCTGAATATATGTACGTTATTCGGCACGCCAGATGGGTCTATCCGCAGCTTGCCAACTTGTCTATACTTGCCGACAAGATCCGGTCTATGATCATCGGCAGACCATTTTGTAAATTGCGACTTCGACTCATCGAAGCAGTCTATCTTTTTTGTAATGTTTATAACAACATAGGACGCAACATCTAAAAGCTCAATTGGAATTAATTGCACTTCGTTAGGCGAAAATCTTTCCATCGCCGCACCCAGTGAATTGACTGCTATCGGCACAGCAAAGCTTGTGAGAAAGAATCTCAACGGCAGTCCTTGGGTGGTGACCACCCCATTCAACCGAGATATGCTATCTGCATGCTTGCCATCCACAAGGTCTAGTACGTTCCTATCGCCGCGACGCACGCGCCCAACGTGCCATCGATTTGGTATTTGAACATCTTCATTCAATCGATAATATTGCATCATTGCCCCGTTACGAGCTTGTTGAGGTACGTGCCGGATTGTGCGACCTCCTTGCCGACCGGGTCAAGTTCTGCGCGGAATGCCGCGGAATATTCTGCACCCTGCAAGCCGGTAGTCGCGGTAGCAAGGCGATCATCAACTACTTGATGGTAAGCGGCCGGATGAGGGCCGCGGTGACCCGGCACCTTTACCAAGTTTGCGGCATCATCGAGCGTCATTCCAGCCTCTTTAGCCATATCTGCAAACTTCGGACTCCAAGGCCCCCCGCGCTGTGAAGAGATCCAATTCTTGTTTGTCATTATATGGTGCATCGACGCGCGCGTTGCTGCCGCAATCCTCAGGCTCATGCCGAGGGTCGCTATAGCCATACCGGAATCAATAAGCGATGCAGAAAGATATACTGTGCCTGAGATATACTGTCTTTGCCTAAAGGATTGTGTTGCCTGGCTGGTAAGATGGGCGCCAGGCACCACGCTCATCATCGCACCGATCACCAAGCTGGCGCTCGCGGTGGCGCTGGCGCCGGCAGCGCCGCCTGCCATCGGATTGACGACCGGGTCGTTGGCTGTGACCTGCACTTCGGGCAGCTGGACTGTGCTGCATCCGCAATAGCTTGGCCCCTGCCAGGAGGGCGACGCAGACGCATTGGCAGCACTGGACATCGCGTTCGCGGTGTCCATTGCCATATTCATCACGCCCACGGTTATCGCGGTTATCAGTCCGGCTCGGAGAGCGGCGCCGAGGTTGCCACTGGTGATGCCCGCGATGGCCGTGGATGCGACTGTGGCCACAATGCCGATGGTGGCCTCGGCATTTATCTGCGGGCCGGCCGCACCTCTGTGCGCCGTGATGAGGTTCCCGAGCAACGGGATCGACCGCAGAGCATTGGTGACGGCGAAGATCGGCTTCCAGAAGCAGCCGAGGAAGCAGTAGCCCGAGGGGTCGGTGAAGTTGAGCGGGCTGTTGCCGACCCCGGGGTGTGAATCGGCGAGAGTTCAAGGACGACGATCGGCGCGGCAAGTCGCGGATGTGCTTGGAATGGAAGGGGTCAATCCGCAGCGCTGATCCCAAACTGCCGCGATGCAAGCGCCTGCTTAGGCGTTTTCGCGAGGGTCGATCGGCCTCGCGCAGGCGCCTGCTCCGCCTTCCCTAAACGTGGCGGGCGGGCACCCTATCGCTCCGGCAATTGCCCGGGGCGCAGCTTGCGGGCGAGGGCGTCGAGGACGCCGTTGACGAGGCGGGGCTCGTCGCCCTCGAAGAAGGCCTTGGCCACCTCCAGGTACTCGCTGATGACGACGCGCGGGGGAATGTCGGTCAGCTCCATCAGCTCGTAGGTGCCGGCGCGCAGGATGGCGCGCACGGTGGAATCGACGCGGGTGAGGTGCCAGCCCTCGGCCAGCTGCTCGTCGACCATGGGATCGATCTCGCGCTGGCGCTTGACGACGCCGCGCAGCACCTTGGCGAAATGCTGCGGGTTGGCCTCCTCGGCGGCCGGATCCGCCTCCTCCTCGGTGTCCTCGAGGCGATGGCTCTTGAAGTCCTCGATGACGTTCGCCAGGTCGGTCTGGGCGAGGTCCATCTGGTAGAGCGCCTGCACGGCCTCGAGGCGAGCGCGGCTGCGCGACAGCTTCGGCTTCGGCGAACCGGCGGCGGGCTTGTCGGCGCTCATGCCTCGTCCTCGGCGAATTGGCGCTCGAGCGCGATCAACGACAGGCAGGCGCGCACGGCGTCCGCTCCCTTGCCCTGGCGGCCGCCGCGGGCGCGCGCAAGCGCCTGCGCCTCGGTCTCGACGGTCAGGATGGCGTTGCCGAGCGGGATGCCGTGGCGCACGGCCTGGTCCATCAGCCAGTGGTTGGCGTTGTCGCACACCGTGTCGTAGTGCGAGGTCTCGCCGCGGACGACGCAGCCCAGCGCCACGCAGCCGTCGAAGCGGGCGGTGACCTCGTCCGAGCCGATCAGGTCGGCCTTGATGGCCTGGGCGAGCGCCAGCGGGATCTCCAGGGCGCCCGGCACCGTGACGCGCTCGTGGCTGACGCCGGCAGCCGCCAGCTCGGCCTCGGCGCCGGCCAGCAGCTCGGCCGCGATCTCCTCATAGTAGCGCGACTCGATGATCAGGATGCGCGCGCCGCGCACCCCCCCGAGGCCCTCGGCCTCGTCCGCCCGTTTCGACTTGCCTGCCATCATTCCTCAATCGATCTTGCGCTGGCCGACGATGCGCAGGCCGAACGCGTCGAGGCCGACATAGCGCGACGGCGGCGCGTTGGACAGGATCACCATGTCCTTGACGCCCAAATCGCGCAGGATCTGCGAGCCGACGCCGATCTCGACCAGGCGCCGCTCCTTCTCCGCCTTCGACTTGACCGAGCGCTTGGTCTCGGCGCTGCGCGCAATCCACTCCGATACCGACTTGGGCCTGGGATCGCGGATCAGCACCACGACGCCGCGTCCTTCCTCGGCAACCGCCTGCATGGAGCGGGCGATGGGCGAATCCGTCGCCGGGCGGCCGTCGGTGCCCGGGATGCCCAAGAGGTCCGACAGGGCGTTGACCACGTGCACGCGCACGAGCACCGGCTCGGGGGTCGACACATCGCCCTTGACCACGGCCACGTGCTCCACGGCGTCGACGGGCGTCTCGTAGACGTGCATGTCGAAGCTGCCGCCGTTGATGCTCTCGACCTTGGCGGTGGCGGTGCGCTTGACCACGCGGTCGTGGCGCAGGCGGTAGCCGATCAGATCCTCGATGGTGCCGATCTTGAGGTTGTGCCGCTGGGCGAAGCCGACGAGGTCGGGCATGCGCGCCATGGTGCCGTCGTCGTTCATGATCTCGCAGATGACGCCGGCGGGGTAGAGGCCGGCGAGGCGGGCGAGGTCGACGCTGGCCTCGGTGTGGCCCGCGCGGACCAGCACGCCGCCCTCGCGGGCGATGAGCGGGAAGACGTGGCCGGGCGAGACGATGTCGCTTGCCCCCTTGGTGGGGTCGATCGCCGTGGCGATGGTGTGGGCGCGGTCGTGGGTGGAGATGCCCGTGGCGATGCCCTCGCGCGCCTCGATGGAGACGGTGAAGGCGGTGCGGTTGCGCGCCTCGTTCTGGCGGGCCATGGCCTCGAGCCGCAAGGCGTCGGCGCGGCCCTGGGTCAGCGACAGGCAGATCAGGCCGCGACCGTGCTTGGCCATGAAATTGATGGCCTCGGGCGTCGCCATCTGCGCGGCGATGACGAGGTCGCCCTCGTTCTCGCGGTCCTCGGCGTCGACCAGGATGATCATGCGGCCGTTGCGCAGGTCCTCGATGATGTCGCCGATCGGCGACAGGAAGCCCTTGCCCTCCGCGTAGACGGCGCGCTGCAGATTGTCTGTCACCGGCGCTGCTCCATCAGGCGCGCGACGTAGCGCGCGAAGAGGTCGACTTCCAGGTTCACCCTGTCGCCGGGCTTTCTGTCGCCTAACGTGGTGTGGGTCAAGGTGTGCGGAATGATGTTGATGCCGAAGGTGTTGGCCTCGACCTCGTTGACCGTGAGCGAGATGCCGTCCAGCGCGACCGAGCCCTTGGAGGCGATGTAGGGCGCAATGGCGGGCGGTACCTCGATGGTGAAGCGGCGCGAGTCTCCGTCCGGACGCAGGCCCGCAACGCGGCCGACGCCGTCGACGTGGCCCGAGACGATGTGGCCGCCAAGCTCGTCGCCGGCCTTGAGCGCCCGCTCCAGGTTGATGCGGCGGCCAGGCGCCCAGTCGCCCAGAATGGTCCGGCTCAGGGTCTCGTTGGAGACGTCGACCGAGAAACGGGCGCCTGACGTGTGCGGCGCAACCTCCACCACGGTCAGACAGCAGCCGTCGCAAGCGATTGATGCTCCGAGAGCAATGCCGGCAGGCTGGTAGCGACAGGCGATGCGAAAACGGCCGCCGTCGCGCTCGATGAGCGTCCCGACGTCGGTGATGATGCCTGTGAACATGTTCCGATCTTCCGGTGTCTCTTCGATGCAACGGTGCAGCGCGGCACCTTCTCCCGACCCGCCGCGAGGCAAGGCGAAGGTCGAGGGCAAGCGCGCGAACGCCTTGAAACGGCATGCGTCCTTGCCCGGCCCGGCGAAGGTGGCCATCCCCCATACCAGTACCACGGCGCAGCAGCGCTGTTGAGCGCACCATTGCTGCGGCATTGCCATGCGGGCGGCGCGCCTTGAAAGCACCCAGAGCCTGTGCATAGGTGCCCGGGCCCGAAAAATCTGGAGCTTTACCGATGAAGAACCTGTTGATCGTGGGGGCGTCCCTGTTGCTCCTGTCGGCCGGCATCGCCCACGCCGCTACCAAGAAAGCCCCCTCCAAGCCACCGTCGGAGGCCTCGCTGGAGTGCTCCAAGCAGGCGACCGAGAAGGGTCTCAAGGGCAAGCCGCGCCAGGCATTCCGCGCCAAGTGCATGAAGAGCTACAAGAAGGCCTGATCCGCCTTCGGGTCTCAGTCCATCGGGAAGCCCGGTCGCCAGCGGCAACCGGGCTTTTCCTTTGTCCGGGCTTGCGCGGCAGCCGGCCGGCGCCGGACACTCGGGCGGCAACGGCGGCACGAGAGGCAGGCATGATCGAGATCACCGGACAGATCGCATGGGTGACGGGCGCGGGCACCGGCATCGGCGAGGCCGGCGCCAAGGCGCTGGCGCGGGAGGGCGCCGTGGTCGTGCTCTCGGGGCGGCGGCGAGAGCCGCTCGAGACGGTGGCCGGGGCCATCACGGCTGCAGGTGGCCGCGCGCACGTCAAGCCTGCCGACCTGACCCGGGCGGGCGAGGTGGCCGCGGTCGCCGCCTGGATCCAGAGCACGCTGGGACGCCTCGACATCGTGGTCAACAACGCCGGCCTCAACATCCCTGACCGGAGCTGGAGCAGGCTCACCCCCGAGGGCATCGACAAAGTGATCTCCGGCAACCTCTCGAGCGCGTTCTATGTGACGCAGGCGGTGCTCGGCATGATGCGGGCGCAGGGCGGGGGGCTGCTCATCCATACGGCCTCCTGGGCCGGGCGCTTCGTCGGCCCGGTGCCGGGCGGCGCCTACATCGCGGCCAAGCACGGCATGGTGGCCATGAGCCACAGCCTCAACCTCGAGGAATGCGGCAACGGCATCCGCTCGACCGTGCTGTGCCCGGGCGAGGTGGCGACGCCGATCATGACCGACCGGCCGATCCCCGAGACGGCGGACAGCCTTGCCCGCATGGTGCAGCCCGAGGACATGGGGGAGATCATTGCCTTCGTGGCGAAGCAGCCGTCGCACGTCGTGATCAACGAGCTGGTGGTGAGCCCGACGCACAATCGCGGCTATATCAACCAGATGAAGGCGCGGCAGGCGCAGGCGGCGGCAGCCGGGACAAGGCTTTGAGCCTGCCTCGACCGCGGGCCTGCGCGTTGCTAGTGTTTTGCCCCTGGCAACGGGCGCCCAGGTCAGCCTCGGGCAGGTGCCGAGGATGCAGCGCGCCGCAAACGCCTGAGCAAGCGTTTGGGTGGACGGCCGGGACAAGCCCGACCAGGACAGCCTGAGCTTCAGGCGCGGACCAACCCGCCTCGGGAGCGCCGTTTTCCGCACGGACAGCACGCATGAGCACGGGCGACAGCAGGGCCTCCGACACGATCGACGGCGAGGCCGCGATCATCGACCTCCTGCGGCCGCTGGCGACGGATCCGGCCGCGCTCGGGCTTGCCGACGACTGCGCCGCGCTGAGCCCGCGCCCGGGCATGGACATCGTGCTGAAGACGGACCCGATCGCCGAGGGCGTGCACTTCCTCGCCGGCGATGCGCCCGAGGCCATCGCCTGGAAGGCGCTGGCGGTCAACGTCTCGGACCTCGCGGCCAAGGCGGCGCGGCCGCTCGGCTATCTGATGGCGCTGTCGTTTCCAGCCCCGCCCCGCAGGGCGTGGCTGCAGGACTTCGCAGCCGGGCTCAAGGCGGCGCAGGACGCCTTCGGCATGACCCTGCTGGGCGGCGACACCGACCGGCGGCCGGGGCCCATCACGGTGTCGATCACCGTGCTCGGGGAGGCTCCCAAGGGGCGCATGGTGCGCCGCGCCACGGCGCAGCCGGGCGACGTGCTGTTCGTCTCCGGCAGCATCGGCGACGCGGGCCTCGGCCTGCAGCTGTGCCAGACGCCGCGGCTGGCCGAGGCCTGGGGGCTGGAGGCGGCGCAGGCCGCCTTCCTGCGGCGGCGCTACCACCGGCCGGAGCCGCGGCTGGCCCTGCGCGAGGCGCTGCGGGCGGCGGCGGGTGCGGCGATGGATGTCTCCGACGGCCTGGTGAAGGACCTGGGGAGAATGGCCGCTGCCTCGCACACGTCGGCCGAGATCCGCCTCGAGGACGTCCCGCTCAGCGCCCCGGCGCGCGCCGTGCTGGCCGTCCGCCCGGAGCTCCATGCCGGCCTGGTTGCCGCCGGGGACGACTACGAGGTGCTGGCGGCGGTGCCGGAAGGGAAGGCGCGGGACTTTGCCGAGCTCGCGGCCCGGGCCGGCGTCGAGGTCGGCCGGATCGGACGGATGCTGCCGGACGGCGACGGGGCAGTCAGCGTCCTCGACCGCCAGGGCAGCCGTCTGACGATCGAGCGAAGTGGCTGGGATCACTTCTGAACTCGGAATCGTCCCCCCAAAGTCAGAGTTGCACCGACTTCCGAGTTTTGGCATGGTCCGGCGCGAATCACCGGACAGGGATCGGGCCGCTCGCGTCAATTGGCGCCACGGCCCGGGCCTGTCTCAGCGCGCGTGCAACGCCTGCAAACATCCAATCGGGGGGAAGCAAGGTCATGAATGGGGTAATGTGGGCAATCATCCTTTGCGGTTTGCTCTCGATCGTCTACGGCGCCTACACGGTCCGGGCCGTCATGGCCTCCGACGCGGGCACGCCGCGGATGCAGGAAATCGCCGCCGCCGTGCAAGAAGGCGCGCAGGCCTATCTGACGCGCCAGTACTCGACCATCGCCATCGCCGGCGCCGTGATCTTCGTGATCGTTGGCGTGCTGCTCGGCTGGTACGTCGCCATCGGCTTCCTGATCGGTGCAGTTCTCTCGGGCATCGCAGGGTTCATCGGCATGCTGGTCTCGGTGCGGGCCAACGTGCGCACGGCGCAGGCCTCCACGCGGTCGCTCGCCGAGGGCCTCTCGATGGCCTTCCGCGCCGGCGCGGTGACGGGCCTGCTCGTGGCCGGTCTGGCGCTGCTCGGCGTCGCCATCTACTTCGCGCTGCTCGTCAACGGCATGAAGCTCGCGCCGACCAGCCGCACGGTCATCGACAGCATGGTGGCGCTCGGCTTCGGCGCCTCCCTGATCTCGATCTTCGCCCGTCTCGGCGGCGGCATCTTCACCAAGGGCGCCGACGTCGGCGGTGACCTCGTCGGCAAGGTGGAAGCCGGCATCCCCGAGGATGATCCGCGCAATCCCGCGACCATCGCCGACAACGTGGGCGACAACGTGGGCGACTGCGCCGGCATGGCGGCCGACCTGTTCGAGACCTACGCGGTGACGGTGGTGGCGACCATGGTGCTCGGCGCCATCTACTTCGCCGGCCAGCCGATCGTGTACAGCCTGATGGTGTATCCGCTGGCGGTGTGCGCCCTCGGCGTGGTCACCTCGATCATCGGCACGTTCTTCGTGCGGCTCGGCTCCAACCAGTCGATCATGGGCGCCCTCTACAAGGGCTTCATCGCCACGGGCGTGCTGTCGCTGATCGGCCTGTGGCCGCTGACGGACGGCCTGCTCGGCATGAACACCATGTTCGCCGCGCGCGGCGTCTCGTTCTCCGGCAACGACATCTTCTGGTGCGGCGTGGTCGGCCTCGTCGTGACCGCCGCCATCATCGTGGTGACGGAGTACTACACGGGCATCGGGTATCGGCCGGTGCGCTCGATCAGCCAGGCGTCGGTGACGGGCCACGGCACCAACGTGATCCAGGGTCTCGCCGTGTCGCTCGAGGCGACGGCGCTGCCTGCGCTCATCATCATCGCCGGCATCATCGTGGCCTTCAAGCTCGCCGGCCTGTTCGGCATCGCCATCGCGGTGACGAGCATGCTGTCGCTGGCGGGCGTGGTGGTGGCCCTGGATGCGTTCGGCCCGGTCACGGACAACGCCGGCGGCATCGCGGAGATGGCCGGCCTGCCCAAGGAGATCCGCAAGACGACGGACGCGCTCGACGCCGTCGGCAACACGACCAAGGCCGTCACCAAGGGCTATGCCATCGGCTCGGCGGGCCTCGGCGCGCTGGTGCTGTTTGCCGCCTACAACGAGGATCTGCGCTTCTTCATCTCGCAGGCCAAGCCCGGCACGATGCTGCACAACCTGCAGGTCGACTTCTCGCTGTCGAACCCATACGTGGTGGTGGGCCTGCTGTTCGGCGGCCTGCTGCCATACCTGTTCGGCGGCATCGCGATGACGGCGGTCGGCAAGGCCGCCGGCTCCATCGTCGAAGAGGTGCGGCGCCAGTTCAAGGAGATGCCCGGCATCATGCAGGGCACGCAGAAGCCCGACTACGCGAGGGCGGTGGACATCCTGACCCGCGCGGCGATCAAGGAGATGATCGTGCCGTCGCTGCTGCCGGTGCTGTCGCCGATCGTGTGCTTCTACGTGGTGAAGTGGATCGCGGGGCCGGCGGATGCCTTCGCCGCGCTCGGCGCCATGCTGCTCGGCGTGATCGTCAACGGCCTGTTCGTCGCCGTCTCCATGACGGCGGGCGGTGGCGCCTGGGACAACGCCAAGAAGTCGTTCGAGGACGGCTTCGTCGACAAGGACGGCACCAAGCACATGAAAGGCTCGGAAGCGCACAAGGCGTCGGTGACCGGCGATACGGTCGGCGACCCCTACAAGGACACCGCCGGCCCTGCCGTGAACCCGATGATCAAGATCACCAACATCGTGGCGCTGCTGTTGCTCGCGGTGCTGGCGCACTAACGCAAGCAGAGCATTCGCCCACAGCCCATCGGCAGCGGCATCGTTCTGATGCCGCTGCTTTTTTTGTGTCTATTGCGCGCACAAATTTTCGTGTTCCGCGGGCCCGCATGTTGCCCCGATTGGCCGTCATCAGGACGGCGGACAAGCTCCATCGGCCTGTCATGTGTCCGGCGTAACTGACGCCCTCGGGTGCAGGGCGTAAGCAAACAACAAGCATCGAGAAGTCGGAGAGCATATGTTCATGCGCAAGGATGTTCATGCGGCCCAGCCATCGGACGACGTCGTGCAGATCGAGGCGGAGGCGTGGGTTGTGCTCGAGATGCACTTCCTGTCGCGGCCCTACCTTTTGGGCGAAGCGCGCCAGCGCCTTGGCGCATGCCTCGACGCGTTGCGCGCCGACGGCGTGAGCGATGCGCGCGAGCTCAAGGACCGCGCCTGCCGACAGGTGCAGATGATGTTCGGGCCGGCGCCGGCGCTCAACGACGATGCGCCGGCCATCCGCTCGCACGTGGCCTGAGGAGACGGAGCGTCCCGGGCTACGGCTTGACCGTCAGCGCCTTCAGGAAGTCAAGAACGGGCTCTGCCGCCCAGGCCTCCGTGACGTAGTCGCGGTGCAGGATCTCGGGGCCTGTCTCGACGAAAGCCAGAGTGCCCGGCAGTAGCGGCTTCCTGATGGCCGTCTCAAAGAGGATGTTGCGGTCCTTGAGCACCTTCTGCAGGTCGGCGTTGCGCTCGGCCGTGTGGTGGGTGTAAGCGCTGACGAACACGCCCGAGCGGTGGCGCAGGATCCAGCTCATGTACTTGTCGAGATCGCCGTAGAGCGCGTCAAGCAGCAGCACCGCCCGCACGCGCTTGGCGGTGCCGCCGTTCTGGATGGCGAAGGCGGCAGGCAGATAGCCGCCGCTGTAGGCCACGAAGACGATCGGCATCCTCTCGAAGTAGCGCACCGCGTGCGGGTCGCCGTAGAGCTGCGCCAGCTGCTGGGCCGCCTCCTCCATGAACCAGAAGAAGCTGCCGGGCTGCCAGAACTTGCCGGCGCTGGAATCGGCAGCGTCGCGGGCGAACTGCGGCGCCACGAGCGCGGCGTTGAGGCCTGCGCGCGAGATCTGGGCCGCAACCTGCTGGCGGCGCAGCACGTCACGCTCGAGCGTGGCGCCATGGCCGTGGAAGAAGACCACGATCATGCCCGGCTTCTGCGCGTTGAAGCCCTTGGGCAGATGCAGGAGCACGCGGCTGTCGTCGTAGGTCTCATCGGCCCAGTAGATCTGGCCCCGGGATCCGCGGTGGCCGCGGCGGGTGCCCTCCTCGACGTCGAGGAACATCTTGCCGGTAGCCGGCACGATGCCCTCGAAGGGGAACGGCGCCGTGACGAAAGAGGCGAGCGACGTCAGATCCTTCCGCAAGGTGATCGCCTTCTTTGGCGTAGCCTTGGCCTCGCCGGTCCTGCGCTTGGCGGACGCCTCGTGCCGCGACTGGGCCAGCGCGCACGGCGCGAGCAGGACGGCGGCACACCCATCGAGGCATGCGACCGCGAGCAGAATCCGCGCCCAGCGTCTTGCACAGGCCTTGAGCAAATCCTTCCCTCTCGCCTCATGCTTGGCGAGCACCACGCCGGCACGCTGGCGCTCCCGTTCCGCGCATCACACTAGGCCATCGGCACCTCGCGCAACACGATGCGCTGATGCAACAGCCTGCGTTGTAAAATCCACATCGCCGGTTCAACGCGCGGGCGACTCGACTGCAATGCGCTAGTGTTCCGCACGCGGCCGAGGGGACACCTGAAGCTCCTAGCGCGGCGCCGACCGTCGAACAGACTTCGGAATCACCAAAGCAGTCTGCGTCCCGACTGTGGCGTTGCATAGAGTGCGCATCTGGACACGCGCGGATTTTGCGGCCAGACGTGCACGGTTTCTTGCCACTATCCAGGTAGCCTCCCATGTCCTCTCCGAGCCCCGCCTCCAGCGCCGTCCCGTCGGTCACGGCGAGGACGGCCACGGCCATCGCCGTGGCAGACATGATCGGCACTGGCGTGTTCACGAGCCTCGGCTTCCAGGTGCCGGGCATCCCGTCGGGGTTCTCGCTGCTGATGCTCTGGGTGCTGGGCGGCGTCGTCGCGCTGTGCGGGGCGCTGTCCTACGCCGAGCTGTCGGCCGCCTTCCCGCGCTCTGGCGGGGAGTACAATTTCCTGTCGCGGGTGTACAACCCGGCGGTCGGCTTCCTCGCCGGGTGGGTGTCGGCGACCTTCGGCTTTGCCGCACCCGTCGCCATCGCGGCCATCGCGTTCGGCGACTATTTCCAGGGCCTGGTGCCGGGCGCGCCGAAACTCTACGTCGGGCTCGCCCTGATCTGGATCACCTCCGCGATCCTGATCTCCGGAATGAAGCAGAGCAGCGTCTTCCAGGACGTGATGACCTGGCTCAAGATCGCGCTCATCGTGGTGCTGATCGTGGCGGGCTTCGCGGTCGGGGGGAACACCAACATCTCGTTCGCGCCCACGTCGCAGGACCTCGGCTACATCGTCAGCACGCCGTTCGCGATCAGCCTCGTCTACGTGATGTACGCCTACTCGGGGTGGAACGCGGCGACGTACATCTCCGGCGAGATCAAGGATCCGCAGCGCAACGTGCCGCGCTCGCTGATCGTCGCGACCCTGGTCGTCACCGGCCTCTACGTGGCGCTGAACGCGGCGTTCCTGTATACGACGCCGGTCGAGAAGCTGGCGGGCCAGGTGAACGTTGGCCTGATCGCCGGCACGGAGATCTTCGGGCCGTCCGGCGGCAAGATCGTCGGCGGGCTGATCTGCCTCGGCCTCGTCTCCGCCGTCAGCGCCATGATGTGGATCGGGCCGCGCGTCACCATGGTGATGGGCGAGGACGTGCCGCTGCTGCGCTGGTTCGCGCACAAGACGGCCAGCGGCGTGCCGGCGCGGGCGCTCGTGGTGCAGACGCTGATCGCCACGGCCCTGCTGTTCACCGGGACGTTCGAGAAGGTGGTGCTGTTCATCCAGTTCAGCTTCACGCTGTGCTCGTTCCTGGCCGTCGCGGGCGTGGTGGTGCTGCGCTTCACCCAGCCCAACCTGCCGAGGCCCTACAGGACGTGGGGCTATCCGGCCACGCCGATCATCTTCCTCTGCATCATGCTGTGGATGCTGGTATTCCAGCTCATGGACAAGCCGTTCGAGTCGCTATCGGGTCTGGCCATGATGCTCGCGGGCCTGCTGGTCTACTGGTACGGCATGTCCAGAGACCGCAGCCTCAGCGCCACCTGACAGGAGACGCCCCCATGACGCGCCCATTGCCGACGCTTCGCGCAAGCGCATTCGCGTTCGCCACGCTGGCGGTGCTGGCCACAGGCGCAGCCCGGGCCGCCGAGGAGCCGGCGGCGTCGCCCAACGACATGGCCCGCTTCCTCGCCGGGCTGCCGGCGGATGCCGCCTCGCCGCTGGCGGCCTACAACAAGGACGCCTCCTGGATGCGCCACGCGCAGGCCATGGATGCCACGTGGCGCTCGCTCAACCAGCGGCAGATCAGCCGCATCCAGGCCTGGTCCAAGGCCAACCTCGCGGTGCGGCAGCCGACCACGTTCTACATGTTCAGCGGGCCCGACTTCCTCTACGCCAACGCCTTCTTCCCGGGCTCCAATACCTACGTGATGAGCGGGCTAGAGCCGGTCGGGCGGATGCCGGAGGCGAAGTTCCTGTCGCGGCGCACGGTGCCCGGCATCGTCGGCCACCTGCAGGCCTCGATCCGCTCGATCACCAACGTCAGCTTCTTCCTGACGAAGGAGATGCGCTACCAGCTGTCCTCGACGCAGTTCAACGGCACGCTGCCGATCCTCTCTGCGTTCATCGCGCGGGCCGACAAGACCATCACCGACGTGAGCTACCTGACCATCGAGGCCGACGGCGCGCCGAAGCCCTCCGACGGGACGCCGAAGGCGGGCGTGCCCAACGGCGTCAAGATCACGTTCAAGGACAAGGACGCCCAGGACGGCGATGCGCAGACGCTCTACTACTTCTCGACGGACGTCTCCAACGGCGGCCTCAAGACGAGCGGCTTCCTCAAGTTCTGCGAGGGGCTGGCGCCGGGCGACGCCTTCGTCAAGAGCGCGTCCTACCTGATGCACTCCGACAGCTTCTCGAGCGTGCGCGAGTTCCTGCTGCAGCAAGCCTCGGCGATCGTGCAGGACGACACCGGCGTGCCGGTGCGCTTCTTCAAGCGCGAGGACTGGGAGGTGCGGCCCTACGGGCGCTATCTGGGGCCCATTCCGCTGTTCTACGGCCGCTATCAGTCGCAGATGGCTGAGCTGTTCCGGAAGGGGCAGTCGACGCCGATCGACTTCGGCGTCGGCTATCGCTGGCGGCCTAACGAATCCAACCTGATCATCGCGACCAAGCAGCAGAAGAAGGCCGAGGGGAAGTAGGGCGGAGCGGCTGGGTCTGAGTGCGGCTCGGCTCTCGACGCGTTTCCCAGATTGTCATGGTCGGACTTGACTGCCCTTGGGCTCGTCCCGAGGGTCCCGACCATCCACCCAACAGCCTGCACCTGCGCTTGCGGACGGTTAGATCCTCGGGACAAGCCCACGGCTGTCCGGTTTGGCTTTTCCAACCCGACGCGATCAAGGGCAAGCGTATCTGGATGCCCGCCTCCGCGGGCATGACGTCGGGGAATTGGCAAGCGGACGCCCCATCTCGTCCGTCATGCCCGCGCAGGCGGGCATCCACGTCACGTCGAGATCGAACTGCCCCAACTCGGATCGCTCCGGCCTGAACTCACTCCTCCATCAGGGCCATGACTTGGGTTGAACTGCGGCCGGCAATTTCTAAGCCGGACAGGCGTGGGACGAGCCCGAGGATGATAGCGGGCCGGGAGCCTTACGCCGCCTCGCGGGAGCGCTCGCGCTTCTTGCGCTCGTTGGGGTCGAGCCAGCGCTTGCGCAGGCGGATCGACTTCGGCGTGATCTCGACCAGCTCGTCGTCCTGGATGTAGCTCATGGCGCGCTCGAGCGTCATCCTCAGAGGCGGCGTCAGGATCATCGCCTCGTCCTTGCCCGAGGCGCGGACGTTGGACAGCTTCTTGCCCTGGATGATGTTGACGATGAGGTCGTTGTCGCGGCTGTGCTCGCCCACGATCATGCCCTCGTACACCCGCGTCTGCGGGTCGATCATCATGTGCCCGCGGTCCTGCAGGTAGAAGATCGAGTAGGCCGTCGCCTCGCCCGTGCCGTTGGAGATCAGCACGCCGTTGCGCCGGCCGGGAATCTCGCCCTTGAACGGCGCATACTCGTGGAACAGGCGGTTCATCACGGCCGTGCCGCGGGTGTCGGTCAAGAGCTCGCCCTGGTAGCCGATGAGGCCGCGCGTCGGCACGTAGAACACGAGACGTGCGCGCCCTCCGCCCGAAGGGCGCATCTCGCGCAGCTCGCCCTTCCTCTCGGAGAGCTTCTGCACGACGACGCCAGAGTGCGCCTCGTCGACGTCGATGATCACCTCCTCGATGGGCTCCAGCTTCTGGCCCGTGGCCTCGTCGACCTTGGCCACCACCTGCGGCCGCGACACGGTGAGCTCGAAGCCTTCGCGGCGCATGTTCTCGATCAGGATGCCGAGCTGCAGCTCGCCGCGGCCGGCGACCTCGTAGCTGTCGCCCTCGACGTTCTCGCGCACGCGGATCGCGACGTTGCGCTCGATCTCCTTCAGCAGCCGGTCGCGGATGACGCGGCTCTGCACCTTGTCGCCCTCCTGGCCGGCGAAGGGGCCGTCGTTGATGCGGAAGTTCATGGCCAGCGTCGGCGGATCGATGGGCTGGGCGGGCAAGGGGATATCGACCGTGGGGTCGCACAGCGTGTCTGCGACCGTCGCATCCGTGACGCCGGCAATCGCAACGATGTCGCCGGCGTCCGCGGAGTCCACCGCCGTGCGCTCGAGGCCACGGAAGGCCAGCACCTTCGTGACACGGGTGGTCTCGATCAGCTTGCCGTCGCGGCTGATCGCCTTGATGGTCTGATTTGGCCTGATGCTGCCCGAGCGCACGCGGCCCGTGAGGATGCGGCCGAGGAACGGATCGGCCTCGAGCGTGGTCGCGAGCATCGTGAAGGGGCCGGGCTCCACCGTCGGCGGCGGCACGTGGGCGAGGATCAGATCGAACAGCGGCGCCAGGTCGACCTTGGGGCCGGCCGGATCGGCGGCCATCCAGCCATCGCGGCCGGAGCCGTAGACGACGGGGAAGTCGAGCTGCTCATCGCTGGCGTCGAGCGAGGCGAAGAGATCGAAGATCTCGTTCAGCACCGCATCGTGGCGCTCGTCGGGCCGGTCGATCTTGTTGATGGCGACGATGGGACGAAGCCCCTGCTTGAGGGCCTTCGAGACCACGAACTTGGTCTGCGGCAGCGGCCCCTCGGAGGCGTCGACGAGGACGACGACGCCGTCGACCATGTTCAAGATGCGCTCCACCTCGCCGCCGAAGTCGGCGTGGCCCGGGGTGTCGACGATGTTGATGCGGGTGTCCTTCCAGACGATGGAGGTACACTTGGCGAGGATGGTGATGCCGCGCTCGCGCTCCAGGTCGTTGGAATCCATGGCCTGGGATTCGACCTTCTGGTTGTCGCGGAAGGCGCCGGATTGCTTGAGCAGGGCGTCGACGAGCGTGGTCTTGCCATGGTCGACGTGCGCGATGATCGCGATGTTGCGAAGGTCCATCGGAAGGGGGGTCCTGGGGTCGGGATCGGGTCCTGGGGAGGCCCGTCCGGCATGGCCGGCACGGGCATCGGCGCCCCGCAACTCATGCTGCGGTGCAAAAAGTTGCCCGCGAGGTAGCACACTTCCGCGGTCTCCGCCAGTCGCGGCCCGGGCTCCGGCAGCGATTTCGCCCGTCCCATCCGGAACTAGCACGGGCTTTGCATCGCTTTGCCTGTGCGATCCTCCGCAAGGGGGACGTGCCCCGATTTGGGACGAGATGTAGGAGTTGCAGAGCCATGTTCGAGCGCCTTACCGCAGAGAGCGTCAACCCGCTGGCGATTCCGGTCGAGATCCGGATGGCCGACGGCGCGGTGGTGAAGGGCAAGGTGGTAGCAGCCGGCACCAGCCGCAACCTGGCGGACGTGCTCAACGGCCCGGGCAGCTTCGTGGAGTTCGAGGCCTACGGCGGGGAGGCGACGTTCCTCGCCAAGAGCCGCATCGCGGAGGTGCGGCCGCTGGGCGTGCCCAAGGGCATCAACCTGAAGGCGCGGCTCGCCGGCAGCGAGCCGCTGAACCCCTACGCCGTGCTCGGCGTGCCGCCGAACGCGACGGCGGAGCAGATCCGCAAGGCCTATGTGACGCTGGCCAAGTCCTACCATCCGGACCGGTACGCCGCGGCCGAGCTGCCGCCGGAGGTGCTCGAGTACCTGTTCACGATGGTGCGGCGGATCAATGCGGCACACGCGGCGCTCGAGAACGTCAGGAAGGCACAGGCCAGCACGTCTGCGGCCCAGGACAGGGCAGCGGCGCACAAGCCCGCGCAGGCGCACTGAGGCGACCCACACCCCAGGCTGCGGGCAAGCGCCGCCGGGCCGAGGACGCGGGGCTTGCCGCTGCAACGCCCGGCCGGGCCATCCAGCCACGAGGCGAGCCATCATAGGGCAAAACGTCCGTGGTCGGATGAACATGCACCGCAGAATTCGAATTCGAATTGCATTTCGATTATCTGCAATCAATTCTTAAGGGCTTTGGGCTTTTCCTACCCGAGGATCAATCCGCAATCGGATGTTCCGCTTCCTGCCGATCGGCGCTTGGGCGCCCCGCTCTGCAGACTGCGGACGATTGCGAATGCACAACCTGGGATGCCCTGTGATGAAACTGAACCTGCAACTTCGGCACAAGCTCATCGGTCTGGTGCTCGCCACGTGCATGGCGCCGCTGATCGGATCGTACTTCCTGTACCAGGCGGCATCGGAGAAGAGCCGGCTCGACGAGCTGGTCATCCGGACCAAGAGCGACCAGGTCCTCATCGAGCGCATCAATCAGATCGTCTACGCGGCCGTCATGGATTCGCGCGGCATCTACATGTCCGCAGACTGGTCGCAGGCAAGCCAGTTCGCCAAAGGACTGCTGGCGTCGCTGAAGAACCTGGAGGTGGTGACGGCAACCCTCGCCAAGGACGCGCTTGCCAGCGAGCGCGCGCAAGTCGCCGAGCTGCAGAACAGGGTGCGCGAGTTCGTCAAGCTGCGCTCAGAGCTGGTGCGGGTCGCCGAAACGGTGTCGATCCCGGCAGGCCGTGCCATCGGCGACAACGACAGCAATCGCGCCAACCGCAAGGCGCTGAACGACAGCATCAGCCAGTTGAGCAAGCGCTACGGGGACTATGCCGAGAAGCAGACGCCTGAGGCGGACGCGCAGGAGAGGCGCTTCTACAATACGCTTCTCGTCGTCGTGGCCCTTCCGGTCCTCGGCATCCTGGTGGGCTGGTTCCTCGTCACGCGCGGCGTGTCGAGGCCCATCGGCGAGATCCGCGGCAGCATCGTGGCGATGGCGCAGGGCAATCTGCGCAATCGCGTGTTCGGTTGCGACCGCGAGGACGAGCTCGGCGACATCGGCAAGGCCGTCGAGGCCTTCAGGAGCCAGCTCCTGGCCGCAGACCGCGACCGGGAGGCCGCGGAGGCGCGCCGGCGGGAGGACGAGGCGCGCAGCCGCGCAGCCCTGGACCAGGCGATCGCCGACGAAAGGGCGCTGGTCTCCGATTCGATCGGCACCGGCCTGTCGCGCCTGGCCGCCAAGGACCTCACCTATCGCCTGACGCAGTCTCTGCCCGAGGCCTACGCCAAGCTGCAGAGCGACTTCAACGCCGCGATGGACGCGCTCGCGGCCGCACTCGGGGCCGTGAACGGCAGCGCCAACACGATCGGCGCGAGCAGCCGCGAGGTCACCGTCTCCGCCGACGACCTGTCGCGGCGCACCGAGCAGCAGGCCGCAAGCCTGGAGCAGACCGCGGCGGCCCTCGACGAGATCACCGCGACCGGCAAGAAGGCTGCCGAAGGCGCCGGGCATGCCCGCGATGTCGTGTCGGTTGCCAAGACGGATGCCGAGAAAGCCGGCCACGTGGTGCGCAGGACCGTCGAGGCGATGGGCAACATCGAGAAGAGCGCCCAGCAGATCAACCAGATCATCGCCGTCATCGACGAGATCGCCTTCCAGACCAACCTGCTCGCGCTCAATGCCGGCGTCGAGGCGGCGCGGGCGGGCGAGGCGGGCCGCGGCTTTGCGGTGGTCGCCTCCGAGGTGCGTGCGCTCGCCCAGCGCTCGGCCGAGGCCGCCAAGGAGATCAAGGCGCTGATCTCGGCGTCGAGCAGCCAGGTGGCGGAGGGCGTCGACCTCGTCGCCCAGACGGGCCAGGCGCTGGAGCGCATCCTGGTGCAGGTCACGGACATTGCAGCCGTCGTGATCGATATCGCCTCGGGGGCCCAGGAGCAGGCGACCGGCCTGCAGGAGATCAATACGGCCATCAACCAGATGGATCAGGCGACGCAGCAGAATGCAGCCATGGTCGAGGAGACGACGGCTGCGAGCCACACGCTCGCCAACGAGGCTCACAGGCTCAACGAGCTGGTCTCGGAGTTCCGCGTGGCAGCGGCGGCACCCGCGGAGCGCCCGCGGGTGGAGGCGGCGCCCAGAGGCCCGGCCAGGGTGGCCGCAAGGCCGATGGCGCGCGGCGGGGCCGCGGTCGCCCGCAAGCCAGTGCCGGAGAGCGACGACTGGCAGGACTTCTGAGGCCGCGCCAGCGCCTGCCGCAAGGCCAAGGGACGCCGGCGACGATCAGCCGGCGACGGCCAGGCCCTGCACGAATGTGACGATCGCGTCGATGACCGCCTGCTCCTGGTCGCGGTGCGGGGCATGCCCGCAGGCGTCGAGCTCCAGGCGGGTGACGGGGACGCGGGCAGCCTGCGCGATGCGGTCGAGCTGGGCGAGGGTGCCGTACTCGTCCTGGCGGCCCTGGACGACCAGCACGGGTGCCGCGATGCTCGGGATCGCATCCTCGATGGACCAGTCCCGGAAGCGCGGATCGAGCCAGATGTCGGCCCAGCCCAGGAAGGCATCGTCGACGCGGGCGTGATACCTGGACAGCCGCGTCCTGAGGCCGCTCGCCTCGTGCCCGGCCGACAGATACTTGGCGCGGATGTCGGCGATGCTGTCGACCGTGACCTGCTCCACGAAGACGTGCGGGGCGAGCACCGCGACGCCCGTCACCGGCCGTTGCGCCAGGCCGGCGTGGATCAGCGCGATGGAGGCGCCGTCGGAGTGGCCGACCAGGACCGGGGCGTCGACGCCGAGCCGGTCGAGGAGCCGGGGCAGCACGTGCAGCGCCTCCTCGTGCATGAAGCCGGGCTCGCGCTTGCCTGGGAGGCCGTCGGAGGCGCCATAGCCGAAGCGCGAATAGACCAGCGTGCGGGCCCCGAGCCGGCCTGCGACCTTGTCGGGAAAGTCGCGCCACAGCGCGGCGCAGCCCAGCCCCTCGTGCAGGAAGACGAGCGTCGGCCGCGACACGACATCGCCCGGGATCATGCGGTATTCGATCGCGCGTCCGTCCACGTGGGCGGTCAGCATCGGCGTGTCCCGCGCTCAGGTACGCATCGGCTTGAGATAGGTGACGTGGCCCATCTTGCGGCCCTCGCGCGCCTCGTTCTTGCCGTAGAGGTGCAGGCACGCGTCGGGGTCGGCGGCCAGCCGCGGCCAGTCGTTCGCCTCGGGGCCGATCAGGTTGAGCATCACGGCGTCGGCGTGGCGGCGCGTGGCGCCCAGCGGCCAGCCGGCCACGGCGCGGATGTGGTTCTCGAACTGGGAGATGCCGCACGCCTCGATCGTCCAATGGCCGCTGTTGTGCACGCGGGGCGCGATCTCGTTGACGACGAGGCGATCGGCCAGCGCCACGCCGGCCCCCAGGTGGAACATCTCGACGGCGAGCACGCCGACGTAGTCGAGGGCGCGGGCGATGCCGGCGGCGATCTCGCGGGCACGGGCCAGATCCGCCTCGGGCAGGCCGCAGGGGACCTCGCTGCGGCGGAGGATGCCACCGGCATGGGTGTTGCGCGGAATGTCGTAGTAGGCGATGGCGCCGTCGATGCCGCGGGCGACCAGAACGGAGACCTCGCACTCGAAGGCGACCAGGCCCTCGAGCACGCTCGGGACCTCGGCGACGGCGCGCCAGGCGGTGGCCGCATCGACCCCCTCGGCAAGGCGCACCTGACCCTTGCCGTCGTAGCCGAGCCGGCGCGTCTTGAGGATCGATCCGGTCCCGAGGCGGCTGCGGGCGGTCTCCAGATCGGCGAGGCTCGCCACGGCGCTGAAGGGCGCGACGGGAAAGCCGAGGGCCGCAACGAAGGTCTTCTCCTCGAGCCGGTCCTGCGCCACCTCGAGGGCGCGCGGCGACGGGCGCAGGGCGACATGGGGGGCAAGCAGGCGCGCAGTCTCGCCGGCGACGTTCTCGAACTCGTAGGTGACGACATCGACCTCGCGGGCGAAGGCGGCCAGCGCCTCGGGATCCTGGAAGCTGGCGCGGGTGGCGCGGGTGGCGACATCGAAGGCCGGGCCGCTCTCGGGGCAATAGATGTGCGTCCTGAGACCGATGCGGGCGGCCGCCATGGCCAGCATGCGGCCCAGCTGGCCACTGCCCAGAATGCCGATGGTGGCGCCTGGCGGAAGCGGAGCGGACACGCGCCTAGTGTCCCGGTGCCGAAGTTTGCATACCCTTGCCGCCAGCGTCCCGGGCGAACGTCAGACTCACAAGGGACACGGGACTCATCGGCTTGCTCGTGAGATTAAGATCGGGAAACTCGCTCCCGACCATGCCCAGAGCTCCGGCGCGCTTCTCGATCATCACGCTAGCCCTCTGCCTCGGGGCGGGGCGCCTCGGGCACCGCGGCAGTCTGCCTGGCGCGCAGCGCCTCGAGCCGGCCGCCCAGGACGTCGTCGCTCAGCGCCAGGATCTGCGCCGCCAAAAGGGCCGCGTTGTGGGCACCGGGCTCGCCGATGGCCAGAGTGCCGACGGGAACGCCGGCCGGCATCTGCACGATGGACAGGAGGCTGTCCTGGCCCGCGAGCGCCTTGCTCACGACAGGCACGCCCAGCACCGGCAGCGTCGTCATGGAGGCGGCCATGCCCGGCAGATGGGCGGCGCCGCCAGCGCCAGCGATGATCACCTTGAGGCCGCGCTGCCTGGCCGTCTTGGCGTACTCGTAGAGCCGGTCGGGCGTCCGGTGCGCAGACACCACCTTGGCCTCGAAGGGCACCTTCAGCTCCTCGAGCACGTCGGCTGCGCGCTTCATCGTGGGCCAGTCCGACAGGCTGCCCATGATGATGCCGACGAGCGGCTGCTTGGCGGTGTCCTTGGACATTTCAGGTGGCATTCCTGGACGTTGCGATCCTTCAGCCGGGCTCCGGCGCGCGCCGGCACCGGAAAGAGACAGGTTAGAATGGAGCCGGGCTGCCGATGCAAGCCAGAACTCACGCTCCGGCCGCTCTCAGGCGATGATGTCGGGGAGAAGCTGGTCCTCGAGGGAGGTGATCTGGTCTTTGAGCGCGAGCTTGCGCTTCTTGAGGCGCCGGACGAGAAGCTGATCGGCCAGGAGCGTCTGCTCGTGCGCCGCGATCTGCTCGTCGAGGTCGCGATGCTCGGCGCGAAGAAGCGCGAGCTGCTCGCGCAAGGCTCTCTCGTCTGGTTTCTGCTGCATCGGCCCTGGTGGCTCTCTACCGCGAAGCCGCCTGCACCTTCAGTTCGAGGCGGCTCCTTTTGCCTCAACCGGGAGGCGAGCGCAAGCCTGTGCATAAATTCGTTCTAAGTCGTTGTTTGAAAAGTTAAAGCTCTAATCATTGGCATGATGATTACTTGACCGTCGCAATAATTGAGCGGCCTTCAGCGGGCTGAGAGATTAGACAACGCGACAGGCCCATGGCAGTCTTGAAACGCTTCAACTCCACCAGGAGGGCCCTAATGTCATTAGCTGCACATATCGCAGAGCTTTCCGAAAAGCATCGTGTGCTGGAAACGAAGATCCAGGAAGAGCTGTCGAGACCCGGATCCGATGACGCCCGGATCGCCAAGTTGAAGAAAGAGAAATTGCGCATCAAGGACGAGATGAACCGGCTGAAGCCGCGACACTGATCCAGCCACACAGGCTTTGCGCTGACCGCACCGGTGGGAGATGCCTCTTCCGCCGGTTGTTTTTTGAGGGCGCACCACACTCGCCTGCCCTTGCGGCTCGATCTGGTGATGGCGCGGCCCCCTGCCGTTGCGGCGTTCTGAAGAGCCCAGTTGGACAGCTCCGGAGGCGGCTCAGGCGCCGAGCGCCTGCTTGCTGTCGGCCGGTGCCTCGTCGCGGCGCTCAAGCAGCGCGTAGTCGCGCAGCACGCTCGCGACGCGGATCCGGTAGTCCTTGAACACGCCCTCGCGGCCGAGCCTCTGCACGCCGCGATGGCCGATGTGGCGGCGCCAGCCGGCGACCGCCGCCTCGTCCCGCCAGATCGACAGCGACAGCATCTTGCCGGGATCGGTGAGACTCTGGAACCGCTCGACGGAGATGAAGCCGTCCATCGCCTCGAGCGCCGGCCGCAGCCTTGCGGCATCGTCGAGGTATGCGTCACGCTGGCCGTCGGCCGGCCAGACCTCGAAGATGACGGCGATCATGGAGCCCTCGCGCAGCGGCAGGCTCGCCGCCCGCATGGTACCGCAGAGGTGCCAGCGGAGGCGTGGTCAGCGGTCCGCGGCAGCGGGCTACTTGCTCTTCGGCGCGGGCTTGGCGCGGCAGTAGGCCTTGCGCTCCTTGCCGTCCTTGCCCTTGCTCGCCTTGACCCAGGTGCACACGGTCGCCTTGTCCTTGCAGGCGGTCTCGGCCAGGCCCTTGCACGCCGACGGCGTCTTGGGGGCCGTGGTCTTCGGCGTCGTCGCCTTCTTCTCCTGGGCAAGGGCGACGGTGCCCACGCCGGCGGTGACGAGGAAGGCTGCCGTTGCGAGTGCGGTCAGGGACCGCGAGAGCATGCTCTTGGACACTGGAAGTCCCTCCGTAGCGAATCGAGGAGAGTATGGCGCAGGCGACGATTGCTTCCCATGACTAAACCGCGGAGGCGCTCTTCCGCGGCGAGATCGGGAGTGCGGAAAACCGCCCGCCTCACTTCTTCTTCGGTGCGGGCTTGGCGCGGCAGTAGGCCTTGCGCTTGATCTTGCCCTTGGCGTCCTTGCTTTCCGCGACCCAACTGCAGTCGCTGCGTGCGTCGCACGCCGTCTGATCCTTCAAGCTGTTGCACACGGCCGGCTTCTTTGCGGCCTTGACGTCGGCCTTCTTTTCCTGGGCCTCGGCGCCGACAGCGAACAGAGCGAGCGCCGCGGCGGCGACCGTCATTCCCAGGAGGCGGCTGGAGAGAATCGTCACGGGGGCAGATCTCCGAGAGTTGAACCGTGTGAGACAGTGCGTCAGGCGGCATGAATGCGCCGTGAATTCTCCGGTGCGCAACCTGCTGCGCGTCCGGCTCGGGACTAAGCACCGAGGTTCATGGCGCAACGGCGGCGCGGGCGCGCCGAACCTGACAGCTAGCTGACAAAGACGTCGGACCACTCGGGATGCTTGCGGCGCTCGGCGTCGACGAAGGAGCACGCGGGCACGATCTTGAAGCCTTCCTTGCGGGCGTCCTCGATCATGCGCATGACGAGGATGCGGCCGATGCCCCGCCCCCGAAACGCCTCCGGCACGCCGGTGTGGGCGGCGACGACCGAGCCGCCGGGACCGGGGCGAAAGGTGAGCTCGGCCTCGGCGTCGATGCCGTCGATCCTGGCGACGTAACGGTTGCTCTCGCGGGTGACGGCGACCTCGGCTTGCGCCATATGCGGGGCTCCATTCTCTCTGGACGCGATTCCTTCTCGGCAGTTGCGAACTATATCGGCTCGACCCGCAGCAGCATACCTGCGACGCCCACCACCTGAACGTCGCAACCTGCCGGGAGATCCGGGCCCTCGACCTGCCACAGGGTGTCGTCACAGCGCACGATGCCGCGGCCGCCCTCGATGGGAGCTTCAAGCCTGAGACGGCGGCCCTTGAGCTGGGCGGCACGGCGGTTGAGCTCGGGCTCGTCGGAGGGCGAGACGGCCGGATGGGCCCAGACGAAGTCGATTAGCACGTCGAGCACGATCAGCGCCGCGCCGGCCACGATGATCCACGCCTCGCCTCTGCCGAAGCTGGCCATGCGCCAGGCGCCGGCCACGATCAGCCCGATGCCGGCCCACGGCAACAGCAGGCTCACGAGGGCCACGAGCCAAGCGACGGCGCCCGGCGGATGCCCGTCACGCGGCCGCATGATCGACGGTGAGTACGATGCCGCGCGCGCCGGTCACGCGTACGCGGGCGCCGGCCGGCGTGTCCGGCCCTTCCGCACTCCACAGCGTGTCGCCCACGCGCACCTTGCCGCGGCCGTTCTCGATCGGGACCTCGACCAGCACCGAGCGGCCGATATAGCTGCGGCCGCGGGCGTTGAGATCGGGCAGGTCGCTCACCGCCACGTCGGGCCGCACGAAGCGGCGCACCCAGAACACGGTGGCGACGGCCAAGGCACCGAAGGCGAGGAGCTGAAACGGCCAGGTGATGCCCGTGGCCAGCGCCAGGGCGCCGGTGGCAATGGCGGCCACTCCGAACCAGAGAAAGTGCACGCCCGGCACGATCATCTCGAGCGTGAACAGACCCACCGCGAATATGAACCAGCTCCACGGTCCGAAACTGGCGAGCAGGCTCACGAGGTTAGACATCGCCCTTCTCCATCCGCAGCGCGTGCACACCACGCGTACCACGGCCCTCTCCCCGCAGGCGAGGAAAGGGCATCACGGCGCGCTCAGGTGCTCGGGACGCTGCCGCGATCCTGGCGCTTGCCGCCAGCCGGTGCGGCGGCCGGGCCGGGGCTGTTGAACGCCTCCTTGGTGATCTCGGCGAGGCCAGCGAGGGAGCCGATCACCGCGGAGGCCTCGAGCGGCATCATCAGAATCTTCTGGTTCGGCGAGCGGGCAATCGCCTCCAGCGCCTTCATGTAGTTGTTGGCGACGAAGTAGTTGATCGCCTGCACGTTGCCCTTCGAGATGGCCTCGCTCACCACCTCGGTGGCGCGGGCCTCGGCCTGGGCTGCGCGCTCGCGCGCCTCGGCGTCGCGGAAGGCCGCCTCCTTGCGGCCCTCGGCGGCCAGCATCACGGCCTGCTTCTCGCCCTCGGCCTTGAGAATGGCGCCCTGGCGCAGGCCCTCGGCCTCCAGGATCTGCGCGCGCTTCTCGCGCTCGGCCTTCATCTGCCGCGCCATGCTGTCGACGAGATCGCGCGGCGGGGCGATGTCCTTGATCTCGATGCGGGTCACCTTGACACCCCAGGACTCCGTCGCCGCATCGACCACCTGCAGCAGCCGGGCGTTGATTTGGTCGCGGTTGGAGAGCAACTCGTCGAGGTCCATGGATCCCATCACGGTGCGGATGTTGGTCATGGTCAGGTTGATGATGGCCGATTCCAGCCGGTCGACCTCGTAGGCGGCCTTGGCGGCGCTCAGCACCTGGTAGAAGTTGACCCCGTCCACGGTCACCATGGCGTTGTCGCGGGTGATGATGTCCTGCGAAGGGATGTCGATCACCTGCTCCTTCATGTTCATCTTGGCGCCGATGCGCTCCATCACCGGCACCAGGATGTTGAGCCCCGGCTGCAGGGTGCGCGTATAGCGGCCGAAATTTTCGACCGTGTAGTTGTAGCCCTGCGGCACGACCTTCACGGTCGACCACAGCACGGCGACCGCAAGCACAAGGATGAGCAGCGCGAACGCCTCGAAGCCGCCTTGGAACATGAACATGCGCAGTCCTCTCCGGATCCATCCGCATACACTCGTAGACCGACTCTAGGACGGAATTCCGAGCGATCGGAAAAGAACTGCGCGGCGACCTTGGCAACGGGCGGCAAAAGTGTCCGAATGGTTTAAGGTTTACCGTTATTTTACAATAATTTACTGCTGTGCAGCGGGTGCCTCGCGGCTGCACAGCGAGACGGGCCTCGTGCCGCTCAGCCGGCGTGCCCGACGAGCGCCAGCCACTCCGCCTCCGTCAGCACCTTGACGCCGAGCTCGCGGGCCTTGGTCAGCTTCGAGCCGGCGTCGGAGCCGGCAACCACGTAGTCGGTCTTGGCGGAGACCGAGCCCGTCACCTTGGCGCCGAGGCGCTCGGCCAGCGCCTTGGCCTCGCCGCGCGACATCCTCTCGAGAGTGCCGGTGAAGACAACGACCTTGTCGACGACGGGGGAGGAGGCGGCGCGCGTGTGCACGAAGGGCTCGACCTCGACATGGTCGAGAAGCTCGTCGAGCACCTCCCGGTTGTGCGGCTCGTCGTAGAAGTCGATGAGGGCGTCGACGACCGTCTCGCCGATGCCTTCGATGTTGTCGAGGTCGGCATAGGCCTCGCTGCCGCGGCCGCCTTTGACGGCGCCGGCCACCGCCTGCCTGAAGGCCTCGATGCTGCCCAGCGCCTTGGCCAGGTCGCGGGCCGTAGTCTCGCCGACGTGGCGAATGCCGAGGGCGAAGATGAAGCGGTCGAGCGCGATGCGGCGGCGGGCCTCGATGGCCTTGAACAGCTTCTCGACGGACTTGGCGCCGAAGCCCTTCTGGTTGACGAGCTGCGCGGCCTCGGGCTTGCGCGCCTCGCGCGCCTCGAGGGTGAAGATGTCGGCCGGCTTCATGATGCGGCCGTCGTCGAAGAACTGCTCGATCTGCTTGTCGCCGAGCCCCTCGATGTCGAAGGCGTTGCGGGAGACGAAGTGCTTGAGGCGCTCCTTGGCCTGCGCCGGGCAGATCAGGCCGCCGGTGCAGCGGCGCACGACGTCGGTCTTGCCCGTCTTCGCGTCGGCCTCGCGCACGGCGTGGCTGCCGCAGACCGGGCAGCGGTCGGGAAAGACGTACGGCTTCGTGCCCGGCGGGCGCTTCTCGCGCACGACACCGATGACCTGCGGGATGACGTCGCCGGCGCGGCGCAGGATCACGAGGTCGCCGACGCGGATGTCCTTGCGGGCGATCTCGTCCTCGTTGTGCAACGTCGCGTTGGAGACGACGACGCCGCCGACGGTGACGGGCTCGAGCCGCGCCGTCGGCGTCAGCGCGCCGGTGCGGCCGACCTGGATGTCGATGCCGTTGAGCCGGGTGGTCGCCTCCTGCGGCGGGAACTTGTGCGCGATGGCCCAGCGGGGGGCGCGCGAGACGAAGCCCAGGCGCTCCTGCAGGTCGAGGCGGTTGACCTTGTAGACGACGCCATCGATGTCGTAACCGAGGCTCGCCCGGGTGAGCCCGATCTCGTGGTAGTAGGCGAGGATGTCCTCGACGCTGCGGCACAGCTTCATCAGCGGGTTGGTGGGGATGCCCCAGCCTGCGAAGGCCTTCACCACGCCGGCCTGGGTGTCGGCGGGAAGCGCGCTCGCCGCCCCCCAGGCGTAGCCGAAGAAGCGCAAGGGGCGCCTGGCCGTGATGGACGGATCGAGCTGGCGCAGCGAGCCCGCGGCGGCGTTGCGCGGGTTGGCGAACACCTTGGCGCCGGCCGATGCCTGCTCGGCGTTGAGACGCTCGAAGTCGGCGTGGCCAAGGTAGATCTCGCCCCGGATCTCGATCTCGTCCGGCACGTTGCGGCCCTTCAGCCGGTGCGGGATCTCCTTGATGGTGCGCACGTTGGCCGAGACGTTCTCGCCTTCCTCGCCGTCGCCGCGGGTGGCGGCCTGCACGAGCTCGCCGCCCTGATAGGTGAGGGAGATGGACAGCCCGTCGATCTTCGGCTCCGCCGTCAGCTCGACCGTCGCCTCGGCGCCGAGGCCAAGGAAGCGGCGCACGCGCTGGAGGAAGTCGGTCACGTCCTCGTCGCTGAAGGCATTGCCGAGGGACAGCATCGGCACGGCGTGGCGGATCTTGCCGAAGGCCTCGACGGGCGCTGCACCGATGCGGTGCGTGGGGCTGTCGGGGCGCACCAGGGCCGGAAAGCGCGCCTCGATGGCGGCGTTGCGCTGGCGCAGCGCGTCGTACTCGGCGTCCGAGATCTCCGGGGCGTCGCTGGCGTAGTAGAGGTCGTCGTGGCGCCGGATCTCGCGGGCGAGGTCGTGGAGCTCGCGGTTGGCCTCCGCCTCGCTCAGGTGCTCGACGGGCTTGGGCGTGTTCTGCTTTGCGGTCATGGGCGTGTCGGTCACGTGCTTGGCGGCGATGGCGCGCAAGACAGCATGAGGCCTCGGGCGGTGGCCAGCCGAAAGTGACGGCATGCAGACGTCATCGACAGTCTGCGGAGCAGGGCCCGGCGGCCGCCCGTCAGTTCTGGGCGAAGCCCAGGGTCGGCTTGGACTTGGTGGTCGAGGCGGTCGGCACGTCCTCGGCAGGCACCGGGGTGCGCGGCGCCGGCATCTGCTCGGGCGTCGGCATGCCGGGGCTCGGGGCCTGCGGCTTCACCTCGGGTTTCTTCTGCTGGAAGCTCGGCGTCAGCGCCTTCAAGGCGTTGCCGATCCAGGAGCCCTGGTTCAACTGCGGGCTGACGCCGCCGCTCTTGAGAAGCGTATGGGCGTGCTTGTACCACTGCGAGTTGGGGAAGTTGTGCCCAAGGACCGCCGCGGCCGACTGCGCCTCGGTGACGATGCCGAGCGCCATGTTGGCCTCGCACAGCCGGTAGAGCGCCTCCTCGACGTGGGCCGTGGTCTGGTACTCCGTGACCACGACCTTGTAGCGGTTGATGGCAGCGGCCGGATTGGCCTGGTTCTGATAGTAGCGGCCGACCGTCATCTCGTTGGCAGCGAGCACATCGAGTGCGATGCGGATGCGGTTCTCGGCCTGCTTGGCGTAGGGACTGTCGGGGTAGCGCTGGCGCAGCGTCTTCAGCTCGGCAAGGGCCTTGCGCGTCGCCGTCTGGTCGCGCATCGGATCCTTGATCTCGTCGAAGTTGGCCGACGCGATGATGTGGTGGGCCAGAGCGGCGTCCTTGGTGCCGGGATGCAGCGTCGTGTAGCGCTGGGCCGAGGCCACTGCCTCAGGGTACTTGCCAGCCTTGTAGTAGGCGTAGGACGCCATCACGATGGCGCGGCGTGCCTCGGGCGCATAGGGATGGTCGCGATCGAGATCCTCGAACCTCTTCGCAGCGTCGGAGTAGGAGCCGCGGTTGAGAAGGCCATCGGCCTCGGCATACATCTTGTCCGGCGGGTCGGGGTTGAGAAGCTTGGCGTTGTCGCCGGACTTGGCGCAGCCGGCGAGCACGGCGCAGGCCACCATGAGCGCGATGGCCGGTGCGCGCAGGCTCACGCCCTCTGTCAGCCGGCCTGTGAAGCGAAGTCCACCCATACGCGCTTTTCCCGTCGACCCCGGAGCGCCCGTTGCGCGCGCCCGCACCCGTTCAGATTGCTTCACGACCCGGCCTCGCCAGCCCGCCTCTCGCGCCCTCGCCCGACCAAGGGCCCAACCATAGACGGCCTGACGCGGCATGCTCTCGTGAACTCAATCCACGACTAACGCGCGAGCCTGGTAGAGTCCTGCGGCAGAATCTTGGTCTTGGCAACCCGCGCCCGTGATTACGCGGGGTGTGTGGCTTTCGCGCGGCATGCGGTCCCGGGCCGCCCGAGCGTCAGGAGCGGTCCGCGGCGAAGTTGACGGCAGGCAGGCCGACCGCAACCTCGGCGGGAATGGCATCGCGCACCCAAGGCGCACGCACCATGGTCCAGGCCTCGGCATCGGCGAACAGAGCCTGCAGCACGCGGGCGTTGAGACGATGGCCGCCGCGCACGGAGCGGAACGAGGCCAGAAGGGGGGCGCCGGCAAGGGCCAGATCGCCCACCGCGTCGAGCGCCTTGTGGCGCACGAACTCCTGCGGGTAGCGCAGGCCCTCGGGGTTCATGATGCGGTCGTCGGCCAGCGCCACCGTGTTCTCGAGAGAGGCGCCAAGCGCCAAACCGGCTTTCCACAGGTTCTCGACATCGCGCATGAAGCCGAAGGTGCGGGCCCGCGACAGCTCGTTGCGGAAGGAGCCGGCGTTGATCTCGAGCGCCAGGCGCTGCTTGCCGATGAGCGGCGTCGGGAAATCGATCTCGACGTCGATATTGAAGCTGGCATGCGGGGTCAGCTCGCCCCAGCAATCGCCGTCCTGCACGCGGACAGGCTTGAGAACCTTGATGAATTTGCGGGGCTGCGGAAGCTCGCGGATGCCGGCCTCGTCCAGAGCGGCGACGAACGCGGCGCTGGAGCCGTCCATGATGGGAACTTCGCGGCTGTCGATCTCGATGTAGCAGTTGTCGATATTGAGACCGCGCAGGGCCGCCAGAAGGTGCTCGATGGTGCCGACCGTGACGCCCGTCTCGTCGCCGATCACTGTGCACAGGGTCAAATTTTTTACGGCGCGGACATCTGCTTGAATTTCCGCCACGATTCGGCCGCGTTTACTGACCAGAAAGCGGTACCCGACATCGGCTTCGGCTGGATGAAGAACCATCGCGACTGGTGCACCGCTGTGCACTCCGGTCCCAGATAGCTCGATCTCGCGGCCAATCGTCGTCTGTCGCGAGCCGATGAATCGCTTCGACATATGGAAGCTTCCCTCGATCCCCAGGCCTAGAGAACTGCGTGCCCCACGCGAATCCTCTCGGCTCCCCCAGTCTTACCGCAGCTCGGCGCCCCAAACTTTGAAGGCCTAGACACTTGGCCTTCCGCCGATTTTCGCCCGGTTCGTGAATCAGACGATACTGTGTTGTATTGATTGGGGACAAATCACGGTTTCTTACGCTCTGTTACCGCTAAGACTCACCTCACGAGTTGCAGTGCAAAATCAACGCTGAGCGCCTTTACTGCGACCGAAGAACACCGGCAACTCGGCCGGCCGCTCGGGCACCTCGGCATCAACCTCGCGATGCGCGGATGGCGGCGCGTGGGGCGTGGCGGCCCCCGTACGAACTTTGCCCGCGCTGGCCAACCTTTTGAGCAGGCTCGTCTTTGCTCCCGGGTCTTGAGACTCGGGAGAGGACGCCGGCTGCACCTGGTCAGCCTCCAGTCTAGGCTCGCCCTCGCCACGGACCCAGTAGTCGCGGGCAGATTTCAACATGGATGTTGCGACATCCGGAAGGCGGCGATGCCGATGCTCCGGATGCTGATCCAACGTGGCATGATTCGGGTCGTCGCTCCCAGCGCCGGGCTCGGCGGGCTGGCCGCCAAGCTGTGGAGCGGCCTCGCGAATGAGGACGCCGCCCGGCGCCTGCCAGCCCAGCGCACGGGCGCGGGCGACGGGCGACTTGCCGGCAGCGGCGGGCGGCACCGGCGGCGGCTGGGCCTGGCCCATGGCCTGGGCGATGCGGCCCTGCAACTCGTGCGGTGGCGGCAGGCTCGGCGGATGCACGCCCGCGCGGGCCATGCCGGAGGCGACGATGGAGACCCGTACGCGGTCGCCTAGGCTGTCGTCGAAGGTGGCGCCGACGATGATGTTGGCGTCGGCATCGACCTCCTGGCGGACGCGGTTGGCAACCTCGTCGACCTCCCAGAGGGTCAGGTCCGGGCCGCCGGTGATGGACAGCAGCAGGCTGCGGGCGCCCTTGAGCGTCACCTCGTCCAGGAGCGGGTTCACGATGGCCTCCTCGGCGGCATAGAGGGCGCGCTGCTCGCCGGAGGCCTCGCCGGTGCCCATCATCGCCGTGCCCATGCCGGTGAGCACCGTCCTGACGTCGGCGAGATCGAGATTGATCAGCCCCTCCTTGACGATGAGATCGACGATGCAGGCGATGCCCGAGTAGAGCACCTGGTCGGCGAGCAGGAAGGCCTCGGTGAAGGTCGTGCGGTCGGTGGCGAGGCGGAACAGGTTCTGGTTGGGGATCACGAGCAGCGTGTCGACGTGCTGCTTGAGATCGGCGATGCCGGCCTCGGCCACGCGCATGCGCCTGGAGCCTTCGAACGTGAAGGGCTTCGTCACCACGGCGACGGTGAGAATGCCGAACTCGCGGGCCACGCGCGCGATGACGCTGGCGGCGCCGGTGCCGGTGCCGCCGCCCATGCCGGCGGCGACGAAGACCATGTGGGCACCCTTCACGGTGGCCCGGATCTCCTCGATGGCCTCCTCGGCCGCGGCCTCGCCGATCTCGGGCTTGGAGCCTGCGCCCATGCCCTCGGTGAGGCTAACGCCCAGCTGGATGCGCTTGTCGGCGGTCGAGGCGGCGAGCGCCTGCGCGTCGGTGTTGGCGACCACGAACTCGGGCCCCTTGAGGCCGGCCGAGATCATGTTGTTGACGGCATTGCCGCCGGCTCCGCCGACGCCGATGACCTGGATACGGGGCTTCATGTCGATGTCCTCAACCTCGCTTGCGGCCGTTCCGGCTGACCGAGACTGCCTGAGCAACCTTGCCCTTGGCTGTGAGCGCGCGTCCTCATGAGCTTCGCCGCAACCAGCGGCCGACGCGCTGCAGGTAGCCGCCCTGCTGCGCGCTGACGCCCGAGGCGGCGCGAAACGCCAACTGCGGCTCCAGCATCGCCATGCCGGCAACCGTCGCAAAAGCCGGCCCGGAGAGCGCCGGCGGGAGCCCCGGCAAGGGAAAAGCCGCGCTCACCTCGACCGGCCTGTCGAACGTCGCGTGCGCCAGCTCGGCGATGCCGGGAATGAGGCTGGTGCCGCCCGTCAGCACCAGCGGCCCCGTTACGTAGTGGGCCAGGCCGGATCGCTCGATGCGCTCGCCGACGTGGGCGAAAATGCCCGCCACGCGGTGCTCGATGATCTCACTCAGGGCCCAGCGCGTGGTCTCCAGACGCCGCGGCTCTGCGGCATGCGCGGATGGGCCGGCGCCCTGGTAGGCGAGCAATGTCTCGGCGTCGGTCACAGTGCGCGCCAGTGTGCCACATTCCTTCTTGATTCGCTCGGCCTCGAGCACCGGGGCCTGCAGGGCGCGCGCAATGTCGAAGGTGATGTGGTTGCCGCCGACGGGGATGACGTCGCCGGCGACGAGGTGCCCGCCGACGAACATGGCGACCAGCGTGGTGCCGGCGCCGATGTCGACGACGATGACGCTCTGGCGGCGGGCCTGGGCCCGCGTGGCGCCGAAGCCGGCGGCGAGCGGCGCGGGAACGAGAGCGGCGGTGGCGAGCCAGGCGCGCTCCACGACGTGCATGAGGTTGCCGATCGGCGGCTCGTCGGCGCTGACGGCGACGAGGTCCGCCGACAGGATGCGGCCGGCGAAGCCGCCCGGATCGGCCGGGCACGCGGCACCGTCGATGCGCGTCGCGATGCGCTCGAGGCTCAGCAGGACGCGGCCGTCCTTCTCGGCGAAGGCCCGGCCCGCGTGCATCAGGCGCGCGACATCGGCCTCGCTCACCGTGTAGCGCTCGATGGCACTCTCGGCGGCAAACGTGGCGGCCTTGACGCGCCCGCAGGCGACCGCGAGCGTCACATCCTCGAGCGTGAGCTGCGCCTGCGCCTCGGCCTCGCCGACGGCGCCGCGCACGGCCTGCTCGACGCCGTCCATCTCGACGACGACGCCGGCCTTGAGGCCGCGCGTCGGGCTGGTGCCGCCGCCCAGCACGCGCAGCGGCACGCCGGGGGCGGAGAACTCGACGATGAGGCAGGCGGTCTTGGCCGTGCCGATGTCGAGCAGACCGGCGACGAAGGTCTTCTGGCGCGTGTGGGACTGACCGAGGGCCATGGCGCACACCTCACGTGCGTCCGGCCGCGAGAGGAAGCGCGGGCCCGGCCGGCGCGCGGCCGGCGCTGCGGCGCAGCCGCATCGGGGGGGCGTCCTCGCGCAGGTCGATGTCGGCCCGGTCGGCGAGGCCCGCCGCGACCAGCACGGCCGCCCGCGCGATCGCCTCGCCCTCGTTGGCGGCGGGAAGATGCACGGCGTGGCCCTGCCGCAACCGCAGGCTCCAGCGGCCGTCGCTGCGGCGCTCGGCGGACTGCAGGCGGGCGAGGAGGTCGGGGTACTGCGCCACGCCGTCGAGCAGCGCGCGGGCGCCTTTCTCGGCGCCCTCGCCGATGACGCGCGGCAGGCCGGGCATGGCATCGGCCGCGACGGCGGCAATCGGACGGCCCTTGCGGTCGATGATGGCGTGGCTGTCGCCGAGCTTCCACACCGCGATCGGCCGACGCTCGACGACGGTCACATCGAGGCCGTCAGGGTAGATGCGGGTGACGCGCGCGCTCTCCACCCAGGGCAGGCTCTCGATGCGCTGGCGTGCCAGGCCCGTATCGAGACCGAGAAGCGTGCGGGTCTTGGAGAGCTCGAGCGCGGCATAGACGTCGGCCTCGGCGGTGTGCCTGAGGCCGCTGATCGAGACCTGCGTAAGGGCGAGACCGGACCAGTCCATCAGGCGGTCGGCCTGGCGGGAGAGGAATGCCGTCGGGAGGGCGCCCCGCTCGGCGGCAATGCCGATGGCGACGACGAGACCGATGAGGGCACAGGTGACGGCGGCCGGCAGCCAGACGCCGAGCCAGGCCAGGCGGCGGCGGGCCTCGAGGCGCTTCACATATCTCAGCTGGAGGTGACGGCGGGAGAGCGGGACAGGGCCTTGCGTCACCGGCGTTGCGAACGCCCGCGTCGAAAGCCCTGACTTGGTCCCTACCTGTTGCAACTCGCGTCCTCGACCATCCAGCTCACCAGCTCTGGGAAAGAGAGCCCGGCGTGCTCGGCAAGCTCGGGCACCAGCGACGTCGCCGTCATGCCCGGTTGCGTATTCACCTCGAGACACACCAGCTGGCCGGAGCCGCCTGGCGTATCGTCGTAGCGGAAGTCAGCTCGCGATACGCCGCGGCACCCCAGGGCCTGGTGGGCCTGGAGGGTCAACTTCTCCACCATTTGGTAAACATCCGGTAAAATCCGTGCCGGGACGATGTGCGTCGAGCCGCCTTCGGCGTACTTGGCCTCGTAGTTGTAGAAGCGCAGGTTCTCGCTCGCCACGATCTCGGTCACGCCGAGCACGCGGTCGCCCATCACGGCGCAGGTCAGCTCGCGGCCGGGGATGTAGGGCTCGGCCAGCAGATCCTCGCTGAGCTGCCAGTTGGGGTCGTGCAGCTCCTGCGGCGGATGCGCGTGGTCCTCGCGCACGATGAAGACGCCGACGCTGGAGCCCTCGTTGACGGGCTTGAGGACGTAGGGGCGCGGCAATGCGTGCTCGCGCGCGGCCTCGCGGCGCGACAGCACGCGGCCGGCGGCCACGGGAACGCCGGCCGCGCGCAGGATGACCTTGGCCTGCTCCTTGTGCATGGCGATGGCGGAAGCACGCACGCCGGAGTGCGTATAGGGCATGCCGAGCAGCTCCAGCACGCCCTGCACGCAGCCGTCCTCGCCCCAGCGGCCGTGCAGCGCGTTGAAGCACACGTCGGGCCGCACGTTGAGGATCTGCTCGGCGACGTTGCGGCCGGCGTCGATCCGCGTGACCCGGTACCCAGCCTGCTCGAGCGCGCCGGCGCAGGCCTCGCCGGAGTTGAGGCTGACCTCGCGCTCGGCCGAGAGGCCGCCCATCAGAACCGCGACGTGGTTGTACTTGCGCGCTGCCATCGGCCTTCAACCTTCTGCCAGTTTCTCGCCCGTCGGGTGCCCGGGCAGCGGCTCGCCCAGCCGGATGATCTCCCACTCGAGCGCGATGCCGCTCGCAGTCTTCACGCGCGCGCGCACCGTCTCGCCCAGGCGCTCCACGTCCTCGGCGGAGGCGCCGGCATCGTTGATCAGGAAGTTGCAGTGCAGCTCCGACACCTTGGCGCCGCCGACGCGATGGCCGCGGCAGCCGGCGGCGTCGACCAGCCTCCAGGCGCTGTGGCCGGGCGGGTTCTTGAAGGTGGAGCCGCCGGTGCGCTCATTGATCGGCTGGTTGGCCTCGCGGTAGTCGGCGACCTCGGCCATCTGGCGGGCGATCTCGGCCGGATCGCCGGGCCGGCCCTGGTAGAGCGCCTCGACGAACACGATGTCGTCGGGCAGGCCGCAGTGGCGATAGGTGAAGCCCATCTCGGCATTGGAGAAGGTGCGGACATTGCCCATGCGGTCGACGCCGCGCGCCTCGACCAGCACGTCCTTGGTCTCGCAGCCGTGGGCGCCGGCGTTCATGCGCAGCGCCCCGCCGACGGAGCCCGGAATGCCGCGGTAGAAGGCGAGCCCGGCAATGCCGGCGTCGCAGGCCGCGCGCGCGAGCTTCACGTCCGGCACGCCGGTGCCGACGCGGATGCGGTGCCCGGGCTCGACCGTGATGGCGGAGAAGCCGCGCCCGAGCCGGACGACGACGCCGCGCACGCCGCCGTCGCGCACCAGCAGGTTGGAGCCGAGCCCGAGCGTGAAGAGGGGAACGTCCGCGGGAAGCCGGGCCAGGAAATAGGCGAGGTCGGCCTCGTCCGCGGGATGGAACAGCACCTGCGCCGGGCCACCGACGCGGAACCAGGTGATGTCCGCGAGGACGGCGCCTGCCGCCAGCCGGCCGCGCAGATCCGGCATCCGCGACCCGAGCTCGGGCAGCAGATCGGGAAAGCTCACGCCGCGCCTCCCGCGCGCAGGGGCTCGTCGGCGAGCCAGCCGGGAAGGGCGTGCGCCCACTCGGTGCTATTGCCGGCACCAAGGCACAGGAGCATGTCGCCGGTGGCCGCGATCTGCCTGACGAGAGCGGGGAGGTCGCGCTCGCTCTCGATGGTCTCGACGAGGGCGATGCCGGTGGCGCGGATGGCCTCGGCCAGCGCCGTGCTGGTGACGCCGTCGATGGGCTGCTCGCCGGCCGAGTAGAGCGGCGCAACGATGACGCCGTCGGCGTCCTTGAAGCAGTTGGCGAACTCGGAGAAGAGGTCGCGCACGCGGGTGTAGCGGTGCGGCTCGACGACGGCAAAGACGCGGCCGCGGGCGCCGTTGCGCGCCGCCTTCAGAACCGCGGCGATCTCGACGGGGTGGTGGCCGTAGTCGTCGTAGATGGCGATGCCGTTCCAGGTGCCGGTGAGCTGGAAGCGGCGCTTGACGCCGGAGAAGCTCGCCAGCGCGCGCTTGATGGTCTCGTCCGGGATGCCGGCCTCGCTGGCGGCGGCGATGGCGGCGAGCGCGTTGAGCGCGTTGTGCTGGCCGGGTATCGGCACCACCCAGCCCTTGAGCGCGCGCGCCCCGCCGCGCACCGCGTGCCCGAGCTCGGCGTCGAAGATGGTGCGGTGCCCGTCGACGCGCGCGGTGGCGAGCACGAGATCGGCGCCCTGCGAGGTGCCGTAGGTGAGGAGGCGGCGACCGTCGCGCCGGAGCTCCAGCCGCTCCAGCATGGCGGCCACAACCGGGTGGTCGGTGCAGGCGACGGCGAGGCCGTAGAAGGGAATGTTGCGGAAGAACGCCTCGAACTCCCGGTGCATGTTGTCGACGGTCTTGAAGTAGTCGAGGTGCTCGGGATCGATGTTGGTGACGACGCCGATCTGCGTCGGCAGCTTGATGAAAGTGCCGTCGGATTCGTCGGCCTCGACGATCATCCAGGGGCCGTTGCCGAGGCGCGCATTGGAGCCCCAGTCGTTGATGATGCCGCCGGTGATCACCGTCGGATCCTCGCCGGCGGCGGCAAAGACGTGCGCGATCAGCGACGTGGTGGTGGTCTTGCCGTGGGTGCCGGTCACCGACACGGTGTCGTAGAGCCGCATCAGCTCGGCCAGCATCTCGGCGCGGCGGATGATGGGCAGCCCCTTGGCGCGCGCCGCCTGCAGCTCCGGGTTGTCCTTGCGGATGGCTGTGGACACCACGACGTAGCGGGCGCCGACGAGGTTGATCGGGTCGTGGCCGACGAACACGCGCAGCCCCTTGGCGCGCAGGCGGCGCACGTTGGCGCTCTCCTTCTGGTCGCTGCCCTGCACCGTGTAGCCCTTGGCATGCAGGATCTCGGCAATCGCACTCATGCCGATGCCGCCAATGCCCATGATGTGGATGGGGCCGGTCTCTCGGGGCATCTGCATGTCGGCTACAGTCCTTCTGGCGGCACGTTTTATTGACAAAGACTTACGAGCTTTTCGTGGCGCTGCCTATCAGCTCCTCGACGAGATCGGCAAGCCGCTCGACGGCGTCGGGACGTCCCTGGGCCTTTGCCGCAGCGGCCGCTTGCGCGAGCGTCTGTGGGGAGGACATCAGGTGGCCGATCGACTGGGCCAGACGCTCTGCCGTCATATCTTTTTGCTCAATGCACCAAGCGCCACCCGATTCGGCAAGCCGTCTCGCATTCTGCAGCTGGTCGTTGTCGACGGCGTGCGGCAGCGGCACCAGGAGCGCGGGACGGCCGATGACGGTGAGCTCGGCCACGGTCGAGGCGCCGGAGCGGGCGATGACGAGATGGGCCTTGGCCATCTCCTCCGGCAGGTTGGCGAAGAACTGGGCGAGCTGCGAGCGCACCCCGGCGGCGCGGTAGGCCTCCTCGACCGCCTTGAGGTCCTCCGGCCGGCACTGCTGCACCACGAACAGCCGGCGGCGCTCGGGCTCCGGCAGCAGCGCGATGGCCTGCGGCACCGCCTCGGAGAGAAAGCGCGCGCCCTGGCTGCCGCCGAACACCAACAGCGAGAACGGTCCATCGGCGGACAACGCGGGGTAGCCCTGGGTCGCCCAGTCGACGACCTGATCCCGGACAGGGTTTCCCGTGAAACGTGCCTTGCGCGCGGCCGAACCATCGAGAAATCGCACCTGCTCGAAGGAGGTGGCAATGGCGCTGACGCGGCCGAGCAGCAGGCGGTTGGCGCGCCCGAGAACGGCGTTCTGCTCGTGCAGGGCCGTGGGAATGCCACGCAGGGTTGCGGCGACGATGGGCGGGAAGGCCGGATAGCCGCCGAAACCGATGACGCAGGCCGGCTTCAGGTCCGCAATCAGCCTGTAGGCAGCCCAGACCCCGCGCGCGAGCATGATGGCGGTGCGCGGCGCCGCCAGGAGCGAGCGGCCAGAGATGGTCGCGGACGGGACGCGGTAGACGGCACGGGCAGGAAAATCAGTGCCGTAGCGGTCGCCGCGCATATCGGTGACGAGGTCGACGGCGATGCCGCGCCGCCCAAGCTCCTGGGCGAGCGCGAACGCCGGAAACAGGTGCCCGCCGGTGCCCCCGGCCGCCAGCATGACGGACTTGACGCTCAAGACTGCTCCCCCGGCCCTGCCTGCGCGGGCCACTCCCCGAGTGCCGGCCCCCGCGTTCCCCGCACGCGCGCGATCCCGGTGGTTAGACCAGGAGATCCCGCCCTATGGAAGACGCCTCCCGATCGGTACCGGACAAATGCGCGCATGTGCGCGGCCCCCGAACGCCACGATCGGACCGCAACAATCGGACCATTGCGAGGCGCGGCTCACGTGGAGGGCTGGCCGCGCGGCTTGAGCTCGGCTCCGGGCAGCGCGCCGACGAGGCTGCGGAAGGTATCGCCCCTGACCTCGAAATTGGGGAACTGATCGTAGGAGGCGCAGGCCGGAGAGAGCAGCACCACGGGCTGAGCGCAGTCGCCAGCGGCGGCATCGCGGGCGGCGGAGGCCGTCGCCACGTCAAGCGTGCCGCAGAGCTCGCAGGGCACCTTGCCTTCGAGCGTGGCAGCGAAGGCGGGCGCCGCCTCGCCGATGAGATAGGCCTTCGCCACGCGCGGAAAATAGCCGGCCAGCCCTGCGATGCCGCCCTCCTTGGGCTTGCCGCCGAGGATCCAGTAGATGCCGGCCTCGAAGGCCGCGAGGGCGTTCTCGGTGCTGTCGGCATTGGTCGCCTTGCTGTCGTTGACGAACAGCGTGCGGCCCTGGGTCGCGATCAGCTCCAGGCGATGGGCGAGGCCGGGGAACGAGGCAAGGCCGGCGGCGACGTCGCGCGGCGCGACGCCCAGGATCATCGCCACGGCGCTGGCGGCGAGCGCATTCTGGATGTTGTGCCGGCCCCTGAGCGCGGGGGCCGCCGCCAGATCCGCGAAGCTGCCGAGCGGGCCGGTCCACGGGGCGCGTGCCACCAGCTCGGTGCCGACGGCATACCAGCCGGAAGGCTCGCGCGAGCGCGCCGAGACGACGTCGATCCAGCTGCGGTTGGCGAGCCGCAGGCGCTCGGCGATGTCGCGGCACCAGTCGTCGTCGTCCCCGACCACGGGGTGGGCCGCCGCCATCACCAGGCGCGCCTTGAGCTGGGCGTAGCGCTGCATGGTGCCGTGGCGGTCGAGGTGGTCGGGCGTGATGTTGAGCAGCACGCCGATGCTGGGGGCCAGCGAGGGGGTCAGCTCGATCTGGAAGGAGGACATCTCGATGACGTGCACGCGCCCGGGCGACGGCGGCGGCAGCGCCAGGATGGGCGTGCCGATGTTGCCGCCCATGGCCACCTCGCGGCCCGCAGCGCGCAGGATGTGGGCGGTGAGCGCCGTGGTCGTCGACTTGCCGTTGGTGCCGGTGATGGCGACGAACGGGGCGGCCGGCGCCAGCCTTGCCCGCTCCCGGCAGTAGAGCTCGACGTCGCCGATGATCTCGATCGCCGCCCTGTGCGCGGCCTGCACCGTCCAGTGCGGCTCGGGGTGGGTCAGCGGCACGCCGGGCGCCAGCACGAGTGCGGCGAAGCGGCGCCAGTCGGCCGCGCGCAGGTCCTCGACGGCAAAGCCCGCGGCGCGCGCTGCCTCGCAGCCCTTGGGGTTGTCGTCGCCGGCGACGACGGAGGCGCCGCCGGCAG
Source organism: Hyphomicrobiaceae bacterium (assembly GCA_033764875.1). Lineage (GTDB taxonomy): Bacteria > Pseudomonadota > Alphaproteobacteria > Rhizobiales > Hyphomicrobiaceae > AWTP1-13. The sequence continues at coordinate 22,586 of JANRIO010000037.1, read as the reverse complement.
CGAGCGCGCGGCAGGTGGCAAGGCCGGAGAGCCCGAGCCCGAAGACGGCAACGGTCCGTCCGGCGAATGTGGTGATGGGTGTCATCGCCCCGTGCCCCCTGGACGCGCCGCCGACGCCTACCAGCCGACCGTGTTGGCGTTGCGCCGGGTGGCCGCCACCAGCTCCGAGACGATGCCGGGCTCGGTCATGGCGTGGCCGGCGTCCTGCACGATCCTCAGGTCGGCCTCGGGCCAGGCGCGTGCGAGGTCATAGGCATTCCTGACGGGCGTGACCATGTCGTAGCGGCCGTGTACGATGGTGCAGGGGATCTTGCGGATGCGCGGCAGGCGTGCGAGCAGCTCGTCGTCGCGGTCGAAAAAGCCCTTGTGCATGAAGTAGTGGCACTCGATGCGGGCGAAGGCGATGGCATAGGCGTCGGCGCCGAACAGCTTGACGCGCTCGGGGTCCTGCAGCAGCGACACGGTGCTGCCCTCCCAGATCGACCAGGCACGCGCCGCCGCGATCTGCACGTCGGGATCGGGATCGGTGAGCCGGCGGTAGTAGGCGGCGATCAGATCGGCCTGCTCCGCGGGCGGGATGTGATCGCGGAAGGCATTGAACTCGTCCGGGAAGATCCAGTTGCAGCCCTCCTTGTAGAACCAGGCGAGCTCGGCCTGGCGCAGGAGGAAGATGCCGCGCAGAATCAGGTCCGTGACCCGCTCGGGGTGGGTCTCGGCATAGGCCAGCGCAAGCGTCGATCCCCAGGAGCCGCCGAACAGCTGCCAGCGCTCGACGTTGAGGTGGCGGCGCAGCCGCTCCATGTCGGCGACGAGGTGCCAGGTGGTGTTGGCCTCGAGGCTGGCGCGGGGCCGGGAGCGGCCGCAGCCGCGCTGGTCGAACAGAACGATGCGGTAGCGCGCAGGGTCGTGGTAGCGGCGCATCGACGGGTTGCAGCCGCCACCGGGGCCGCCGTGCACGATCACGACCGGCTTGCCGCGCGGGTTGCCGCATTCCTCGAAATAGATCTGGTGGCCGTCGCCCACCTCGAGCATGCCGTGCCGGTTGGGTTCGATCGCTGCGTAGAGGCCAAGCCGGTCGCGTGCGGACATGAGGGCTCATGGTTGAGTGGACGGCAGGGGTCGAATCTAGAGCCTGATCGGGCCCGTGGGAAGCGCGCTGGGCGCAGGCCGGCCCGTAACCCGCCCCGCGGGCGCGCAAATCATCGTGTCCGGCGTCAGGTCTGGGCGCGAACCTTGAGGCGCAACAGGCGCGTCTCCCGGTCCGAGATGGTCTCGCCGCCGGGGACCCTCAGATCGCGTACGATATCGAGCATGCTGTGGCCGGGGACGGGCGTGAGCAGGGTCGCCGTGAGCGCCGCCAGGAGGGCCAGAGGGGCGGCGATGGCGCCGGCGATGGCGCTCGGCAGGGCGATGGCTCCGGTCTCCGACAGCAGCATTAGGAACACGGTCAGAATGAACCCGGTGCCGAGGCCCGCCAGCACGCCCCAGGCGTTGGTGCGCTTCCACCAGACCGACAACAGCAGCACGGGAAAGGCGCTGGCGGCGAGGATGTTGAGCGCCCAGATCACGAAGCCCAGCGGGTCGCCGGGCGCGATGATCGCGATCCACATGGCGACGAAGCCGATGGCGGCCAGCGCCAGCCGGGCGACGAAGATGCGGGCGCGGTCGGGGGCCTCCTCGTCGAGGAGGCCGATGACGACGTCCTCCGACAGGATGGCGGCGGCGGCCATCAGCGAGGAGGCGAGCGCGGCAAGGGCCGCCGCAAGCGCCCCGGCGAGCGCCAGATACACGATCGCCTGCGGATAGCCGGCCGCGATCGGCAGTGAGAACAGGGCCGCGTCACGCTCGAAACTGATCTGGGACAGCAAAACCGTCTGGGTCTTGGCCTCGAGCCTGGCAATGCCGGCCTGCTGCAGGATGGTGAACCATTCCGGCAGGCCGGACGACGGCTGGCCCACGACCTGCTCGAGCAGGATGGTGCGGAAATAGATGGCGACGGCGGGAAGCGTCATGAACCAGAGCCCCAGGATCAGGGTGCTCCAGCCCAAGGATTTCCTCGCCTCGTACACGCCGGGGGTGGTGCCGGCGCGGGCGAGCAGCCCCGGGGAGGCGGCGATGCCGCCCGCGACGACGAAGGTGAGAAGGACGAAGCCCAGGGTGCCGACGCTGCCGAATGGCTGCACGAAGCGCTTCACAAGGGGCTCGGCGGCAGCGCCCGGCAGGTCGACGGTGAGCTGGGGGGCGACGACGAAGGGGACGCCGCGCGCCGATTCCATGCGTGTCATCGGCACCAGCACGTTGCCGTGGGTCATCTGCGGGATCGGCAGCTTGGACACCAGGATGGCGGCGATGGATACCGGCACCATCACGGCGATGTAGGCGGCGATGCACTTGGCGACGCTCGCCCAGGTCAGCGCCCGCATGCCGCCGAGCGCCAGAAGCGTGGTCACGAAGATGATCACCAGCGCCACCAGCCAGCGGTCGGAGCTGCCCATGAGCCAGCCGGCGGCGTAGGCGGCAAAGCGGGCCTCGGCCAGGATCAGGAGCAGAAGGGGCACGCCGAGAACGGCCGCGGCGGCGAGCCTGACGGTGCGGCTCTCGAAGCGCCGGCCAAGAAAGGAGGGAATGGTGTAGGCGCCGAACTTGCGCATGAACGGCGCCAGCAGCACGGCCATGAAGACGATGCCCGCGATCCAGCCCAGGCTGAGCGCAAAAGCGTCAACGCCGGCGATGAAGAAGGTGCCCGTGATCGCCAGGAAGCCCGCCCCGCCCATCGCGGCCACGGCGATGCCGGCGCCGTTGAAGAAGGCGGGGACGCGGCGTCCGGCGGCAAAGAAGTCGCCAACGGCGTTGGACGGCGACAACAGGCCGATGCCGCCGTAGAGCAGCACCGGGCCCAGCAGCATCATGATCCGGACGAGCGTGTCGTGCGATCCCAACTGCTCAAACAGCAGCGACAGCATGAGCACGGCCACGAAGCCGGAGGTGAAGATGCCGAAATAGCTGCCGAGCCGCGGGTTGACGAGCCGCGTACGGGGAGTGAAGGCCACGGTCTAGTGTCCCGTTCGCGAAATTCGCCGCGTTCCGCTGCAGCCTCTCCACCTAGCGGGAACCAGTGTAGCGGACATCTCGGTCATCACACTAGAGATCCTCGTGGGCGCCGTGCCAGTGGTCGATGGCGTCCTGGCGGTTGACGAACATCGCCACCGTCACAAACGCGATGATGAGAAGCCCGTGGCAGACGAGGAAATAGCCAAGCGGCACGCCGAGCACGCGCTTGTCGTTGAGCGGCTCGGCGTAGAGCGGCAGCAGCACCAGCGCCGTGATGAACGGCAGCAGGCTGGCAAGCATCTGCGCCTTGGTGTGCCGCCAGTAGGGCTTGCGCTCGTTGCGTTCCATGGCCTGCCTCTCGCTTCGCACCGGTCCCGGAGCAGCCCGCCCGGTGCCGTCGCCCTCGATCAGCAACACGCCCGACGGGACGCCGATACCGGGTCTCCCTTGCCTGAAACTAGGCGGCAAGCATAGCCAAAATGCGGTCGCCGGCGGCAGAGCCTGTGTACGGGCCAAGGCGGCGCATCCCGGTCCGCCAGGGCCCGGGTTAAGCGTTTCACACGCCAGGGTTGGCGAAGCGGAGTGAATACCGCTACATTATCCTAAAGTCGAACCGAGCCAGAAATGTCCCTGATGACCGGGCAAACCGATTACCGCTTCATCATCGTCGACGATCACCCGCTGTTTCGCGGCGCCTTGAGCCAGGCGCTCGGGGCTGCGTTCAGCAACGCCGAGATTCTCGAGGCCGGGTCGCTCGACGAGCTGACGGACCGGCTGAGCGAGGCGGGCGAGGTGGACCTAATTCTGCTCGACCTGACCATGCCGGGCGTGCACGGCGTGTCCGGGCTGCTCTACCTGCGCGCGCAGCATCCGGCCATTCCCGTGGTGATCGTCTCGGCTACCGACGATCCCGGCACCATTCGCCACTGCCTCGACTGCGGCGCCTCGGGGTTCATCCCGAAGTCGCAGCCGGTGGAGCGCATCCGCGAGGCCATCCGCACAGTGATGGACGGCGAGGTGTGGCTGCCGCCCGGCATCGACCTCGCCACCGCCCCGAGCAAGGAGAACTCCGAGCTCGTCACGCGGCTTGCCACGCTCACGCCGCAGCAGGTGCGGGTGCTCATGATGCTGGGCGAGGGCCTGCTCAACAAGCAGATCGCGTTCAAGCTCGGGGTGTCGGAGGCGACCATCAAGGCGCACGTCTCGGCGATCCTGCAGAAGCTCGGCGTCGACAGCCGCACCCAGGCGGTGATCGCCATCGGCAAGATCGGGGCGGCCACGGATTGGCCGCGCCAGGCAAGCTGAGGCGGCAGCGAGGGTTCGCCCCTATTCGGCGGCCGAGGCCCGGTTCAAGGTCAGCTGGTACATCAGGGCGCGCAGGGCTGCCGCCTTCACGGGCTTGCGCAGGAAGTTGTGGCCGTGGGCCCGCACCTCGCGCTGCATCTCGGGCGAGTTGTCGGCACTGATGATGACCGCCGGAATGCCGCCACCGAGCACGGCGCGCACGGCGGTGATGGCCTCGAGGCCGATGCCGCGGTCGAGATGGTAGTCGGCCAGCACGATGTCCCAGGACACGCGGCCGGAGCTGCACAGGGCGACGGCCTCCTCCGCGCTCTGCGCGGTGCCGACCTCGCAGCCCCAGCCGGAGATCAGCGTGCGCATGCCGTTGAGCACGGCGCGCTCGTTGTCGATGCACAGCACGCGGATGCCGGCGAGACGGCCGACGACAGGGGGCAGCGCAAGCTGCGTCTCGGCCCGCGCCTCGGGCTCGGCGCGCGGCACGTTGACGGAGAACATCGAGCCTTGGCCGGGCTTCGACTGCAGGCCGACGCGGTGTCCGAGCAGCTTGCTGATGCGCTCCACGATGGAGAGGCCGAGACCGAGGCCGCGCACCTGCTGCGCCGTCGCATCGAGACGGTGGAACTCCTTGAAGATGATGGCGCGCTCGCCTTCGCGGATGCCTGGGCCGGTGTCGTAGACGCAGATCCTGACGCCGCCGTCGTGCGGGCGCGCGGCGAGCAGAACCCGTCCCCTGCCGGTGTACTTGAGGGCGTTGGAGACCAGGTTCTGCAGCAGGCGATAGAGCAGGCGGCGATCGGAGGCGACCCACAGCGCGGTCGGCCTGATGGTGAGCTCGAGGCCGCGCGCGCGGGCCAGCGGCTCGAACTCGACGGCGAGCCGGTTGAACAGGCCTTGCAGCTGGAAGCGACTGACCTCGGGCTCGAGCTTGCCGGTGTCGAGCCGGGCGATCTCGATGAGGACGTTGAGGATCTCCTCGACGGCCTCGAGCGAGGCGTCGATGTTGGTGACGACCTGCGCGTCGGCGCCAGGCAGCTGGCGCTCGACGAGGCTCGTCACGTAGAGGCGTGCGGCATTGAGGGGCTGCAGCACGTCGTGGCTGGCGGCGGCGAGGAAGCGCGTCTTGTCCTGGTTGGCCTCGTCGGCCTTGCGCTTGGCGATGGCGAGCGCCTTGTTGACCTCGAGCAGCTCGGCGGTGCGCTCGCGCACGCGCCGCTCCAGGGTCTCGTTGGAGCGCTCGAGGGCCTCGGCCGCCTCGACGCGCTCGGTGATGTCGGAATAGGTCGTCACGAAGCCGCCCTGGGGCATGGGGCTCGTCCGGATCTCGAGAATGCGCCGGCCGCCGTCCACCTGCTCCTGGAAGGTCTCGTGGGTCATCGACAGCTTGAGCATGCGGCCGGAGATGAGCTTGTCGACGTTGCCGGGGCCGAAGTCGCCGCGCTCGGCGCACAGGCGCAGGACCTGGTCGAGCGGCGTGCCGACGCGGCCGATCTCCGGCGGCAGGTTCAGAAGCTCGCGGAACTGGCGGTTCCAGCAGATCAGCCGCAGGTCGTTGTCGAAGACCGAGAGGCCGTGGCGCACCTGGTCGAGGGCCGACTGGAGCAGGTCGCGGTTGTACTGAAGCGCCTCCGAGGCGTCGTCGAGCAGGCGCAGGGCCGACTGGCTGCCGGCGTCGCCGCGCTTCAACAGCAGGGACAGCACGAGGCGCGAGGAGGCGGCGCCGATGGCGCTGGTCAGAAGGTGCTCGGCAAAGCGCAGCAGGTGGAGATCGGCCTCGGCGTTGAGGTCGATGCCGCCGTTGCGGGTCTCGGAATACTCGGCGAAGGAGCGGGCGGCGCGCTCGGCTCCCAGGTAGCGCGCGATCGTGCGCTCCACGTCGCCCGCGGTGACGGAGGTGCGCCACAGCCGGAACGAGGGGGTCAGCGGCGGGCGCGGCGTGTCGTTGAGGACGAAGATGCGGGCCTGGAGGCGCTCGACGGGCTCGGGCGCGCGCAGCAGCGACACGGCGACGAAGGCCGCGATGTTGGCGGCAAGGCTCCACAGGACGCCGTGGGTGAGCGGCTCGAAGCGCAGGTAGAACAGCGCCCGCGGCGACAGGAAGCCGAGGCCGAACGGCCCGCTCGTGAGAATGTCCTTGGAGAGCCAGCCGGCCTCGATGACCCAGGGCAGCAGCAGCGTGTAGGCCCAGATCGAGAAGCCGGCGAGGATACCGGCGATGGCGCCGCGCGCGGTCGCATTGCGCCAGAACAGGCCGCCGAAGAAGGCGGGCGCGAACTGGGCGATGGCGGCGAAGGAGACGAGGCCGATGGAGGCCAGCCCGTGCGTCTGCCCCAGCGCCCGGTAGAACACGTAGGCGAGCATCAGGATGCCGACGATGGCGAGCCGGCGGATGCTGAGCAGGTGGCGTCCCAGATCCTGCGGCTGGCCACCGATGCCCGACAGGCGCCGGCGCAGCAGGAACGGCACGACGAGGCCGTTGCAGACCATGATCGCCAGCGCCACGCAGTCGACGATGACCATGGCGGTCGCCGCCGACAGGCCGCCGACGAAGGCGATCAGCGTCACCGTCTCGGCACCGGCGGCCAGCGGCAGGCCGAGCACGTACATGTCGGCGTTGATCGAGCCGGGGGCGAAGAGCATCCCGGCGACCGCAATCGGCACCACGAACAGGTTGATGAGCAGGAGATAGAGCGGGAACAGCCAGCGGGCGCGGCGGATCTCCCCCTCGGAGTTGTTCTCGACCACCGCGACGTGGAACTGGCGCGGCAGCAGGATGGAGCTGACGAGGCTCAAGAAGGTGACAGTGATCCAGGTGCCGCCGTTGACCCCCTCGCCGAAGATCGCCTTCACCTCGGCGCTCGCCTGCGCGACGGTGAAGAAGGCGCCGAAGCCGCCGAAATAATAGTAGAGGACGAAGAAGCCGACGGTCAGGAATGCGAGGAGCTTGACGATGGATTCCGCGGCGACGGCCGCGATTAGACCTTCCTGATGCTCCGTCGCGTCGACGTGGCGGGTGCCGAAGAGGACCGCGAAGATGGCCATGGCGCCCGCAATGATGAGGGCGGTGTCGGTCGGCAGGTGCCATTGCGCCAGGCGATTGGCGCCGAGCAGCGTATCGACGGAGGAGGACACGGCTTTCAGCTGCAGGGCGATGTAGGGCAGCGTGCCGGCGACCGCGATCACCGTGACGATGGCCGCCACCGCCTGGCTCTTGCCGTAGCGCGAGGCGAGAAAGTCGGCGACCGAGGTGATGTTCTGGCTCTTGGCGAGCCGCACGATGCGCAGCAGGATCTTCCAGCCGAACACGAACAGCAGGACGGGACCGAGATAGACCGCGATGAAGTCGTAGCCGGTGGTGACGGCGAGCCCGACGCTGCCGAAGAACGTCCAGGAGGTGCAGTAGACCGCCAGCGAGAGGGCGTAGACGAACGGCCGGCTATCGCCCGCCTTGCGCGTGCGCACCCGGTGGTCCGCAAACCAGGCGAGCGCAAACAGCGCGCTCACGTAGCCGAGGGCCAGGGCGACGATCGTGAAGCTCTCAACCATGCGTGTCCTGCATGCGCGTCCCGCCCCGGCCGGCCGCTGTTCCGGCCTCGAGGGGCGTGCTGGCGCGGCCGAAGCTCTGCAACCTTGAGGATATTGTGGGGGATGGCATCCCCTCTTGTCCAATCCCGCGCCGCGCGAGCCTTAAGTCCGCCATGCCGGTCGCGGCGGGCACGGAGCATTTCCGATTGCGGGCGCGAAAAGCCGTCGCGTAAGCTAGCGGTCCGATTCAACGGGGCCGGCGAAAGGGGTTGGCAATGAAAGTGAATACCAAGCTGCTGTCCGAGTTCCGCGATTTCGCGCTCAGGGGTAACGTCGTCGACCTGGCCGTCGGCGTCATCATCGGGGCCGCGTTCGGCAAGATCGTGTCGGCGCTGGTGGAGAACGTGCTGATGCCGCCGATCGGGTTCATCCTGGGCCGGGTCGACTTCAAGGACCTCGCGATCAACCTCGGCTCGGTGGAAAAGCCGGTGCTGATCAAGTACGGCATCTTCGTCCAGACCGTGGTCGACTTCGCCATCATCGCCTTCGTGCTGTTCCTGGTGCTCAAGACGATGCTTACCCTGAAAGCCAAGTTCGAGAAGGAGCAGGATGCGATGCCGCCGCCGCCCTCGCCCTCCGAGATCTATCTCAGGGAAATCCGCGACGCGCTGGTCAAGAAATAGCGCAGTCCGACGCATGCGATCAGGGCGGGCGTCTTGTGCCCCGGCACGAGGCGCTCTCGACGCTGATGCGTCCTGGCGGCGCGCAGAAGGAGGGCTTGGCCTGCCGGATCAGGCCGGATCAGGCGCCCGAGCAGCTGCCGCCGCCCAGCACGCAGAACTTGGCGCAGTGCGGGTGGCACAGCTTGACGGCGCCGCTGGCGAACATGCCGCCATCGGCGCGGGCCGCCTCGGCCAGCGTGCGCCCCATGTCGAACTCGGGTTGGTAGGCGATCAGCGTGCAGGGCACGACGGTCGGCGCGGCTGCGCCCTTGCGCTTCACGATCATCCGGCTCGCGGCGCACATCATGTCGCCGGGGTCCTTCTTCAAGATCGACCAGCAGCGGGTGGTGATCTCGGGAACGCCGCTGTCGGCCTCCATCTCGGGCAGCAGCACCAGCGCCCTGCCGTCGGCGGCATCGATGCCCCAGCCGCGCTCGGCGATGAGCCCGGCGTAGCCCTGACGGGCCTGGGCTTCCGTCTCGCCCCAGCAGGTGCGGCCGGCGATCGCCGTGTTGATGCCGGACCTGACCAGCCAGTCGAGTCCGGCAATGGCCTTGGCCCAGGTGCCCTGCCCGCGCTCCACCTCGTGCAGCTTGCGGCCGTGGTGGTCGAGGCTGACGCGGATCGTGAGCCGCGTCCCGTGGCGCTGGGCCAGCCCGAGGAGGCCCGCCTTGATGCGGGGACGCTGCATCGGCTGCATGGCATTGGTGAGGACCAGCACATCGTGGCCGCGTGCCAGCGCGTCGCCCGCCATGACCAGGATGTCGGGGTTCATGAACGGCTCGCCGCCGGTGAAGGCGATGACGCCGGTGGCGAGGCCATCGCGCGCGATCTCGTCGAGGTAGGCTGCGACCTCGGCCGCCGTGATGTAGGCGAGCCGGTCGTTGCCGGGGCTCGATTCGATATAGCAGTTGCGGCAGGTGATGTTGCACACCGTGCCGGTGTTGATCCAAAGCGTCTCGAGCGCTTTGAGGCCGACGCGGGCGCGCTCCTCGCCCGTGAGCGTCCAGTCGGGATCCTGAAACTTCAGCAGCCTGTCGCTCGTCTGCAAGCCCGTGCGGTCGCTCACGCGTCTCATCTCCTGGCGCCGATTGGAACCGGGTACAGCTAGCACGGGGGCGCGCGTGCGGGCTTCAAAAGAGCGTCAAGAACCGCCCGGGGGGCCGGGCAGCTCCGGCTCAGTCGCGCAACAGCTCGTTGATGCTGGTCTTGGCCCGCGTGCGCTCGTCGACGGTCTTGACGATGACGGCGCAGTAGAGGCTCGGGCTCGGCGCGCCGTCCGGGAACGGCCGGCCGGGCAGGCTGCCCGAGACAACCACCGAGTAGGGCGGCACGTAGCCGACGTGCACCTGCCCCGTGCTGCGGTCGATGATCTTGGTCGAGGAGCTGATGAAGGTGCCCATGGCCAGCACCGAGCCCTCGCCCACGATCACGCCCTCGACCACCTCCGATCGGGCGCCGATGAAGCAGTTGTCCTCGATGATGGTGGGGTTGGCCTGCAGGGGCTCGAGCACGCCGCCGATGCCGACGCCGCCCGAGAGGTGCACGTGGGCCCCGATCTGGGCACAGGAGCCGACCGTCGCCCAGGTGTCGACCATGGTGTTGGCGCCGACATAGGCGCCGAGGTTCACGAACGAGGGCATCAGGACGACGCCGGGGGCGATGTAGGCCGAGCGGCGCACGACGGCACCCGGCACGGCGCGATAGCCCGCCTTGCGGTAGGCCTCGGCCGTCAGCCCGTCGAACTTGGAGGGCACCTTGTCCCACCAGCTGGCTCCGCCGGGGGCGCCCGAGATCAGCCCCATGTCGTTGAGCCGGAACGACAGCAGCACGGCCTTCTTGAGCCACTGGTGCACGACCCACTGGCCGTCTTCCTTGGCGGCCACGCGGGCCTCCCCGCTGTCGAGCAGGGCGAGCGCCGTATCGACGGCCTCCCGGACCTCGCCCCTGGTGGAGAAGGTGACGCCGTCCCGCTCTTCCCAGGCCTTCTCGATGACGGGCTTTAGCTGCTGGTTCACCATGGGTCTCGTCTTCTCGATTGTGCCCGCAGTGTGTCAACCGGCCCACAGGAGCCTGCGGGAGAGAATGGGCTGCGGGGCGGCCGCTTTACCGGTGTTTCAACTGCCTCTACGTTAACGTTACGTCAAGTCGGGGTTCTCCAGATGTTGCGGGCAGGCCTTCTCCGGGGCGCATGGGTGGCTGCGCTATGCGTGGCGGCGACGTCCGCCTCCGCCCAGCAGGTCGCGCTCGGGCCGATGGTGCCGGTGCTGCAGCTGCCGAGCGCGCCGCCGCAGCTGTCGCCCGAATGCCGCTCGCGCCGCGTCGCGGGCGAGCTGTTCCGCCGCCCCTTGCGCGGGCTGAGCCGTGCCGTGCGGTCGAACCGAACCGTGCGCATCCTCGCCATCGGCTCCTCCTCGACCGTCGGGACCGGCGCCTCGTCGCCGTCGGCCACCTACGTGGCGCGGCTGGAGAAGGACCTGGAGGGCTCGGTCAAGGGCATGGACTTCGACGTCGTCGGCCGCGGCGTCGGCGGCGAGGTGGCGCAGGGTGCCGCCGACCGCATGAAGCGCGAGGTGGAGGAGACCAAGCCAGACCTCGTGGTCTGGCAGGTCGGCACCAACGACGCCATCCGGCACGTCGAGGTGGATCGCTTCAAGAGCTGCCTCAAGGGCACGCTGGCCTGGCTCGCCGAGCGCCGCATCGACGTGGTGCTGGTCGATCCGCAGTTCGGCGAGGAGCTGGCCAAGGACGGCCACTACGAGCGGATGGTGCAGGCCGTCGCCGAGGTGGCGCGCGAGGCGCACGTGCTGCTCGTCGACCGCTACGAGGCGATGCGCGAGCTGCAGAAGGAGCGCGGCGACACGTTCTACCTCACGCGCGACAACCTGCACATGAACGACCGCGGCTACCGCTGCATGTCCGAGCAGCTCGCCCGCGGCATCGTCGGCGGCCTGCTGCAGGCCGACGGCGAGCAGAAGCGGCCGGTGTTCGAGCCGTGAAGCGGGCGCGATGGGGGGCACTCGGTGCGTGACGGCCGAGCTCGAGAGAGCATCGCAGACCGGCGCGAAGCTGGATGGGGCCTCTTCATCTGCGAGCGACGATGAAGATGCGCGGCTCGTCGGGCTTGGTGCCGTGTCGCGCTTGCTCGACCACGCTGAACCCAGCGCCTGCGATGTCGTCGATCAATCGGGCCGCCGTGAAGAAATCGACATTTGGCGCCTTGCCGAGGACTTGCGCGACGGGCACGGCGAGGCGGATCAACCGGTTCATCTCCGACAGGCACGGCGTCTTGCTGATGAACAGACCGCCGGGCTTCAAGGCGGCGTGCAGCTGACGCAGGAAGCCTGCTCGCTCGCGAACGAGATGCAGGACGTTGAATGCCAGTACCGCATCGTAGGACCCTGCGGGCCAGGTCGAGCCATTGGATCCGGCCACGGCGAACTCGACGTTTCCGCATCCCTGCGCGGCCGCCCTTTTGCGCGCGATCGCGATCATCTCGGCGGAGATATCGGTGCCGATGTAGCGCGCGACGGCGGGAGCAAGTGTGAGCGCGGTCATGCCCGTGCCGCAGCCGACCTCCAATACCGTGTCGGTGCGCTCGAGGCATTGGCGCACGCGCGCCACGGTACGCTCGTAGCCCGCCATGTCCTTTATGGCGTCTTGGGCGTACTTGCGCGCGATCCGATCCCAGAAGCGCGCGTCGGTGTTCGATGTGGTCACTTCGACTAACTCCGGCATCTGGCGCACGCTGCAAGTCCTCGCGCATCGGACTGGCCGCATTGGATCGCCGCGCGAGGGAATCGACAACAGAGATTCCGTCGGCGGATCTGTTGCGGCGGCCTCGCAACTGGCCAGGCGCTCGATTCTCCTACCGCATCACCGCCTTGATCAGGCGCACGGCCTCCGCGCTGTCCCACTCGGCGGGGCCGATGAGGCGGCCGACCTCGCGCCCGTCGGCGTCGATGAGCAGCGTGGTCGGCAGGCCGGTGGCGCGCAGCGGCGAGGTCAGCCTGGCGGAGGGGTCGGCGTAGACGGCCAGCTTCTCGACCTTGGTCTCGTCGAGGAAGCGGCGGGCGCCGGCGATGCCGGTGCGGTCGACGCTCAAGGCCACCACCTCGAACTTGTCGGAGCCGAGCTCGCCCTGCAGGCGGTCCAGCGCCGGCATCTCCTTGCGGCAGGGCAGGCACCAGGTGGCCCACAGGTTCAGCAGTACCACCTTGCCGCGGAAGGCGGCGAGCGTCAGCTCGCGGCCCTGGCCGTCCTGGAACTTGAGCTCCGGCAGGGCCTCGGGCGCCTTCTTGAAGACGAAGGCGGCCATGTGGCCCTGGCTCAGGGGGTTGGCGCCGGGGCCCGAGGGCAGCGTGGCGGGGGCCGAGGCGGCCGACATCGCGCCGGCAGCGGGCCGCGGGGCTTGCGGCTTCGGATTGTCAGACGCCCTGAGCGTCACGTATACCGCAGCGAAACCGGCGATGGCCGCGCCGAGGGCGACGGCGGCGCCGGTCCATCGCGGAAACCTCCGGGTCTCGATCTGCGATTGCGACATTCGTGTTTCCCGCCGCTGGCCAGAGGGGCCCGGCGCCCCAAACCCAGGGCAGCTCCGTGACCGACAGTTCAAACAAGATGTGGGGTGGCCGGTTCACGATGTCACCGGCCGAGATCATGCAGGAGATAAATGCCTCGGTCGGTTTCGACAAGGCCATGGCTCCGCAGGATATCCAGGCGTCGAAGGCGCATGCGGCCATGCTCGCGGCGCAGGGCATCATCAGCCGGGAGGACGCCGCCGCCATCGACAAGGGCCTCGACCAGGTGCTGGCCGAGATCGAGGCCGGCAGCTTCCAGTTCAAAATCGCGCTGGAAGACGTGCACATGAACGTCGAGAGCCGGCTCAAGGAGATCATCGGCGAGCCGGCGGGGCGGCTGCATACGGCCCGCTCGCGCAACGACCAGGTGGCGACCGACTTCCGCCTCTACGTGCGGGCCTGGCTCGACGCCACGGACGCCGCCCTCGGCACGCTGCAGCTGGCGCTCGCCCGCAAGGCCGCGGCCCATGCCGACACGGTGATGCCGGGGTTCACGCACCTGCAGCCGGCGCAGCCCGTCACCTTCGGCCACCACCTGATGGCCTATGTGGAGATGCTGGCGCGCGATCGCGGCCGCTTTGCCGATGCCCGCCGGCGCCTCAACCAGAGCCCGCTCGGCTCGGCGGCGCTGGCCGGCACGTCGTTCCCCCTCGACCGGCACGCGACCGCCCAGGCGCTGGGCTTCGAGGCGCCGATGGCCAACTCGCTCGACGGTGTCTCGGACCGCGATTTCGCGCTGGAGACGCTGGCCTCGGCCGCGATCTGCGCGGTGCACCTGTCGCGCTTTGCCGAGGAGATCGTGCTGTGGACGACGCCGCAGTTCGGATTCATCCGGCTGTCCGACCGCTTCACGACTGGCTCCTCGATCATGCCGCAGAAGCGCAACCCGGACGCGGCCGAGCTGGTGCGGGCCAAGGTCGGGCGCATCGCGGGGGCCTTCCAGTCGCTGCTGATGGTGATGAAGGGGCTGCCGCTCGCCTATTCCAAGGACATGCAGGAGGACAAGGAGGTCACCTTCGACGCGCTCGCCAGCATGACGCTCGGCATCCAGGCCATCACCGGCATCGTCGAGGACCTGCAGCCGGTGCCGGAGCGCATGGCGGCGGCGGCGGGCGCGGGCTACTCCACGGCGACGGACCTCGCCGACTGGCTGGTGCGCGCGCTCGGCATGCCGTTCCGGGAGGCGCACCACGTCACGGGCCGCATCGTGGCCCTGGCGGAGGCGCGGCAGGTGGCGCTGGAGGAGCTTGACCTGGCGGCCATGCAGGGGGTGCATCCCGCTATAACAAAAGAGGTTTTTTCGGTGCTGTCGGTGGCGCAGTCGGTCAAGAGCCGGGTCAGCTATGGGGGAACCGCGCCACAGAACGTCGCGAAAATGGCGGCGGCCTGGATAAAGCGGCTGGAAGCTCCGGGCGTTTGAGGCTATGTGTAGCAAGCGTCGCGAAACCCCGAGGTTTTGCGGACGTTTGGCCGTTTGCGAGGCTTTCTGCGGCTCACTGCGGCCGCCGGCCCCGAAGGCGGCGCGGAGAGTAGCTCAACCAGGGGTCCGGATGCTTCCCCGTTTGGCCATGGCCGTCCTACTGGCGCTTGTCGCCTCGCTGAGCCTGTCGGCGTGCGGTGTGCGCGGCTCGCTGGAGGCCCCGCCCGAGGCGCAGAACGTCGGCAACACGGCCATCCCCGGCAGCACCGGCGATCCGGCTCCGAAGAAGGGCTTCGTGCTCGACCCCCTGCTGCGCTGACGGCCGCATGCATCATTTCTCCTACGTCGGCGGCGTCCTCCACGCGGAGGGCGTGAGCCTTGCCGGCCTCGCGGAGGCCGTGGGCACCCCCTTCTACTGCTACTCCACGGCGACGCTCGAGCGGCACTACCGGGTGCTCGCCGACGCCTTCAAGGCGCAAGGGCTCGAGGCGCTGATCTGCTACGCCATCAAGGCCAACTCCAACCAGGCCGTGATCCGGACGCTGGCCCGCCTCGGCGCCGGCATGGACGTGGTGTCGGAGGGCGAGCTGCGGCGGGCGCGCGCCGCCGGCGTTCCCGCCAACAAGATCATCTTCGCCGGCGTCGGCAAGACGAGGCCCGAGATGGCGCACGCCATCGCCGAGGGCATCCTCGGCTTCAACGTGGAGAGCGAGCCCGAGCTCCAGGCGCTGAGCGCGGTCGCGGCCGAGATGGGGGCGACTGCGCGCATCGCGCTGCGCGTCAACCCGGACGTCGATGCCAAGACGCACGCCAAGATCTCGACCGGCAAGGCGGAGAACAAGTTCGGCATCGCCTTCGACGAGGCGCCGCGCCTCTATGCAAGGGCCGCCAGCCTGCCCGGCATCGAGGTGTCGGGCATCCATATGCACATCGGCAGCCAGATCACCGACCTGGCGCCGTTCAAGGACGCGTTCAGCCTGCTGCGCGAGCTGGTCGGCACGCTGCGCGAGGGCGGGCATCACCTCGCCCACCTCGACATCGGCGGCGGCCTCGGCGTGCCCTACCAGGGCTCCAACGACATCCCGCCGTCGCCGGCGGCCTATGCCGGCATCGTGCGCGAGACGCTGGGCGACCTCGGCCTGCCGATCACGCTGGAGCCGGGGCGCATGATCGTGGCCAACGCCGGCGTGCTCGTCGCCCGCGTGCTCTACGCCAAGCATGGCGCGGCCAAGCGCTTCGCCATCGTCGATGCGGCCATGAACGATTTGATCCGGCCGACGCTGTACGACGCGCACCACGACATCTGGCCGGTGCAGGAGGCGGTCGCGCAGCGCGCGCCGGCGGTGCAGGACGTGGTCGGCCCGGTGTGCGAGACGGGCGACTACCTGGCGCAGGACCGCACGCTGCCGGAGCTTGCCGGCGGCGACCTCGTCGCCTTCATGAGCGCGGGGGCCTACGGGGCCGCCATGGCCTCCACCTACAACACCCGGCCGCTGGTGGCGGAGGTGCTGGTCAACGGCGCCGACTGGGCCCTGATCCGCCCGCGCCAGACCTACGAGGATCTGATCGGCCAGGACCGCGTGCCGGAGTGGCTGGCGGGGTAGGGCGGCCGGGCGGGGCACGCGTCGCGCGAGCCCGGCGTCGTGACTCTACCGCGCGGTCCTTGGGCGGTCACAGTTCTGGGCTTAGTCTCCGCGCCATTGCAGTCGGGGACTTGTGCCGATGATCTTCGATTACTTTGCCTGGCGCGCCGCCGGTGGGTGTTGGGTCGCGCTGCGCTTGACCCAACCTACGGCGGTGGGCGGTGGATCCCCGCCTGCGCGGGGATGACGGTGTGGTGTGGGCCGTCCGGCAGCCAACTCCCGACGTCATGCCCGCGGAGGCGGGCATCCAGGCAGGCCTGCGGACAGAGTCGCCGGACAGGTCGAGCGACACGCGAAGCCGACAGGGCGTTTGCGTCCATCCGACTGGCGTGGATCTCCGCCTGCGCGGGGATGACGCCAGTGTGTGGCCAAGGGCCTGCTCTCTCTCACCGTCATGCCCGCGGAGAGGGCGGTGGGTGTTGGGTCGCGCTGCGCTTGACCCAATCTACGGCTGGTGGAGAGGGGTGACGACTCCGCCATGCAACCTGCGCGGCGCGGGGCGTGCTATGGTGAGCGGGTGGGCCGTTGCCCGCACTGGTTGCGTTTAGTTCAGCGTCGAGAGTCCCGTTCCATGTCCTCGCGTTCGCGTGCCGCGTTGCCTGCCAACCGCATTCTCATCGGCGACTGCCTGAAGGAGCTGGCCAAGCTCCCCACGGGCACGGTCGATCTGGTGTTCGCCGATCCGCCCTACAACCTGCAGCTCGCCGGCGACCTGCTCAGGCCCAACAACACCCGCGTCGACGGCGTCGACGACGACTGGGACAAGTTCACCTCGTTTGCGGCCTACGACGCCTTCACGCGGGCCTGGCTGGCGGAGGCCAGGCGCGTGCTGAAGCCCAACGGCGCCATCTGGGTGATCGGCTCCTATCACAACATCTTCCGCCTCGGCGTCGCCCTGCAGGACCTCGGCTTCTGGCTGCAGAACGACGTCGTCTGGCGCAAGGTCAACCCGATGCCGAACTTCCGCGGCAAGCGCTTCACCAACGCGCACGAGACGCTGATCTGGGCCGGGCGCGATGCCAACGCGCGCGTCACCTTCAACTACGAGGCGGCCAAGGCCGGCAACGACGACGTGCAGATGCGCTCGGACTGGCTGTTCCCGATCTGCTCAGGGCCGGAGCGGCTCAAGGACGGCGCCGGCAAGAAGGCGCATCCCACGCAGAAGCCGGAAGCGCTGCTGCATCGCATCCTGGTGACCACCAGCAATCCGGGCGACGTGGTGCTCGACCCGTTCTTCGGCACCGGCACCACGGGGGCGGTGGCCAAGCGGCTGGGGCGGCGCTTCATCGGCATCGAGCGGGACAAGGCCTACGCGGCGGCGGCGCAGGAGCGCATCGACCGCGTGCGGCCGCTGAAGCCCGCGGACTTGGAGACCATGCGCTCCAAGCGGCAGGAGCCGCGGGTGCCGTTCGGCGCCATCGTCGAGCTCGGCATCCTGGATGCCGGGACGACGCTCACCGACGAGAAGGGAAAAGTCCGCGCCGAGGTGCGCGCGGATGGAACCCTTGCGATTGCCAATAGGCAGGGCTCAATCCACCGCCTCGGCGCGGAGGTTCAAGGGAAGGCCGCCTGCAACGGGTGGACCTTCTGGCACTACGAGGCCGATGGGCGACGCAAGCCCATCGACGCCTTGCGGGAAGAGGCGCGCAAACAACTGGGCCTCTCAACCACGCAGCCGACCGTTCTGGCTGCGGAGTAGGTCGTTGAGCACGGGCCGGTGGAGCGACAGGATGTCCTCCACGATCTCCGCCCGGATGATCGGGTTCTCGATGCACACGAGGAGCGCCGTGTCGTAGCCGAGGCCGCGGAAATGCCCGGCGTGGAGGTTGCTGCGGTGCGCCTCGGCGATGTCGGATGCCTCGGCGATGTAGCCGAACCTGCAGTCGGCCTCGGTCGCGTCGAGGCGCTGGGAATGGGCCTCGGTGGAGGAGACGTCGCGGGCGTAGATGTAGACGGCGGCGACGCCGTCGAGCTCGCCGAGCGAGGCTGCGGGATGGGCCTCGAAGTCATAGGCGCGGCCGGAGATGCCGCGGATGATGTTGCGACCGGGGCGCAGCCGCATGCCGTCGGCGCGCACGCGACGGCCGACGTTCAACACCGACAGGACGGAATTCAAGGACGCCAAAGGAGCCTCTCTCCGGTCTCGCAGCTGCACATGGCGGTACGCTGTAGGATGATTCGAGACCGGTTGCAGTGGTAACGGGGCAACGAGGCGGTGCAGAACACCGGCGGCCGGGGCTCCAAGGCCAAGCCACAGCATGAGAAATTGCGCTCGGGGCGCGCCGGGATCGACTGCCTTGGCCAGGGCCTCGTGCACACGGCGCGGGCGGCGGGCAGACGGGGCGAGCCGGCCGACCGGTTAACGATCCGTCAACATTAAGCCATGGCGTGGCGACATTTTTTCGCCGTCCGCGGCGGGCGTCGCTTGACTTCCAAACGGGGCTTCTCTATCTCCTGCGCGGGCTTTGGCACTCTCTGAACGTCAGTGCTAGCAGCCACCAATTCCAGCTCATCAAACCCCCGGGGCAGCGCTCAAGGGCCCCGCATGCGAAGGGAGTTTTCTACATGAAATTCCGTCCTCTGCACGATCGCGTCGTGGTGCGCCGGGTCGAAAGCGAGACGAAGACGGCCGGCGGCATCATCATCCCGGATACGGCTGCCGAGAAGCCCCAGCAGGGCGAGGTGATCGCGGTCGGCCCCGGCGCCCGCGACGAGAGCGGCAAGATCGTGGCCCTCGACGTGAAGAAGGGCGACAAGGTGCTGTTCGGCAAGTGGTCCGGCACCGAGGTGAAGATCGACGGCCAGGAGCTGTTGATCATGAAGGAGAGCGACATCATGGGCGTTCTCGACAAATAAGCCCGCCTCGTCGGTGGTCAGTCGTGAGTGGTCAGTGGTGGCGCAGCCCCCTCACCCCGCGGCGCCCACCACTGACGCCCCCTAACAGCCCATCCAGATTGAGGAACCCTCACAAATGGCCGCCAAGGACGTAAAATTTGCCGGTGATGCCCGCGAGCGCATGCTGCGCGGCGTCGACATCCTCGCCAACGCCGTGAAGGTGACGCTGGGCCCCAAGGGCCGCAACGTCGTCATCGAGAAGAGCTTCGGCGCTCCCCGCACCACCAAGGACGGCGTCACCGTCGCCAAGGAGATCGAGCTCGAGGACAAGTTCGAGAACATGGGCGCGCTGATGGTGCGCGAGGCCGCCCAGAAGACCAACGACGTGGCCGGCGACGGCACCACCACGGCCTGCGTGCTGACGCAAGCCATCGTGCGCGAGGGCCTGAAGGCGGTCGCAGCCGGCATGAACCCGATGGACCTCAAGCGCGGCATCGACAAGGCCGTGTCGCAGGTCATCGAGGACATCCAGAAGAAGTCCAAGAAGGTCAAGAACAGCCAGGAAGTCGCCCAGGTCGGCACCATCTCGGCCAACGGCGAGAAGGCAATCGGCGACATGATCGCCGAGGCCATGCAGAAGGTCGGCAACGAGGGCGTGATCACGGTCGAGGAGGCCAAGAGCCTCGAGAGCGAGCTCGACGTGGTCGAGGGCATGCAGTTCGATCGCGGCTACCTGTCGCCCTACTTCATCACCAACCCCGACAAGATGATCGCCGAGCTCGACGATCCCTACCTCCTCATCCACGAGAAGAAGCTCGCGTCGCTGCAGCCGCTGCTCCCGGTCCTCGAGGCCGTGGTGCAGACCGGCAAGCCGTTGCTGATCATCGCGGAGGAGGTCGAGGGCGAGGCGCTCGCCACGCTCGTCGTCAACAAGCTGCGCGGCGGCCTCAAGGTCGCGGCCGTGAAGGCGCCGGGCTTCGGTGACCGCCGCAAGGCCATGCTGGAGGACATCGCCGTCCTCACCGGCGGCCAGGTGATCAGCGAGGACCTCGGCATCAAGCTCGAGAACGTCTCGCTCGACATGCTGGGCAAGGCCAAGCGCGTGCGCATCGAGAAGGAGAACACCACCGTCATCGACGGCGCCGGCAAGAAGAAGGACATCGAGGCCCGCATCGGCCAGATCAAGGCGCAGATCGAGGAGACGACCTCCGACTACGACCGCGAGAAGCTGCAGGAGCGTCTGGCAAAGCTTGCAGGCGGCGTGGCCGTCATTAAGGTCGGCGGCGCCACCGAGGTCGAAGTGAAGGAGCGCAAGGACCGCGTGGACGACGCGCTCAATGCAACCCGCGCCGCTGTCGAGGAAGGCATCGTGGTGGGCGGCGGTGTCGCTCTCCTCAAGGCCGCCCAGAACATTACTGTCAAGGGCGAGAATGAGGACCAGGAGGCCGGCATCAACATCGTCCGCAAGGCGCTGCAAGCTCCGATCCGCCAGATCGCCGAGAACGCCGGCGTCGAGGGCTCCATCGTTGTCGGCAAGGTTATCGACGGCCGCGGCGCGGCCTTCGGCTACGACGCCCAGAACGACGAGTACGGCGACATGTTCGAGAAGGGCATCATCGACCCGGCCAAGGTCGTGCGCACTGCCCTCCAGGACGCCGCTTCAATCGCAAGCCTCCTGATCACCACGGAGGCCGGCGTCGCCGAGGCTCCAAAGAAGAAGGATGCGCATGCCGGCCATTCGCATGGCGGTATGGGCGGCATGGGTGGCATGGACATGTAAGTCCAGCCTGTGGCTTGGAAATCTCAACCACCCGCGGGGGCTCCCGCGGGTGGTTTTGTTTTTGCCATCTCGGTTTCTATATGAAGCAGTGAACCCAACTTATTCACGAGGACCAATGACCCGCCGACGTCTTCTCAAGCTGCTGGGCGCCGCCGGACTTGCGGGCGGCTTGGGCACTGTCTTGACGGTTCGGCGTGCCAACGCCTACTACGCCGGTCCTGTGACCGATCATTTTGACGGCACGCTGTTCTTCAATCCCGATGGCACCGGTCCGAGAAGCGCTTGGGAACTTCTGCGGTGGCAGTTCTGGGAGCAGCGCGCGCGTTGGCCGGACAGCTTCCCGAGCCCGCACGCCGCCGATCGGCCCCCGCAGCGCGTCGCGCGCGACGAGGTGCGCATCTGCCACGTCGGCCACGCCTCGTTCCTGATCCAGGCTGCCGGCCGCAATCTTCTGCTCGACCCCGTCTGGTCGAAGCGTGCGAGCCCCCTGAAAGCCGTCGGACCCAAGCGCGTGAACCCGCCGGGTATCGACTTCGAGAACCTGCCACCGATCGACTACGTCCTCGTCACGCACAACCACTACGACCACATGGACACCGGCATGATCGGCCGAATCTGGCAGCGGAACCGCGCGCCTGTCGTCACGCCGCTGGGCAACGACACCATCGTCCGCGGTGACGTTCCAGAAATTGACGCCCGAGCCTTTGACTGGCACGCCGTCGTCGACCTCGGCGACGGCCTGCGCGTGCATCTCGAACCGACCGTGCACTGGTCCGCCCGCGGCCTCGGCGACCGCCGCCACGCATTGTGGGCGAGCTTCGTCATCGAGACGCCGAAGCACAAAATCTATTGCGTGGGTGACAGCGCCTTCGCCGATGGCAAGGTGTTCGCGACGGTCGGCAAGCGCCATCCCGTGATCGACATGGCCCTGCTCCCCATCGGCGCATACGAACCGCGCTGGTTCATGCACACGAGCCATATGAATCCCGAGGAAAGCATGAAGGCACTGGAACTGTGCGGCGCCAAGGCTGCGCTGGGCCACCACTGGGGCACATTCCAGCTTACCAACGAGGCCGTCGAGATGCCGCGCGAGGCGCTTGCCGCAGCACGCCTGGCCCGCAACATCCCCGAGGAACGCTTTGTCGCTGCGCGCCCGGGACAGGTCGTGACGCTCGCCTGAGCGACGGGAGACCAGGGCTGCACGTGTCCCACGCGCTGAGACGCCGCGCGGATCGACACATCGGCAGGAGACACCGCTCGCGAGTTCCTCGCGCAGAGGCCCCTTGATGCGGCGCGGCTCTCATTGCCACCCTTTACTCGCCACCTCAAACCGAGAACAATCCTCAAACGGCATCCGCCCGCTAGAGGCCGGAGCCGCAGGGGAGGGTGCCGATGGAGTTCGATTTCGTCGTGATCGGCGGCGGCTCGGCCGGCGCAACACTCGCAGGCCGCCTCACCGAGGCGCCCGGCACCAGCGTCTGCCTGATCGAGGCAGGGCCCGAGGACAGCCCCTTCTTCCGCACACCGTTCGTCACCGCCCTGATGGTGCCCCGCAAGCTGCGCAACTGGGCTTTCGACACGGTCCCACAGGCGAGCCTCGGCGGCCGGATCGGATTTCAGCCACGCGGCAAGATGCTCGGCGGCTCCTCGGCCATCAACGCCATGATCTATATCCGCGGCCATGCAACGGACTACGACGACTGGGCCGCGATGGGCGCCACAGGCTGGTCC
>JANRIO010000079.1:0-3667 GCA_033764875.1 Hyphomicrobiaceae bacterium | reverse complement strand
AGGACCTGAAGCGTCTTGCCGATCTGCGCGGTCGGCTTTCCCGCTTCGAGATCGACGATGAAGCGCAGGCCGACGCCAGCTGCGCCGGCAAGCTCGTCCTGCCGCAAGCCAGCGGCCTTGCGGGTGGTTCGCACAATGTCGCCGATCTCGGCGGTGGTGAGGTTGCGTCTGGCCATGATATTTACCGAACGGGAAAGTATCATGGATTCCTGAAGAATGTCTATAAGAATTTCCCGCTCGGGAAAGCCTGCGCCTCGGGGTGGCTCCTGAACCCGAAATATTCCCGATCGGGAAAAATTTGGCCACCGCCTCGATTCATTCTTCGGCCTGCCAACAAATCATTGGCGCCCCGCCCGTCACTCCCACTCGATCGTCCCTGGCGGCTTGGAGGTGATGTCGTAGACGACGCGGTTGATGCCCTTGACCTCGTTGATGATGCGCGTCGCGGTGCGGCCCAGGAAGTCGTGGCTGAAGTCGAAGTAGTCGGCCGTCATGCCGTCGGTCGAGGTCACGGCCCTGAGCGCGCAGACGTTGTCGTAGGTGCGCGCATCCCCCATGACGCCGACCGTGCGCACCGGCAAGAGCACGGCGAACGCCTGCCAGATGCGGTCGTAGAGGCCGGCGGCGCGGATCTCCTCCAGATAAATGGCGTCCGCCTGGCGCAGGATGGCGAGCTTCTCCGGCGTCACGGCGCCGGGCATCCGGATCGCGAGCCCCGGCCCCGGGAACGGATGGCGCCCGATGAACGTCTCCGGCAGCCCGAGCTCGCGGCCGAGCGTGCGCACCTCGTCCTTGAACAGCTCCCTGAGCGGCTCGACGAGCTTCAGGTTCATGCGCTCGGGCAGCCCGCCGACGTTGTGGTGGGACTTGATCGTGACCGACGGCCCGCCGGTGAACGACACGCTCTCGATGACGTCGGGATAGAGCGTACCCTGAGCGAGGTACTCGGCGCCGCCGAGCTTCTTCGCCTCGGCCTCGAACACCTCGATGAAGAGCGCCCCGATCGCCTTGCGCTTCTGCTCGGGGTCCTCGACCCCGGCGAGCGCGCCGAGGAAGCGTTCGCTCGCATCGACGTGAACGAGCGGAATGTTGTAGGCGCCGCGGAACAGCCGCACGACCTCCTCGGCCTCGCCGGCGCGCAGCAGGCCATGGTCGACGAAGATGCAGGTGAGCTGGTCGCCGATGGCCTCGTGGATGAGGACCGAGGCGACGGCAGAATCGACCCCGCCCGACAGCCCCGAGATGACCCGTGCGCCGCCGACCTGCGCCTTGATCCTGGCGACCTCGCTCGTGCGGAAGTGTGCCATGGTCCAGTCGCCGGGCAGCCCGGCGATGCGGTGGACGAAGTTGGCGATGAGGCGCGCCCCGTCGGGCGTGTGGGCGACCTCGGGATGGAACATGGTCGTGAAGATGCGGCGCGCCTCGTCGCTGGCCACCGCGAACGGCGCGTTGGGGCTCACCGCCTTGACGGTGAAGCCCTCGGGCAGACGCGTGACGCGATCGCCGTGGCTCATCCACACGGGATAGCGCCGGCCGACCTCCCAGATACCCTCGAACAGAGCGCTCTTTTCCTTGATCTCGACGTCGGCGCGGCCGAACTCGGCGGCATGCCCGCCCTCGACGGCGCCGCCGAGCTGCACGGCCGTCGTCTGCTGGCCGTAGCAGATCGAGAGGATCGGCAGACCCGACGTGAACACCCAGGCCGGCGCGCGCGGCGATCCGGCTTCGGTGACGCTCGCCGGCCCGCCCGACAGGATGATCGCTTTCGGATCGAGGCGCTCGCGAGCGGTCTCGGCGCGATTGAAGGGGACGATCTCGGAATAGACGCCCGCTTCCCGCACACGCCGGGCGATGAGCTGCGTCACCTGGCTGCCGAAGTCGATGATGAGCACGGTGTCGGTCATGGGGCGCCTGCGGCCCTCCTGGCGGTTTTCGGAGAGTGGTCCGGTAGACCACCCGGCCCCGACAGCGTCAAGCCGAGGGCGGGAGCACTCAGCTATTCATCTGAAGCAATGCGAAATTCAGCGCTCCGGCGAAGCTGACCCAGAGGAGATAGGGGACGAACAGGGCCGCCGCTGCGGGACTCACGCGCCGCGCCGACAGGATGAAGGCGAGGATCGTCACCCACATGAGGGAGAGATCCACGAGCGCCGCGTCGATGCGATGCTCGCCGAACATCAGGTACGACCACGCCGCGTTGAAGCCGAGACCGGAGAACCACATGAGAAGTGGCAAGCCGAGCCCCTGCGCCCGCCAGACGAGCCAGCCGGCCAGTGCAATCATGACGTACAGCAGCGTCCATACCGGACCGAACAACCAATTGGGCGGGGTCCAATCGGGCTTTCTCAGCCCCTCGTACCAGGCGCCCGGCTCGAAGGCGCCCGCGAAGCTTGCCGCGGCGAACGTCAGGAGCGCGAACACCAAGAGTGACGTGTAGCGGGCCATGCCTACCCCCTTGGCTTGCATGCGGCGCGGCATGTTGCACCGCGAAAGGTCTGTGTCGCAACGCTTGACTGCCGATCGGCCGGCATGGGCGACAGCCGTCCGTCAGGCCGCCAGCGCCTGCAGCGTCGCCAGAACGCTCGCAGCCTCGTCGTAAACCCAGAAATGGCCGTGGCCATCGAGCCGCCGCACCTCGCACCCCGGCAGCCGCTCGCCGAGCCAGAACGAGGCCGCCGCCGGCACGATGCGATCCGCTGTCCCCTGCCACAGCACGGTCTTCGCCGTCACGCGGGCCGGATCGAGGCACCACGATCGGGCGAACAAGGCGTGGTCGGCGAGCGCGCCGTCGGGTCCCCGGCGCAGCGCCTCCTGCGTCATGCGGATCAGATTGCGGCGGTTCTCCGGCTTGGCGAGGACGGCGCGGTCCGCGGAAGACAGTGAGCGGACGAAGGCAGCGGTGAACACTTGAGGAGCTGCACGGAAAGCGGCGGCAGCCATCCCGGCGTTGGCCGCTAGAACGCGCGGATGCCCCGGCAGGCTCAAGAAGAAGACCTGGTGGCCACGCGCCACGCGCCCCTGCGCGACCGCCGCCGGATGCGCCGCCAGATAGTCGGCGAGCGGGCCCATGGGGCTGACGAGGGCGAGCGCCGAGACTCGCGCTCCAAGTTCGGCGGCGAGCGCCACGGCGTAGGGCGCGCCACCCGAGATGCCGAGGACGGCGAAGCGGTCGAGGCCGAGCGCGTCAGCGAGCCGGGCGAGGCCGGCGGCGCGTGTGGCGAGCGTCCGCGTCGTGGAATCGAGCGGCGTTGCTCCGTAGCCCGGCCGGTCAGGACAGTGGAGCGTGAGGCCGAGCTCGCGGGCGGGCCCATGAGCGAGCTCGAACATGAAGCGGCTCGCCGGCGCGCCGTGGAGGGCCAGCACCGGGAGGCCCTCCTCGGCGCCATAGATGGCAAGGCCAACGGGGCCGAGGCCCGGGACGTCGAGGCTCGCATGCTCACGGGGCAGGTGGCGCATGGTCACGTGGTGGCCCCCGTCGCGGCGCTGCTCCTCACCCCGTTCATGCGTCGCCGCCGTCGGCAGCCCATCAAGCCGCCTTGCGCGCCTTCTCCTCACCCGGCGGCGGCGCCTTGGCCTGCTGCGCGGGCACGACGCCGAGCCGGTCGACGGCAGCCGCGAGCACCATGCCGAGCATCTCCGCATAGCGGATGCCGGCAAAGCTCGCCAT
>JANRIO010000064.1:0-50635 GCA_033764875.1 Hyphomicrobiaceae bacterium | reverse complement strand
GCCTGGTTCGGGCTCACCGGCAGGCCGCGCTACCTGGCCCTGGTCAAGCATTGGCCCAGCGCCGATAGCGTGCTCGCGGGCCTGGCGCGGCGCGGCCTCGAGATCGTCGTGGTGCGCTACTACGGCGCCTCGCTGCTGCCGCTGCGCTGGCTCGGCGACGGTCACGCCGGGGCCAGCCAGTTCGTCGTGGCGGCGCGGCGACCGCCGCCGCAAGCCTGAGCCCCGCGATGTCTGCCGGCTGATCGTCCGGCGTCGCGCCAAGAGGCCGGCAAGCCACCGCCCTCGTCCCGCGACGACGTGCTGGCATGCTCCTCGCCGCGGCGTGCTAACCTCGCCCTGCATCGCAGCGAGGCCAGCCCCGATGACAGGTGAAAGCAGCAAGCCCGCGGCTCTCGAGGAGCCGCTGTTCGGCGCCGTAGCGCCCCCCGCCCTCTCCCCCCAGCGCAGCGCCATCTCGGCCGCCACGCGCCGCCCCGAGCCGCAGTGCGTCGCCGCCCTGCTCGATCTGGCGACGCTGGGCGAGCGCGAGAAGCGCAAGGCGCGCGACCTCGCCATGCGGCTCGTGGCCGCGCTGCGCGCCAAGGGCCAGTCCGGTCCCGTCGCCGCCATGCTGCAGGAGTACGCGCTCTCCAGCCAGGAGGGTGTGGCGCTCATGTGCCTGGCCGAGGCCCTGCTGCGCATCCCCGACACAGCGACCCGCGACGCCCTGATCCGGGACAAGATCGCGCTCGGCGACTGGATGGCCCATGTCCACCACAGCCCCTCGCTGGTGGTCAATGCCGCCACCTGGGGCCTCGTCGTCACCGGCAAGCTCAACGAGACGGCGAGCGACGCCGGCGTCGCCGCCACCATGCGGCGGCTGCTGGCGCGGCTCGGCGAGCCCGTCATCCGCGCCTCGGTCGATCTCGCCATGCGCCTGATGGGTCAGCAGTTCGTGCTCGGCCAGAGCATCGAGGAGGCGCTGGCCGCGAGCGCACCCATGCAGGCCCGCGGCTTCCGCTACTCCTACGACATGCTGGGCGAGGCGGCGATGACGGCCGCCGACGCCGAGCGCTACCTCGCCGCCTACGAGACCGCCATCGACGCCATCGGCCAGGCCGCGGGCGGCGCCGGCATCGTCGCGGGACCCGGCATCTCCATCAAGCTCTCCGCGCTGTCGCCGCGCTATGCGCGAGCCCAGCACGCCCGCGTCATGGCGGAGCTGCTGCCGCGCGTGGCCGGCCTGGCGGCTCGCGCCCGCCGCTACGACATCGGCCTCAACATAGACGCCGAGGAGACCGACCGGCTCGAGATCTCCCTCGATCTGCTGGAGGCGCTGTGCCGCGACCCGGCGCTCGCCGGCTGGGACGGCCTCGGCTTCGTGGTGCAGGCCTACCAGAAGCGCTGCCCGCTGGTGATCGACTGTCTTGTCGACCTGGCCCGGCGCTCCGGCCGCCGGCTGATGGTGCGCCTCGTCAAGGGCGCCTACTGGGACAGCGAGATCAAGCGCGCCCAGGTCGACGGCCTCGACGACTATCCCGTCTTCACCCGCAAGGTGCACACGGATGTGTCCTACATCGCCTGCGCGCGCAAGCTGCTGGCCGCCCGCGATGCCGTCTATCCGCAGTTCGCCACCCACAACGCCCAGACGCTGGCGAGCGTGCTGGCGCTGGCGGGCGACGCCTTCGCTCCCGGCGACTACGAGCTGCAGTGCCTGCACGGCATGGGCGAGGCCCTCTACGGCGAGGTGGTGGGGCCTGACAAGCTTGCCCGGCCCTGCCGCATCTACGCGCCCGTCGGCAGCCACGAGACGCTGCTGGCCTACCTGGTGCGGCGGCTGCTCGAGAACGGCGCCAACACCTCCTTCGTCAATCGCATGGCCGATCCGTCGGTGGCGGCGGACAGCCTCGTCGAGGACCCCGTCGACGTCGCCCGCCGCATCGCGCCCCTCGGCGCGCCGCATCCCCAGATCAGGCTGCCGCGCGACATGCTCGGGCCCCGGCGCAATTCGCGCGGGCTCGACCTCGCCGGCGACGCGGCCCTCGCCGATCTCGCCGCCAAGCTCGTCTCCGCGCGCGGCCTGGCGCCGCCTGCAACCGCCGCCGGAGCAGCCGGGGCGGAGATCGAGGTGCGCAACCCCGCCGACCGCCGCGACCTCGTCGGCCGCGTGCGGCACGCGACGCCGGACGCGATCGAGGCCGCGTTCGCCGCAGCCGGGGCGGCGCGCGGCGCCTGGGCCGCCATGCCGGCGCCCGAGCGCGCCCGCTGCCTCGAGCGCGCCGCCGATGCCATGGAGGACAGCCGCGAGCGCCTCATGGGCCTGATCGTGCGCGAGGCCGGCAAGACCCTTCCCAACGCGCTCGCCGACGTCCGCGAGGCGGTGGATTTCCTGCGCTACTACGCCGCCGAGGCGCGCGCCACCTTGGGCAATGCCGCGCACCGGCCGCTCGGCATCGTCGCCTGCATCAGCCCCTGGAACTTTCCCATCGCCATTTTCACGGGCCAGGTGGCGGCGGCGCTCGCCGCGGGCAACGCGGTGCTGGCAAAGCCCGCCGAGGAGACGCCGCTGACGGCCGCCGCGGCCGTCGCACTGCTGCACGAGGCCGGCGTTCCGCAGGGCGCCCTGCATCTCGTCCCCGGTGCGGGCGAGGTCGGCGCCGCCCTGGTCGCCGACCCGCGCACGTGCGGCGTCATGTTCACCGGCTCCACCGAGGTGGCACGCGCCATTCAGCGGCAGCTTGCCCGACGCGCCAATGCCGACGCCACCCCGGTGCCGCTGATCGCCGAGACCGGCGGCCTCAACGCCATGCTCGTCGACAGCTCGGCGCTGCCCGAGCAGGTCGTGGGCGACGTCATCCAGTCCGCTTTCGACAGCGCCGGCCAGCGCTGCTCGGCCCTGCGCGTGCTGTGTCTGCAGCAGGACATCGCCGAGCACGTGCTGGCGATGCTCAAGGGCGCGCTGGCCGAGCTGCGCGTGGGCCGCCCCGACCGGCTCGACACCGACGTCGGACCTGTCATCACCGCCGAGGCCAAGGCCGCGATCGAGGCGCACATCGCGCAGATGAAGGCGCAGGGGCACGCCGTCGCGCGCCTGCCGCTTCCCGAGGCCTGCGCGCACGGCACCTTCGTCGCGCCCACGATCATCGAGATTGCCCGCTTCGACGATGTCGCGCGCGAGGTGTTCGGGCCCGTGCTGCACGTCCTGCGCTTCCGCCCCGAGCACATCGACGCGCTGGTCGCCGACATCAATGCCAGCGGCTACGGCCTGACCTTCGGCCTGCACACCCGCATCGACGAGACCGTGGAGCGCGTGGCAAAGCGCATCTCGGCCGGCAATGTCTACGTCAACCGCAACATCATCGGCGCCGTGGTGGGCGTGCAGCCCTTCGGGGGCCACGGCCTCTCCGGCACGGGGCCCAAGGCCGGCGGTCCGCTCTACCTCAGGCGCCTGCTGGCGGACGCCCCGCCCGACACCCGCCTGTCCGGCGCCCTGCCGGCGACCGCGCGGCTGTGGCTCGAGCACGTCGCCACGCACGATCAGGATGCCGCGCGGCGCCTGGAGGCGATGGCGGCCACATCCCCCGCCGGGGCAGCGATGGAGCTTCCCGGCCCGGTCGGCGAGCGCAACGTCTACACCATCGGGCCCGAGGGCCGCGGCAGCGTGCTCGTCGTCGCGCGCTCCGAGGCGGCCCTGCGGCAGCAGATCACGCTGGCCCTCGCCACGGGCAATCGGGTGCGCATTGCCGCGCCTTTGGCAACCGCCCCGCCCTACGCCGCCCTGCTGAGCCGCCTGCCCGTGCCGCTGTCCGCCGCCATCGCCGTGCGCGGGCCGGACGAGCCCGTCGGCGCCGTGCTGTTCGACGGCGACCAGGGCGAGCTTGTCGCCCTGCAGCAGGCGATCGCGGCGCAGCCCGGGCCGATCGTGCCGGTGCTGGCAGCGTCCGCGTCCGGCCGCTACCCGCTCGAATGCCTCGTCCTCGAGACCTCGACCAGCATCAACACGGCGGCCGCCGGCGGCAACGCCAGCCTGATGTCGATCGGGTAGGACGGCGCGCGTGGTGTCCGGCACCCTGCCGGCCTGCCCTCACCGGCCCTGCACGACGGCCCCGTGCTTCGGACCACCGGGGGGCGGAGGCGGCGTATCGGGCAGGTCGCGGGCGCGCGCGATCAGCGCCACGCGACGCGGCGCCGACAGGCCGCGGATCATGACATCCTCGCAGGGGAAGGCGCCGGCGTCGATGCCGGCCTGCGACAGCACGTCCGCCGAGACGATGAGCTGGCAGCCCTTCTCCTTGGTCAGGGCCTCCAGGCGGCTCGCGGCATTGACCGTGCTGCCGATGACGGTGACGGACGCCGTCGCCACATGGCCGATGCGGCCCATCACCAGCGGCCCGACCTCCACGCCCATGCCAAGTCTCAGCGGTGCGCCGATCTCGCCCTCGATCTCAAGATTGAGCCGGTCGAGGGCGAGATCGATGTCGCGCGCCGCCCGCAAGGCCTGGCAGCATCCGGCGGCCTCGCCCGACTGCGCACCGAACAGCGCCATGAGCCCGTCGCCCAGGTACTTGTCGATATGGCCGCCGTGCCGCTCGATGGCCTCCCCCACCTCCGCGAACAGGCGGTTGAGGATGAACACCACGTCGTAGGGCAGCCTGTTCTCGCTGATCCGTGTGAAGCCGCGGGTGTCGAGGAACAGCACCGCCAGCTCCCGCTCGTCGCCCTGCGGGTGGACCGCGGCCTGCCGGCGCCCCTCGGCTGGGGCCGGCGCGACCAGACGCGTCACGGTGATGGGATGCTGCGGGCGGATCTGGCAGGCGAGCCGCACGTGCGGCGGCGCCATGATGCTGGCCAGCGTGACCGCCTCGGCGCCGCTCGGCGGCGGCAGCGTGGCAGCGCCGTGCACGACACCGACGCGGCAGGTCGAGCAGCGGGCGCGGCCGCCGCAGACCGAGGCGTGCGGCACGTCGCGCATGCGGCTGATCTCGAGCAACGTGGGGCCCAGCGCCGCGCGCACCACCGGCCCGCCCCGGTAGGTCACCTCCACCTTGGGCCCCGCCGCCCGCCGCATCGAGCGCGCGATCGGCACCAGCAGCGCCAGTCCGAGCAGCGCCAGGAAGGTGAGGCGCAGGCGGTCGTGAATGTCGTCGAGTCGCGCGGCAGCGGCGGCATCGGGTGCGCGGGCGGCAGCCTGCAGCGTCTCCCATGCGCCGGGCGCGGAAAGCCGCGCGGCGACCTCCCGGCCGGCCACGCTATATCCCGCGAGCGCGCTGACCGGCAGCGCCACGGCGAGCGCCAGGAGGATGGGCTGCACGCGCTGATACCACGCCGCCAGTCGCAGCCAATAGTGGATGCCGATTGAGCCGTGCGTCCACGCCACCAGCAGCAGCAGCGCGTGCTCCCAGGCCATGGCCGGCCAGATGTTGCCGAGCTCGTAGGTATAGGTGTCGTCGGTGCCCGCGAGGCTCGCCGCGCCGCGGTTGTAGACGATGTGCGTGATCAGGTAGAGGGGCACGGCGACTCCGGTCAGGACCTGCGCCGCTTCCCAGACGGGCAGCTTCCAGGCCAGCCGGCGCGAGATCTTGTAGAGCGCAAGCGAGATGTGCACGACAAACGCGGCGAGCAGCGCCGCCGAGCCGACCCACGAGCGCGTGACGAGCTTGCGCCACGCTTGCATCTCCTCCATCGCCCCGAGGCTGACCAGCCCGAGGGCGTGGTTGAGGAAGTGCGTCGCCGCAAACATGAAGAGGGCGAGACCGGAGATCAGCCTCAGGCGCTGAAGGAGATCACCGCGTGCCAGAACATGCATGCTGCCGCTCGCCAAGGAGAGTTCATCGCGCCGCCGAAGATAGGCCAACGGACCTTCGCAGGACAGTTAACGCGGGACAATGGCATGGACCGGCGCCGATCCGACCGGCCGCGCGGGCCCCGCCTCACAGCACCGGCGGCTTGATCTGGCCGAGATGCCGCAGCAGGCCGACGAACTCGCCGATGCGCCGCTTCCTGTGCGCCTCGACGTCGGTGCCGGCCCAGTCGTAGAAGCCTTGGCCGGTCTTCATGCCGATGCGGCCCTGGGCCATGTTCTCCTCCACGGCGGGCGGCGCATTGAAGCGGTCCTCGCCCGTGGCCTGCGCCATGTAGCGGCTGGCGTAGTAGAGGATGTCGCCGCCGCCCCAGTCGATGAACTCGACGAGGCCCAGCACCGAGAAGCGTACACCGAAGCCGTAGAGGATCGCCTTGTCGATGTCCTCGGCGCTCGCCACGCCCTCGGCCACGAGCCGCGCCGCCTCGTTCATGGCCAGCGCCTGGATGCGCGGCACGATGTAGCCGGGCGAGGCCTTGCACACGACCGGCACCTTGCCGATCGCCGTGAGCAGGTCGACGAGCCGCCTCGTGACGTCCGGATCGGTGCCCGCATGCGGGCTCACCTCGACCAGCGGCACCAGGTACGCCGGGTTGAGCCAGTGCGCGTTGAGGAAGCGCTGCGGCGACGCGCTCATGCCGGCGAGCAGGCTCGAGAGGAAGGTCGAGGTGGTGGAGGCGACGACGGCCGCCGGATCCGCGTGCCGATCGATCACCGCCAGCGCCTCGCGCTTGGCGGCCTCCGTCTCGGGCACGCCCTCGAAGACGACGTCGGCCCCCGCGATCGCCCCTCCCGCCTCGGCGGCCCCGTGGATCGAGATGCGCGAGAGGATCTGCCCGATCGCACCCGCCGGGAGCACGCCGGCACCTGCGAGCACCGTCAGCGACGCGCCGATCTCGGCTCTCGCCTCGGCCTCGAGCCGCGCAAGGTCCTCGGGCGAGCGCGGCTTGATGTCGACAAGGCGCACGGCATGGCCGGCGTAGGCGAAGGCGTGCGCGATGCCGCGCCCCATGCGGCCCGCACCGACGGAGGCGATGATGGCAGCGCGCCCCTCGGCCATGGCTCAGACTCCCTCCGCCAGCAGCTGGGCCATCTCGGCCCGCGTCAGGCTTGCAAGGCCGAGCCCTTCCAGCGTGCGGCCCGTGCGGGAGAAGTCGCGGCCCGCCGCCACCTCGCCGAGCCGCAGGAGACC
The DNA here is from genome assembly GCA_033764875.1 of Hyphomicrobiaceae bacterium. GTDB lineage: Bacteria > Pseudomonadota > Alphaproteobacteria > Rhizobiales > Hyphomicrobiaceae > AWTP1-13. The sequence continues at coordinate 43,604 of JANRIO010000064.1, read as the reverse complement.
GTCCGCGGTCGGGCAGGCGACGCCCGCCCAGCGGCACACCGAGGCGAGGAGATTGAGGCCCATCTCCACGTCCTCGGCCATGTAGCGGTGCCGATCGAGATCGAGCTTCTCGTGCCAGTCGCCGCTGTCGACGAGCTTGTCGTGAGCGAGGTTGCCGTACATCCAGTTCGAGGTGGTGTAGTGGTCCGCGAGCGGGAAGTGCGGCGGCCCGTAGCCCAGCGCCTCGCGCACCGCCATCCGCTCGGCATCGAGCGCGTCGTGCACCCGCCGGATGGTCGGCTGCGTCCCCTCCTTGTGGAGGTCCCAGCGCGGGAAATGCGCGATCGGGCCGGCATTCATGATGATCAGCGGCGGGTGGATGATGGGCCCGGCGTTCATCAGCGCCGCCGACAGCGCATCCTCCACCGGCTCGATCACGCCGGGAAAGGCGCGGCCGATCACGGCCAGCGCCCGCTCGGTGTCGCGCGCCGGGAGCACGCCCGTCGGCAGCCGCGAGGCCCGCGTCGTGATCGCGACCTCCGCCGGACCGTGCTTGCGCGTCAGCCACGGCAGCGTGCCCGTCTCGGCGATGGCCACGCGCGCGGGGCAGCCTGCCTCGCGCAGGGCCTTGCTCATCACATAGCTGCCGAAAGTGCCGGGCGGGATGAAGATGACCTGCCCGTCCCCCAGGTGCGGAGCCATGGCGCGGGCGACGTCGGCCTGCGCGAAGGCCGGCAGCGGCGAGAAGATCAGCTCGGCTCCCGTCACGGCCTCGGCCATATGCTCCGTGAAAAGAGCGACCGCCACCTGCCGGCGACCACGGTGGTCCTTGAGCGTGATCCCGCCTGCCTCCTTCAGCGGTGCCAGCGCTGCCGCATCCCGGCGCCACATGCGCACCTCGTGGCCGGCCTCGCTGAAGTCGGCCGCCGCCGCGTAGCAGCCGTGGCCGCCGCCGAGCACCGCGATGCGCATGTCCGTCAACCTTCGGCTCTGTTGGGCGGGCACCCGCCTGGCGCGGCGGGCAGGGACCGGCCGGCACACGCCGGCCGGCTTCGTTGCGACCGGGCTACTTGTAGAGCTTCCACTCTCCGCCCTTCAGCTGCACCAGCACCAGCGCGCGGCGGTCGGTGCCGACATGGGCTTCCGCCGAGTAGTTGTAGACCCCGTGCGTGCCGACGAGCTCCTTGGTCGCATAGATCTCGTCGCGCATCGCCGAGCGGAACTCCGCCGTGCCGGGCTTTGCCTTGGGCAGCGCCCGCCTGGCGGCGTCGGCCAGGATCAGCCAGCAGTCGAACGCGTAGGGCGCGAAGATGTCCTTGGTGCCCTCGTTGTGGGCCTTCTGGTAGGCCTCGCGGAACTTCAGGCCCATGCCCTTGGTCGGGTGCGCGTCGGGCAGCTGGTCGAGGACGACAATGGGCCCGGCCGCGACGATCACGCCCTCGCCGGCCGCGCCGACGAGACGCACGAAATCCGGATTGATCAGCGATGGGCCGCCGTAGAGCTTGCCCTTGAAGCCGCGCTCGGCCAGCCCCTGCAGCGGCAGCGCGCCGCCGGTGCCGGAGCCGCCGTTGAGGAAGGCGTCGGGCTTGGCGGCCATCACCTTCAGCACCTGCGCGCGCACGCTGGTGTCCGAGCGGGCGTAGCGCTCGTTGGTCACGATCTCGATGCCGTAGGGATCGGCGGCGCGCTTCGTCATGTTGTAGACGAGGTCGCCCCAAGCGTCCGAGAAGCCGATGAAGCCGACCGTCTTGATGCTCTGCGCCTTCATCTCGTCGACGATGATGCCGAACATGTCGCGCGGGTTCTGCGGCGTCGACACGGCCCACGGCTTGCCGTCGACCTTGGGCACGCTCGGCACCGGTGTCGGCGCGATCACCGGCACCTTCAGCTCGCTCGCGACCGCGATGAGTGCGGCCGTCGCCGGCGCGCCGGCGGTGCCCATGATGACGTCGACCTTGTCCTCCTCGATGAGCTTGCGCGTGTTCTTCGCCGCCGTCGAGGGATCGGACGCGTCGTCGAGCACGATGACGCGGAACTTCTCGCCGCCGACCTCGGGGATGTAGGCCTGGCCCGCCGCCGTGCCGCGCACGTAGGGCAGGCCGATCGACGAGACAGGTCCCGTCTGCGACTGGACCACGCCGACCACGATCTCGGCATTCGCAGCCGCGAGGCTCGACAACCACAGCGTGGCCGCCGCGGCGGCCGATGGAAGAGGCTTCATGCGCATCACGCGTTTCTCCAAGGTTGGCGGGGAGAGGGGGAGAGGAAGGAGGGGCAGGCTTGCCAGAGGTCGCGCGCCGCGTGCCGGCCAGCGCTGGACGGGATCGCGGCCGATGCGGCGGTCTTGCCTCGCGGTGCGTGCCCGGCCGCGTGCCGCGCCACCGCGGCGGGCGCCGGCATTCCAGGATCTGCACGCCGCACCGGGCCGGGGGACATTCCGAAGCTCCGTATTCCGGGCAATGGATCAGTGCCCGCTGCACCTTGCGGCATGGTCCGCTGGGGCCATCGCCGCGTCGCGCCTGGGGGCCGCCTCGGCGCATGTCGCGCGGGCCCTCGTGCAGCGATCGCGGGTGGCGCCTGCGTGCAGCGACTTGACCATTGCCACCCGGAGATATTTTAACTACAAAATAATTCCGGTCAACGTCGCGGTTGAGCCCGCGCGGCACGAGTCTTGGGGGATGCCCGCGATGGCGGGGGCGGGCGGAGCAGGCACCGATGGATCTTGAGATCGCGCTGCTGCTTGGCATCGACGGGGTCGCGACCGGCGCCATCTACGCGCTGATCGCGCTCGGCACGGTGCTCATCTTCTCCGTCACGCGCGTCATCTTCGTTCCCTTCGGCGATCTCGCGGCCATCGCCGCCCTGTCCCTTGCCATGATCCAGATCGGGCGTCTGCCGGGTGCGGTGTGGATGGTGGCGGCACTTGCCGCCGGCGCCACGCTTGTCGAGGTCTTCTCCCTCGCGCGCCGACGGGCCTGGCGGCGGCTGCCGAGGTCGATTGCCGTCTACGGCGTGCTGCCCCTGCTGCCCGTCGCGGCGGCCATCGCGACCGCGGGCATGAAGCTGCCGATCCTGGCGCAGATGCTGGTGACGCTCGCCCTCGTGACGCCGATCGCGCCGCTGATCGAGCGCATTGTGTTCCGCCCCCTGGCCAACGCCTCGGTGCTGGTGCTGCTCATCGTCTCGGTGGCCGTGCACTTCGCCTTGAGCGGCCTGGCGCTGCTCGCCTTCGGCCCCGAGGGCTTCCGCACCCAGTCCCTCTCCGACGTCAATTTCGACGTGCTCGGCATCGCCATCAGCGCCCAGGCCATGCTGATCGTCGCCGCGGCAGCCGTGCTCGGCGGCCTGCTCTACCTCTATTTCGAGCATACCATCGCCGGCAAGGCGCTGCGCGCCGTGGCCATCAACCGCACCGGCGCCCGCATCGTCGGCATCAGGCCGGCGACGACCAGCGCGGCGGCCTACACCCTGGGCTCGCTGCTCGGCGGCATCTCGGGCCTGCTGATCGGCCCGATGGCGACGCTGTACTACGACTCGGGCTTCCTGATCGGCCTCAAGGCCTTCGTCGGCGCCATCATCGGCGGGCTTGCGAGCTATCCTCTCTCGGCCCTCGGCGCGGTGCTGATCGGCATCCTGGAATCCTTCGCCTCGTTCTGGAGCAGCACTCTCAAGGAGACCATCGTATTCTCCGCCCTGATCCCGATCCTGATCTGGCGCTCGCTGCTGACGACCAAGCACGAGAGCGAGGAAGAGGAGGAGGAGATCGCGTGAGGCCGTCTCTCCTCCTGCGCGGCGCGCTTGCGGCCGGCGTCGGCTTCGTGCTGCTGGCGCCGCTTGTCGCCAACGCCTTCACCATCACGCTCATGAACTACATCGGCATCGGCGCCATCGTCGCGCTGGGCCTCGTGCTGCTCACCGGCATCGGCGGCCTCACCTCGTTCGGTCAGGCGGCCTTCATGGGCATCGGCGCCTACGCCACCGCCTGGGCGACCACCTCCGGCGGTGCCTCCACCTGGGCGGGCCTTCTGCTCGCGTTGGCCGCGACCGGTGTTGCCGCCCTCCTCATCGGCGCCATCACGCTGCGCCTGGGCGGCCACTTCCTGCCGCTGTCCACCATCGCGTGGGGCATCGCCATCTACTCGCTGTTCGCCAATATCCCGGGTCTCGGCCAGCACGACGGCATCGCCAACATCCCACCGATCAGCATCGCCGGCTTCAGTCTCGCAGCGAACGAGGCCATCTACTATCTCATCTGGGCCATCCTCGGCCTCGCCATGCTGCTCGTGACCAACCTGCTCGATTCGCGCGAGGGCCGGGCCGTGCGCAGCCTGCGTGGCGGCCAGACCATGCTCGGAAGCCTCGGCGTCAGCCTGTTCCGCCAGCGCCTCATCATCTTCGTCATCGCCGCCCTGCTGGCGGCCGTCGCGGGATGGCTCTATGCGCACATGAGCCGCTTCGTCAGCCCCTCGCCCTTCGAGGTGCGGCCGGGCATCGAGTACCTGCTGATGGCGCTGACCGGCGGCGCCATGTCGGTCTGGGGGGCAGTCATCGGCGCCACCCTCATCACGCTGCTCAAGAATGCGATCCAGGACATCCTGCCGTATCTCTCGAGCAGCGCCGGCCAGCTCGAGGTGGTGGCGTTCAGCGTGCTGCTAATCCTCATCCTGCAGTTTGCCCGCGGCGGTGTCATGTCGCTCGTCCGCCGCTTCCGGCCGCCGTCCGCCGCCGCCCCTGTCGCGGCCGCCGCCGAGCGCCTGCCGCGCCGTCCCCAGCCGCAGGCCGGCAGCGATCTCCTACGCGTCGACAACGTCACGCGGCACTTCGGCGGCCTCGTCGCCGTCGACGCCGTCGGCTTCTCCATGCGCGCGGGCGACATCCTGGCCCTCATCGGCCCCAACGGCGCCGGCAAGAGCACGCTCTTCAATCTCATCACCGGCGTGCTCGCGACGGACGCCGGCTCCATCACCTTCATGGGTCGCAGCATCACCGGGCTGCCGCCGCACCGGATCGCGGCCGCAGGCCTCGGGCGCACGTTCCAGCACGTCAAGCTCCGGCCCGCGATGACGGTGCTCGACAACGTCCTCCTCGGCACCTACCTGCGCACCCGCTCCGGCTTCCTCGGCGGCATCCTCCGGCTCGACCGCCGCGAGGAGGCGCAGGCCGTCGCCGAGGCCATGGCCCAGCTTGCCCGCGTCGGGCTCGCGGCGAAGGCGGCCGATCTTGCGGGCAACCTGTCGCTGGGGCACCAGCGCGTGCTCGAGGTCGCACGCGCGCTCGCCTCCGATCCGGCCCTGATCATCCTCGACGAGCCGGCGGCCGGCCTGCGCAGGCCGGAGAAGGAGGCGCTCGCAGCGCTCCTGCGCCAGCTCAGGCAGGAAGGGCTGAGCATCCTCCTCGTCGAGCACGACATGGACTTCGTCATGGGCCTTGTCGACCGCATCGTCGTCATGGAGTTCGGCTCCAAGCTGATGGAGGGCACTCCGCAGGAGGTGCGCGCAAGCCCCCGCGTCCAGGAAGCCTACCTCGGGGGCGTGGCATGAGCGCGCTGCTCGCGGTCGAGGAGCTGTCGGTCAGCTACGGCAAGGTGGAGGCCATCAGGCGCGTCTCCCTGACGCTGGCGGCCGGCGAGATCGTGACCATCATCGGCCCCAACGGTGCGGGCAAGACCACGCTTCTCGCCGCGGTCATGGGGCTGTTGCCGTCCCAGGGCCGCGTGCTCCACCAGGGCACCGACATCGCCGGCGAGGAGGTCGAGACCCGCGTCGCCCGCGGCATCTCGATCGTTCCCGAGCAGCGCGAGCTCTTCGGCGAGATGACGGTTGCCGACAATCTTCTCCTCGGCGGCTACATCCACCGCGCCGACACGGCCGCGCAGAAGGCCTCGCTCGAGGCCGTCTACGCCCGCTTTCCCCGGCTTGCCGAGCGCTCGGGCCAGAAGGCCATGACGCTGTCGGGCGGCGAGCGGCAGATGCTGGCGCTGGGTCGCGCCCTGATGGCGGGGCCGCGCATCCTGCTCCTCGACGAGCCGAGCCTGGGGCTCGCCCCGATGATCGTGCGCGACATCTTCCGCATCATCAGCTCGCTGCGCGAGGCCGGCGTATCGGTGCTGCTCGTCGAGCAGAACGCCCGCGCGGCCCTCGAGACGGCGGACCGCGCCTACGTGCTGGAGACGGGCAGCATCGTCCTCGAGGGCGCTGCCAGCGACCTCATGCACGACCCGCGTGTCGCGTCGACCTATCTCGGCGGCCGCGGCTGAAGGCCGGCACACCCGGCCCCGCGCCTACGCCACCTCCGTGCGCGCCCGCCACGGCAGCGCCTCGGCCGCGACCGGGCGGCTGAAATAGTAGCCCTGGCCCTGGTCGAACTTCTCCTGCCGGAGGTAGGCGATCTGCTCCTCCGTCTCGATGCCCTCCACCGTCGTCAGCATCCCGAGCGCCTGCCCCAGGAAGGCGACCGTGCGGAGGATCGCATGCGACGTCGGGTTGCCCTCCTGCACGGCCAGGATGAAGGAGCGGTCGACCTTGATCTTGTTGAACGGGAACATCTGCAGGTAGCTGAGCGACGAGTAGCCCGTGCCGAAATCGTCGAGCGCGATGCGCGGCCCGAGGTTGTAGAGCTCGCCCAACACCTTGAGCGTGTGGTCGTTGTCGCCGAGCAGCGTCGTCTCCGTGATCTCGAGCTCCAGGCGCGAGGGCGTCAGCCACGACGCATCCAGCGCGCTCTGCACGACCGCGACGAGGCCTTGCCCGCGCACCTGCACCGGCGACAGGTTGACGGCGATCTTGATGTGCTCGGGCCACCGGGCCGCCTCGTTGCAGGCCTCGTGCAGAACCCACGCGCCGATCTCGTTGATCAGGCCCGTCTGCTCGGCGAGCGGAATGAAGTCTGCCGGTGGCACGCGTCCCTTGCGCGGATGGCTCCAGCGAAGCAGCGCCTCGCAAGCCATCACCTCTCCGGTCTCGAGATCGCAGATCGGCTGGTACTCGAGGAAGAACTCGTTGTTCGCCAGCGCCGACCGCATCTCGAGCTCGAGCACCTGCGTCGCCAGCAGCCGCTCGTTCATGCTCGGGTCGAAGAAGGAGTGCGTGCCCCGCCGCTCGGTCTTGGCGGCATAGAGCGCGAGATCGGCGCTCTTCAGGATCTGCTCGGGGTCACCGCCGTCCGCCGGCGCGATGGCGATCCCGATGCTGGTCCCGATCGAGAGCGTGTGGCCGTCGACATCGAACGGCGCGTTCAGGGCTGCCACGACCCGGCTGGCGATGGCCGTCGCCGTCGTCCTGAGATCGCCGCTGCAGTGCACGATCGCGAACTCGTCGCCTCCGAGCCGCGCCACGAGATCCCCCTCCCGCAGCGACGACCTGAGGCGCTCGGCGACCGCGCGCAGCAGGCTGTCGCCGACGTTGTGGCCGAGCGTGTCGTTGACCGCCTTGAACCGGTCGAGGTCGAGATACAGCACCGCCAGCGATCGCTGCGCCGCGAAGTCGTCCCTGAGCCGGTCGCGCAGCAGCGCCCTGTTGGCCAGATCCGTCAGCGCATCGTGATGCGCCAGATGCGCGATCTTGGCCTCGATGCGACGGCGCTCGCTGATGTCGTCGTGGGTCATCACCACGCCGCCGTCGTTCATCGGCCGGAAGGAGACCCCGTAGATGCGGCCATCGCTCAGCCGCGTCTCGAAATAGCCGCTGCGCGATTCGCTGATCCGCTTGCGGGTGCCGTTGAAGATCGCCTCGCCGTCGCGGCCCGCATAGACGCCGCTTTCGACGCAATAGTCCACGATCTCGCGGGCGGAAGTGCCGGGGCGCCCCATCTCCGGCGGCAGGCCGTAGAGCTCGAGGTAGCGCTGGTTGCACAGGACGAGCTTGAAGTCCGCGTCGAACATCGCAAGCCCCTGCACCATGTGGTCGAGGGCGGCGTCGAGTCGGTCCCGGAGACTCGCCGTGTCGCTGATGTCGAGATGCGTCGCCACCCATCCGCCGCCCGGCTGCGGCTGGATCGAGACCGCGAGCGTGCGACCATCGCCGGTCTTCCGGATCAGATGGCTGGTGCTCCCGGTGGCGACCCGCTCGCGCATCTTCTGCAGCAGCTCGCTCGGATCGCTCTCGGTGTAGACACCGGCACGTATCCTGTGCGCGATCAGCTCGGCCAATGTGGTGCCCGGCTTCAGCTCATCCGGCTTCTGGCCGTACATCAGCGCGAACTTGTCGTTGGCGACGATCAGGCGCTCGTCCTTGTCGAACATGGCAAGGCCCTGCGACATGTTCTCGAGCGCCGCGTCGAGCTGGCGATTGCGATCGACGAGAAGCTGCTCGCGCAGCTTCACGTCCGTGCGATCGTGCCCGATCAGGAAGTACTTGCGCGCGCCCTCGGACCACACGATCGACCAGGACAGCCAGCGTGACCGGCCCGACGCCGATGTCAGCCGCGTCTCGAGCCCGCGCAGGCCCCGGCCGTTGCTCGCCTGGGCGAGGCCGGCCTCGATGCTGCGCGCCTCCTCCGATCGCAGGATCTCGGACAGCGGCTGCCCGATCAGCGCCTCGGGTGCGATCCCCAGCGCCGTGCCCACGCTCGGGCTCGCCTGCACGACGCGCTTGTCCTCCGACAGGACGAGGATGGCGTCCACGGAGGTCTCGAACAGGATCCGGCGCGCCTCGGATTGCCTCATCAGCTCCGCGTCGCGCGTGGCGGACAGCTGCTGCTCGCGATGCTGCATCCTGAGCAGGAGCGACGCCACGCCGGCGATGGCCATGAGGAAGCCGATGCCGACGACGAGATCGCGGCGCCAATCGGCCAGCACCTTCGATATCGGAACGGAGGCGGCAATCATCAGCGAGGATTCGCCCACCGAATCGTAAGCGACCATCTGCGGCTCGCCGTCGATCCGCGAATTGAAGATATCGAAGCCGATGCCGACTTCCGGAATCTGCGGCACGGCCCGGCCATCGTCGCCGCCGAACCGTGCCACCACCTTCGCGTTCTGCATGAGCCAGATGGTGCGTCCGCCGCCGCCGTTGAGCGACAGGTAGATGGGGCTCAGCCGCTCCGGCTCGATCAGGGCGACGAGGGCCCCGCAGTACTTGCCGCCCGTTTCCAGGCGACGCCCGATCGGAAGCATGACCTTGCCGGTCGTGGTGCTTTGGAACGGCGCTCCCACGACTGTCTGCGTGGCGTCCATGTGCTGCAGCGTCCGGAGCAATGAGCTGCGCGAGCGGTCCATGCCACGCACCTCCTGCCAGGTCGTGAGGATGACTTGGCCACCGGCATCGAGGACGTTCAGCGACTGCACGCCGCGCAGCGCGCGGTGCGCCTCCGACAGCGCGTCGGGGGTCGACAGGATGCCGATCGATTGGCAATGCACACTTCGGTCGGCAAGCCGCACGAGCGTCGCATCGACGCTCCGGACCAGATCCTCCAGATGCTCGCTCAGCGCAAAGGCGAGCCCCTGCAGCTCCTTGCGACTGCGGTCGATCGCCGAGGCGCGCTCGTGGTGCATGTACAGCGCAAATACGGCCAGGACTCCGCCGACCGCGACGACGCCCGCAACGAGGCGCGCATGCTTGCGCAGCGCGGATGTAAATTGCGATCCCGGCACGGTCTGGGGGCCTAACTCTGCACTCTTTGGGCCACTTTATCGAAAAGCAATGAATGCGCCGTTTAGCGGAAGCGATCGCGTGGACCCGTCGTCGCGATTTCGGCCATGCATCCGCCATTGGCGCCATGCCGGGCCCGCGATATGACAGGATCCCCGGCCGCGTCGGCGGCCCCAGATCCCGACCCAACAGGCAGGACCGCATGGCGCTCACACCCGAGGCGAAAGCCGCACTTCAGAATGTTTCCACGGCAACCGTGACGACCGTGCTCCTCAAGAAAGGATTGCGCAACGTTTGGATGCGCGGAACGAGGCCGCTGCGGCCGGGCCAGCGCCGGCTTGTCGGGGAGGCCTTCACGCTGCGCTTCATCCCCTCGCGCGAGGATCTGGCGACGCCGGAGTCCTGGTCCTCGCCGAAATCGACCCGCGCCGCCATCGAGGCGATGCCGGAGGGGTGCATCGCCGTCGTCGACGCCATGGGCGTGACCGATGCGGGCATCTTCGGCGATATCCTCTGCGCACGGATGGCCAAGCGCGGCGTCGGCGGGCTGGTCACCGACGGCGTCGTGCGCGATGTGGCCGGCGTTCTCGGCACCGGGCTGCCGATCTGGTGCCAGGGCGCCGCCGCGCCGCCCTCCATCGCCGGCCTCACCTTCGTCGACTGGGGTGAGCCCGTCGCCTGCGGCGGGGTGGCCGTATTCGCGGGCGACGTGGTCGTGGTCGACGACGACGGAGCGGTGCTCATTCCCAAGGCCCTTCTCGACACCGTGGTGCCGATGATGGTGGAGCAGGAGCGTCTCGAGGGCTGGATCATGGGCGAGGTCGAGCAGGGCCACCCGCTGCCGGGCCTCTACCCCACGAACGCCGAGAACAAGGCCCGTTACGAGGCCTGGGCGGCCGCCCAGAAGGGCAAGTGACACCGCGCGGGTTTGACGTGGATCATCCCGCGTGACTCCGAAGTGGGGCTCAGTGTGCGCAACTGCGCGCCCTGCGCCGACGCCAGGTCGGGCCGGGCGCGCGCCGGAGAGACCCCATGCGCCGCGCCGTTCTTCTCTTGCTCGTGCTCTTGGCAGCTTCTGCCGCGGCCGGCCTGGTCGGCCGGTCGTTCCTCGCCGACCTGCGCGAGGCCCGGGCCAAGGCGGCCCACGGCGGCAAGATCGTCAGCACCGACGCCTTCGTCCTTGAGTATGCCGAGGCGGGCTCGGGCACCCCGCTGCTGTCGATCCACGGCGCCGGCGGCGGCTACGACCAGGGGCTCTTGATTGCATCCGAGCTAATCGGCGACGGGTTCCGCGTCATCGCGCCCTCCCGCTTCGGCTATCTCGGCACGCCCGTTCCGGCCGATGCATCCGTCGCGGCCCAGGCGGACGCGCACGCGGCCCTGCTCGATGTCCTCGACGTCGACAAGGCCGTCGTCGTCGGCACCTCCGCTGGCGCCCGCTCGGCGCTGGTCATGGCCCTGCGCCATCCGGACCGGGTCGCGGCGCTGGTGCTGCTGGTGCCGGGGACCTATGCGCCCACCAGCCCGGTGATGGTGGAGGGCAGCCGCACCAGCAAGCTCACGCTCGCCGTCGTCAATGCAGGGGCCGATTTCGCGTGGTGGACGATCCAGCGCCTCGCGCCCTCCGTTCTGGTGCGCTTCCTCGGCGTGCGGCCGGAGGTCGTCGCCGCCGGCAGCGCGCAGGAGCAGGCGCGCGTCGCCGGGATCGCCGCGAGCATCCTGCCCCTGTCGCAGCGCTTCCACGGCATCAACCTCGACAGCGTCCCCGACCTGCATCGCCTGCCGCTCGAGACGATCAAGGTTCCGACCCTCGTCGTGTCGAGCCGCGACGACCTGTTCAACACCCTGCCGGCCGCCGAGTACGCAGCAGCCGGCATCCCCGGCGCCAGGCTGGTCGCATTCGAGACCGGAGGTCATCTTCTGGTCGGCCGCGAGGCCGCCACGCGGGCGCTGCTGGCCGAGTTCCTGGGCAAGGTTGCCTCGCGCCATCCTTGACCGCGGGCGTGGCGCCGCAGGCCGCACGTCCACGCTCCAGCCCGATATGCGCACGCTCCTTGCCGGCGGTCGTATTTGTGCCGATATTCAGCGCCACGAGCCGTGGACGCGCCCGTAGGCGCCCTGCCATATCCGAGGACTATGATCAGCACACGCACCGCCAGCGAGATCTATGCGGACAATGTGATCCACTGGATCGGCGTCACGACGGGCTTCATCGCCGTCGCCGCCATGATGCTCGCCGCTCTGACCATGCTGCCCGCCGCCTCGAGCCTGAGCCTTGCCATCTACGGCGCGGCCATGCTCGCCATGTTCACCTGCTCGGCCGCCTATCACATGGTGCCGGCAGCCGAGTGGAAAGGCCTGCTGCGCCGGCTGGACCACGCCGCCATCTTCGTCAAGATCGCCGGCACCTACACGCCCTTCACCGCCATCAAGCTTGGCGGCACCGGCGGCATGACGTTGCTCGCGCTGGTCTGGGCGGTGGCGCTGGTGGGCGCCGCGGGCAAGCTGTTCCTGACCTCCACCTGGGATCGCCTCGCCCTGCCGCTCTATCTGGCACTCGGCTGGACCGGCATCGCCGTGTTCGGACCGCTCTCCTCGTCCATCGGCGAGGTGGCCCTGGGTCTGCTTGCCGCCGGCGGCATCCTCTACACCATCGGCGTCGTGTTCCACCTGTGGACCTCGCTGCCCTACCAGAACGCCATCTGGCACGGCTTCGTGCTCACTGCCACGGGCTGCCACTTCGGCGCCGTGACGACGGCGGTGTTCGCCTAGACCGCCTCCCGTTCGCAGTCGGGGTACCCAGCGACGGGCGCCGGGCACTGGCCTGCGGACGCGCGGCGCTGATTGAGGGAAGCCGGGCCGGTCAGGTCGTCTTCGGCCCCGCCGACAGCGCCGCGACGCGCGCGCGATAGGCCTCCGCATCGCCATACTCGACGAATTCCCGGTACTGGTCGTGCGCGGCGACGATGCGCTGGGCATGCTTGATGGGGCACCAGTAGGCTTCCGTGCGCGCCGCCACCTCGCGCACGAACGCGAGCAGCTGGTTGGCATAGGAGCAATACGCGCAGTTGAGCTTCTCGAGCGCGTTCAGATAGGCTAGGTGGTGGCGGTCGAACACGAGATAATCGCGCCGCCGCACCTTCTTGAGCCCGTAGGCCGGAAAGCACACGGCCTGGTACAGCATCACCGACAGGTCGAGCAGCACCAGCGGCACGATCAGCCCGTAGATGAAGGGCGCCGTGATCACGATCATCGGCCGCGCATGCGAGATGTAGGTCCACAGCCTCGTCCGCAGCTCGCGGTGCCGGCGCAGCACCTCCGCCTCGAACACCACGCGCCCGCGCTCGAGCCCGAAGCGCAGCTCGGCCCGCCGTTTGGCGAGCTCGGCTTCGAGCTCCAGCTCGAGCAGCGAGATCCGTTGGATGATGCCCGCAATCTGCTCGTTCATGAGAGGCTCCCAAGACCGCCGGCAGAGCCCGACACCGGTGATCTTGCCCCAGGCGCACGTGCGCCGCCACCCTGCTTCGGTGACGACCACGCCGCGCCGCCGCAGGCCTCGCTTGCTCTGGTCAGTGCCCTTCAGGCTTCCTGTCGGCGGCGCGCACCGCATCCTTGGCGTCGCCGACCGTCTGCCGGCCCTTGCCCTTCATCTTGTCGACCGCGCCGTCGACCTGCATGCCCCTGTCGCCGATCATCCTGCCGATGGCGGTCTTCACCGCACCCTTGGCCTTGTCGATGGCGCCCTTGATGTGCTGCTTGTCCATAACGGTCCTCCTGATCCATTGCAGGGGAACGCGCGAGCGCTGGTTCCGTTCGCGGTTCGGCCGCCGATGCCATGGCCCATCGAACCCACGACACGGCGACGGCGTTGGCAGGCGCCATGCAAAGCAACCAGCCCCGATCGCCACTGCCTGCCGCTGCCGGGCTCCTCTATGCCTGGACGGGCGTCGGCCTGATGTGGGGGGCCTGGATTGCCTTTGTGGTGTTCCTCGCCTCGCCGCTGCCATGGGGCCGCGCATGGCCTCTGCCCATGGTGGACGGAGGCGCTTGGTTCGCGACGCCCCTGTGGCTGTCCGGGCTGATCGACCTCGCCCTGGTCGTGCTGTTCGGAGCGCAGCATTCGGTCATGGCTCGGGCCTGGTTCAAGCAGCGCGTGCTCGCTGGTCTGCCGCCAGCTTTCGAGCGCGCGACCTATGTCTACGCCGCCACCGCGGCGCTTCTGGCCTTGATCGTGCTCTGGCAGCCGATCCCGGTCGAGGTCTGGAGCTTTCCCGACAGTCCCTTCGCCGTGCCGGTCTGGGTCCTGTTCGCCACCGGTTGGGTCGTTCTTCTCCTCGGCGCGTGGTCGTACGGCATCGGCGACCTTCTGGGGCCGTCGCAGATGCGGGCATGGGCGCAGCAACGGGAGCACCGGCCGGCTCTGAAGACCGGCCGCCTCTACCGCTGGCTGAGGCATCCCATGTACGTCGGTGTCCTGCTCGGGGTCTGGGCGACACCGCGCATGACGCTCGGCCACCTGCTTCTCGCCCTCGGTCTCACCGCCTATCTTCTGATCGGCATGCGCTACGAGGAGCGCGACCTCGCCGCACGCTTCGGCAGCAGGTATCGCGCCTGGCGCACGGCACGGATGTAGGCCGGCCCCCTGTGCGCACCGGCCTGTGCCTCTGCCGTCGTGCGGCGCCGAGCGCCGTCTCTACGCGTGCTGCGATCGCAGCATCTCGAATCGCCGGACCTGCTCGGGCACCAGCTCCCGCTGCGCGTTGCGCGCGACGAAGACCTTGAACATGGCCTCGCCGTCCGTGTCGACGAGCTGGATCGAGCACGAGCGCCGGCCGAAGAACGGGCGGTCGACGAAATAGATCGCCGCGCAGCGCCCGATCCTGAGGTGGCCACCGATGGGGCTGTCGCCGTGGATGTTGAAATAGCCCCGGCCATGCTCGCCCGGCGGCAGCGGCGCCTTGGTCTCGAACACACCGTTGACGGTGTGCACGATGAGCATCACCGTCCCCCACGTCGTCAGGTCCTGCCAGATCGCATCGAACGCCCCGGCGGCGGCCGCGCGCCGCTGCTCGGCCGGCAGGCAGTCCAGCACCGCCCGATAGCTGACGCCGTGCGTCTCCGCGAGGCTCTCCAGAACCCCGTCCGGCTTCTCGGCGAGCGCCGCCTTCACGGCGGCGATGCCGGTGCCGGCGGGCGTCCGGTCCGCGTCCGTCGCCATGGCGTCAGGCTGCCTTCGACGACGGCGGCAGCTCCGTGATCACGGTCTCGAAGCCCTCGAACTGCGGATGCCCCAGATGCAGCACCTTCCGTCCCGGGTCGCCCGCCTTGGCGTGCGCGGCGCGGAACGCCTCCGACTTGGTCCAGGCCTCGAAGTCCGCCTGGCTCGCCCAGGTGGTATGCGAGGAGTAGAGCGTGTGATCCTCGTTCTCGGGGCCCCGCAGCAGGTGGAAGGACACGAAGCCCTGCATGCCGGGCAGGTAGCTCTGCCGGGTGCGCCACATGGCCTCGAACTCGGCTTCGCACCCCTTGATCACCCGGAACCTGTTCATGGCGATGTACATGTCGATCGTCTCCTTGAATCTGCGCGGAAGCATCACCCCCCCGCGCGCCTCTCGTCGTCAGAATGCGTTCTTCACCGTGCGCGTCAACAAAAGCGCGTCTCCTGCCGTGCCTGATCAGAATTGCGACTTGAGCGTGAACAGCACCGTACGCCCGATACCGGTGTTGCAGGTCAGTGCCGGCGCCGGGCAGGTCACCGTCGGCGGCGAGCTCAGCGCCGGCGTGTAAGACTTGTCGAACACGTTGTTGACGTTCGCGCCGATCGTCACGTTGTCGTTGATCTTGTAGCTCGTGAACAGGTCCCACACCGAGTAGCCGGGCGTCGCCGTCACCCCCGGCGTGGTGACGTTCACCGAGCCGATGTAGCCGTCCGAGGTGAAATTGGCCCGCCCGCCGACGGTCAGCCGCTGCTCGAGGAAGCGCAGCCCGGCGGTCAGCACCAGGATGTTCCGCGGCAGGTAGCTCTGCGCGCCGAGGCCGTTGATCTGCGAGGGCAGCTCGGAGTGCGTGTAGGTGTAGCTCATCGAGCTGAACATCAGCCCCATGTCATAGGAGCCCTGCAGCTCCACGCCCTGCAGGTTCGAGGTGCCGGCGATGTTGTCGAAGTAGGCCTTCCCCGTGCTGCCGAACACGCCCGTGATGTAGTCGTCGATGTTGTTGTTGAAGTAGTTGATCTTGGCGCGGAAGCTGTCGTTGCGCACGAGCAGCCCGTCGCGCTTGACGTTCGCGCCCAGCTCCCAGCCGCGGAGAACCTCCGGCCTGAGGAAGGGATTGGGGGAGAACTGCGTGCTTCCACCGGGATGCGATCCGCCGAGCATGGTCTCCTGCACCGTCGGCGGCCGGAACGCCTCATTGTAGGTGGCGAAGGGCTGCAGCCACGGCGTGACCTGGGCCGCGAGCGTGACCCTCGGGTTCACCCGCCCTTCGTCCCGGCTCAGATTGTAGGTGCCGACGGGAAGACCCAGCGCATTGCCGGTGGTCGCGGTGAAGGTCCCGTCGATGGTGTAGCGGTCGTAGCGCGCAGCCGTGATCAGGTCGAAGATCCCGTGCGACCACGTCGTCTTGGAGAACACGCCGCCGATCGAGCTCTCGCCGGCCCCGTTGACACCCGCGCCGGCACTTGCATTGCGCGAGTTGCCGCCCGAGACCGTGTCGTGGAAGTACTCGGCGCCGTACTCGGTCTTCACGTTCAAGGCGCCGAAGCTGAAGCGCGAGACGTTGGAGATGTCGCCCCCGCGGCCCTTGTCGTTGTAGAAGCGGCCGGCGCTCGAGCTCGATGTGATGGCGTCTCCATATACCATCTCCACGTCGCTGCTCGAGAGGTTAAGCCGGAAATCGACAAGCGGATTGTCGGCCGACGTGTAGCGGTACTTCGCAGTCAGCACACGCGAGTCGATGGTCTGGTTCACCGCCTGGGCATAGAAGTCGTTGTTGTAGAAGACACCGCCAAGCGTGAGCCGGTTGTTGGCGCTCCTTCCGAGCTCGGCCTTGACGAGGCCGGACGTGATATCCTGCCGCGAATAGGGAACGGTGATGCCGTCGCCGTTCTTGTAGTCGCCCGGCTCGCGATGGCTGATGGCGCCGCCGATGGCGACGCCGTCCACCCGGGTGGCAGCGCCGAGCATCTCCGTGAAGCCCTGGCCGTTGCTGCCCCAGGACAGCGTGCTGATCACGCCCGACTTGTGTCCGGGCAGGATCATGTCGTCGATGCCGAGCGTACGGAAGTTGGCGGAGCCCGCCAGCGCGCCGGCCCCGCCCGTCGTCGAGAGGGAGCCACGCGAGATGTCGATGCCGGCAAGGAGCGCAGGATCGACATAGAGCAGGCCCTGCGCCTCGTGCGTGGTGAAGCGGAAGTTCTGCCGCACGCCGTCGATCATCATGTTGACGCGTCCGGAGCCCTCCAGTCCGCGGATGTTGACGGCAATGCCCGAGTTGTTCGGGCTCTCGCGGGTGTAGGTCCCGGACATCGCGCGCAGAACGTCGCCGGTGTTGACCTGGCCGAATGTATCAAGCTCGGTCTTGGTGGCGGTGCTGACGGCCTCGGGCACCTGGGAGGGCACATCCTGCCGCGCCTTCTCGCCGGTGGGCGGGGCCTTGGGCTGTGCGGCCGTCTGCGCCGGCGTGGCGCGTTTCTTGGGCGCGGCCTTGGGCACGTCGCCTTGCACCACGATGGGCGGCAATTGCGAGGGCGTCGCTTGCGCCAGCGCGTCTCCGGCAGCCGTTGCAAGCAGCGCGGCAAGGCTGAACGTCAAGCGCAGGGCGGCATTGCATTCCAAGCGCGCCGCCGAGCGGCGCAAAACCGACACGTTCATCTGGAGATCCCCAGCCCACTGGTGTTTTTGCGATGTGGCTTGCTGGCTGGCGGCAGACGTTGGTGAGACGCAGCGGGGCTGGCTGGCTGGCTTGCGGGCGTCCCGAACGCCTTCTTCAAGCGCGATCCGGGCCACCCACACCTCCTCCAGTGACATTGTTGACTACTGCCGTCAAGTTATGAGATGACACGCTCCTGCGTTGAGGCAACATCTCGCCGCTGCCGTTGCGAAGCGGACACGCGGACTGGGTCGTGCAGAACAAGGACGCATCGGCATGAGCAATCGCAACCCGGCGCTCGCAGCGGCCCTGGTGGGCCTCCTCCTGATGGCGCCCGCGATGGCGCCATCGGCGCGCGCGCAGGAGCACATCCTCTCCATCGGCGGCGACGTGACGGAGACGCTCTACGCGCTGGGGCTGGGCGATCGCATCGTCGCCGTGGACACCACGAGCCAGTTCCCTCCCGAGGCCCTGCGCCAGAAGCCGAACGTCGGCTACATGCGCGCGCTGTCGGCCGAGAGCGTGCTCTCCGTCGGCGCCAAGCTCATCGTCGCCTCGGACAAGGCCGGGCCCGCCGATGTGGTGAAGGCGCTCAAGGCCTCCGCCGCCTACGTCGAGATCCTCGAGGACCCTGAGCCGGCGGCGATCCCGGCCAAGATCGAGGCCATCGGCCAGGCCGTGGGCAAGGGCGACGACGGCCGCCGGCTCGCCGACAAGGTGCGCCAGGACCTGGCCGCCCTTGCCGCCGAGCGCGCAAAGATCACACGTCCCTTGCGCGCCCTGTTCGTGCTCAACGTGCAGAGCGGCCGCCTGGTCGTGGGCGGCACCGAGACCAGCGCCGACGCCATGCTGCGTCTGTGCGGCCTCGACAACGCCGCAGGAAGCATCCGGGGCTACAAGCCCACCAGCGACGAGGCGCTGCTTGCCATGCAGCCCGAGCTCGTCGTGGTGATGCGGTCGGTCGTCAACCACGAGACCGGCGATGTGGCAGCCCTTCCGGGCCTCGCGGCGACGCCGGCCGGCCGGCAGCGCAACATCCTGTTTGTCGACGGCGGCGAGTTCCTCGCCATGGGCCCGCGCGTCGCGGCATCGGCCCGCGCCCTGATGGACGAGGCCTATGGCCGGCCTCACCCGGCGGCGGCACCGAAAGGCAACTGATGCAGCGTCACGCCCCGGCCTCCCGTCGCGACGTCGGCGCATTCCATGGCCGCGAGGCAAGACATCTGCTGACGTGGGGCTGTGGTGCCCTCGTGCTGGCCTGCGCCGTGCTTTCCCTCGGCATCGGCCCCACGGGCCTGAGCCTCGGCTCGCTGCCGCGTGCCGTCCTGGGCGCCTGGACGGGGTCTCCGGGCCCCGAGACCCTCGTGCTCTTGAACCTCCGCCTTCCCCGCGTTCTCCTCGGCGTCTTCGTCGGCGCCGGCCTGGCCGTCTCCGGCGCGGTGATGCAGGGCCTGTTCCGCAATCCGTTGGCCGACCCCGGGCTCATCGGCGTCTCGTCGGGCGCCGCGCTCGCCGCCGTCGCCACCATCGCCCTCGGCAACGGCCTCGCCGCCCCGCTCATGCGTGCCTTCGGCGTCTACGCCCTGCCGCTGGCCGCGTTCTTCGGCGGGCTCGCCACCACCGTCGTCTTGATGGCCGTCGCGCGCCGCTCCGGCACCCTGCTCACGGGCACGCTTCTCCTCGCCGGCGTCGCCATCGCCGCCCTGTGCGGATCGCTGACCGGCATCCTCGCCTACGCCAGCGACGACCGCGAGCTGCGCGACCTGACGCTGTGGTCCATGGGCAGCCTCGCCGGCGCCAGCTGGCCCAAGGTCGTGGCCGTGCTGCCGTTCACCCTGCTGCTGCTGGCGCTGGTGCCGCGCCTCACCCGTGCGCTCAACGGCTTTCTGCTCGGCGAGGCCGAGGCATTCCATCTGGGCATCGATGTGGAGCGCGCCAAGCGCCTGTGCGTCCTCCTCACCGCCGCCGCCACCGGCGCCGCCGTGGCCGTCGCGGGCATCGTCGGCTTCGTCGGCATCGTGGTGCCCCACCTGATGCGGCTGCTCGCCGGGCCAGACCACCGCTTCGTGCTGCCGGGGAGCGCTGCGCTGGGTGCCAGCCTCGTGCTCCTCGCCGACATCTTCGCCCGCATGGCGGTGCGGCCGGCGGAGCTTCCCCTCGGCCTCGTGCTCGCCATCCTCGGCGCGCCGGTCTTCCTCCACCTCGTCGTGCGTCGCGGTGCCGGAGGTGGCGCATGACCGCGCTGCTCGTCCTCGATGGCGTCAGCGTGCGGCTCGGCCACCGGGCCGTGCTCCAGCAGGTCTCCCACGCGATCCCGCCTGGCCGCCTGACCGTGATCGTGGGGCCGAACGGCGCCGGCAAGTCCACGCTTGTGCGCGTGCTGTCGGGCGAGCTGCCGCCCGCGGCGGGCGCGGCCCTGTGGAAGGGCGTTCCGATCGCCGCGCTTTCGGCGGCGAGGCTCGCCGGCCTTCGCGCGGTCGTGCCCCAGGCGGCCGTGCTCGCCTTTCCCTTCAAGGTGCACGAGGTGGTCGCCCTTGGCGCGAGCGTGCCGGGCTTCGGCCTCGCCGGCCACCGCCGCAGCATCGAGCGCGCCATGGCCGAGGCCGATATCGCGCACCTCGCCGCACGCACCTACACTGAGCTGTCGGGCGGCGAGCGCCAGCGCGTCCAGTTCGCCCGCGCGCTGTGCCAGCTCTTCGCCGCGCAGACGCCCGAGGCCGAGACCGCGCTGTTCCTGGACGAGCCGACCTCGAGCCTCGATCTGCCGCATCAGAGCCTGCTGATGCAGCGCGCCGCCGCCCAGGCGCGCGCCGGCCGCACGGTGGTCGCCGTGCTGCACGACCTCAACCTGGCCGCCGCCTGGGGCGAGCACGTGATGGCGATCAGCGGCGGCCGCCTCGCCGCGCACGGGAGCCCGCGGGAGGTGCTGACAGCGGCCACGCTCGGGTCTCTCTACAACGCGCGCATCGACGTTGCGACGATGCCGGGCTCCGGCCTGCCGGTGGTCCTGCCGAACGCGGGCCCGGCGCCGACCTAGCCTCTACGCCAGCACGACGATGAGGGCGCCGAGCGCGGCGGCGGCTGCCGTGATCCTGGGTGCCGCGTTGCCCTGCGCGACGGCGGCCGCGACCACCCTGAGCCCCGACAGGGCGGGGGCAGAACATGGTGCCGGAGGACGCTCGCGTGCTGCTTCAGGTGGGCGCGACCGAGGCGGGGCGAATGACAGCGCCGGTGGCCGTCGGCACCGTGTCGCCGGGCGCCTCGCGCGGTGCCGGGCAGGCGCCGCACTCGGGAGACAGGCTGGCAGTGACGACGGCGCGACCGCCGGCCGGCAAGGCTCCGCATCCCGCCGCGCACGCCGATGCGGGACCGGGCCACGCCGCGAGGCCGGCCGGCGCTGCCTCCAGAGTCCTCATCCGGCGCGCTCCGGGTCGGCCTGCACGGGGGTATCCGGCGCCAGGCTCTGCAGCGCCCGCTCGAAGCCCGTGCGGCTCGCCGTGGCGATCGGCACGAACCGCTTTCTCAGCTTCTGGCATGCGACCTTGGCGATCCGGCACGCGCCGTGGCTGACGCAATCCATCGGGCACACCACGATGTCGCTGTGCTCGATCATCTCCTCGATGCGGTGCAGGCTGTCCTCGATGCCGCCGTCGTGATGCAGGAACGACGCCCGATGCTCGGCCGCCACCTCGCGCAGATGCGGCACGATCGCGTTCCGCCCGCCGAGGTAGAGGATTCGCCGCGCCGACGCCGCGCCGACCGGCTTGGGCGCCTCGGGTTGCTCCGGCGCCCGGCGCACGGGCGGCGGCGGGGCCTTCGCGCTGTGTCGCCGAAGCGCCTCCTCGGCCTGGCGTGCGCGCACGCGCGCGGCCCGCAGCGCCCGCTCGCACTTGGCGAGCCGCAGACGCACGCGGTCGGGCTTGGCGTCGGCGCCGGCTGGAGCAGCCTCGGGCATCCGCGCCGCCGTGCCGTCGAGCCTGCCGCTGCGCGCCCGGTCGCGCTCCGCCAGCGCCTCCGCCTTGGCAAGCTCGCTGCGGCGGCAGCGCGCCTCCAGCTCCGCGATCTTGCGGTCCGCCTCCGCCAGCCGCAGCGCCAGCTGCTTGGCGCCGTGGCCGTTGAGGTGCGACAGCATGTGCACCTCGCCGAAGGCGCGCGTCTTCAGCGTGTCGCTGACGCTCGCGTGTCCCATGATCGCCCAGTAGCCGGCCGCGATCTGCCCCTTCTCGCGCAGCGTCTCCCAGACGGCGCGAGCCTCATCGTCGCTCCGTGCCCGCTCCACCAGGCGGATGGCACCCGCGAACCTGCGGTCGAGCAGCTTGGTCAAGGCGCGCGACAGCGGCGTGTCCTTGGCCGCCTCGTGCACGCAATAGCTATGGATGTCGTAGCTCGCCGCGTCGCGCGCGATGCGCAGCTGCTGCCTGCGGATCACGCCGAGCAGGTCGGCGTCGTTGAGGCAGGTGCCGATGATCGAGCATTGCAGGCCGCCGTCGATCTGCCACAGGGCAAGCCGGCGGGCCGGAGCCCGGCGCCCGCGACGGGCGATGTAGTCGGCGATGGCGGGGTCATGATGTGCCGGCGAGACGCGGTTGCTCATGCTCGTTCTCGAATACCCGAGTTCAAGGCTGCGGATTCGGATCGCGCGGCTAGACAACAATTGTTGACTGTTTCAGTCAAGTATATTCTGAGGCGCGGTCGGCCGCGCGGCACGGCTTGCCGCCGGACGATCTGGCCGCAAGCGAGTGCCGATGCGCGAGGCCCGGACAGCGTCGCGATCCGAGGGCACCGGGCCTCGAGCCCGTCAAGCCGCGACGGCACCCGGCACCCGACGCGCACGATGGCCCTGCCCGAGGCCGCGTGCAGGCCAAGCGGCCCGCAAGCTCTCGGTGATCTGTCGGATTGATCGACGGCATTGTGCGCCCGCCCGGCGCCGTGTCTCGGCGCGCGCCGCAGCGCTGGCCGCGAGCCTCGATGGACGTGCCGCGGGCCGAGCGCCGGGCGCTAGCCGTGCGTCTCGTCCCTCTTGGCCTTGAGGACGGCGATGGCAACGATGCCCATGGGCACCGCGCCCAGCAGGTAGCCGATCAGGAACTCGAGCATGACGATACTCCCGCAACCGGGAGCATCCTGGCACCGCGAGGCCGGGCGAAGAAACCGGCATCTCCGGCTTCTCCACTCAATTCACAGCCCGCCGGCCAGGCAGGCCGCCGCCCGAGCCGGTCAGGCGGCCTTCGGCCCTGCGGCAGGCGCGCCCTGTGCGACGCCCGCGCCGTGCCTGCGCGCGGCCACGGGCGCCCCCGCCAAGCCGAGGCCCTTGCGGCGGATCCGGCCCACCGACCGCCGCACCAGCCGCCAGAACGACGGATCGTTGACGACGGTGCGTTCCAGCAATGCGATGGCGCCAGCCGAGAGGAATGGAATGGATTGCACCGCCAGCACCGCCGCGAAGAGATAGATCTCCGTCACCCGCTCCCAGTTCGTCCATCCGACGAATCCGGCGCTGCCCGCCAGAGCCAGGCCGATGTTGGTCTCCCAGAAGGCCGGGAACTGCGACGCCGGGCGGCGACGCCCGCCCTTGGCGGTCACGACGAACGGCTGATCGGACTTGACGAGGCCCTGTCCCACGGCCCGCGCGATCGTCCACTGCACGCTCATGGCCGCGACGAGCGCCCCGAGCATCCTCAGGGGAGACAGCCGCACACTGTGACCGTACAGCACGAGGAAGTGTGCGAGCGTCACCACGAACGCCGCCAGGATCGGCAGCGTCAGGATCTGCTCCGGCACCACGTTGCCCGCGATCTGCACGAACGGAACCAGCGCCAGGTTGAGCAGCGCCAGCAGCACGCCGAAGCTCTCCGCCCCGAGCCAGCTCAGCCAGCCGATGGCGAACGCGCGCCGCTGGCCGGGGCTGAGCCTGCTGCGACCGGGCAGGAAGGACGCCCAATGCTTCTTGGCGATCTGGAAGCCGCCGAATGCCCACCGGTAGCGCTGCCGCTTGAAGGCGAGATAGGTGTCGGGAAGCAACCCGTGTCCGTAGCGCCGGCGCGTATACAACGACGTCCAGCCGTTGCCGATGATCGACAGGCCGAGGTCGGTATCCTCGCAGATGGTGTCGCTCGACCAGCCGCCGGCCCCTTCCAGCGCCGCCCGGCGGATGAGGCACATCGTGCCGTGCACGACGATGCCGTCGACCTCGTTGCGGTGGACCATGCCGATGTCGAAGAAGCCCGCGTACTCGCTGTTCATCATCTGGTGCATCACGCTCCGATGCCCGTCGCGATGATCCTGCGGCGCCTGCACGATGCCGACGCGGGGCTCGGCGAAGGCGGGAACGAGATCGCTCAGCCACGTGCGCTCGACGACGTAGTCGGCATCGAGGATGCCGATGATCTCCGCCTTGGGGTCGCTCGCCGCCAGCGCCAGGCGCAGGGCGCCCGCCTTGAAGCCCTCGAGGTTGTCCTCCCGCACGAACTTGAAGCGCTCGCCGAGCAGGCGGCAGTGCTCCTCGATCGGCCGCCACAGCGCCGGATCGGGCGTATTGTTCACGACGATGATGCACTCGAGGTCGGGATAGTCGAGCCGCGCCACCGAGTTCAGCGTCTGCTTGACCATGTCCGGCTTCTCCCGGCACGCCGGAATATGGATCGAGACCTTCGGCAGCGGGCCGGGCCCGGGCGGAACGGGACCCGTCACGAGGCGTCTCGGCCCGCGCCCGAGCACCAGGGCGGCGATCTCCTCCACCCGGTAGAGCAGGGCGACGATGAGGGGGATCAGGAGCACGACGCCGAGGCCGAACGCGAAGGCCGCGCCCGGAACGAAGTAGTGGTCCTGCCAGTAGGCGACCACCGACGCGCACCAGGCTCCGACCGCGTGCGCAGCCGCCGACAGCAGCAGGCCCTGCGACAGCGACACGCTGGCCACCAGCAGCACCGGCGCCGACAGCAGCACGCCGGCCGCGACGGCCACCAGCGCGCTGCGGTCATAGCCCGGATAGGTCAGCATGCCCGTCCAGGAGAACTTCGGCTGCCGCTTGGTGTCGAACATGCCCCAGTAGGGACCGACGCCGCCTTCGAACGTCTTCCAGGGCTGGTCGTAGGCCTCGATGATGTTGTACTCGATCTTGTGCTTCTGCGCCGCGTCCAGGAACTCGCGCAGCACGCGCGCCTGCCGGATCGGGCCGGGCTGCGCGGCGCGGCGGTTGTGGCCGGCGCTCGGCCAGCCGAACTCCGCGATCACGATCCGCTTCTTGGGGTAGGCCGCGCTCAGCTGCCGATGGATGCGCAGCATCTGGTCCACGGCCTCGCGGTCGGAGATGCCTTCCCAGTAGGGCAGCACGTGCGCGGCGATGAAGTCGACCGCCTCCACCAGCTCCGGATGCTCGAGCCAGACGTTCCAGATCTCGCCCGTCGTCACCGGCACGCGCGTCTCGCGCTTCACCTGCTTGATTTTCTGGATCAGCTCGGGGACGGTCTGGTCGCCGCGGTAGATCGTCTCGTTGCCGACGACCAGGCTGGTGACCGAGCGGTGCTGGTTCGCAAGCTCGATCACGCTGGCGATCTCGAGCTCGTTTCGCGTCGGGTTGCGATCGATCCAGGCGCCGAGCGACGTTGTCAGGCCGAGCTCGGCCGCGACGCTCGGGATCAGCTCCGAGCCTCCCGTCGACGAGTAGGTCCGGATCGCCCAGGTGTAGGGCACGATGGCCGCCAGGTCTGCCTGGATCTGCGCGCGCGTCGTGCGCGTGCCGGACTCCGGATGCGCCGAGCCGTCGAACGGCGTGTACGACACGCTGGCGAGCACGCCGCGGAAGGGCGGCGCGGTCTCTTTCCGCACCATGCCCCACCAGGCGAGAAAATGGATGGCCGCCACGAACGCGCCGACAAATGCTGCCTTACGCATTTGATGACCTCTGTCTGGCCTTCCGTTCAAGCACGGAGGATCGCCGTCCACCTGTCGCGGCGGACGCTTGTGTTGGTGTCATTGGATTGAGAGGTACCTTAGCCCCGTGTACCGCCTAGCAGGATGAACCCATAGCACGATGGCCTTTTTTGGCCGTTGCGCTCCCCTGCAGTCCTCCGCCCGGATATTCGGCGATCTCCACCTGGCCAATGACCGCGTAACGGCCTTGACGACCGGTGTGTCGTCGTTGGAATGGCTGTCTCGCAAATGTCGACTGAACGGACCCTGAATGATTCTCGTGGCTGCTGGTATCGGGCAGGACGGATCGGGCAAGGACAGGCGGCGCGGTTGAACCAAACTGGGTTCGATCGGTATGGGGAACCATGCGGAACGCAATTGGCATTTTTGTCGCGACCTGCCTCGTCGTCGTCCTGTCCTGGTGGTGGAGAGGGCAGCCGGTGCCCATGCCGGACCCCGGGCTGGCCTCCGGCGACAGGCTCGATTGTCTCTCCTACGCGCCCTTCCGCGATGGCCAGACGCCACTTGATCCGACGACGGTGATTCCTCCCGCGCAGATCGAGGAGGATCTTGCGCGACTGGCATTGTTAACGGGCTGCGTGCGCATCTATTCCGTCGACATGGGCCTCGACCGCGTGCCCGAGCTTGCCGCCCGGCACAACCTGCAGGTCCTGCTCGGCATCTGGATCTCCGGCGAGAGCCGGCGCAATCGGGAGCAGATCGCGGCTGCTGTCGCCTTGGCCAACCGCCACCCCGATACCGTCAGGGCCGTCATCGTCGGCAACGAGGTGCTCCTGCGCGGCGAGCAGTCCGCCCAGTCCCTGCAGCACCACATCGCCACCGTGCGCAGCCAGGTCCGGGTTCCTGTGACGTACGCGGACGTTTGGGAGTTCTGGTTGCGCAATCGCGAGTTGGCGACGGCTGTGGATTTCGTCACCATCCACATTCTTCCGTACTGGGAGGATATCCCCATCGGGTCGGCGCATGCCGCCGCCCACATCGCCTCCATCCGGGCCCGCGTTGCCGCCGAGTTTCCCGGCAAGGACATCCTCATCGGCGAGGCGGGGTGGCCGAGCCGGGGACGCATGCGGGAGGGCGCCCGCCCCTCGCCGGTCGACCAGGCGCGCGTGCTTCATGATCTGCTGGCGGCCTCGCGCGCCGAGCGCTTTCGCGTCAACTTCATCGAGGCCTTGGACCAGCCCTGGAAGCGGCACCTGGAAGGCACCGTCGGTGGCTACTGGGGGCTTCTGACCACCGGCCGGCAGCCGAAGTTCGCGTGGGGACGTCCGGTCACCAACTACCCGCTCTGGCCGTGGCAGGCGGCAGGCGGCGTGGTGCTGGTCGCTCTCGTTTTTGTGATCGGCCTGCGCGGGCGTCCGGGCCTCGGCGACCCCGCGCTGCTCCCCCTGGCCGCTGTCGGCGTTTGCGCGGGAGCGCTCGCCGGCGAGGCCGTGCAGGCGAGCCTGCTGGAAGGTCTGGGCCCGGCAGGCTGGATCCGCGCGGCCCTTCAGTCCGCCGTGGCGCTCGTCTGCCCGCTCGCCGCCGCGGCGGCCGTCGCCCGCCGGCTGCCGCTGCCGGCCATCCAGCACGTCATCGGCCCGCCGGCGCGGCGCCGGCGCGATCCCGTCTCTCGGCTCGCGGGCGCAGGCCTTGTCGCCACCTGCCTCGTCGCCGTCGAGGCGGCCCTCGGCCTGGTGTTCAACCCGCGCTATCTCGACTTCCCCTACGCGGCGCTGACGAGCGCCAGCCTGCCCTTCCTGGTCGCCTCCCTCTTCGCGGGACTGCAGGCCGGCCGACCGCAGGCCAGCGAGGCGGCGATTGCGGTGGCCCTCGCCTTGAGCGCGCTGTTCATCGCCTGGAACGAGACGCTCGCCAACTGGCAGGCCCTGTGGCTTGCCGCGGCGCTGCTGCTGCTGAGCTTCACTCTGGCTCGGGCACGGGCCGCGCCAGGCTGAAAGCAAGACAGGCGACCGCCACAGCCGACGGCGAGGTGTTGTAGAGAACGAGGCCCGCGCCGGCGAGCCCGAGCCCGACGAGGGCGAGCGTCATCGACGGCCGCAGCAGATTGAGCAGCGCAGCGACCAGCCCCCCGTAGCCGAGGACCGCGCCCTGCGACAGCGCGATCACGCCCGCGCGCAGCCCGCACACGAGGCCCGAGGGGGCCGCCGCGCAGGCGAGCCCCAGCGGCGTGTTCTCGATCGCGAGATAGCGCATCGCCATCGCGAAGCCCAGCGCGCACAGCCCCGCGCCCGCCAGCACGGCCGTCTGCGAGGGGGTCGGTCGAAACAGGTTCTGCATCTGTGGCTGTCGCATCGGTGGGTGGAGGCGGGCCGCCTCTCGCCGCGAGCGGCGCTGCGGGCTGGTCGCTCGATGCTCTATCATCCGTCCCGGACCGTCGCAACGCGCAGCGCCGCCACGGCACGATGCGGCGGCCACGACCGCGTCGGGCCCAGGCTGGAGCGGAGCTGGACAAGGCGCCGCCCATGCGCCACCACTATCGGCCTGTGGCCGGCTACCGGGGGAGATTGCATGCAAGCCGTGACGTCGTTCATCGCTGCCCACAAGCCGTTCTTCGACCTGGCCCAGGCCGTCAGCTCGATCGTCAACCTCTTCGCCTGGATGCTTGCCCTCGTCCTCTTGCTCGTCGCGCTGCGCAGGAGCCGCATCGAGAGCCTGTCCATCGGCCCGTTCAGCTTCCGCATGCTGAAGGAGGAGGCCATCGTCGCCACGGCCGCCGCAAGCCGGGCGTGGACGGCCCCGTCGGGAGCGCATGTCGACGTGCCGCGCATCCGCGCCACCTTCGACCGCGCCTTCACCCCTGAGGCGCTCAACCATCTGACGGGCAAGGCCGTGCTCTGGGCCGACGACAACCCCGCCAACAACGAGCTGGCGGTCCGCGCGCTGCGCAAGTTCGGTCTCGACATCGAGCAGGTGATCAGCACCGATGCGGCGCTGGCGGCCATGCAGCGGCGCAAGTTCGACCTCGTGATCTCGGACATGGGCCGCGGCAGCGACATGCGCGCCGGCTACGGTCTGCTGAGCCAGCTGCGCGAGCGGGGCAGCAAGGTCCCGTTCTTCATCTTCGCTGGATCGGATACGCCGCAGTTCCGGCGCGAGGCTGCCGAGCGCGGTGCGCAGCTCTCCACCAACGACATGCTCGAGCTGGTCGATCGCGTCGTCAGCACGCTGGGCACCGCGCCCTGAGGCCGGTGCTTGGGCGCGCAGTCCTTGAGGCCTCGCCGGCAAGGCGGCTCATACGAGATCGTCGAGCGCGACGTCGAGCGCGCGCGCTGCACGTCGAGGTGTTGCTCGAAACGACGGTCCGGGACCTTGTGCAGCGGACTAAGCGCGCGAATCCAAAAGGCTGAGGCCGCGAAAGCAAAATGGCGCCAGGATCTTGGCCAGCTGGAAGCTCAGGATCGGCCTCACCCGCCGCGCCGCCGATGTGCCACCGCGGGCGGGACCGCGGCGGCCTGGGACATGGCGCGCCCCCCGTGCGCGGTCCCGGCGCGGAAGCTGACGGGCCGCCGCCGTGAGCCGGAAGGCCCGTGGACGCCCTTTACTCGCGCCTGCAAACCTAGAACACTGCCGTGACGGCATTCCGCCCGGGAGAGGCGGAAGCCCATGGGGAGGATGCATGGAGTTCGATTTCGTCATCGTCGGCGGCGGCTCGGCCGGTGCCACGCTCGCCGGCCGGCTGTCGGAGGACCAGGCGGCAAGCGTCTGCCTGATCGAGGCCGGCAAGGAGGACAGCCCCTTCCTGCGCACCCCCTTCGTCACGGCGCTGATGGTGCCGGGCAAGCTCGGCAACTGGGCCTTCAGCACGGTGCCGCAGGAGGGCCTCAACGGCCGCATCGGCTACCAGCCGCGCGGCAAGCTGATCGGCGGGTCCTCGGCCATCAACGCCATGATCTACATCCGCGGGCACGCCTCGGACTACGACGAGTGGGCGCGCCTCGGCGCCGCCGGCTGGTCCTTCGCCGACGTGCTGCCCTATTTCAAGCGGTCGGAGCGCAACGAGCGGCTCGATGGGCCCCTGCACGGGCGGGAGGGGCCGCTCAACGTCGCGGACCTGGCGAGCCCCAACCCGCTCAACGAGGTGTTCCTTGCGGCCTGCGACAGCCTGCAGCTGCCGCGCAACGACGACTTCAACGGCGAGCGGCAGGAGGGCGTCGGCCTCTACCAGGTCACGCAGAAGAGCGGCGAGCGGTGCAGCGCGGCGCGCGCCTATCTCGACGCGCAGGTGCGGGCCCGGCCGAACCTGCGCGTCCTGACGGAGGCGCATGCCCTGCGCGTCACGCTCGAGGGCCGGCGGGCGACCGGCGTCGCGGTGCGCCGCGGCGGCAAGGACGAGGCGATCAAGGCGCGCCGCGCCGTGGTGCTGTCGGCGGGCGCCTTCCAGTCGCCGCAGCTGCTCCTGCTGTCCGGCATCGGGCCGGCGGCGGAGATCAAGGCGCACGGGCTCGAGGTACGGCACGAGCTCCCCGGCGTCGGCCGCAACCTGCAGGATCACGCCGACTTCACGCTGATGTACAAGGCCGCAAGCCCGCACCTGTTCGGCTTCACGCCGCGGGCGCTGGCCAGGCTGCCCGGCGAGATCCGCCGCTACCGCCGCGAGGGCAAGGGGCTGATGACCACCAACTTCGCCGAATCCGGCGGCTTCCTGCGCACCGACCCCAGCCTGCCGCGCCCGGACATCCAGCTGCATTTCGTGCTCGGCCTCGTCGACGACCATGCCCGCAAGCGGCATTTCGGCACCGGCTACAGCCTGCACACCTGCGTGCTGCGGCCGAAGAGCCGGGGCAGCGTGGGGCTCAAGGATGCCTCTCCGACCAGCGCGCCGCGCATCGACCCGAGATTCCTCACCGCGCCCGAGGACATGGAGGTGATGCTGAAGGGCGTGAAGCTGGCCCGCCGCATCATGGACAGCCCCGCGTTCAAGGCGATCCCGCGTCGCGAGCTCTACACGCAGGACATCTACGACGATGCGTCGCTGGTACGATTGATCCGCGAGCGCAGCGATACCATCTACCATCCGGTCGGAACCTGCCGGATGGGGGCCGCGAGCGATGCGGGCGCCGTGGTCGACCCGTCGCTGAAGGTGCGCGGGATGGACGGGCTGTACGTCGTCGATGCCTCGGTGATGCCGACGCTGATCGGCGGCAACACCAATGCGCCGACCATCATGATCGCGGAGAGGGCGGCCGACATTCTCAAGGGGCGCTGAGGCGGCAGGCGTGGCAGCCGTGGCGTCCATCTCGGGACATGCAGCCGGACAGCCGCGGGGCAAGCCTGGCCACGACAACGGGCCATCAAGTGTGAGACAGAGAGCACCAGCAGGATGATGCCTCCGGTGTCATTCAGATCGCGAAATCCGGTGGGAGCCTGCGGTAGCATGAGACCGATCGCGATCAGGACACTAGCGCCAGGAAGGTGAGCCATGGCCCTCGATACGGATACGCCGTTCTCCGAGCTCGAGCAGCGCTTCGAGGCGATGTACCGGGCCAGCCGCAGCATGCCGCCGTGGACGTTGGGCGAGCGTACCGGCGTGCTGCGCACGCTGCAGCAGGTCATCGCTGTATCGCGCGACGAGTTCGCCGCCGCCATCTCGGCCGACTTCGGCACGCGGGCGGCGGAGGAGACGCTGATGGCGGAGGTGGTGCCGGCACTGACGCTGATCGCGCACACCGTGCGCCAGCTCGGGACATGGATGGCGCCGGAGCGGCGGTCCACGGCGATCTCCTTCTGGATGGGCTACAACCGCATCTACTACCAGCCCAAGGGCGTGGTGCTGATCATCGCGCCGTGGAACTATCCGCTGCAGCTCGCGGTGATCCCGCTGGCGGCAGCGCTGGCGGCGGGCAACCGCGTGATCCTGAAGCCCTCGGAGCTGACGCCGCATACGTCGGCGCTTCTCAAGCTGCGGCTGGAGGAGGCGTTCGGAGCCGACGTCGTGACCGTGGCGACGGGGGGCGCCGACATCGCCGCCGGCCTGTCCAGCCTGCCGTTCGACCATATCCTGTTCACGGGCTCGACCGGGGTCGGGGCGAAGGTGATGGCGGCGGCTGCGCAGAACCTGACCCCCGTCACGCTCGAGCTCGGCGGCAAGTCGCCCGCGATCGTGCACGAGGGCGCCGACATGACGACGGCCGCGGCGCGGATCGCCCGCGGCAAGCTCCTCAACGCCGGGCAGACGTGCATCGCCCCCGACTACGCGCTGGTTCCACGCGCGCGCGTCGGCGATTTCGTCGTCGACTATGGGGCTGCGGCGGCGAGGTTCTACCCGCGGGTGATCGACAACCCGCAGTACACCTCGATCGTAAGCGAGCGGCACTTCGAGCGGCTGGCGGGGCTGCTGCGGGAGGCGCGCAACCACGGGGCCAAGGCGAGCATCGTCGATCCCGCCGGCGAGCTGCCCTCGAGCGAGGCCGCGTCCTCCAATACGCGCAAGATCGCCCCCGTCGTGCTCACCGACGTCACCGACGATATGGGCATCATGCAGGAGGAGATCTTCGGCCCCATCCTGCCGGTCGTCGCCTACGACACGCTGGACGAGGCCATCGCCTACGTGAACGGCAGGCCGCGGCCGCTGGCGCTCTACTATTTCGATACCGACAAGGACCGCATCGCCCACGTGCTGGCGCGCACCACATCGGGCGGGGCGACCGTCAACGACACGCTGCTGCACGTGGCCCAGGAGGACCTGCCGTTCGGCGGCGTGGGCCCCAGCGGCATGGGCGCCTACCATGGCCGCGAGGGCTTCCTCACCTTCAGCCACGCGAAGGCCGTCTTCCACCAGGGCCGCTTCACGCTCACCGACCTCGTCAACCCGCCCTACGGCGGCCGCTTCCAGAGCATCATGAAGGCGGCACTCGCCCGCGCGGGCGCGGGCCGGCGCAAGCCCAGGGCGCCGTAGGCCGGAAAGCCGGAGGTTTGCGCGGCGCGGCTTGCGCGCTACAAGGGCTCTGTGCTCACGTCGAGGCCCGCATGACGCTCTCCGCCCAGGATCCTGCCCTTGTCTCCGCCAGCGAGCTGGTCGCGGCCTTCAAGGCGAGAACGTTGTCGCCCGTGGAGGTTCTGGACGCCGTCCTGGCGCGCATCGCGCGGTTCGAGCCGGCGGTCAACGCTTTCCGCCACGTCGACCACGAGGGCGCGCGCGCGGCCGCGCGAGAGGCCGAGGCCCGCTGGGCTGCCGGGCGGCCGATGGGGCGCATCGACGGCGTGCCCATCACCGTGAAGGACAACATCGCCGTCGCGGGCCAGGTCTCGCGCTTCGGCTCCCGCCTGACGCCGGACACGCCGCAAGCGGCCGACGCCCCGGCGGTGGCGCGCCTGCGCGGAGAGGGTGCCGTGATCGTGGGCAAGACCAACATGCCCGAGTACGGCTGGAAGGCGACGAGCGACAGCCCGCTCACGGGGCTGACGCGCAATCCCTGGGATACGCGCATGACGACGGGGGGCTCCTCGTCGGGTGCGGCGGCTGCGGCCGTGCTCGGGATGGGGGCCCTGCATCTGGGCACCGACGGCGGCGGCTCGGTGCGCATTCCCGCCTCCTTCACCGGCTGCTTCGGCATCAAGCCCACACGCGCGAGAGTCCCGGCATATCCGGCCTCGCCGCTCGGCACGCTGGCGCACACCGGGCCGCTGACGCGGACGGTGGCGGACGCCGCGCTGGCGCTGTCGATCATCGCCGCACCGGATGCGCGCGACGTCTACGCCTGGATCGCGCCGGCGCCGGACTTCACGGCCGGTCTCGCGGACGGCGTCAAGGGCCTGCGCATCGCCTACTCGCCGACGCTCAAGCTTCCCGTGCGCAACGATCCCGAGGTGGCCCGCGCCGTCGCCAAGGCCGCAGCGCTGCTGGCCGGGCTCGGGGCGCACGTGGAGGAGACCGATCCGAGCTTCGACCTGGATCAGGTCCGCCACTGGGACACCATCTGGTGGTCGGGGATGGCCACGCAGATGGCGCCGTTCTGGGACAAGGCCGAGGCGCTGGGCGATCCCGGCATGGTCGCGGGCTCGCGCCTCGGGCGAGACATTCCGGCGAGCGCGCTGATCGCGGCCAACCTGGAGCGGGCGCGGCTGCACGCGGCCTTCGCCGAGTTCCACCAGCGCTTCGATCTGTTGATCACGCCGACCCTGCCCGTTACCGCCTTCGAGGTCGGCAAGCTGGTGCCGCCCGGAGGCGCGTTCCCCGAGATCTGGACCGCGTGGGCGCCCTACAGCTACCCGTTCAACCTGACGCAGCAGCCGGCGGCCTCGGTGCCGTGCGGGCTGACCGCGGCGGGGCTGCCCATCGGGTTGCAGATCATCGGTCCGATCGGTGCAGATGCGATGGTGCTGCGCGCGGCGCATGCCTTCGAGCAGGCCTGCCCGCCGGCGCAGATCGAGGCGCCGCGCGCGGGCGCGTGAGGGGCGTTTTCGGGGCATGCGCCAGGTCCCCTCTCCCCAGGCAGCGAAGCGGAGTGGGGAGAGGATTAGGGTGAGGGGCAGGAGCTTGCCCTGAGATCCGAATTTGTCGCTGCCCCTCACCCCGGCCCTCTCCCCGCGCGCGGGGAGAGGGAGAAGAGGGACGCCTTCGGGGTATGCGCCGGTCCCCCTCCCCTGGCAGTGAAGCGGAGTGGGGGGAGGGTTAGGGCAAAGGGCAAGCGCTTGCTCTGAGATCTGAATTTATCGCGGTACCTTACCCCGGCTCTCTCCTCGCAGGTGGAGAGAGGGAGAAGAACAAGCCGAACGAGGCATGCACGCATGAACGTCTCCCTTGCCCAGGTTGCCCTGTTCCTGGCCGCGGCCGTGGTGGCGGCGCCGCTCGCCAAGTACCTGCGCATCGGCAACGTGCTCGGCTACCTGCTGGTCGGCGTCGCCATCGGGCCGTTCGGCCTCGGCTTCGTCTACTCGCTCTACGAGGTGAGCTCGATCCTGCACTTTGCCGAGTTCGGCGTCGTGCTGCTGCTGTTCCTGATCGGCCTCGAGCTCAGGCCCAAGCGCCTGTGGGCGATGCGCATGTCGATCTTCGGCCTCGGCAGCGCCCAGGTGCTGCTGACGGCCGTCGCGCTTGCCGTGGCCGCCGCGCTGACCTTCCGGCTGCCGTGGCAGGCGGCCCTGTTCGCGGGCCTCGCCCTGTCGCTGTCGTCGACCGCCTTCGCGCTGCAGATCCTGGAGGAGAAGGGCGAGCTGGCGCTGCGCCACGGGCGCATGGCGTTCGCGGTGCTGCTGTTCCAGGATCTTGCCGCCATCCCGCTACTCGCCCTGCCGCCGCTGTTCGCGGTGAGCACGGAAGGGGCGCGCAAGACCATGGAGCTGTCGCAGGCCGCGGTGGCGATCGGCACGATCATCGCCGTCGTCGTCGTCGGCCGCTACCTGCTCAACGGCTTCTACTACCTGATCGCACGCACGAA
The DNA here is from genome assembly GCA_033764875.1 of Hyphomicrobiaceae bacterium. Lineage (GTDB taxonomy): Bacteria > Pseudomonadota > Alphaproteobacteria > Rhizobiales > Hyphomicrobiaceae > AWTP1-13. The sequence continues at coordinate 8,860 of JANRIO010000064.1, read as the reverse complement.
GGTGAAGGAGGCGATGACGGCCTCGGCGCTGCTCACCGTGATCGGCATCACGCTGATCATGGAGCTTGCCGGACTGTCGGCGTCGCTCGGCGCCTTCATCGCGGGCGTGCTGCTCGCCGATTCCGACTACCGGCACGAGATCGTCGCCGACATCGCGCCGTTCGAAGGATTGCTGCTCGGCCTGTTCTTCACCGCCATCGGCATGTCGCTGAACCTCGGGCTGATCGCGACGCGGCCGGGGCTGATCGCCATGGTCGTGCTGGGTCTGCTCGCCATCAAGGCCCTGGTGCTCTACCTGATCGGCAGACGGGCGGGCCTGGAGCGCGGACCGTCGCGCCGGCTGGGCCTGGCGCTGGCCCAGGGCGGCGAGTTCGCCTTCGTGCTGTTCACGGCCGGCGTCTCGAGCGGCGTGCTCAACCAGAACACGGCCGACATCCTGGCGGTGGCCGTGACCCTGTCGATGGCGGCGACGCCGCTGCTGCTGCTGCTCGACGAGTGGCTGATGCCGCGGGCGGCGGCGCCGGCGCGGCCGTTCGACGACCTGCCCGACAACGACGGCCACATCGTGATCGCGGGCTTCGGCCGCGTCGGCCAGATCATCGCCCGCGTTCTCGTCGCCAAGCGGATCCCTGTGACGGCGCTCGATTCCAACCCCGAGCAGGTCGACTTCGTGCGCAAGTTCGGCGCGCAGATCTACTACGGCGACGCCAGCCGGCTCGAGATCCTGGAGGCGGCCCAGGCCGGCAAGGCGCGCGGCTTCGTGCTCGCCATCGACGACATCGAGGCGTCGCTGCGCACGGCGGAGGTGGTGCGGCGCCACTATCCCAACCTGCCGATCTATGCCCGCGCCCGCACGCGCGCGCACGCACACCGCCTCATGGACCTCGGCGTGCGCAGCATCAAGCGCGAGACGTTCCTGTCCTCGCTCGACATGACCAAGGAGGTGCTGCGCGGCCTCGGCCACTCCGAGCGCGACGTGCGCTTTGCCATCGAAACCTTCCGCGAGCAGGACGAGCGGCGCCTGGTCGAGGACTACGAGCACCGGGACGACCTGGACAAGCTGCGCACGAGCGCGCGGTCCTACGCCCGCGAGCTCGAAGTCATGTTCGAGAAGGACGCCGCCGAGCGCGCCAAGCCCGGCAAGGAGCCGGACAAGGCCAAGGAGCGCGAGAAGCGGCCGGCGTAGGGCCGATTGGCACAGGTTTGCGTGGATCCCCGCCTTCGCGGGAATGACGTTGCAGGCCCGTCGAGCTCTCATCGCGCTGCATCGGACGCGACGCGCTCGCGTGTCCCGTCGGGTCGAGCCGAAGGCGAAACCCGACATTCCGCCGGGCAGGCTGACGAGGTCGGGCTTCGCTGCGCTCTGCCCGACCTACGCGCTCCGGCATCCAGGCGTGGGTGGCGCATCGCAAGGACGCGGGGCCCGCACCCCTGGGTGCGGCGAGGCCCTCAGGGCTTGGCGAACAGCTTGTTCAGCTCCCCGCCCGGCATGCCGTCGGCGAAGCCCTGGAACGTGCCCTTGTCGAGCATCTCCTTGGCCATGCGACCGACAGCCCCCCAGGCGACGCGGGCCAGCGCGCCGCCGACACTGATGCGGCGCCCGCCGAGGCTCTCGATGTCCTTGACGGTGAGCGGCAGCGGCGTGCCGATGAGAATGTTGACGGGCTTGGGGGCCACGGCCGCCACGACGGCTGCGATCTGCTCCTTCGTCGACAGCCCCGGCGCGTAGAGGCAATCGGCACCGGCACTCGCATAGGCCTTGAGGCGGGCGATGGTGGCCTCCAGATCGGGCCGGCCGCGGATGAAGCCTTCGCTGCGGCCCGTCAGCAGCACGTCGCCGCCGGCCTTGTCGATGGCGGCGCGTGCAGCCTTCATGCGCGCCACAGCGAGGTCGAGAGGATAGAGCGGGTCATCCATGCGGCCCGTGAAGTCCTCGATGGAGAGGCCGCTGACGCCCGTCTCGCAGGCGAGCCGCACGCTCTCGGCAACGCCTTCGGGCGCATCCGCGAAGCCGCCTTCGAAGTCGGCGTTCACAGGCACGTCGGCGGCGGCCGACAGCTCGGCGATGTGGGCGAGCGCCATGTCGCGCGTGATGCCGCCGTCGCCGAGGCCCCGCGACCAGGCGAAGCCGGCGCTGGTCGTTGCCACCGCCTTGAAGCCCAGGCTCTGGAGGTACTGCGCGCCGCCGATGTCCCACGGGTTCGGCATGACGAAGCATCCGGCCTCGTGCAGCTTGCGGAAGCGGGCGCGCTTGTCGGCTGTGGTCGTCATGTGGGTCTCCGTTGGTCTGCGGCTCAATCCGCGATGATGCCGGCGCCCGTGAAGCCGCCGTCGATGGCCAGGATCTCGCCGGTGATGTAGCTCGACTTGGCCCCGTCGAGCAGGAAGGCGATCGGGCCGGCGATCTCCTCGGGCGTGCCGTAGCGGCGCATCGGCAGGTGGCGGCTCCACAGCGCACGGTCCGTGTCGACGTGCATGGCCTTGACCATGGGTGTGTCGACCGGGCCCGGCGCCACGGCGTTGACGCGGATATGAAAGCGGGCGAGATCGTTGGCCAGCACCTGGGTCAGCGTCACCACCGCGCCCTTGGAGGCGCCATAGGCGCTGCGCCCCTTGTTGCCGCGCAGGCCCGAGACGGAGGCGATGTTGACGATGGCGCCGCCGCCGCGCGCCGCCATCACGCGCGCAGCCGCCTGCGCGACGATGAAGGTGCCGACGACGTTGACGTCGAGCACGCGGCGGAAGAGATCGACGGGCGTGTCGAGCGCCGGCACGTCGGCGGCGATGCCGGCGGAGTTGACGACGCCGTCGAGGCCGCCCAGCGCCTCGACGCAGCGCGCGATCGCCGCGGCGGCTGCCGCCTCGTCGGTGATGTCGAGGGGAAGGGCCAGGATGCCGGCGGCGCCCCCGAGCGCACTCCGCGCCGTGTCGAGGGCGGCGGCGTCGCGATCGGCGATCGCCACCCGCCAACCTTCGGCGAGCAGCTGGCGCGCCGTGGCAAAGCCGATCCCGGAAGCGGCACCCGTTATGAAGGCCACCCTCTCCGCCATCGCATCTCCTCCTCCAGGACGGCGCGTTCGCGCGCTCTTGTCACGGCAACATATGACGCAAGAACCGTCGGTAAATCTCGGTCAGCGCCGAAATATCGGCAAGCGAAACGTGCTCGTCGACCTGGTGCGCGGTGGCGTTGCGCAGGCCGAGCTCGATCACGGGGCAGTGCTTGTAGATGAAGCGGGCGTCGGAGGTGCCGCCATTGGTGGTGAGGCTCGGCGCGTGCCCGGTCACGGCCTGCACGGCCTCGGCCATGGCCTCGACCAGGGGACCGCGCTCGGTGAGGAACACGTCGCCGGTGCCGGAGAAGCTCAACGAGAACCGGGCGCCGACCTCGGCCGCCGCCTTGCCGCAGACCTCGGCGACCCAGCCCTCGATCCGCGGCCGCGACCACAGGTCGTTGTAGCGGATGTTGAAGTTGGCGCGGGCCGATGCCGGGATGACGTTGGTCGCGGTGTTGGGCACCGAGATGATGGTGGTCTGCAGGCTGGAGGGCTGGAAGTGCGCGCTGCCCTGGTCGAGCGGGGTGGTGGAGATCCGGTCGATGATGCGCGCGAGCTTCGGCACGGGGTTGTCGGCGAGGTGCGGGTAGGCCGCGTGCCCCTGCTTGCCCTCGACGACGATGACGCCGTTGACCGAGCCGCGGCGGCCGATCTTGATCTCGTCGCCGAGGCGGTCGGTGCTGGTGGGCTCGCCGACGATGCAGGCGTCGAGCCTCTCGCCCCTGGCGGCCAGCCAGTCGAGCACCTTGGCGGTGCCGTTGATGGAAGGCCCCTCCTCGTCGCCGGTGATGAGGAACGAGATCGAGCCCGGCACGCCGGCCCCGGCTGTAGCAATGTGATCGAGTGCCGCCGCCATGAAGCAGGCGATGGCGCCCTTCATGTCGACGGCGCCGCGCCCGTACAGAATGCCGTCCTCGATGGCGGCGGCAAAGGGCTTGTGCCGCCACAGGCTCTCATCGCCCGGCGGCACCACGTCGGTATGCCCGGCAAAGCAGATATTGGGGCCCGTGGCGCCGTAGCGGGCGTACAGGTTCTCGACGTCGGGCGTGCCGGCCTCGCGCATGGTGAGGCGGTGGCAGAGGAAGCCCGCGGCTGCGAGCGTGCGCTCGATGAAAGCGAGGGCACCGCCCTCGGCCGGCGTGACGCTGGGGCAGGCAATCAGCGCCTGTGCCAGGCGGATGGGGTCGCTCGCGTGCTGCATCTCGTGTCCTGATGGCGAGGTTCGTCGCGTGGGGCCGCAGGCTTTGAACGAGCAATCTTCTCCGTGGACAGCTCAGCGCGAGACCCCGTCTCCAATCCCAGTGTACGCGCTCCGACGCCTGATACCCAAGCCGGCGTGGTCGGGCGCGTTTCGCCCATCCACCGGTCGCCACGTTGCGGCGCCCGGGTGACGGACGCCGGCCCCGCGCTGCGCCGGGCTTCGGCGGGCCGGGGCGTGCAAGACGCCTTACCCCGCCGCCGGCAGGCTCGTGGGGGCGGGAGATGCCGCAGCGGCAGCGGCGGCCGCGCCGGCTGCGGGGATCGCGCCGGCGGCCGTAAGCACCACGGGCTCGGACGGGTTCAGCGCGCCGACGATCATGATCTTTTGCCAGATCTTCTGCGACAGGTTGGAGGCGATGCGCTCGATGTCGCTGACGGCATCGGTGACGATGGGGTCGGGGAAGCTCTGGGCGAACAGCACTGCCAGCTTGGAGGTGAGAGAGAGCATCTCCGAGCAGTAGTCGAGGTAGCGGGTGAGCTCGTAGGGCGTGAGCAGGCGCGCGGGCGAGGAGGTGGTGGCGCCGCTGATGGAGGCGGTGGCGCTCGGATCCTTGGTCAGCTGGTGCATGTCGATGACGTGGATGATGGACCTCAGCTCGTGCAGGGCGGTGAGCGCGCGCTGGCGCTTCATGCGCTCCTCGCTGCGGAACAGGAAGAACAGGCCGGCGCCGACCAGCACCGTCAGGTTGGCGGCGGCCTCGATGCCCTGCAGCACCGAGTAGATGCTGTCGGCGGAGGCCGGCACCGCGCGCAGCAGCGAGACCACGACCGTGAGCGCCGCGACGCCCAGCACGAGCAACAGCAGCACACTGGCCCGCAGGGGAATGTTGGAGCGGGCGATGCGGCGGGCGCGCGCCGAGTTCTCCTGCGCCAGCGCCTGCAGATCGGCGCAGACGTTGGCGAGGCCGGCGTTGGGGAAGCGCTCGGAGATGCGGCGCTGGAGCTTGGCGACCGTCTTGATGACCTGCTCGGCATCGAGCTGCCGGTAGCTTCTGGGATGTGCCATCGGTGGCTCCGCCTCTGCTGGCCGCCCGGCTCTGTCCGGTCCGGCTCAAGGTGCCAGCTTAGGGTGCCGGCGCGGCGACAGAAAGACAGTCGCAGGTGGCGAAAATCGCGATTGAGATTCAGCGTGTTGGCACAGGAGCGCCGGAAGCGGTGCCGGGGACGAGAATTGTGCCCGCGAATGCAGAATGCCCCTTGGCGCGGGGCCCCGCAGTTGCTATTAGGCGCCCTCCTAGTCCGTATCGGCTATTCCGCGGTAGCTCAGCGGTAGAGCAGCCGGCTGTTAACCGGCTGGTCGTAGGTTCGAATCCTACCCGCGGAGCCAATATTTTCAATGGGTTAGATGTTATTCTGAGAGCTTCGAGCGGCCTGAACGCCGGACCTTGGTGCGCCATTACGGCGACGTCGCACCGACGCTCCTGTGACTGCTCTCGGCGCGAGAAGCGCATCGGACTTCGGTAGTCCAGCCTCCTTCGCACATTTGCCTCGGCTAAGCGGCTCCCGGCTGGGGCTCAGGCGGCATCGCGATCCTTCAAGCTATGGTGCCGTGATCGCATTCTTCGCGGCGGATCGATATGCCGGGCCGAATGATTTCGAGGCTCCCTCAACGCCGAGCATCTCCCAGCGGCTCGCATTCGCCTCCCATATCGTGCGCGAAGAAAAATTCCGCCGACTTCCTTGACACGGCGAGCGCCGCTGAATTATTTCGATGGAGCACGCATTGGTCGTGCGCGGAGCGGCAAGGTCATATTCCCAGTGGGACCCCTCCCTTAGCCAAGCGGACCTTGAGCTTGGCTTCATGTCTACCTGCAGAGCACTGCAGGCTTTGATCCTCTGAAAAGCCCCATCAACAACAAGCCCGCGGCAATGCCGCGCGTCTCCCGTCGCAAGTTCAACTTGCGACGAAGAGATCTCGTCGTTGTCGCGGGCGCCACTCCGGCTGAAGGATCAAAACCATGGGAGAGTTCAGAAAGATGGTGCTCAAGGTCGCGAATGACCTCGGCTGCACAGGCGTGCGCATCGTGCACAAGGGAACGAAGAAGCCGCGCTTGCAGGGCATCTACGGCGCCAAGGATTTTTCAATCGTCATCGCCAACACGCCGAGCGATCGCAATGCCTGGCGCTCCGTTCAACGCCATCTCCGCAAGCATCTCGGCATCAACATCAAAGCAATCCCCCTCAGCGCCGCGAACGACTAGCCCGCTGCAAATCCGAAAGGCACCAATGACCCACGACCACTACGTGATGATCGTCTACGCGCTTCTCACCGCGATCCACGCCGCAAAGCTCCTGAACATCATCGGTTAGCTTCGGGCGCCGTTCCCCTGCGCCCTGCGTTCCTCCCCGGCCTGGACCGGATCGAGGCGACGCGGAGCGGCCCCGCCGAAGCACGGCGTCCTCAGGCGAGCGTGTGAACCTGCCCCGGCCGCAGGGCGATGAAGCGATCGTCCGGAAGCTTGCGGGCGGCGCGCGCGGCGGCCAGCGCCTCGCGCGGCATCTCGATGGCCTCGTTGGTCAGCTGGAACGTGCCCCAGTGGTGGCCGAGCGCCGCCTTGGCGCCGCACAGCTCCAGCGCCGTCATGCTCTCCTCGGGGTTCATGTGGCTCGTGTGCATGAACCAGCGCGGCTCGTAGGCGCCGATGGGCAGCAGCGCCAGGTCGATCGTGGGATGCCGCTCCGCCACACGCCGGAACACGCTGCCGTCGCCGAAGGCGCTGTCGCCCACGCAGTAGATCTTGTGCTTCGGGCCCTCGATGACGAAGCTCGCCCACAGCGCGTGGCGCCGGTCGCCGAGGCCCCGCGCCGACCAGTGCACGGTCGGCTCCAGGGTCAGGCGCACGCCCTCGCCGAGGTCGACGGTCGCATGCCAGTCGAAGGCGCGCGCGTCGATCTCCGGCACGTCGCCGCGCACGATGGTGTCGTTGCCGAGCGGCGTCACGACGGGCGCGCGATGGGCCTGCCACACCCGGCCGATCAGCCCGGTGTCCATGTGGTCGTAGTGATTGTGGGTGACGAGCACGAAGTCGATCGGCGGCAGCTTCTCGAACGCGATGCCGGGCGCGTTCACCCGCTTGGGCCCCACCGCCTTGAGCGGGCTTGCGCGCTTGGCCCACACCGGGTCGAGGAGCAGGTTGCGCCCGCCGATCTGGATCAGGAACGACGCGTGCCCGACGTAGCTGATGCGCACCTCGTCGCGCGCCACGCGCTGCGGCGGCTCGTCGAACGGGTGCGGGCTGGGGAAGCTGTCGGGCCAGCGCGCACGCGTCTCCCAGAACTGCCACTTCAAGAGCTCCATGGCGCTCTTCGGCCCGGTGCCGTCCGGATTGAAGAACAGCGTGCCGTCGAAATGGTCGCTCAGCGGCCCGCTGTAGTAGGCATTGGCGCGCCTGATCGTGAGGAGCGTGCCGAGCCCGCCGGCGACGCCGGCGGCACCCAGGAGCTTGAGAAGACGTCGGCGGGTCATGGGGCCTCGAGAATCGCCTTGCTGCATCGATGCATATAGAAACGCCCGCTGCAAAAAACAAAACCACCCGCGGTTGCGCCGCGGGTGGTCGGATTTCTCGAGCCGGGGGCTGGACTTACATGTCCATGCCACCCATGCCGCCCATGCCGCCGTGCGAATGGCCGGCGTGGGCGTCCTTCTTCTTCGGCGCCTCGGCGACGCCGGCTTCCGTGGTGATCAGCAGGCTGGCGATCGAGGCGGCGTCCTGCAGGGCCGTGCGCACGACCTTCGCCGGGTCGATGATGCCCTTCTCGAACATGTCGCCGTACTCGTCGTTCTGCGCGTCGTAGCCGAACGCCGCGCCGCGGCCCTCGATGACCTTGCCGACGACGATGGAGCCCTCGACGCCTGCGTTCTCGGCGATCTGGCGGATCGGGGCCTGCAGCGCCCGGCGCACGATGTTGATGCCGGCGTCCTGGTCCTCGTTCTCGCCCTTCACGGTGATGTTCTGGGCGGCCTTGAGGAGAGCGACACCGCCGCCGACCACGATGCCTTCCTCGACGGCCGCGCGCGTGGCGTTGAGCGCGTCGTCGACGCGGTCCTTGCGCTCCTTCACCTCGACCTCCGTGGCGCCGCCGACCTTGATCACGGCCACGCCGCCGGCGAGCTTGGCAAGGCGCTCCTGCAGCTTCTCGCGGTCGTAGTCCGAGGTGGTCTCCTCGATCTGCGCCTTGATCTGGCCGATGCGCGCCTCGATGTCCTTCTTCTTGCCGGCGCCGTCGATGACGGTGGTGTTCTCCTTCTCGATGCGCACGCGCTTGGCCTTGCCCAGCATGTCGAGCGAGACGTTCTCGAGCTTGATGCCGAGGTCTTCGCTGATCACCTGGCCGCCGGTGAGGACGGCGATGTCCTCAAGCATGGCCTTGCGGCGATCGCCGAAGCCCGGAGCCTTGACGGCCGCGACCTTCAGGCCGCCGCGCAGCTTGTTGACGACCAGCGTCGCCAGGGCCTCACCCTCGACTTCCTCGGCGATGATCAGCAGCGGACGTCCCGACTGCACCACCGCCTCGAGCACGGGGAGAAGCTGCTGCAGGTTGGAGAG
>JANRIO010000055.1:0-7588 GCA_033764875.1 Hyphomicrobiaceae bacterium | reverse complement strand
TGAAATCGGAATTGGTGCCACGCCGGGCACTTTGTCCGTCAAATTTAAGGGCGAGAGAAAGGAGCTTCTCGAGAAAGGCTTCTCCGGCACGTTCGCAGTCAATTACCCCACACTCAAGGATGGTCGCTTTGAAGGGATCTTGCCAATAGTCGAACAGCCCTTCTGGCTCGTCCCCACCGCCGAGGTGCCGCTCACCAACCTCGTCCGCGAGTCCATCCGCGACGAGGCCGAGCTGCCGATCCGCGTCACCGCCTTCACGCCCTGCTTCCGCGCCGAGGCCGGTGCCGCAGGCCGCGACACGCGCGGCATGATCCGCCAGCACCAGTTCTCCAAGGTCGAGCTCGTCTCTATAACCACACCCGAGCAATCGCTCGCCGAGCACGAGCGCATGACTGAAGCCGCCGAGACCGTGCTCAAGCGCCTCGGCCTCGCCTACCGCACCATGCTGCTGTGCACCGGCGACATGGGCTTTGCCTCGCAGAAGACCTACGACATCGAGGTCTGGCTGCCGGGACAGAACGCCTACCGCGAGATCTCCTCGTGCTCGGTGTGCGGCGATTTCCAGGCCCGCCGCATGAACGCGCGCTTCCGGCCCAAAGGCGCCAAGGAGACGCGCTTCGTGCACACGCTGAACGGCTCCGGCCTCGCCGTCGGCCGCACGCTGGTCGCCATCCTGGAGAACTACCAGCAGGCCGATGGCTCGGTGGTGATCCCGGAAGCGCTGCAGCCCTACATGGGCGGCCTGAAGGTGATCGCGAAGCCCTGACACGCGGCCGCGCTCCGGCGCACGTGCTTGCGGCCCCTGGGTCCCGGACATGCTTCGCGCATTCCGGGATGACACGCGACAACGACCAACACTCACCTGTCATCCCGGAATTTGCCGAAGGCAAATATCCGGGACCCAGGAGCCGCGCGCCACGGTCCTTGCAAATATGCCGTCGGTTCCGCCCCGCCGACCGTCATGCAAGAGCAGATCGCGTTTCACGCGTCAGCGTGTGTCGCGTGAGGATGCTGGCCTAAGAGCGCGCTGGCCCCCGTGCTCCGGCCGTCGTGACACGGCCCTCGTAGGTCGGGAAGAGCCGAAGGCGAAACCCGACGCGACAGTGCAGGTGCTCGCCGGAGCGTCGGGTTTCGCTGCGCTCAACCCGACCGACCCGCGGCTGGCAACTCTGAAACTCTCGTCCACACCCGTCATGCCCGCGAGGGCGGCATCCAAGGTGCGGCGCGACGTTTCCGGCTCGGCCACGTCATGCTAGAATGGTCCGATGAATATTGCTCTGCGCAACGTATTGACCGTGCCGGAATACTTGGCCTGGGCCGAGGCTCAGCCCGAGAAAGTGCGCGCGGAATTGATCAATGGACATATTGTTCCGATGGCGTCCGAGAAGGCCATTCACAACCGCCTGAAATCCTACTGCTACGTCGCGCTCGCGCAGGCCTTCAAGGCGACGGGGCAAGCCGGAGAGGTAATGGCCGACGGCATGACCGTGCCGATCGACACCTACACGGCTTACGAGCCCGACGTCGTCCTATACCTAGGCGCGCCAATTGCGGACGCTCGGCTCACCGTCCCTGATCCCGTCGTCGTCGTGGAAGTGCTCTCGCCCACGTCGAGGCATACGGATCGCAGCGCCAAGCTCGCCGGCTACTTCACGCTGCCGAGCGTCATGCACTATCTCATCGTCGACCCGGACACGAGGAGCCTCACGCACCACCGGCGGCAGGAGGATGGCGCCATCACAGCGACCACGCACACCGCCGGCATGCTGCGCCTCGATCCCCCCGGGCTCGCCGTCGATCTTGCAGACGTGCTGCGCGGATAGGGCAGCGCCGGCCTACTTCACTGCCACGACATCCGGCACCGTGCTGGTCAGACCCTGGTCGATGAGGCCGGTCACGGTTGCCTTCATGCTCGGGTTGTCGGCCGAGCCGAGGGGTTGCGGCCAGGCGCTCTTGTCGACCTTCTTGTGCGGCCCGCTGAGCGTCGTGAACAGGCCCTTGCTGCCGCCGAGCTTCTTCTCCGCGAGGATCTTGAAGCTGTGGTTCTCGTAGAGCACCAGGCTGCCGAGCGCGTGCACGTAGACCTGGTCGATGACGACGCCGTCGCCGCTGCGGATGATGCCGTAGCCCGTCACCGTCTGCGTCGTCGTGCCGTAGGCGCTGGAGCCGCGCATCACGACGAGCACGTAGTCGCAGCGCTCGCCGTAGACCATGCGGCGCACGATATCGGCCCGCTCCGATTCGAAGTTGCGGAACAGCGCGCCCGGCTGGTCGAGGCTGTGGAAGGCATTGGGCGGGGCCGTGATGTGATGCACGTCGAAGCGGGCGCCGACCATCTCGTGCACGCGCCGGCGCACGTGATCGTCGATCTGCCAGCCGTCCACCGGGATGTCCCAGCGCTCCGTCGTCAGCGCCGTGATGCCGAGGCTGGTCACGGTGAACATGGAGCCGAGCGTGGAGGCCACGCACATCGCCCGCCGTCCCGTCGGGGCCGGCGCGTTGGTCTTCAGGTCCTCCATCATCGACCCGGCCGTCGCGCAGCCGCCCAGCGACACGGCGCAGGCAAGCGCCAGGCCGGCAGCGAGCGACGCCGCCAGGCGCGCAATGGGCCTTGGGGCCTCGCCGGCCCGGGCGCACGTCGCGTGTTCCTTGATCCTCAGCAGCAAGTGCTGGCGTCCTCGATTGTCCTCGCCCGCACAGGTCGCCCGGCTCAATACCCTGACCTGGCTGCCCTGATCGGCCTGTCGCGGAGGGCTGGCATCGACCTCGACACGGATGCTAGCTGCCACGAGTCTCGATGTAATGCTGCCGTCGCACGCGAGGATAGTCCGACATTGCGATTTTTGTGCAGCAGCACACGCCCCGTCCTTCACTTCTCGGCGAGGAACGGGCCGGACGGCAAGCTTCCGCCGCCGAGCACGGTTAGTGCCGGCAGCCGCGGCCATATCTCAACGTGTGGGTTAACGATCCGGCGCTGCCGCTGGCCCCATTCTCGCCCGCCGGCGGGTCTTCAGGAGAGCCGCGCCCGCACCGGCCGCAGCAGGAACTTGCGCATGAACGCCACCGGCAACGCGCAATCCGGACCCAGGTTGCGCACACCACGCGACGCCACCTGGTAGCCGAGGCGTTCGAAGAACGGGATGGCATTGGCCGTCGCCGATACGGCGAGCTGGTGGAAGCCCGAGTGCTGCGCGCGCGCCTCCACCTCGGTCACCAGCCGCCGCCCGATGCCGAACCCCGGGTGCCGCACGAACACCCAGCTGATGCGGGCGGCCCGCCCGTCGTCGCTGTTCGTATGCCAGGAGGCGGTGCCGACGAGCTCCTCGTCGATCCAGCCGCCGTAGATCTCCTCCTGCAGCAGCAGGTCGGAGTAGCGCGCCGACTTGACCAGGGTGAGGAGGGTGTCGAGCTCGGCGTCCGACAGCACGCCCGCCGTGCCCTCGCGCAGCGCGCTCGCGTGCAGGTTCCGCACGTCCGCGAAATGGTCGAAGCCGATCGGGGCGATGACCAGGCGCCGGTCGTAGAACTCGCTCAGGCTCGCACCGGCACTCGACGTCATACGCTGAAACTCGTCACGCATCATACGAAGCGCCGGGAATAGCGCCCTTCACACCATGACACTTCGCCGTGCAACGAGGCAAGGATATGGCCTCTGCGCCCGCGGACGGAAGCCGTCCGTCTCCGGACTGCGACCGGACCCGCCTACCAGCGGCCGAGGTCGAACTTGTAGGACAGCCCGGCGCCGGCGAAGAGTTGGTTGGGCGTCTCGGTGATCGGGCTGTCGGCCGCATCGCCGAGGAGGCGCGTGTACTTGCCCGTGAGATACAGCGTCCAGCGCGGATCGAGGTCGATCGAGGCGGTCAGCCCCGCGCTCACGTCCTTGAAGCCCGCGTCGGGCGAGTAGACGGGCAGCAGGCCGGCCTGCGCCGGCGTCACCCCGAAGTAGGTCTGCATGTAGTCTTTGCTGGCGATGTTGGTCGCGACCGACGCCGTCAGCGTGGTGGCGCTGTTGAGGCGCGAGGTGTGCTCGGCCAGCAGCCGCACGACGCCGCCGGTATCCTCGCCCGTCACCTGGTGATGGTACGAGGCCGAGAGGAACATCGGCCCCATCCGGTAGCCGGCGTAGCCGCCGAGCACCAGTCCGCCGCTGATGTCGTTGAAACCGACGAGCCTGTCCGAGTCGGAGGAATCTCGCCCCCAGCGGTAGCCCGTCACCAGGCCGGCCTCGAAGCCGCTCCCCCGGAGCAAGCGCAGGCGGAAGTCGTCGAGCCCGCGCACCTGCACGAAGCCGGCGCCCTGGCCGAGGCCGGCAGGCGCCACGAACGGGAACCCCACGGCCTTGTAGGACTTGGAGCCCTCGAATTTCGGCACGACCGCCACCGCGCCACCGATCTGCCAGCGCGAATCGAGGATGGCATCGCCGGAGGTCTGCGCGGCGGCCGAGGTCGCCGTGGCTCCTGCCAGGGCGAGCGCGCAGAGGGCACCCGCGGCGGCCCCGCGCACGCGCTGCAATCCCAATCGGTCAGACAGATTCATGACGACTCCTCGTCCGGCCAGGAAACGCGCTCACCGCCCAGCATGAACGCATTAGGTGCCCGGCGAGGTTAATGCGCAATGGCCTGCGCGCAGTTTCACAATCGAAGCCTCAAGTGTGTGCCTGTCACGCCACACCCGAGCCACTTAAGCTCATGAATCAGCTGGCTTTAAGGATTTCAGGCGATTCGTCCACCGAGCTCGTCCTCGATGTGGATGCGAATGATCTCCTCGAAGCTGGCATCGGCCTTGAAGCCGAGCTCCTCGGCCCGTCTGGCCACGAACCGGCTCGGCCAGCCCGCCACGATCTTGTCGATGAACGGGTCGATCTCCCGCCGGATCCGCGCCACCACTTTGTCGCCGGCCACCTTGCGCAGCGCCTCGATCTGCTCCGCCACGGTCACCGCGAGCCCCGGCATGTTGAGGGCCCGCCGCGGCCCCACCCGGCTCGTGTCGAGGGTCGCCGCGTGCACCAGGAAGCCGACCGCTGCCCGCGGCGAGGCGTGCCAGTGCCGCACGCTGTCCGAGACCGGCAGCACCGCCTCGTGGCCCGCCAGCGGCTCGCGCATGATGTTGGAGAAGAAGCCCGAGGCCGCCTTGTTCGGCTTGCCGGGCCTGACGCAGATCGTCGGCAGCCGGATGCAGATGCCGTCGAGGAAGCCCTTGCGCGAGTAGTCCGAGACCAGGAGGTCGCCGATCGCCTTCTGCGTCCCGTAGGAGGTGAGCGGCGCGCACAGGAACTCGTCGTCGATGCCGTTCGGGAACGGCGCCCCGAACACGGCGACCGAGCTCGAGAACACCACGCGCGGCTTGGTCCCGGAAAGCCGGATCGCCTCCAGCAGCCCGCGCGTGCCGTCGAGATTGATGCGGTAGCCCTTCTCGAAGTCCTGCTCCGCCTCACCCGACACGATCGCCGCCAGGTGGAAGACCACGTCGGGCCGCTCGGCGATCAGCTTCTCCGCCTCCCCCGGGGCCGGCAGGTCTCCCGCAACCGCGCGCACGGGAAGCTTCGCTCCGGCCGGCGCCGTCGCGGGCACCACGTCGTAGAGCGTCAGGCTCGAGATCGCCGCCTCGCCGAGGCGGCCGTCGCGCGCCAGGCGCTCCGCGAGCTTGGCGCCGATCATGCCAGCGCCGCCGATGATGAGCACCTTCATGCGATCCTCCCCGATGCGTCGGCTCTGTCATACTCCTGCCGCGCGCCCCCGGCCATACGCCCACCGGGAAAGCATTCTGTGCCTGCGGTTGCGGCGCCGCCATCGATCCCTTTTGCCCGGCGCAGCCATAAGCCGACCGCTCCACAGCCAGTTGCCGCGCCGCCCGGCAGGAATTTTGTCGCCGGCCCGTTCCTGTCGTATAGCTCCACGACTGCCGGAGCCCCGTGGAACCTGATGAGGGAGCCCGCCCGGCGCCTTGATCCGGTCCGTCTCCTGCACCTCGCATCCGGAACCCCGACCCACGCGATGACCGCGATCGCACAAGCGCCTGCGCCGGACCGCGAGCCGGCCCCCCGGCCGCCCGCCAAGCCGCGCCTGGGCCTCCCGCGGCTGCCGGGCCAGGCCTCCGACCGTGGCTTCCGCCGGGCGCTGGCCGCCGCCGCGGCGCTGCACCTCCTGTTGATGCTGGGATTCCTGACCGCGCCCGAGAGCCTCACCCGCACCCGTCTCGGCGAGCCCGGGGCCGATCCCGACGGCGTCAGCGTCGAGATCGTCGACATGGCCGATCTCAACTCGCGCAACAACGTCTCGACCTCGGCCAGCCTGCCCGAGCCCGTGCCGCAATTGCAGCCGCAGCCCGAGCCGCAGCCGCCGCAGGAGCCGCAGCCGCCGGAGCCACGCACGCAGCCGCAGGAGCCTCCGGCGCCGCAGCCCAAGGCCGAGGCCCCCCAGCCCAAGCAGCCGGCGCCGAAGCAGGCAGCAAAGGAGACCCCGCGCGAGGACAGCGAGGTCATCGAGGCCCCGGGCACGCCGCCGCCCGCCGAGCCCCCGGCCGAGACGCCGAGGCCGACGCCGCCGGCGAAGCAGGCCGCCCGCCCCCCGACGCCGCCTCAGCAACAGCAGCAGCCCCAGCGGCGTGTGCTCGACCTCAGCGTGCCGCCCTCGGCCCTCAACGTCACCCCGCGCTCGTTCGATCCGCAGCGCCCGCCCGGCACCACCCGCTCCGGCGAGAACGATCAGTTCTTCCTGGGCGTGATCCGTGCCCTGCGCCGCACCTTCCCCGAGCTGCGCACGACCGGCATCGTGACGGTCAAGATCATGCTCAACACCAAGGGCAACATCTTGAGCGTCACCGTGCTGCGCACCTCCGGCGACCCGACCCTCGACCAGAGCGTGGCGTTCTCCGCCAGGCAGGCGAGCTTCCCCATCCCGCCCGACAACTCCACCGAGGTCGATCGCACCTTCCTCATCACCTACATCTATCGCTGACCCGCAAAATGCAGGCCCAGCTTGTGCTTGCCGCAGCCGCGAAGGGCTTGCCGCTGCGGCGAAGGTCGATTATGCACGCGCCATGCTTGAAAACCTCAAGGCCAACAATCGCGCCTGGGCCAAGCGCAAGGTGGCACAGGACGCAGACTTCTTCCGCCGCCTCGAGCGCCAGCAGGCGCCGGAGTATCTCTGGATCGGCTGTGCTGACAGCCGCGTGCCCGCCAACGAGATCGTCGATCTCGACCCGGGCGAGCTGTTCGTGCATCGCAACGTGGCCAACCTCGCCCCGCCGCAGGACGCCAACTATCTTTCCGTTCTCCAGTTCGCCATCGATGTGCTGAAAGTGAAGCACATCATGGTGGTGGGCCATTACGGATGCGGTGGTGTCTCGGCGGCCGTCGACGGACAGCGCCGCGGCCTCGTCGACCATTGGCTGCATCCCATTCGCGAGGTCTACAGCGACCATCGCGCGGAGCTGGAGGCCATCGCCGATCACCGCACCCGCATGAACCGCCTGTGCGAGCTCAACGTGATCCGCCAGGTGCGCAACGTCGCCTCCGACGTGTTCGTGCAGGACGCCTGGTCCCGCGGCCAGAAGGTCAGCGTGCACGGCTGGGTCTATTCCCTCGGCA
>JANRIO010000043.1:0-39043 GCA_033764875.1 Hyphomicrobiaceae bacterium | reverse complement strand
GGGCGACAGCGCGATCTCGCGGAACGGCACGCGCACGTCCGGATGGCCCTCGGGCGCCGAGTAGACCTTGGCCGACGCACTGATCGGCCCCGTGGTGACTTTCGGCGTCATCAGCTCGTTGGAGCGGGTGATCTTGTTCATGTTTTTCTCCCGGCGGATAAGGGCTGGTTGCGCGTGCGCGCAAGGAAGAGCGGCACCGGCTGCCCCGTGCTGGATGCGGGGTCGATGCCGGGTCTGCGCGCGTCTGCTTGTGGGCTCATCAGTCTCCCTCCCTTCGCCGGCATGACCCGGATCAGGTTCAAAGGGTGGCGGCGCGGGATCAGCGCCGTCTCAGCCGGCTCCCGCCGGCCCCCCTGGAATAGGTGCGCCACGTTGGACCTGATTTGGCCTGCGCGCAAGCCCTGCCGTTGGTAAAGCTGTCGTGCAGTCAAGCAGACTCGTACAAAGTCCGGGAGGGCACACCAGACGGGAATATGTAGGACCCTATCTATAGCCCCACGGGCCTCCTGACGGCTTCGATTGTCGCACCACCTCGTCCAGCACCTGCGCCCGTCGATGCGCGACCGTCGCAGCAAGTTCGCTCCGTTTATTGTCCCAGAGGTACTGCCGCTCCCGGCTGTAGCCGAGCAGTGTCCATGGCGTGATCGCCGCCAGTTTCGGCATGATTTCCCCGGAGCATTTTCGTGAAAGCGGGAGTTCTATTATTTTGTCGGCGAAGTACAGACAAATATGGTGAGTTTTGAATGTCGGAATGAAATACAGCAGGTAATGGGTGAAGGAAACGGGGTAGGCCCACAGCAGATCGCGAAGAGGCAACACCCGGAAGCCCAGGCCCATTCTAATGAGGTACTCGCTGGTCAGTCGGTGAGAATACCCGAGCCTCAAGCTCGAGCCGCCGCGAATCTCGGGCTCGATGGACTTGCTGACCTCTTCCAGGCTCAGTCCAGCACCCTTGAGTGCCTGCAGCGATTTGTGTCCGCTAGGATTGATGGCCCGGCGGACCGCCATCAATAGCCAGATGCAAAGCGCTCCGCCGATGATGCCCGCTCCTCCGACGATAGACCAAGTAAAGCCATCCACGAAATCGCCGAGGACGAGCATGGTTCCGGCGATATCTGATTTTGGCCTTGGATTGATAAGCAGGGCGACGTGCGCAAGTATATCTTTCGGGGTATCGACCAGAAAGCCTGTCAGAAGCTGCCCTTCGTCCAACCTCTGGCCGCCCGCTTGGATAATCAGGACCTTGTCATCGAAGCGGCCAACCCAGTAGTACGACACGCTCCGCATCCTGATGCCGCGCCGGAAGCGCGCAGACCCGTCGCGCAGGTGCGTTTCGACAACAGGCGGAGCAGTGATCCGCACCCAATAGCGCGATAGATCGCTCGCGGAATCTGCCGCAAGGAAGTCCGATGAAGGGATGGCGTATGGTCCAAAAACAGCGTTCCTGAGAAAATCAAACTTGTAGGCAGCAATACCCACTATACTCGCAATGCCGAGTATGCAGACACACACCTCCAAGAGCTTGGCCCTTCGCACTTTTCGTTCTAGCCAAGTCATGCAGGCACATCATCCAAATGCATTGAATCAGTCTGGTCAGGCTGGGACGCCCGCGAATCAGCGATCCACAATTTGCCCTGAACCCAAAGTCAGCGTCTTCTAAGATGCGGCTTTGCGGCCATCAGGCCCGTTGCGATGCCGTCTCCGCGGGTTGCGAGAGCACCTGCGCCCGCCGCTCCGCCACGGCCGCGATCAGGTCCTTGCGCTGCTTCTTCCAGGCCCGCTCGAGCTCTGCGCTGTGGCCCAGCAGCGCCCACGGCGCCACCGACTGGAGCGTCGGCATGATGCTCTCGGCGACGGCCTGGGGGATCTTCAGCGTCAGCTTGGTGTCCGGAAAATGCAGGGCGAGCTGGTGCGACTTGCCGGCGGGGATCACGTAGTAGAGCTTGCGCGACACGACGATCGGGTAGGCCCACAGCAGGTCCTTCAGCGCCCGCACGTCGAACCTGAGGCCGGTCTTGACCAGGAAGTCGCGGGTCAGGCGCCAGTCGCCGACCGCCATCGACTGCCCGGCGCGGATGTCGCCGGCGATGGCCGCGCCCGCCGCCTCCAGCGGCACGCCCGCCGCCGCCAGCGCCCTGAGCCGGGCGTGGCTGCGCGGCCGCAGCGCCTTGAACAGGGCGAACGCGCCCCACAGCACCGCGATCGCGATGAGGACCCCGCCGGCGGCGAGGCCGAGCTCGGCGTCGCCCTCGAACCTGCCGAGGTCGAGCATCACCGGCAGCACCTTGTCCTTCCACTGCGGGCTCACGCCCTTCATCAGGTGGTCCGCGGTCTCCTGCGGCGTATCGACGAGGAACCCAGTCAGGACTTGCCCCTGCACCGGAGTGGTGCCGCGGCTCTCGATGAAGATCAGGCGATCGGCGACCTGTGCCACCCAGAAATGGCCCGACACCGAGCGCCCGGTCTCGACGCCCTTGCGCTTCCTCACCGTCACATGGTCGACGCCGGTGTCGAGGACGCGCGGGAATGCCGCCTGCACCCAGTAGCGGGGCATGTCCTCGACCGATTTGACGGCTGCAAGCTCGGCCGGGGAGATCGCGTAGGGCCCCATCTGCACGTTGCGCAGGTAAGGCAGCTTGTAGACGCCGAAGCCGATGACACCGGCAATCACCAGGCCGCAGACCAACGCCTGCAGAAGCTTCGATTGCCGTGCCTGCTGCTCGAGCCAGCCCATGACGCACACGCTCCTAAGCGACGCGGGACCAAGACGGTCAGGGCTCTTAGCACGAAATAATTGCCGAGCGTCGGCGCCGCCTCGACTTCCTGCTCAGTGCGACCGTAGCGCCACATCCCCGCCGTCGGTGCGCGCCAGGAACTCCGCTATGGCCCCGATCGAGGGCGCGTCCTTGAGCAGCGGCGCATGCCCCTGGCCACGGATCGTGACGGCTTCAAGACGGGGATGGCGCACGCGCATCTCCTCCAGCGTCGCGGCCGAGAGCAGGTCCGAGTTCGCCCCTCGCAGCGCCAGCACGGGCACGCCGGCAAGGCTCATGAACTGCGGCCAAAGATCCGGCACCGGCCCGTCGAGGAGCGTGGTGGCTTTGGCCAGGTTGGGATCGTAGGCGGGTGCGGGCAGACCGGCATTGTCGTTGAAGAGCTGCCGCGCGATCTCCTCCCATTGTCCGCGCGGGACCGCGGTGAACTGTCGCCCGAACATGCCCTCGACGATCTCGGCCGCGTGCGCCCAGTCGACCGGCAGCGGCACCCGCCCGACATAGGCCACGATACGCGACAGCCCATCCCGTCCGAGCACCGGCCCAACATCGTTCAGGATAGCCACGCCGATCGCCGTCGGCCGCAGCACCCCCATCAGCATGGTGATCAGCCCGCCGCGCGAGGTGCCGAGGATGGCCGCCTGGCTCAGGTCCTTCATGGCCATGAAGTCGAGCACGTCGTTCATCTCGATCAGGATGCTGTAGTTCTTCCAGTCGGGGTCGTGCTGGGACCGCCCACGGCCGCGGTAGTCGAGGCAGTACACGTCCCGACCCGCGGCCTCGTCCTGTGCCAACGCAGTGGCAAGGTCGTGGAAGTCGCGGGAATTGCGCGTCAGCCCGGCCAGGCACACCAGCGGCCGCCGCCCGCTGCCGCGGGTGGGGTAGTGGCGCGCATAGAGCCTGAGGCCGTCGCGCGACGTGTAGTGGATGTCGAACCAGTTCTGCATCGGCGCCCAGGCCCCGCGGTCAGCCCGCTAGATCGTGTACCTCAAATCGAGATTCGCAGCACCGCGGTCGGTGGACTGGGGGGGGCATTGCGCGCCATGCGGGCTCAAGGCGGCGTCGCCCGCTTTGCCCCGGCCAGCAGATCCGCGATAACCTTCAATGTCGCGACGACGACGAGCGCGCACAGCACCACCTTCGATATCGTCTCCATGGTCCCCTCGATGAGGAGGGCATGGACGACGCTGCCCGCGACGATGATCGCCGCCAGGAGCATATGTCCGATGTGCCAAACCCGCGGGCGCAGCCGGCGGCGGACGGCGGCCAGCACCGCGACGGCGAAGACGGCCCACATGGCGATCACCCCCCAGGCCGAGAAAGGCGTGGGCGAGACGAACAGGAGGGCGTCGATGACGTCGGGCGCGCTGGTGACCCATAGGCCGCCGACGTGCGCAATCACGGTCCCGACGAGCAGGATCCCGATCCAGCGATGCAGGCGTCGCCCGCGAGGCGCCGGCAATCCGGGCAGAGATCTGCTCATGAGCATGGGTTGCACGAGCAGCAGGGCCAATCCGACGATTCCTGCAAATCCGGCCGCGATGTAGACCGGGTGCCGCCAGGCGAGTTGCTCGCTCATGGCCGCAGCCGCGATCGGCACCACGATGGCCGCCGCGACGCCGGACCAGATGACGGCGCCTCTTGCCGATCGCATCCCCGCGCGCACCCGAGCCGTCAGACCGGCTTCAGCACGAAATGCGCCTCGAGGCTGGTGTTCTTGGCGCTCGACATCACGGGGCGCAGGAACACGGTCTCGAACTGGCCGCTGTCGTATGCGAGATGACCGTGGGGCTGGCCGAAGGCGGGCACGATCTGCGGCATCTCGAGCCGGAACACGCCGTTGGCATCGGTGAGCGTGGCACCGTGGCTCTTCGGGTCCGACTCGTATCCCTCCGTCGTGTGTGCCCAGATCTGGATGCGCTGCCCCGCGAGCGGCGCCCCGTCGCCGGCGCGGCGCACGGTGCCTGTCATCCAGAACCCGCCGCCGCCGATCCGCTCCACGATCGGCGCGCCCGGACGGTAGTTGTTCGACCCGCCCCGCATCGAGACGGTCGGCGCAAGGCCTTGCGCCGCCGCCGGTGCAAGGCCGCAGATGCCGCCTGCGATCAAGGCGGCGCCGCCGGCGAGAAGGCCGCGGCGGCTGAGATGGTTGGGGGGCATGGTGTTTCCTTTTGGCCAGCGAACGCCCGAGCAGCCCGGTCAAGGTCACCGGTGACGATGTCTGCATACTAGCGCGTTTGCCGCCGGCCGGCGCGCGATCGGGGTCAATCCTTTGTGAGCCGCGCGTGCCCGTGCTCATGTCCGGCGCGAGGGCCGCCGTCCGCCCGGACACGCGGCCTCACGCACACAGCGCCAGCGGCGCGGGAGGGCGCCTCAATCCCTGACCTCGAGCACCATCTCCACCTCGACCGCGATCTGGAACGGCAGCGTCGCCATGCCCACGGCCGAGCGGGCGCCGCGGCCAGCCTCCCCGAACACCTCGACGAACAGATCCGAGCAGCCGTTGATCACCCGGGGCGTATCGGCGAACTCCGGATCGGCGTTGATCAGCCCGAGCGTCTTGACGACGCGCACGACCTTGTCGAGGGAGCCGAGCTCGGCGCGGATGTTGGCCAGCAGGGTGAGACCGGTCAGGCGGGCGGCCTCGTAGCCCTGCTCGACCGACAGCGTGCGCCCGAGCTTGCCCGTGACATAGCCGCCCTCGGGCCGCTGCGGGCCGCACCCCGACATGAACAGCAGGTTTCCGACGCGTACGCCGTTGGCGTAGTTGCCGGCGGGCCTGGAGGCCTCCGGAAGCTTGATCCCCAGCGCCGCAAGGCGCTGCTCGGGTGTGCTCATCGGCATCTCCGCACCGGTTGTGGGCCTCGGGCCATGCACGCCCGTGCCGCCGTCACCGGCATAGCCCAAATGCACCCGCCGCGCATCCGCAAAGCCCGGTTTTCCCAAGGGCGACCACGACAAATGGCCCCGGCCGGTTGAGCGGGCAACCCGCCTGGGGTAAGGCAGGCGGTATGAGCAAGACCACGATTCTTCCCCCCCCGGGCCCCATCGAGCCGATCAGCCTCAAGGACGCCCTGGAGGAGCGCTATCTCGCCTACGCCCTGTCCACCATCATGCACCGGGCGCTGCCCGACGTGCGCGATGGCTTGAAGCCCGTGCACCGGCGCATCCTCTACGCCATGCGCGAGCTGGGGCTTGATCCCGACAGCGCCTATCGCAAGTGCGCCAAGATCGTCGGCGAGACGATGGGCAACTACCATCCGCACGGCAACCAGGCGATCTACGACGCCCTCGCGCGCCTCGCCCAGGACTTCTCGGTCCGCTACCCGCTGATCGACGGGCAGGGCAACTTCGGCAACATCGACGGGGACAATCCGGCCGCCGAACGCTACACGGAGGCCCGCCTCACCGAGGTGGCCAGCCAGCTCCTCGACGGCATCGACGAGGACACCGTCGACTTCCGCCCCAACTACGACGGGCGCGAGCGGGAGCCGGTGGTTCTGCCGGCCAACTTCCCCAACCTGCTCGCCAACGGCACCTCCGGCATCGCCGTCGGCATGGCGACGAGCGTGCCCCCGCACAACCTGGAGGAGCTCGCCAACGCGCTGCTGCACCTGATCAAGCACCCCAACGCCAGCATCGAGAAGCTGGTCGAGTTCGTGCCTGGGCCGGACTTCCCGACCGGCGGCGTCATCGTCGAGCCGCGCGAGAGCATCCTGGAGGCCTACAGGACCGGCCGCGGCGGCTTCCGCGTGCGCGCGCGCTGGGAGAAGGAGGAGCTTCCCCGCGGCGGCTACCAGATCGTCGTCACCGAGATGCCCTACCAGGTGCAGAAGGCCAAGCTCGTCGAGCGTATCGCCGAGCTGATGGGCGAGAAGAAGCTGCAGCTTCTGGGCGACATCCGCGACGAGTCCGACGACAAGGTGCGCCTGGTGCTCGAGCCCAAGGCACGCACCATCGATCCCGTGCTGCTCATGGAGAGCCTGTTCAGGCTCACCGAGCTCGAGATCCGCTTCTCGCTCAACATGAACGTGCTCTCCGGCGGCCAGGTGCCGGGGGTCCTCTCCCTCCGGGAGGTGCTGCAGAAATGGCTCGCCCACCGGCAGGTGGTGCTGGTGCGGCGCTCCGAGTTCCGCCTGAAGAAGATCGAGCACCGCCTCGAGGTGCTCGACGGCTACCTCATCGCCTACCTCAACATCGACGAGGTGATCCGCATCGTCCGTTTCGAGGACGATCCCAAGGCCAAGCTGATCGCCCGCTTCAAGCTGACCGAGGTGCAGGCGGACGCGATCCTCAACCTCCGGCTCAAGTCGCTGTCGAAGCTGGAAGAGGTCGAGATCAGGGCCGAGCACGACAAGCTCTCCAAGGAGCGGCGCGAGCTGAAGAGCCTGCTCAAGTCCGACGAGGCGCAGTGGGCCAGGATCACCGAGGAGGTGCGCCATCTCCGCGAGACCTACTCCAAGAAGACCGACATCGGCCGCCGCCGCTCGAGCTTTGCCGAGGCTCCCGAGATCGCCGTCGACCTCGAGCAGGCGCTGATCGAGAAGGAGCCCATCACCGTGATCCTGTCCGACAAGGGCTGGATCCGCGCCATGAAGGGGCACCTGGAGGACACCTCCAAGCTCGAGTTCAAGCAGGGCGACGGCCTCAAGCGCGCCATCAAGGCGATGACCACGGACAAGCTCCTCCTGCTCGCCTCCAACGGCAAGTTCTTCACCATCGCGGCCGACCAGCTGCCCGGCGGGCGCGGCCACGGCGAGCCGCTGCGGCTGATGGTCGACCTGGAGGAGAACCACGACTTCGTCGAGATCTTCGTGCACCAGCCTGGCCGCAAGCTGCTGGTGGCCGCGACCTCCGGCCACGGCTTCATCGTGCCCGAGGACGAGGTGATCGCGGGCACCCGCAAGGGCAAGCAGGTGCTCAACGTCGACGAGCCCGCGGAGGCCGTGGTGTGCGTGCCGGCGGCGGGCGACATGGTCGCGGTCATCGGCGAGAACCGCAAGATGGTGATCTTCCCGGCCGCCGAGCTCAACGAGATGACCCGCGGCAAGGGCGTCATCCTGCAGCGCTACAAGGACGGCAATCTCTCCGACGCCCGCGTGTTCGAGAGGAAGCAGGGGCTGACCTGGCTCGACAGCGCCGGCCGCACCTTCACGCTGTCGATGGCGGAGCTGAAGGAGTACTCGGGCCAGCGCGGCCAGGCGGGCTTGAAGGCGCCCAACGGCTTCCCCCGCTCCAACAAGTTCGGGCCGGCGTTCTGAGATTGTACCGGTTGGCGCGCGTGCACCCTCTTGCTGCGACGCTCGTGGAGGGCCGGATCCTCGGGACAAGCCCGAGGATGATCGGTTCGAAATCGCCGCGGTCGCGGCGATGCAGGCCACGGCCCTGAATCACGGCCCTGAATGAAGAGTGAATTGCCGGCGAGAACGGCTCGGCTGTAGCAGTGGAATCTCGAGCTGGCGTGGCCCCCCGCCTGCGCGGGGGCGACATCGGTGGTATGGCGAGCGGACTTGCCACAACTACCGTCATGCCCGCAAAGGCGGGCATCCACGCAAGCCTGCAGCGAGCCCGGACGCTCCGCATGGCTCAACCGGTCAGCCTCGGGACAAGCCCGAGGATGACCGCGGAAAGCATCTGTCCGGCGGCGAACGCTAGCCCTTCGGGATGACGGCCGTGGCCTCGATCTCGACGAGGGCTGCGTCCTCCACGAGGCCTGCGACGACGACCAGGGCCATGGCGGGAAAGTGCCGGCCGAGCACCCGGCGATAGGCCTCCCCGACCTCGCGCTGGCGGGCCACGTACTCGCGCTTGTCGATGACGTACCAGGTCAGCCGCACGATGTGCTCAGGGGCGCCGCCCGCGGCCTCGACGATGGCCACCACGTTGCGCAGGGCCTGCTCCATCTGCGCCACGAAGTCGCCCGAGACGAAGACGTGCTCGGGCGTCCAGCCGACCTGGCCGCCGACGAACAGGTGGCCGTCCGCGCTCAGGATGCCGTCCGCGTAACCCTTGCCTTGGGGCCAGCCTGCCGGCCTGACGATGCGATGCATGTGGCGTTCCTCGTTCTTGGCTCATGATCTTGCGGGCAGCTTCACGGGCTGCGCGCACGCGCGCGAGGCGCGCTCTGCTCTAGGCTGGCCCAGCCTGCGCCTGCCGGGCCTGGCGCAGCTGGAAGCGCTGGATCTTGCCCGTCGCCGTCTTCGGCAGCGCAGGCGTGAAGACGATGCGGCGGGGGTATTTGTACGGCGCGATGGTGCGCTTCACGTGCTCCTGCAGCCGCAGCGTCACCGCCTCGCTGCCCTCGACGCCGGGCGCCAGCACCACGTGCGCCTCCACGATCTCGCCCCGCTCCGCGTCCGGCGCGCCGACCACGGCGCACTCCGCGACCATCTCGTGCGCGAGCAGCGCCGCCTCGACCTCAGGCCCCGCGATGTTGTAGCCGGCCGAGATGATCATGTCGTCGTTGCGGGCGGCGAAGTGGAAGTAGCCTTCCTCGTCCTGCCAGAAGCTGTCCCCCGTCAAGTTCCAGCCGTCCTCCACGTACTTGGCCTGCCGCGCATCGGCGAGATAGCGGCAGCCGGTCGGCCCGCGCACGGCAAGCCGCCCGATGCTGCCGCGGGGCATCTCGCGCATGTCGTCGCCGACGACGCGCGCCTCGTAGCCCGCCACCGGCTTGCCGGTGCAGCCGGGACGCGCGTCCCCGAAGCGGTTGCTGATGAAGATGTGCAGCATCTCCGTGGCGCCGATGCCGTCGAGCATGGGTTTGCCCGTCTTCTGCATCCACGCCTCGTAGACGGGCGCCGGCAGCGTCTCGCCGGCCGACACGGCCGCGCGCAGGCTGGACAGGTCGGCGCCCTGCTCCATGGCGTTCAGCATCACGCGGTAGGCCGTGGGCGCGGTGAAGCAGACGGTCGCCTTGTGCTGCTGGATGATCTTGATCATCTCCGGCGGCGAGGCGTTCTCGAGCAGCGTCGCGGCGGCCCCGAAGCGCAGCGGGAACACGGCGAGCCCGCCGAGGCCGAAGGTGAACGCGAGCGGCGGCGAGCCGACGAACACGTCCTCGGGCGTCACGCCCAGCACCTCGCGCGCGTAGCCGTCCGCGATGATCAGGAGGTCGCGGTGGAAGTGCATGGTGGCCTTCGGCTCGCCGGTGGTGCCGGAGGTGAAGCCGAGCAGCGCCACGTCGTCCCGGCCGGTGTCGACGGCCGCAAACCGCACCGGCTTCGACAGCGCCACGCGGTCGAGCTCGGCGTCGTGGTTGGCGGTGCCGTCGAAGCCCACCACCTTGGTGAGATACCGGCTCGTCTTCGAGCAGGCGACGAGCTCGTCCATCAGCCGCGTGTCGCACAGCGCCAGCGACACCTGCGCCTTGTCGACGATCTTGGCCAGCTCGCCTGCGCGCAGCATCGGCATGGTGTTGACCACGACGGCGCCGGCCTTTGTCGCACCCAGCCAGCATGCGACCATGGCCGGGTTGTTGGCGGAGCGGATCAGCACGCGATTTCCCGGTACCAGGCCGTAGTCGGAGACGAGCGCGTGCGCGATCCGGCTCGACCAGTCGGCGAGCTCCTTGTAGGTGCGGCGCCGACCGTTGCCGATCAGCGCCGTGCGGTCGCCGTGCCCCTTCTCGACCATGCGGTCGGTGAGCTCGACGGCGGCGTTGAGGCGCTCCGGATACTGGAACTCCGGGCGGTCGAGGTAGAGGTCGGGCCAGGCCTCGGCCGGCGGCAGGTTGTCGCGCGCGAAGGTGTCGACGTGCCCCGACGGTCCGAGGCTGCGCGAGGCCGTGCGCGGCGGCGCAGCGCCCGCCCCCTCAGCCGCGGGCGCCTGGCCCACGCTCGCCGAAGGCTTGCCGCGCGATAACCACCCTTTGAACATCTGAGGCTCCTTCGTAGATCCTGAGCGCCCTGATCTCGCGGTAGAGGCGCTCCACGATGTGGCCCTTGCGCACGCCGTCGCCGCCGTGGATCTGCACGGCCGCATCGATCACCTTCTGCGCCTCCTCCGTGGCGAACAGCTTGGCCATGGCCGCCTCGCGGCTGACGCGGGGCGCGCCGCTGTCCTTGGTCCAGGCGGCGCGGTAGACGAGCAGCGCCGACGCATCGACGGCCAGCGCCATGTCGGCGATGTGTCCCTGCACCATCTGCAGATCGAACAGCGGCGCCCCGAACAGGTGCCGCCTGCCGACGCGATCCAGGCTCTCCTCGAGCGCCCGCCGCGCCAGGCCCAGCGCCGCCGCCGCGACGGTGGCGCGGAACACGTCGAGCACGCTCATGGCGATGCGGAAGCCCTGCCCCGCCGCGCCGATCATGGCGCAAGCCGGCACACGGACGCCGGCAAAGCGCAGCCGGGCGAGGGGATGCGGCGCGCCCGTCTCCAGCCGCTCGGCGATCTCGAGGCCCTTCGTCGCTGCCGGCACGATGAAGGCCGAGAGGCCCTTGGCGCCGGGGCCCTCGCCCGTGCGCGCGAACACGCAATAGACGTCGGCGATGCCGCCGTTGGAGATCCAGGTCTTCTCGCCCTCGAGCACGTAGTCGCCGCCGTCGCGCGTGGCGGCAAGCGCGATATTGGCGACGTCGGAGCCCGACTGCGGCTCGGTCAGCGCGAAGGCGGCGATGGCGGATCCCGCGCGCACGGGCGGCAGCCACTCCCGCCGCTGCTCCGGCGTGCCGAACAGCGAGATGGCGCCGGTGCCGAGCCCCTGCATGGCGAAGGCGAAATCGGCGAGCGCGTCGTGGCGGGCGAGCGTCTCGCGGATCAGGCACAGGCTGCGCACGTCGAGCGGCGCCGAGGGCTGCTCCGGATCGATGGTGGCGTGGCGGAGGAAGCCCGCCGCGCCGAGCCTTGCCACCAGCCGCCGGCAGGCGGCATCCGTATCGGCATGCTCGACGTGGGCCAGCGCATCGGCCGCCCACGCCTCCAGCGCCTCCGACAGCGCGCGGTGGCGCGCCTCGAGGAAGGGCCAGGCAAGGTAGCTCTTGTCCGCCATCAGTTGCCCTCGAACACCGGCTTCCTCTTGGCCACGAAGGCCTCGTAGGCGCGGGTGAAGTCCTGCGTCTGCATGCAGATGGCCTGCGCCTGGGCCTCGGCCTCGATGGCCTGCTCCAGCCCCATGCTCCATTCCTGGTTGAGCATGGTCTTGGTCATCATGTGCGCGAAGGCCGGACCCGAGGTGATGCGCTGGGCGGTGTCCCAGGCCTCGGCATCGAGCCTGTCGGCCGGCACCACGCGATTGAAGAAGCCCCAGGCGAGGCCCTCCTCCGCGCTCATGGCACGGCCCGTGTAGAGCAGGTCTGCCGCGCGGCCCTGGCCGATGAGACGCGGAAGGATCGCGCAGGCGCCCATGTCGCAGCCGGCAAGACCCACGCGCGTGAACAGGAACGCCGTCTTCGCCTCGGGTGTGGCGATGCGCAGGTCGGATGCCATGGCGATGATGGCGCCGGCCCCCGCGCACACGCCGTCGACGGCGCTGATGATGGGCTTGCCGCAGCCGATCATGGCCTTGACCAGGTCACCGGTCATGCGCGTGAAGGCCAGCAGGCCCTTCATGTCCATCTTCACCAGCGGGCCGATGATGTCGTGCACGTCACCGCCGGAGCAGAAGTTGCCGCCGTTGGAGCCGAACACCACCGCGCCCACGTCGTCGGCGTAGGCCAGCGCCCGGAACCAGTCGCGCAGCTCCGCGTAGCTGTCGAAGGTGAGCGGGTTCTTGCGCTCCGGCCGGTCCAGCGAGACCAGCGCGATGCGCTCCTTGATGGCGAGCCTGAAGTGCGTCGCGTTGCCGATGGCGCTCGAAGCCATGCCTGTCATTCTCCTCCCGATATGGCGATCGCCTGCCCGTTGACCGAGCGGGCCTCCTCCGAGCACAGCCACACAACCGTGCCCGCGATCTCGTCCGGCGCAATGAAGCGTCCCTGCGGATTGCCGGCCGCGAGCGACTTGGCCGCGTCGGCGGCCGTGCGCCCCGTCTTGGCCACGATGTTGGCGACGGACGCCTCCAGCATCGGCGTCTCGGTGAATCCCGGGCAGACGGCATTGACCGTGACGCCGCTGCCCGCGAGCTCGAGCGCAAGCGCACGCGTCAGGCCGACGACGGCGTGCTTGGCCGCGACGTAGCCCGCCACGTAGGGATAGCCCTTGAGCCCGGCCAGGGAGGCCACCGCGATCATGCGCCCGCCCTTCTGCCCCTGCAGGCCGGCAAGGCCCTCCCGCCACAGGTTGAACGTGCCGGCGACGTTGACCGCGAGCATCGCCTCGAGATCGGCGAGGCTCATGGCCTTGAACGGCTTGCTCAGCGCCGCCCCCGCGTTGGCGACGAGAATGCCGGGCGCCCCGTGCCGGCGGCCGGCCTCCGCCAGCATCTCCCGGACGGCAGCGGCATCCGTGACGTCGCAGGCGAGTGCCGAGACGCGCTCCGAGCGCGCCGCCACCGCCTCGAGCGCGGCCGCACGGCGGCCGGCGATCGTGACCTGCGCGCCCGCGGCCGCAAGGCGCAGCGCGATGGCGGCGCCGATGCCCGTGCCGCCGCCCGTCACCACCGCGTGCCTGCCGGCGAGTGGCGTCATCACACCGCGTCCTGCGCGGGCTCGGCACGCGCCTTGAGGCGCCGCAGCTGGTCGCGGCCGGCGTGATAGGGCAGCGGCCAGGGACAGGCCTCGTCGCCCAGCGTCGCGGCCGCATGCAGCGTCCAGTAGGGATCGGCCAGATGCGGCCGGGCGAGGCAGACGAGATCGGCGCGGCCGGCCATCAGGATCGAGTTGACGTGATCGGGCTCGTAGATGTTGCCGACGGCCATGGTGGCGACGCGTCCCGTGTTGCGGATGCGGTCGGAGAACGGCGTCTGGAACATGCGCCCGTAGACGGGGCGCGCCTCCCTCGAGGTCTGGCCGGCGGACACGTCGATGATGTCGGCACCCGCCTCGCAGAACATCTCCGCGATCCTGACCGCCTCGTCGGGCGTGACGCCGGCATCCCCCACCCAGTCGCTGGCCGAGATGCGCACCGACATGGGCTTGTCCGGCGACAGCGCCTCGCGCATGGCCCGGAACACCTCGAGCGGGTAGCGCATGCGGTTGTCCAGGGATCCGCCGTACGCATCGGCGCGGACGTTGGACACGGGCGAGATGAACGAGGACAGCAGATAGCCGTGCGCGGCATGCAGCTCGACCATGTCGAAGCCGGCCCGCTCGGCCATGCGGGTGGCCGCCACGAAGGCATCGCGCACCGCGTCCATGTCGGCACGGTCCATGGCCTTGGGCACGGCGTTGCGCGGCGACCAGGCAATCGCGGATGCCGAGACAAGCGGCCAGTTGCCCGTTGCAAGCGGCGCGTCCATCTCCTCCCAGCCCAGCTGCGTCGAGCCCTTGCGGCCCGAGTGCCCGATCTGGCAGCACACCTTCGCCGGCGTCTCGCGATGGATGAAGTCGACGATGCGCGCCCAGGCGGCCTCCTGCTCGCTCGCATAGAGGCCCGGGCAGCCGGGCGTGATCCGCCCCTCGGCCGAGACGCACGTCATCTCCGTGGTGACGAGGCCG
The DNA here is from genome assembly GCA_033764875.1 of Hyphomicrobiaceae bacterium. Classification (GTDB taxonomy): domain Bacteria; phylum Pseudomonadota; class Alphaproteobacteria; order Rhizobiales; family Hyphomicrobiaceae; genus AWTP1-13. Next base: position 24,735 of record JANRIO010000043.1, on the reverse strand, counting down.
GCGCCGCCCTTGGCGCGCTCCGCGTAGTGCACCAGATGCCAGTCCGTCGGGCAGCCGTCGACCGCCTTGTACTGCGCCATCGGCGAGACCACGACGCGGTTGGCAAGCTCCAGCCCGCGCAGGCGGTAGGGCGCGAACATCGGCGCGCGCACGGTCGCATTGCTCGCCACGCCCGCCTTCTGCTGGAACCAGCGCTCCGCCGAGCGCAGCCACTCCGGATCGCGCAGGCGCAGGTTCTCGTGGCTGACCCGCTGCGAGCGGGTGAGCAGCGCGTAGTTGAACTGCACCATGTCGAGGTCGAGGTAGCGCTCCACGTCCTCGAACCAGGCGAGCGAGTTGCGCGCCGCCGACTGCAGGCGCAGCACCTCGACGCGGCGCTCGTCCTGGTACTTGGCGAAGGCCGCCTGCATGTCGGGCTCGGCATGCAGGTAGTCGGCGAGCGCGATCGCGCTCTCCATGGCGAGCTTGGAGCCCGAGCCGATGGAGAAGTGGGCAGTGGCCGCCGCGTCTCCCATCAGCACGATGTTGCCGTGATACCACCGCTCGCACAGCACGCGCGGGAAGCTCAGCCACGCCGAGCCGCGCAGGTGGCGTGCATTCGACATGAGCTTGTGGCCGGACAAGTGCGCCTTGAAGATCTCCTCGCAGGTGGCAATCGACTGCTCCTGCGTCATGCCGCCGAAGCCCCAGGCGTCCCACGTCTCCTGCGCGCACTCGACGATGAAGGTCGCCGTGTCGGCGTCGAACTGGTAGGCGTGCGCCCACACCCAGCCGTGCGCCGTCCTCTCGAAGATGAAGGTGAAGGCGTCGTTGAACTTCTGCTGCGTGCCGAGCCAGACGAACTTGCAGCGGCGCACGTCGATGTCGGGCTTGAAGGCGGCGGCGAGCTCGTTGCGGGTCTTGGAGTTCAGGCCGTCGGAGGCGACGACCAGATCGTACTCCCCGGCGAGCGCCGAGGCGCCCTCGACCTCCGTCTCGAATCGGATCTCGACCCCGAGCGCGCGCGCCCTCTCCTGCAGCAGCAGCAGGAGCTGGCGGCGGCCGATGCCGCAGAAGCCGTGACCGCTCGACACGATCTTCTCGCCGTCGCGGATGACGGCGATGTCGTCCCAGTAGGCGAAGTGCGCGCGGATGGCCGCAGCGCTCGTCCTGTCGTTCTTCTCGAGATTGGCAAGGGCCTCGTCCGAGAGCACCACGCCCCAGCCGAAGGTGTCGTCCGGCTTGTTGCGCTCGAGCACGACGATCTCGTGGGAGGGGTCGCGCAGCTTCATGGAGATGGCGAAATAGAGCCCTGCCGGCCCGCCGCCCAGACACGCAATCCTCATCCCGACCTCCTAAGAGAAACACGAGACGAGGCGAGACTAGGGGCTGCGGGAATTTATTTCAAGCTTAAACTTTCTCCGTCGCGCACCTCGGCAGGAAGGACGCTGCGCGGGTCGGGCTTCAGCGGCCGGCCGGCGGTGCCCCGCAGGTCACAAAGGCCCCTTGAACACGAAGAAGGCACCGGCCGCGATCAGCGCGAATCCCACCGCGTGGTTCAGCGTGAAGCTCTCCTTGAGATAGAGCACGGAGAATCCGGCGAAGACGACGAGCGTCACCACCTCCTGGATGGTCTTCAATTGCGCCGTCGAGTAGACCGTCGATCCGATGCGATTTGCCGGCACCGCCAGGCAGTATTCGAAGAACGCGATGGCCCAGCTCGCGATCACGACCAGCCACAGCGGCCTGTCGGTGAACTTGAGGTGGCCGTACCAGGCCAGCGTCATGAACACGTTGGACGCAACCAGCATCAGGATCGGCAGCACGGCGGCGGGAAGGGTCATGGGGTCATCCACGGTTGATGGGCGCCGGATTAGACCCGTCACCGGCCCCGGAAACCAGCGGGAGCTGAACGGGTTCCCGCCGCGCCTGTGCATGACAACCGGCGGCTGCAGGCGCCGTCGCCTGCCTCCGTTGATATGGATCAAGGCTCGCGCCTTGCCCCGGCCCCAGGGTTCTGGCCTCACTGGGAGCAGGGCCCGATGCACAAGCACATTCTCATAGCGACCGACGGATCGAAGCTCGCCGACAAGGGCGTCGATGCCGGTCTCGAGCTCGCCAAGTGCCTCGGCGCCAGGGTCACGGCGGTGACCGTGAGCGAGCCGCACACGCATCTGGCCCCCGACATCGGCTTCGTCGATCTGCCGGCCGACGAGGACGGCGCACAGGACGTGCTCGCCGACGTCGGCGACCGCGCCGCCAGGATGGAGGTGCGCTGCGAGACCGTGCACGTGCGCAACGAGTTTCCCGCCGAGGCGATCCTGCGCGAGGCCGAGCGCCGGCAGTGCGACCTCATCGTCATGTCCTCGCACGGGCGGCGGGCGCTGGGCCGCGCGCTGCTCGGCGGCGAGGCCGTGCGGGTGGTGACCAGCAGCCGGGTTCCGGTCCTTGTCTGCAAGTGAGACCCCGGCGCGCCGGCACATGCTATAGAGCAACAACAAGGACGTGGTGGGGAGGAGATGGTGGGGGCAGGAGCAGCAATCGAGAGCGACATCGTCGAGGGCACGTCCGTTGCGATCGTCCCGGTGCCGTTCGATGCGCCCTGGCTGTGGCTTGCGGCGGGCTGGCGCGATCTTTGGAGACGGCCCGACATCAGCCTCGGCTACGGCCTCGTGTTCGCGACGATCGCGGTGCTGCTGACGATCCTTCTCGCCATTGCCGACATGCAGGCTCTCGTGCTTCCGCTGGCGGGCGGCTTCATCCTCGTCGCGCCGCTGGCCGCCGTCGGCCTCTACGAGATGAGCCGGCGCTTCGAGAACGGCCGCAGCGTATCCTGGGGCGACGTGCTCACCGCCTGGCGGACGGCGCCGGGCCAGCTGTCGTTTTTCGGCGGCATTCTCGCCTTCGCCCTCTTCGTGTGGCTGCAGCTTGCGCTGCTGCTGTTCATGCTGTTCTGGGGCAACAACAGCATTCCCCCGCCGTCGGCGTTCGTTCCGACGCTGCTCTTCTCGGGCCACGGCCTTGGGCTTCTCGTCACCGGCACCATCGTCGGCGGCATCCTCGCCGCGATCGTGTTCTCGATCTCGGTGATCTCCGTGCCCCTGCTGCTGACGGAGCGCCTCGATGCCGTCACCGCCGCTCGCACCAGCCTGATGGCGATCGTGCGCAATCCGCGCCCGCTGGCGCTGTGGGCGGCGCTGATCGCCGCCTTCATGGCCGTGGGCATCGCGACGCTCGCCGTGGGGCTCGTCATCGCCTTTCCGCTCGTCGGCCACGCGACATGGCACGCCTACCGCGACCTCGTGCATCACGCCTGAGGTGCGTGTCGCGCCCGCGCCCGCTTGCGGCTCAGCCCACGATCACCTGGGCGACGGCGTGGCCGCTGTCTGACCGGTAGGCCGAGAAGCGCGTGCCGCTTTCCTCGCGCTGCTGATCGGCCATTGCCGGAGCCGGCACGGCCGCGGCGGCTTGCGGCACGGCCAGCCACGGCGCCGGCAGCGCCAGTCGCATCCAGTCGACCAGTAGCCCCGGGTCGGCGGATCGCAGCAGCGGCGGCACGGCGGCCGTTGAGCCTGCCGACGGCCGCGGCACGGATGCGGCCAGCAGCCCCGACCACAGCATCAGCCCCTGCGAGGTGACCGTGAGGAACGTACGCAGCGCTGCGTTGGCGTAGAGGCGTGTAAGATGGCTGCCGAGGTCGGCATAGGCAGGCGAGCGCGTGAAGTCCAACATGGCGTGTCTCTCCATCACCATCCGTCGGACGCAAGACGCATGCGAATCGGCCGGCTATCTCCGGTCGACCCGTGCGTAGCGTACTTCCATGGCTGCAGTGCAACAACACCTACTGTGCGCCGCGCAATAAGCAAGCGCCTCAAGCCCCTGAAAACACGCCAAAGTTAATCGGAGCGCGACAACGCGCCTGGCGGCCGGCCCTCGCCGCCGGCGCGCCGCAGGGGTGGCGCGAGGGCCAACAACAGGCTCAGGCGCTGGTGGGGGCGGTGTCGACGGGCTTCTTCACCGCGAACGGCGTGCCATTGGGCGTCCCGCTCGCGTCGCTGCCGTCGCCCTCCGAGCGGCGGCCTCCGGCGCAGCGGCCGGACAGCAGCCAGTAGACGATGCCGCCCACGAAGCCCGTCACGATGAAGGCGATGACGGCGTAGATGTTGAAGATCGTGTCGGGCCCGCCCGCCTCGCCGGTGTACTGCACCCAGAACCCGAGCAGCGCGATCAGGATGCCGAGCCCGACCGAGTAGGTTGCGCTCGAGAGGCCGCGCCACTCCGAGTAGATGGTGCCGATGAACGCGAAGGGAGCCGCGAAGATCGCCGCTTGGGTGCCGACGGCCAGGGCCAGCATCGCCGTCTCCGAGAATTTCTCGGCCGGCCACTCCGGGAACTCCGCCGGCGTGTGCACGAACAGCACGAGCGCGAGCCCCGCCGCGAGACAGGCGATGACGAAACCGAACAGCACTCTCAAGACGCGGCCCATGAGCCTCCCCCCGTGTCCGAGGAACGTTATATCGGCGCGTAAACTATACCGCCCAACCCATGTGCCTCAACGGAAATTAACTGTCCGCGCGCGCCCGCTGGCCTGATTGCGACACGGCCGTGGCACGGCCACCGCGTTCAACCCCTCAGGCGGTGCGGCCGGCCAGCAGCCAGTACACGAAGCCGCCGGCAAATCCGGCGGTTGCCAGCACCTGCCACACCACGGGGTTGAGCCCCGCCGTGGCGACCAAGGGCATGGCGAGGCTCGCAATCAGCGGGATGATGGCGATGGCGATCCCTCCGCCCACGACGTAGTAGAGGGCGCTCCTGAGGCGCGCCACCTCGCCCACGATGACGAGCAGGAGCGGCGGCAGCAGCGTCTGCACCGAGGCGAGCCCGACCGCCAGGTTGACGATGTCGAGCGCCGCGTTGATCACCGCGTCCTCGCTCGCGCGCCCGGCCATGGCCTGCACGATCCTCTCTTGCCCCAGCATAATGATCACGGCCGCCGTGGTCAGGGCGGCGGCGAGCATGGCGAAGGGGACGAGGAGGATGCGGCCGACGGTACGCATGGGCTCAAGCCTGCGTCCCGCTCTGCGCGGCCGCGCGCTCGCGCGCCGTCTGCTTGAGGCTCAGGGAGCGCAGTTGCCCGCACGCGGCCATGATGTCCCGGCCGCGCGGGGTGCGCACCGGGCTCGCGTAGCCGGCGCGATTGACGAGCTCGGCGAACTTTTCGATCTGCGCCCAGTCGGAGCACTCGTACTTCGACCCCGGCCAAGGGTTGAATGGGATCAGGTTGATCTTGGCCGGGATGCCGGCGAGCAGCTTCACCAGCGCCTTGGCGTCCGCCAGGCTGTCGTTGACGCCCTTCAGCATCACGTACTCGAAGGTGATGCGCCGCGCGTTGGAGAGCCCGGGATAGCCGCGGCAGGCGGCCATCAGCTCCGCGATCGGGTACTTGCGGTTGATCGGCACCAGCTCGTTGCGCAGCTCATCGCGCACCGCGTGCAGCGAGATGGCGAGCCTGGTGCCGGCCTCCGCACCCCAGCGCCCGATCTCGGGCACGACGCCGCTGGTCGAGAGCGTGATGCGGCGCTTGGACAGCGCGATGCCGTCGCCGTCGGCCGCGATCGCCATCGCCGCCTTGACGTTGTCGAAGTTGTACAGCGGCTCGCCCATGCCCATCAGCACGACGTTGGTGATCTTGCGCTCGGCCTCCGGCACGAGCCCACCGTCGCCGGGACCGGCGGCGCCCGGCCAGTCGCCGATGCGGTCGCGCGCCAGCAGGATCTGGCCCACGATCTCCTGCGCCGTCAGGTTGCGCACCAGGCGCTGCGTGCCGGTATGGCAGAACGAGCAGGTCAGCGTGCAGCCGACCTGGCTCGAGATGCACAGCGTGCCCCGGTCGGCCTCGGGGATGTACACCGTCTCGATCTCCGGCGGGCGCACCTCGTGGCCGAGCCGCGGCAGCCGCAGCAGCCATTTGCGCGTCCCGTCGACGGACAGCTGCTCGCTGACGATCTGCGGCCGCTCGAGCGAATGGGCCGCGGCGAGCCGCGCGCGCAGCTCCTTGGCCACGTCCGACATGGCGTCGAAGGAGGTGGCGCCGCGGGCGTAGATCCAGCTCCACAGCTGGCCCGCGCGCATGTTGAGCTGCCGCCCCGGCACGCCGACGGCCGCCAGTGCCGCCTTCAGCCCCTCGCGGTCGAGGCCGGCGAGCGACGGCTTCGGCGGCGCCGGCGTCTCGGGCGCATCCGTCTCTACACTGTTCGGGCTCAGGCTCAGCAGGTTCATGGGCCCTATTTAGTGGCTGCCCGCGCTCCTGTCACCTCGGCGTCGCCGGCTCCCCCGCCGCCTGCCCGCTCTCCGGCACCGCCTCCATCGGGCATTGCGTCTGCCAGGGCGTCTCGGAGCCGTCGGCCACGAACTTGCCGTCCTTGATGCTGGCGCCGGTGCCGTCGGCGAGGCTGTTGGCCCAGGCCCGCACCCGGCCGTCTGCCTTGACCATCACGTACCGGCGCGTCTGGTCGAAGCCTTCGAAGTGCACCACCACCTCGAGGCCGCCGTCGGCCCTGACGCTCGCCTGCTGCACCTCGTTCTCGTCCTGGGCGTCGCCGAAGTCGCGGATGTGCACGGCGACGCCGTCCTGGACGCTGTAGGCGAGATAGCCGTTGCTGCTGCTCGGCGGGCGGCTGCAGTCGAGCGACCAGGCGCCCATCAGGCCCCAGCGTTCGAGGGTCTCGATGGTCTTCCTCTGGGCATCGGTCTGGGCAGCGGCGGGTGCGGCCAGGCCGAGAAGCAGGAGCGAGGTCGCAAGCGTTCGCCGCAGCCGGGGTGGGAGCATGGCGCGCATTCCGTCAGCCCAGGATGTTGATGGGGCGGCCGGCGAGCCAGGCTTCGATGGCCGCCACCGTCTGACCATAGAACACCCTGTAGGTCTCCTCCGTGACATAGCCGATGTGCGGCGTGAGCAGCGCCGCCGGCTCCCGCCGCAATGGATGCTCCGCCGGTAGCGGCTCGACGTCGTAGACATCGCCGCCGTAGCCCGCGATCCACTTGCCCCGCAGCGCCGCGAGCAGCGCCGCCTCCTCCACGATGGGCCCGCGCGAGGTGTTGATGAGCAGCGCCGTCGGCTTCATCGCCCGCAGGTCCGCCTCCCCGACGAGGCCGCGCGTGCGCTTGGACAGCACCGTATGGATGCTGACGATGTCGGCCTCGCGGAACAGCGTCGCCTTGTCGACACGCGCCGCACCGCATTCGGCCGCCCGCGCCTGCGTCAGGTTCTCGCTCCAGGCGATCAGGCGCATGCCGAAGGCCGTCGCGATCCGGGCCACCTGCCCGCCGAGGTTGCCGAGCCCGAGCAGCCCCAGCGTGCGCCCGGCGAGGTCGAAGCCGACGGTCGTCTGCCACCGGCCCTCGCGCATGTTCTGCGCCTCTTGCGGAATGTGCCGGGCAAGCGACAGCATCAGGCCGAAGGCGAGTTCTGCCGTCGGGTGGCCGCTGCCGCCCGTGTAGCACACGAGCACGCCCTTCTCCTTGGCCGCCTCCATGTCGATGGCGGCGTTGCGCTTGCCCGTCGTCACCATGAGCCGCAGCTTCGGCAGCCGCTCGATCAGCGAGCGACGGAACGCCGTGCGCTCGCGCATCACGCACAGGATGTCGAAGTCCGCCAGCGCCGCGGCCGCCTCGTCCTCGCTGGCGAAGCCGCGGTTGAACACCTTGACCTGGTGCGCACGAACGAGTTGGGACCAATCGGCGAGCTGCAGCGCGACGTTCTGGTAGTCGTCGAGTACGGCGATGGCAGCCATCGGCACGGATCCCCCCGGGGCGTGTGAGGCGGCATCATAGCCTCAAGCCCGGCCCGATCGCCAGCGTCCGGCCCGGCCGGGGCTATGCGGCCGCCGCAGGATTGGCCGGGAACGGCTCCCGCCAGGCCGGCAGCTCGCACAGCCGGTCGTGCCAGCGCGCGATGCCGTCGAGCCCCTCGAGCGGCAGCCGCGCCTGCTTCGTATAGGGCAGCGTCACCGCCACGGCGAAATCCGCGATCGTCAGGCCGTCGCCGACCAGATATTTGCGTCCGCGCAGGTGATCGTCGAGCACGGCGGCGAACTGCCTGAGAAAGCCCGTCGCCTCCTCCACCGCGTTGAGGTCGGGGTCCTGCTTCAGGAAGTTGGCCTTGATCACGTACTGGAAGTAAAGATTGCCGGCATGCCGCGTGAAATGGTTGGCGGACCAGCTCAGCCAGCGCATCACGTCGATCAGCCGGTCGTCCGTCGGCAGCAGCTCCGAGCCCGCGGCGCGGGCCAGATAGGCCATGATGGCGTCCGCCTCCCAGAGCCTGACCGGACCGTCGGTCAGCGCCGGCACCCGCCCGTTGGGATTGATGGCAAGGAACTCGGGCGTCTTGCTCTCGCGCTTGGCAAGGTCGACGCGCACGTACTCGACCGGCGAGCCCAGATACTTGGCGACGGCGCACACCTTCTGCGGATTGAGCGTCTCGTAGTAGTAGAGTTTCATGGTTCTCATCCTTTCGCGGTATCCGAAACCGGTGTGATCCAGCCGATGCCGGCGCCGCCCGGCTCCATCAGCATGGCGATGCGGCCGACACCCGGCACGTTGAAAGCGGGCATCATCAGCGTCGCGCCGGCCGTGACGGCCTTCGCCACGCGCGTGTCGACATCGTCGACGGCGAGGAACGGGATCCAGCTCTCTGGCACGGCATCAAAGCGCGGCGAGGTGAGCTGGAACAGGCCCGCCACCGGCACGCCGCCCTCCATCGCCAGCCAGTAGTCTTGGCCCTCGGGCGTCGCCGTGCGCTGGAACGTCCAGCCGATGCACGCCGCGTAGAACGCCTTCACCGTCTCGACGTTGCGCGTCCTGAGCTCGTTCCAGTGGAAATGCCCGTGCCGCCAAGGCGCCGAGGCCGATGGGGCCGCACTCTGCGTCTTCGGTGCGCGCTTGCGTGCTGTCGAGGGCATGGCGGTCTCCTTTCAAGCGGTGAGGTAGCGATCGAGCCTGTCGAGTGTTCCGGTCCAGCCGCGCTGGTGGCCGTCGCGCGCCGTCTCGTCGAAGAACTGCTCGTGGTGCAGGGTAAGCAGCGTGCCGGCGCCGTCCGGCGCCACCGTCACCGTCACCAGCGACTGGCGCTCCGGCGTCGTCACCCACGCCCAGGTGAACACGAGACGTCGGCCGGGCACGACCTCGCGATAGCTGCCCGAGACCTGATGCGCCTCGCCGTCCTCGGTCGCGAAATTGATCTGGTAGCGGCCGCCCACCCTGACGTCGAGGCTGGCGCGCAGCGACCCGATCTTGGTGTCGCTGGGACCGAACCAGCCTACGAGCTTTTCCGCGTCCGTCCACGCCGCGTAGACTTTTTCGGGCGTCGCGTTGATGCGGCGCTTGAGGGTGAGGCTGGGCTTGGCGAGCATGGGGTCTCCTCAACGAAATCCGCGAGACGATCGAGTTGCGCCGTCCAGAACCGCTCGTATCGCGCGAGCCACTGCATGGCGTGCTCCATCGGGGCTGCCTGCAGCCGGCAGCGCACGATGCGACCGCTCTTGCTGCGCCGGACGAGGCCGGCGCGCGCCAGCACGTCGAGGTGCTTCATCACCGCCGGCAGTGACACCGGGAAGCGCGCCGCGATGTCCGTCACGGCAAGGTCTGCCTCCGCGGCGAGCCGCGCCAGGATGGCGCGCCGGGTGGGATCGGCGAGCGCTGCAAAGGCACGGTCGAGGTCGGCGTCTGAATAGTAAACCATGTGGTTATGTATTGCGCAGCGTGCCGGCGCTGTCAAGCGCTGCGCCGATCAAGCCCGCTTCGCGCAAATGAGCTCGCAAGGCAGGCCCTGTTGTGTGGCACGCGGGCCGCCGCTAGGGTCGCCCCTCGACATCACAACGACGCATGGGAGAGAGACGATGAGCGGAGCGGGCAAGGTTGCAGTCATCACGGGCGGCGGCACGGGCATCGGCCGGGCGGCCGCGCTTGCCCTGCAGGGCGACGGCTGGAACGTCGTCATCACCGGCCGCCGCGCGAGCGAGCTGGAGAAGACGATTGCGCTCGCCAAGGCGGGCGGCGGCAAGATGCACGCCGTCACCGGCGACGTCAGCAAGCCCGACGACGTCAAGCGCATCTTCGCCGAGACCAAGGCCATCTTCGGCCGCCTCGACTTCCTGTTCAACAATGCGGGCTTCGGCGCGCCCGCCGTGCCGATGGAGGATCTCCCCGTCGAGACCTGGAAGTCCGTGGTCGACACCAACCTGACGGGCTCGTTCCTGTGCGCGCAGGAGGCCATCCGCATGTTCAAGGCGCAGTCGCCCCAGGGCGGCCGCATCGTCAACAACGGCTCCATCTCGGCGCACGCGCCGCGGCCCATGTCGGTCGCCTACACGGCGACCAAGCACGCGGTGACGGGCCTGACCAAGTGCATCGCGCTCGACGGCCGGCCGTTCAACATCGCCTGCGGCCAGCTTGACGTCGGCAACGCCGACACCGCCATGGGCGGGCGCATGAAGGCGGGCGTGCCGCAGGCCAACGGCACCATCGCGGCGGAAGCCGTGTTCGACCCCGAGCACACCGGCTCTGCCATCCGCTACATGGCGAGCCTGCCGCTCGACACCAACGTGCTGTTCATGACCATCAAGGCCACCACCATGCCCTTCGAGGGGCGTGGGTGAGGGGGCTGGCCTGCCGCGCCCCCGTCCCTCTCGGGGGCCACCGGGCGCGGCGGCCACAAACGCCTCGTAGGCGCCCGCTTGCCTTCGCGGTGCCGCGCCGCCATAACGCGGGCCCATGGCCCCACCGCTCATCCAGCTCACAGGCATCCACCTCACCTTCGGCGGGCATCCGCTGCTGGAGGGCGTGGACATGGCCGTGTCGGCGGGCGAGCGCGTGTGCCTCGTCGGCCGCAACGGCTCGGGCAAGTCGACGCTGCTCAAGATTGCGGCCGGCCTCATCGAGCCGGACCAGGGGGCGCGCTTCGTGCAGCCGGGCGCGCTGGTGCGCTACCTGCCGCAGGAGCCGGACCTCACCGCCTACGACACCACGCTCGCCTACGTCGAATCGAGCCTGGGGCCCACGGACGATCTCCACCAGGCCCGCTACCTCATCGAGCGCCTGGGCCTCACCGGCGCCGAGAGCACGGCGAGCCTGTCCGGCGGCGAGGCGCGGCGCGCGGCCATCGCCCACGCGCTCGCCCCCAACCCCGACATCCTGCTGCTGGACGAGCCGACCAACCATCTTGATCTCCCGGCCATCGAGTGGCTCGAGGCGGAGCTGAGATCGCTCGCCTGCGCCCTCGTCATCATCAGCCACGACCGCCGCTTCCTGGAGACCCTGTCGCGCACCACGGTCTGGCTCGACCGCGGCGTTGCCACCCGCGTCGAGATCGGCTTCGGCCAGTTCGAGGCCTGGCGCGACCAGCGGCTCGCCGAGGAGGAGACGGCGCAGCACAAGCTCGACCGCAAGATCGTGGCCGAGGAGCACTGGGTGCGCTACGGCGTGACCGCGCGCAGGAAGCGCAACGTGCGCCGCATGGCCGAGCTGGCGAGCCTGCGCAAGACGCGTCGCGAGTGGCGCCGCGCCGCCGGCAAGGCTGTGCTGGAGAGCGCGGCGGCCGAACCCTCCGGGGCGCTCGTCATCGAGGCCAAGGCCATCGCGAAGGCCTACGGCGACCGCGATATCGTGAGGGAGTTCTCCACCCGCGTCATGCGCGGCGACCGGATCGGCATCGTCGGCCCCAACGGCTCCGGCAAGACCACCCTCGTGCACCTGCTGACGGGCGACACGGCGCCGGACGCCGGCACTGTCCGGCTCGGCGCCAACATCGAGATGGTGACGCTGGAGCAGGACCGCGACAGCCTCAATCCCGAGTGGACGCTGAAGGAGGCGCTCACCGGCGGCAGCGGCGACACCGTGAAGGTCGGCAACGAGACCCGCCACGTCGTCAGCTACATGAAGGATTTCCTGTTCAACCCGAACCAGGCGCGCACGCCCCTGCGCGTGCTCTCCGGCGGCGAGCGCGGGCGCCTGATGCTGGCGCGTGCGCTGGCCAAGCCGTCCAACCTGCTCGTGCTCGACGAGCCGACCAACGATCTCGACCTCGAGATGCTGGACGTGCTGGAGGAGATGCTGGGCTCCTACACCGGCACCGTCCTCCTCATCAGCCACGACCGCGACTTCCTCGACCGCGTCGTCAACGCCGTGATCGTGCCGGAGGGAAGCGGCCGCTGGCAGGAGTACGCCGGCGGCTACGCCGACATGCTGGCGCAGCGCGGGAGCGAGCTTGCCGCCCCTGCCCGCGCCTCCAGGCCCGATGCCGGCGGCCGCGACAAGCCGGCGCCGGAGCCGCCTCGCGAGAAACGCAAGTTGAGCTTCAAGGAGAAGCACGCGCTGGAGACGCTGCCGGGCGAGATGGCGGCCCTCGAGGCGCGCATCGGCAAGCTGCAACAGAGGCTCGCCGCGCCCGATCTCTATCGCAAGGACCGCAAGGCCTTCGACGAGGCCAGCGCGGCGCTCGCCAAGGCCCAGGCCGACCTGGCCGCGGCCGAGGAGCGCTGGCTCGAGCTCGAGATCCTGCGCGAGAGCCTCGCCTGACGCGTCTCCGGCGCCCTTCACGGCCCGCCTGAAGGCGTCGACATTTCCGGTTGAAAAGTCTCACGTCCCTGTCGTGTTGCAGCGCCATTGCAAGGTACAAGGCCGGCAGGCTGTCGCAATGACAACGGGGCCCGGAAGCTTGGCGCGCGCGAGCGATCTCCACATCGACATCGACCTCGAGCACGCCCGCCGCGAGGCCGCGCGCATCAAGGCGCTGCTCGAGGCGCTGCGCCGCCGGCACGACCTCGCCCGCTACGAGTACACGCGCGTCGTGCGCATCGTGCCGGGCGGCGACACCTTCGCCCATCCCGTGCTGACGCTCGGCAACCGCTTCGCCGACAGCGAGGACCAGCTGCTGTCGACCTACCTGCACGAGCAGATGCACTGGTACCTGTGGCTGCTCGGCACGCCCGATGTCGACGTCGTCGCCCCGTTCATGGACGATCTCGTCCGCCGCCATCCGCACGCCCCGGTCACGCTGCCCGACGGCGCCCGCAACTACGAGGCGACCTACGTGCATCTCGTCGTCAACTTCCTGGAGATCGCGGCGCTCTCCGAGTTCGTCGGGCGCGAGCGCGCCCTGGCGCTGGCCCAGGCACAGAGGAGCTACCGCTGGATTTACCGCACCGTCATCGCCGACTGGGCCTGGCTCGAGGCCCTGTTGACGCGCCACGGCCTGCTGCCGATCCGCCCCGCCCACGAGCTCATCGCGGCGCAAGCGCCACGCACTAGCGGCGGGACGCGAAAAACGCGCGCAAGATCTCGCCCGCGCGCGTCTCCTCGATCCCGCCCAGGATCTCGGGGGCGTGGTGGCAGGTCGGCTGGCTGAACAGCCGCGGCCCGTTCTCCACCGCCCCGCCCTTGGGATCGGCGGCGCCGAAGTAGAGCCGGCGGATGCGGGCAAAGGAGATCGCGGCCGCGCACATCGGGCACGGCTCCAGCGTCACGTACAGGTCGCAGCCCGTGAGCCGCTCGGACCCGAGCACGCGGGCGGCCTCCCGGATGGCCAGCATCTCGGCATGCGCCGTCGGGTCGGCAAGCTCGCGCGTGCGGTTGCCGGCTTGCGCCAGCCGCCGCCCCTGCGCGTCGACGACGACGGCGCCCACCGGCACCTCCCCGCGTTTGCCCGCGGCCTCGGCCTCAGCCAGCGCCGCAAGCATGTGGCCGGGCGCGTTCGGAGCTGGCATAAGGGCGCGACCTCCCAGGAAACACAAAGCTCAGCGCGCCCATACCATGGCCAAACCCTCTCCCCGTCAACGCCCGGGCCCACAGGCCGAGGAGGCCGCCGCGCCATGGCCCATGCGCATCGCCAAGGCGCTGGCCCGCGCCGGCCTGTGCTCGCGTCGCGAGGCCGAGCGCTGGATCGCGGAAGGGCGCGTCGCGGTCAACGGCAAGGTCATCGCCAGCCCCGCGCTCGACGTGGCCGAGAGCGATGCGATCGTCGTCGACGGCCAGCCGCTTCCCGCCGCCGATCCCCCGCGCCTGTGGCGCTATCACAAGCCCCGCGGCCGCGTCACCACCCATCGCGATCCGCAAGGCCGCCCGACCGTGTTCGACGCACTGCCCGAGGACATGCCGCGCGTCATCTCCGTCGGCCGCCTGGACTTCAACACCGAGGGCCTGCTGCTGCTGACCAACGACGGCGCGCTCGCCCGCCACATGGAGCTGCCGGCAACGGGCTGGCTGCGCCGCTACCGCGTGCGCGCCCACGGCACCGTCACGCCGCAGGCGCTGGCCAAGCTCGCCGACGGCGTCGAGATCGCGGGCGTGCGCTACGGCCCCGTCGAGGCCCGCATCGACCGCGTTCAGGGCACCAACGTCTGGCTCGAGATCGGCCTGCGCGAGGGCAAGAACCGCGAGGTGCGCAAGATCCTGGAGCACCTGGGGCTGACCGTGAACCGGCTGATCCGCATCTCCTACGGGCCGTTCCAGCTGCTCGACCTGCCGGCCGGCATCGTCGAGCCGGTGCGGCGCAAGGCGCTGATCGAGCACCTGAGCCCCGACGTCGCGCGCGCGCTGGGCCTCGACGACGAGCCGCAGAAGCGCGCCGGCCACGGCGGCGGCCGCCAGCACAAGGGCAAGGGGTGGCGCCCGTGAGGATCGTCGGCGGCAGCTTGCGCGGCCGGCCGCTGGCCACGCCCGCGGACATGGCGACCCGGCCGACCTCGGACCGCGTGCGCGAGGCCATCTTCAACATCCTGGCGCACGGCATCGCCGACTTCGAGCTGGCCGGCACCCGCGCCCTCGACCTGTTCGCGGGCACCGGCGCGCTCGGCCTCGAGGCGATCTCCCGCGGCGCCCGCTTCTGCCTGTTCGTGGAGGAGGACGCGGCAGCGCGCGCGCTCATCCGCCAGAACATCGAGGCCTTCGGGCTGACCGGCATCACCAAGATCTTCCGCCGCGACGCTACCGACCTTGGCCCCCTGCAGGGTGGCGCCGCCTACGGCCTCGCCCTCCTCGATCCGCCCTACGGCCGAGGGCTCGGCGAGAAGGCGTTGGCATCTGCAGCCTCCGGAGGCTGGCTGGCGCCGAACGCGCTGTGCGTGCTCGAGGAGCGCAAGGGCACGGACGTGGACCTGCCTGCCGGCTTCGTCAGGGCCGACGTGCGCACCTGGGGCGACACCACAGTCGCCTTCCTGCGCTACCGCCCGCAGCAGGCAGGTTAGGCCGCGTCCCCGGTCCGGAGGGCGGCCCGCTCCGTGCCGGCCCCGCGCGCGCAAGTGAATTGCGGCCTTGCCGCGTCGTGTCGGGCCGCGTCCTGTGCCAGGGTCCATGCATGCCGGTTGTGCCGGGGTCGATCAGGCCTTGCCGCCCCACCCATCGGCAACCATAAGTCCTCTGCCTCGCGCCATCGCGCCGAGGCGGGCCAGACATGGGATGCGAACCCTTGAGGATGCAGGTTGTGAGGCTCAGGAGCGCCGGCGATGCGCTGCAATGGGCGGGCGGGCGGCGCGCCGCCGGCCAAGCCTCGGCCTGAGGCAGCCCCGCCCTCATGCAGCGCCACACCGCCCAGACCGAGCCGGTCCGCCCGCCACACTACCCCTTGAGCGGCTGGGTGGAGGCAGGCCTCTACGTCGTCGCGATCTCCATCCTCACCCTCACCTACGTGGTCGGCTACGGGCTCGGCGCGCACCCCATCGCCTTCGTGCTCTACGCCATGGTCACCTCGGCCGTGGCGCTGCTCGCCGTCACCGGCTTGGGGCCCGATGCGCGCGCCATCGCGCTCGCACCGCAGAGCTGGCTGGTCGGCGCCGGCACCATCCTGATGGAGATCTTCTACTACCTGCTGCTCGCCCACATCGCACCCGCGCACGGCAGCCTCATCGTGCGCCTGTCGATCCCGGCCTCGATGCTCACCGCCTTCGTGCTCTTCCGGCGGCGGCCGCCGGGCCTTGCCGTCGCCGGCGGCCTTGTCGTCCTCGCCGGCATCCTGCCGCTGGTGCTGCTGGTGCCTGCGCCGCATCGCCTGGAGGTGCTGCTGTGGGGCCTCGCGGCGGCCGCCTCCTTCAACCTGCGCGGCTTCTCCGCCGAGTTCCACCCCTGGAACCGCCACGCCCGCACCATCATGGAGAAGCTGCGCGTCACCGGCGTCATCGTGCTGGTGACGTCGCTCGCCGGGCTCGCCGCGACGGCGCTCGCTGCTGTCCTGGTCAGGGCAGGCCTCCTTCCCGACACGCCGATGGTGCCGAGCCTCGGCCAGATGCTGCACCCGCCGACGGTGCTGCTCGGCGTCCTCGTCGGCAGCATCATCCTGACCGCCATGGCCTACTTGAGCTTCTCCTCCGTGGTGAAGATCACGACCGAGAACTTCGCCGCCACGAGCGCCTTCACGCCGGTGGCGACGCTCATCGTCCAGCTCATCGGCAGCGCCGCCGGCCTGATCCCGGCCTATGCCATCGACTGGAGCCTGCTGCCGGCCATGGCGACCGTGATCGGCGGCGTGCTGCTGATCATGCATGCGGCGCGACGCCGCTGACCTGATCCGCCCCGAGGCCCCGCCCGTTCGCCCGCCATGGCCCGCCCCATCACCCCGCCCGTGATCGTCTGGTTCCGCGACGACCTGCGCCTTGCCGACAACCGGGCGCTGGCGGCGGCCATCGCCGCGAAGGCCCCTGTGGTGGCGCTCTACGTTCACGACGAGGCCAGCGACGGTCTGCGCCCGCTGGGCGGCGCCTCGCGCTGGTGGCTGCATCATTCCCTCGCCGCTCTCGATGCCAGCCTCGCCCAGCGCGGCGCCGGGCTGACCATTCTCGCCGGCCCCGCCGAGAGCGTCGTACCCGCGCTCGCGACCAGGATCGGCGCCGCCAGGATCACCTGGAGCCGGCGCTACGGGCTCCCCGAGCGCGAGATCGACGCCCGCCTCAAGCGCACGCTCAAGGACCGGGGCATTGCGGTCGAGAGCTTCTCGGATCACCTCGTCGCCGAGCCGTGGGAGCTGAAAACTCAGGGCGATGCGCCGTTCCGCGTCTTCAGCGCCTTCTGGCGCGCGCTGACACGCGCCATCGAGCCGCCCGAGCCCTTCGATGCGCCGCGCCGCATCGCGCCCTTCCCGCTGCCGCCGGACATCGCGCCGCTGCCGCTCGCAGCCCTCGGCCTGCGGCCGGCCATCCCCTGGGACGGGGGCCTCGCCGAGACGTGGACGCCCGGCGAGATCGGCGCGCACAAGCGCCTGGCCCAGTTCGCCCGCGGCGAGCTTTCCGGCTACGCCGAGGGACGCGACCGCATCGACCGCGCGCACACCTCGCGCCTGTCGCCGCATCTGCGCTTCGGCGAGGTGAGCCCGCGCCAGGTCTGGCACGCGCTCCGCGCGGCGGACGCCGCAGCCGGCAAGGCTGCCCCCGCCGACCGCAGCAAATTCCTCTCCGAGCTCGGCTGGCGCGAGTTCTCCTACCACCTCCTCTATCACCACCCGGATCTCGCAACGCGCAACTTCAACACGCGCTTCGACGCCTTTCCCTGGGCCGACGACGCCGCCGCGCTCCGCGCCTGGCAGAAGGGACGGACCGGCATTCCCATCGTCGACGCCGGCATGCGCGAGCTCTGGCACACGGGCTATATGCACAACCGCGTGCGCATGATCGCCGCCTCCTTCCTGGTCAAGCACCTCATGATCGACTGGCAGCAGGGAGAGCGCTGGTTCTGGGACACGCTGGTCGACGCCGATCCCGCCAACAACGCCGCAAGCTGGCAGTGGGTGGCGGGCTCCGGCGCCGACGCAGCCCCCTACTTCCGCGTCTTCAATCCCGTGCTGCAGTCGGCCAAGTTCGATCCCGACGGCGCCTACATCCGCCGCTGGGCGCCCGAGCTCGCCAGGCTCCCAGTGCCGCACCTGTTCGCACCCTGGGCGGCCCCCGCGGCGACGCTGCAGGCGGCCGGCGTCGGCCTCGGCACCGGCTACCCCGCGCCCGTCGTGGGCCTCGAGGAGGGCCGTGCGCGGGCGCTGGCCGCCTTCGCCAAGCTGCAGAAATCCTGAGCAGAATTGCGCCTCGCCCCGGCGCCTTCGCGGTCCGCGCGCCCCGCGTCGCCATGCGTCTCGCCGCAACTTCCAAGCCGCGGTAGAATTGTCGTCGCGTCGAACCGACACTTGCGACGCAAAAGCCCAGGCGGAGCTCGACCCTTGCAGCCCAATCCGCAGGATTACGACTACGATCTCGTGCGCGCGCTCGGCGCCGTCGTCAACGTGCGCGCCATCGTGCCCCCCGACGCCTTCACCGCCGAGACGCTTGGCACCGAGCGCGCCGGCAACGGCGTCATCATCCGCCCCGACGGCCTGGTGCTGACCATCGGCTACCTCGTCACCGAGGCGCACACGGTGTGGGTGACGCTGGCCGGCGGCCGCGTCGTGCAGGGCCATGTCGTCGCCTTCGACCAGGAGACCGGCTTCGGCCTCGTGCAGCTCCTCGCCCGGCTCGAGGTGACGCCGCTTCTCGTCGGCAGCTCGGCGGCGGCCCGCGTCGGCGACGACGTGGTGGTCGCCGGCGGCGGTGGCATCGCGCACGCCGAGGCCGCCCGCATCATCGCCAAGCAGGAGTTCGCCGGCTACTGGGAGTACGTGCTCGACGAGGCGATCTTCACGGCGCCCGCGCACCCCAATTGGGGCGGCACGGCGCTGCTCAACGCCGACGGCGAGCTGATCGGCATCGGCTCGCTGCAGATCCAGCGCTCATCCGGCGGCCGCGACCTGGAAGACGCCAACATGATCGTGCCGATCGACCTGCTGAAGCCGATCCTCGACGACCTCGTCATGCTCGGCCGGCCCAACCGCCCGCCGCGCCCCTGGCTCGGCCTCTACGCCAGCGAGCTCGAGGGCGGCGTGGCGGTCTTGGGCGTCGCTGCCAAGGGCCCCGCCAACGACGCCCGCCTGCAGGTGGGCGACGTCATCCTCGACGTCGCCGGCGGCAAGGTCAGCTCGCTCGCCGACCTCTTCCGCCGCGTCTGGAGCCTGGGGCCTGCCGGCGTCGAGGTGCCGCTCACCATCAGCCGCGAGGGCCGCGTGCGCTCCCTCAACGTGCACTCCGGCGACCGCCGTGACTTCCTCAAGGGCCCCGTGCTGCACTGAGGCCCCGGGACACGGCCTGCTTCGCGTGCACGCGTAAGGGGCGGCCTTCGTCGCGGCCGCCGCTCGCTCGGGCCGCCAACCCCAACGGCGCGCAGCGCCGATCCGGGCGAAGGCTCTCTGCGCACACGCTTTCAAGCGGATGCTCGCCAATGTCGGCCCCGAGCTGTCATGGTCGGGCTTGTCCCGACCATCCAATCCGCCGCACGCTCCGGCACCGCGCAGGGCTCGATCCTCGGGACAAGCCCGAGGATGACCGTTGGGAGCGCTGCTGCGTGCCGGACGAGGCGCGCACCTGCGGCTTCGCCTTGCCACGGAATTGGCGGATTCGGGCCATGCTGTTGCCGCAGCCGTCGGCGCAATTGTCCTCCAAACGAGGGCTTCATGCATCGACTGACAGAGCATGCGTTGCTGCTTCTGGGCGCCGCCGTCGGCACGCTCGTCTGCCTTGAGCTGCTGGGTCTGGAGCGCACCACCGTGCGCGCCCGCTCCGCCATCGCCGCGCCGGTGACGGCTGCCGAGGCCCCGCCAGCCAAGCGCATGCACAGCGCCCGCGCCGCCGAGGCCGCCGAGGGCGAGCTGCGCCCCACCGCCGCCACCGCACCGGAGCCCGCCGCCCCCCGCCTCGTGCAGCCGCCCCGCGAGGCCAAGCGCCCGCCGGCCAAGAAGCCGCCCGCCGCCCACGCCGAGGCACCCGCCCCCAAGCGCGCCGAGCCGCCGGCAAAACCGCAAGGCGTGGTGCAGTCCCTCCTCGAGAGCGTCAGCTCGGTGCTGGGCACGCCCTGAGGCGCGGCCTCACCCGCCCCTAGCCGTGCAACGCCGCACCCCGATCCGCGAGCGGCGGAGGCAAGGAACGCCGCCGCGTGCCGGCGCTTTTGACCCAACCGGACGAAGTGTCGGGGCGAACACCTATGTTACTCTACTGTCGGTTGGCTGCTGTGATCACCAAGGGCATACATGCATGCTTCTTTCGCGCCGCACACTCTGCGCATCGGGCGTGATGTTGGCTCTGCCAGTCAGATGGGCGCACGCCAGTGAGCCGCCTGCGAGCGGCCCCCTTAGCTCCGGCGAGGTCGACAATCTGCTTCGACAGCACAAGGTTCCTGGAGCAGGACTTGCCATTCTCGATGCTCGGGGAAGTATTTCCGCGTATGGCTATGGGACCGCGCGACCGTCAACACCCGTCAGTACGGTGACACGATTTCAGGCGGCATCGATCAGCAAGACCCTCAACGCGCTTCTCACTCTTACCCTGGTGCGTGACGGACTCATGGAGCTGGACGGCCCGGTGAACAGGCACCTGAAATCCTTCAGATTGAGTGGGTCGGACGCCGATCGGGTAACGCCACGCATGCTCTTGAGCCATACTGCAGGAACGTCAGTCAGGGGATTTGCCGGCTACGAACGTGGGCAACCGCTGCCAACGCTCAAACAGATTTTGGTTGGCGAACGCCCTGCAAACAACTCGGCCATTGCGGTCACCGCGCCTCTCGGCCGCTACGTATATTCTGGCGGCGGCATCACGGTGCTTCAACAGATGATCATCGATGTCACTGGCGAACCCTATCAAGCAGCAGCAGAAAGCCGTGTACTGGCACCACTGGCAATGTCGCACTCGAGCCTTGGGCAACCGCCATCTGAGCCCATCGAGGGCAGCCTCGCACACGCCCATTCTCTCGATGGCCAGCCTGTTCCGAAAGGCTACAACATCTATCCTGAGCTTGCCGCGGCTGGTTTGTGGACAACGCCCGCAGATGTTTGCCGGATGATGCGAGGCGTAGCCCTGTCTGTCGTAGGAGGGCCAGGAGCACTTCTCCCAGAACCGCTGGCAAAACAGATGGTGGGGCGAGTCGATGGTCCGTCAGGGCTTGGCATCTTCATCAATAGCGACGGAACAATTGGTCATGGCGGGAGAAATCGCGGATTCAGCGCCCTATACAGATTGGAATTGAGCAGCGGCAAAGGCGTCGCGGTGATGACCAACATACACGACGCCGAACCGGCCTTGCTGGCCTTGATCGAGCGCGGCTTTGCTCATGGAGCATGAGAGGCGAGTTTGACCGGAACAACGCACGTGCCGACTGATCGTCCGCCTTTGGCTTGTGGCGCTTATGGCCCCAAGCCGGGGTCCGCGGCGTCGCGTGTGGCTTGCTATCAGTGCCAAGCCTGTCGCCCGTGCCGCCCCGCCCCCTTCAGCTCCCCCACGCAGTGCACGAACTCCGATAGCGGCATGCGGCTGGGGCGAGCTCGTTGACCGAGTTGCTCCGGAGCGAAGACGTAGGTTGGGTCAAGCTGGCGCGCAGCGCCGGCGCGACCCAACAGCAAAGAGCGCGCGTAGCGCACATTTCATCTCTCGCTCGGCATCTGATTGTTGGGTCGCGCCCCGCAAGAGATGCGGGGCTTGACCCAACCTACGGCAGAGAATGGCCCTTGGCGGCAGCTCGCGGTTGCGCGAAGGATCGCGGGATCGGCGGCTGGCCTGCCGGCGCCTCTTTCCAGGCCTGTCGCCCGCGCCGGCTCCGCGCCGCCCCGCTCACTCCCCCTTCAGCTCCCCCACATACCGCACGAACTCCGCGAGCGGCAGCCGGTCCGGCGTGAACTCGTTGACCGGGTTGCTCCA
Source organism: Hyphomicrobiaceae bacterium (assembly GCA_033764875.1). Classification (GTDB taxonomy): domain Bacteria; phylum Pseudomonadota; class Alphaproteobacteria; order Rhizobiales; family Hyphomicrobiaceae; genus AWTP1-13. The sequence continues at coordinate 3,004 of JANRIO010000043.1, read as the reverse complement.
GTCGGCGTAGCCGAGCGCAATGCCGCACACGACCATCTCGTTGTCGGGGATGCCGAGACGCTTCTTGATGGTCTTGTGCCGCGGCGCGAAGGCCGCCTGCGGGCAGGTCTCGAGGCCGAAGGCGCGGGCGGCCACCATGATCGACTGCAGGAACATGCCGTAGTCCAGCCAGGAGCCGATCTCCATGTCGTCGTCGATGGTGAACATCAGCCCTACCGGCGCGTCGAAGAACACGAAGTTGCGCCCGTGCTGGGCCTTCATGGCCGCCTGGTCGCCCTTGGCGATGCCGACCTTGGCGTAGAGACCGAAGCCGCAGGCGCGCCGCCGGGCGAGGTACGGCTCTCGCCATTTGCGCGGGTAGTAGGCGTAGGGCCACTCGCCCTCGATGCCAGCCTCGTGCTCGGCCGTGAGCTCGGCGGACAGCGCCTTGCGCACCTCGCCCTCGAGCACCCACACCTTCCACGGCTGGATGTTGGATCCCGACGGCGCCCGGGCCGCGATGGTCAGGATGCGGTCGATGGTCTCGCGCGGCACGGGCGTGTCGAGAAACGCGCGGATGGAGCGGCGGCCGGTGATGGCCTCCTCAACGGTCGGCATGGGCGGGGGTCCTGGGTGCGAGGCGTCCACTTGCGGCCGGACCATGCCACGGCCTAGTTTCCGGGGTCAATCGGGGCGCCCGGCGCCCCGGCGATCAAGCGCACAATTGCGCAGAGCAGGCGGGCCCGCCGCACGGGGCGCGAGGAGGAGACGAGGCATGCCATTCGATCCCAATCAGGACGGCGTCACGGTCGGCGTCGTCGGCACCGGCTCCATGGGCCGCGGCATCATGCAGGTGTCGGCCCAGGGCGGCATGCGCGTCATCGCCTTCGACGAGAAGCCCGGCGCCGCCGAGGCCGCGCGCGACTACATCGCAAAGATGCTCGCCCGCAGCGTCGAGAAGGGGCAGATGCCGGCCGATGCGGCGGAAGCGGCGCTCGCCCGCATCGAGGTCGCCGCGAGCCTCGAGGCCGTCGCCAAGGCCAACCTCGTCGTCGAGGCCATCGTCGAGCGGCTCGACGTCAAGCAGGCTCTCTTTGCCAGGCTCGACGCCATGGCCGGTCCCGACACCATCCTCGCCTCCAACACCTCCTCGATCCCCATCACCGCCATCGCCTCGGCCTGCAAGGCGCCGGAGCGGGTGGGCGGCATGCACTTCTTCAATCCCGTGCCGCTGATGCGCCTCGTTGAGATCATCCCCGGCCTCAAGACGGCGCCGTGGGTGACCGACGCCCTGATGGCGCTCGGCCGCCGCATGACGCGCGAGCCCGTGCTGTGCACCGACAGCCCCGCCTTCCTCGTCAACCACGTCGGCCGCGCCCTGGTGCCGGAGAGCCTGCGCATCCTGTCGGAGAGCATCGCCAGCCCCTGGGAGATCGACCGCATCCTCACCGGCGCACCAGGCTTCAAGATCGGGCCGTTCTCGCTTGCCGACCTCGTCGGCATCGACGTGCAGCACGGCGTGATGGAGAGCATCTGGAACCTGTTCTACGGCGAGCCGGCCTATGCGCCTTCCAACCTTTCCGCGCAGCGTGTGGCCGGCGGCCTGCTCGGCCAGAAGACGGGCGCCGGTTGGTATCGCTACGCGGACGGCAAAAGGATCGAGCCCGAGATCGAGAAGGCGACGGCGCCGCTGCCGAAGTCCGTATGGGTGATCCCCACCAAAAACCATCCCGAGTTGCAGGCGCCGCTGCTCGATATGCTAAAGGCGACTGGCGTGCCGCTGGAGACCGGCACGATCGAGGCCGGCTACAAGCCGGGCCCCGAGACCCTTACGCTGCTGACGCAAATCGGCTGGGATCTCACCACAGCGATCTACGATTTGAAGCTCGATCCCAAGCGCACCGTCTCGCTCGATATTCTGTTCGGCCTGAAGGGCCCGCGCACGTTGATGGTAACTCCGGCGACGGACCAGGCCGCGCGCGACGCCGCGTTGGCGCTGCTCTCGGCGGACGGCCAGCCCGTGATCACCATCAACGACAGCCCGGGCTTCATCGCCCAGCGCGTCGTCGCGAGCATCGTCAACGTCGGCTGCAACATCGCACAGCGCAATATCGCCACACCCGCCGACATCGACAAGGCTAGCAAGCTCGGCCTCGGCTACCCCTTTGGCCCGCTCGAGTGGGGTGATCGCATCGGCCCGGGCCGCGTGCTGTTCATCATGGAGCGGCTCTTTGCCTTCTACCAGGACCCGCGTTACCGCCCGAGCCCCTGGCTCAAGCGCCGCGTCATGCTAGGCCTTCCGCTCTCGACGCCGGAAGGCCGCTGAGCGGGCTCACTCCTTCGCGGGGGCCTTCGTCTCGGCCGGAGCGCCCGGCATATCGGCTTGCGCTGGCGGTTCGGTTGCGGACTGTGCTGCCGGTGGGATGGAACCCGTGGAGATCGGGGTCGATAGCGGCGCCGCAGCCGGCATTGTCTCGCTCTTGGTCTTGGAGCCGAAGTCCGGCAGCTTCGCCACGTTGCGCCAGTCGACGCCGAACCACTCGTCGTGCGGCAACAGGCGCTTGTTGAGCTCGCTCCACATGGGCTTGGACGTGATGCCGTCCGCGAAGGTCTTGGTCGAGGGCGCCAGCCAGAATGCCAGCATTGCCGCCGCCACCATGGCGATGGAATGGCCCGGATGCTTGAAGTCGGCGAGCTTGAGCGCCGTGCCGAACGAACTCTTGATGCGCGTGTCCATCACGTCGACGGAATAGATCTCGTCGAGGATCAGGTGCGTGAGGAAGCCGACGAGCATGAAGCCTGCCGCGAGCCACGCAACGCCCTCGTGCCGGCCGAGCAGGTACTTGTAGATCACCGCCGTCGCGAACGCGCAGAACAGGCCGGCGACGAGCGAGTGCCAGATCCCTCGGTGGTAACTCATGTGGTAGAAAAACGGTCGCGCGCCGTAGCGCACGGCGATGAGCGTGCCGAGCCACATCACCAGCATCTCGACCACGGAGTACTTGTTCTCCAGCGAGAACAGCAC
>JANRIO010000038.1:0-1568 GCA_033764875.1 Hyphomicrobiaceae bacterium | reverse complement strand
AGCCGCAGCCGACAAGAAAGCCGCAGAGGCGCAGCAAGCGGCGCTGGAGAAGAAAGCCGCAGCCGACAAGAAGGCCGCAGAGGCGCAGCAAGCGGCGCGGGCGAAGAAAGCCGCGGCCGACAAGAAGGCCGCAGAGGAGCGGCAAGCGGCGCTGGACAAGAAGGCCGCAGCCGAGAAGGCCGAGGAGGAGAGACGGGCCGCACTGAGGCGCAAGGCGGAGCTGGAGCTCCTGCAGCCCCCCACCGATGCGCCGCGGCGCAGCGACCGCATGGCGCTCGTGATCGGCAACGCCGCCTACGATCCCTCGCTCGGCAAGCTCGAGAATCCGGCCAACGATGCGCGCGACGTCGCACGGACGCTGCGCCGGCTCGGGTTCTCGGTCTGGCTCAGCCTCGACCTCGGGCACGTGGCGATGAAAGACGCCCTGGCGAGCTTCGCCGCCGCCGCCCACGAGGCGACGACGGCGCTGGTGTTCTTCTCGGGCCACGGCTTCCAGCACGGCAGCGTCAACTACCTGGCGCCCGTCGACGCGCCGATCACCGACGACGACAGCATCGCCAATCACGTCAGCCTGGACTGGGTGATGGCCGGCCTCAAGGCCCAGCGCGGCGCCCGCATCCTCATCGTCGACGCCTGCCGCAACAACCTGGCGGTCGAGCAGGCCGCGGGCGCGCAGGTACCGACGCGCCAGGTGGCGGTGACGCGCGGCCTGAGCCCGGTGACGATCGCCAGCACCTGGGCCGGAGGCGGCATGCTGGTGGCCTTCGCGACGCTGCCGGGCGACGTCGCCTCCGACGGCGCCGGCCGCAACAGCCCGTTCACGCACGCGCTCGTCAAGCACCTGCCGACGCCGAACCTGGAGCTGCGCCACCTGTTCGTGCGCGTGCGCGCGGAGGTGATCGCGGCGACGCTCGGCCGGCAGATCCCGCAGGTCAGCGACGCGCTCAACGGCGAGTACGTGTTCAGGACCGGCCGATAGAGCATTTCAGAGCCAGGTGGCAGCCGCGAGGACAATTGGATCGGGCCTGCCGGCACGCCTGGGCCCCGGATCGTCGTGCTTGCGCACGACGTCCGGGAAGGCATGTGGAGAGGGGCGTGCCCTCACGGCGGCCGTGGGCCCGAGGAGGCCTCCCGATCCGGGCGTCTGCCACGGCCCCGAGGATGCGTCCCCATCCGGGCGTTCCCCAATTCCAAGCCACCGCCCTCTCCGCCTGCGTTCCCGGCCGAGCGGTAGCGAGAGCCGGGATCTTGCCCGGTGGCGAAAGAACGCGGCGGGTGAAGATCCCGGATCGTCGTGCTTGCGCACGACGTCCGGGAAGGCATGTGGAGAGGGCGCGCCCTCACGGCGGCCGTGGGCCCGAGGAGGCCTCCCGATCCGGGCGTCTGCCACGGCCCCGAGGATGCGTCCCCATCCGGGCGCTCCCCAGTTCCAAGCCACCGCCCTCTCCGCTTGCGTTCCCGGCCGAGCGGCAGCGAGAGCCGGGATCTTCCCCGGTGGCGGCAGACCGCGGCGGGTGAAGATCCCGGATCTCCGTGCTTGCGCACGACGTCCGGGAAGGCATGTGGAG
>JANRIO010000033.1:0-115730 GCA_033764875.1 Hyphomicrobiaceae bacterium | reverse complement strand
TCCATCTTGAGGATCTTGAAGGGCTGCGGCGAGTGCATCAGGGGGCCGATGTCGCGCACCGGGCGCACGTCGACCTGGCTGCCCGGCAGGAACGCCACGGCGCCGTCGAGGTCGACCGTGAAGCCGCCCTTCACCTTGTTGAAGATGACGCCCTCGACCTGCTCCTTGTTGTTGAACTTCTCCTCAAGCCGCGTCCAGCTCTCCTCGCGGCGCGCCTTCTCGCGCGACAGCACGGCCTCGCCCAGCGCGTTCTCGATGCGCTCCAGGTAGACCTCGACCGTGTCGCCGACCTTGAGCTCGGCCGGCTTGCCGGGGATCGAGAACTCGCGCAGCGGCACGCGGCCCTCCATCTTGAGGCCGACGTCGATGACGGCGAGATCCTTCTCGATCGCCGTGATCACGCCCTTCACGACGCTGCCCTCGAAGGCATCGTCCTTGGACAGGGTCTCGCTCAGAAGCGCGGCGAAATCCTCGCGCGTGGGGTTCATTTCACTGGTAGCGACAGCCATGGGCTCTCCGGTAGGCGTTGGCCCTGCCGCAGTCCGATGCCGCCGCAGGGGGTGAGTTGCATTGGAGCTGACGCCTGAGCGCCATGCCGCCTTGAGGGCGGAGGCGCTGCGCTCGCTCGCGTGGGCTTGGTTTTCGGGGCCTTCGGATTCTCAACGTGCCGGCTTTGGATTTGGGCGAGCGCCTTGCTCACCCGAGCCGGCCAACCTTCCTGAGGATGACACCGAGGGCTTGATCGAATGCGGCTTCTATATCCAAATCGCTCGTATCCAGCAAGACAGCGTCTGCGGCAGGCCGCATCGGCGCCGCATCGCGGCCGGCGTCGCGCTCGTCCCGGCGGCGGATGTCGGCAAGCACGCCCTCGTAGGTGGCTCCGTCGCCGCGCTGCACGCGTTCGCGAAAGCGCCGCTCCGCCCTGACCTCGGCCGAGGCGGTGACGTAGATCTTAACCACGGCGTCCGGGCACACGACGGTGCCGATGTCGCGGCCGTCGAGGACCGCGCCCGGCGGCGAGCCGTGGGCGAAATCCCGTTGCAACTGAAGCAATTGCGCCCGCACCTTGGCGTGGCGCGCGACCACGGAGGCGGCGTCCCCCAGGCCCGGCGCGCGCAGCTCGGGATCCTCCAGCGAGGCGACGTCGAGCGCCTTGGCGGCGCTGGCCGCGGCCTCCGCGTCCTCCAGGTCGCCCCCCTGCCGCCGCATGTCCCGGGCCACGGCGCGGTAGAGGAGCCCGGTATCGAGATGGCGCAGCCCCAGGTGCTGCGCGATGCGCCGCGCGAGCGTGCCCTTGCCGGACGCCGCGGGCCCGTCGATGGCGATGATCATGGCGCCCGCCCCGGCTCCGCGAAGTGCGCCCCCAGCCCCTGCATCAGCGGCTGGAACTGCGGGAAGCTGGTTGCGATCATGGCGGTGTCGTCGACGACGACCGGGGCGGCCGCACCGAGGCCGAGCGTCAGGAAGGCCATGGCGATGCGGTGGTCGAGATGCGTCGCGACGGTGCCGCCGCCGGCGACCTTGCCGGTCCCCGTCACGCTCAGCGTGTCGCCGTCGACCGCCGCGGCGACGCCGTTGGCGGCCAGCCCGGCCGCCGTCGCCGCCAGCCGATCGCTCTCCTTCACCTTGAGCTCGCGCAGCCCGTCCATGCGCGTGGTGCCCTGCGCATAGGCCGCGACGCAGGCGAGCACGGGATACTCGTCGATCATGCTCGGCGCCCGCTCGGCCGGCACGCGCACGCCCTTGAGCGGCGCGTGCCGCACGCGGATGTCGGCGACCGGCTCGCCGCCCTGGTCGCGGGGGTTGGCGAAGGCGATGTCCGCGCCCATCTCGCGCAGCGTCTCGTAGAAGCCGGTGCGCGTCGGGTTGACGAGCACGCCCTCGATGGTCACGTCCGACCCCGGCACGATCAGCGCAGCACCGGCCAGGAACGCCGCCGAGCTCGGATCGGCGGGCACCGCGACGCTGCGCCCTTCCAGCTCGGCACCACCCGTCACCGTGATGCACCGCCCCTGGCCGTCCTCGACCACCTCGAGGGCGGCGCCGAAGTGGCGCAGCATCCGCTCGGTATGATCGCGCGTCGCCTCCGGCTCGATCACCGTGGTCCGGCCGAGCGCATGCAGGCCCGCCAGCAGCACCGCCGATTTCACCTGCGCCGACGCGACGGGCAGCCGGTACTCGATCGGCACGAGGCTGCTGGTGCCGCGCAGCACCAGCGGCAGCTGCCGGGCGCCGCCCTCGACCTCAGCGCCCATGCGGGCGAGCGGCTCCAGGATGCGCCCCATGGGCCGCCGCGACAGCGAGGCGTCCCCCGTCAGGCGCACCCGCATGTCGTGCCCGGCGATGATGCCCATGATCAGCCGCACGCCGGTGCCGGAGTTGCCGAAGTCGATGTCTCCCTGGGGCTGCGCCAGGCCGCCGACGCCGCGGCCGAGCACGACCCAGGTGTCGCCCTCCTTGCTGACGGGCGCGCCGAGGGCCGCCACGGCCTTCGCCGTGTTGAGCACGTCCTCGCCCTCGAGCAGGCCGGTGATGCGGGTGGCGCCGCTCGCGATCGCGCCCAGCATCAGCGCCCGGTGCGAGATCGACTTGTCGCCCGGCACCCGCAGGCACCCGGAGAGCCGCTCCGCGCGCCTCGACATCAACGGCTTGGGCGCAGCGTGGGACACTGGGGCTCCTTAGCATCCTGGGCCGGGGGGCCGGGGACCGGGGGGGGCCGGGTCGCCGCGCCCCCTTTTCGGCAGCCATAGAGCAGCGCCTCGTGGAGCTGTCAACGAGGCGTCATGGGGTGCTCCGGCGCGACCGTGGCCGCGGCCGGCGGCGGCCTCGCGCAGGCGCGCAGCGAATGATTTTGACAGCCTGCCCGCCACGGCTTATGAGCAGCGCCCAAACCCCGAAAAACCGTTCACCCCGAGGCTTCCCATGTCAGTGAAGGCCGAGCGCGGCACCAAGCGCACCTGCCAGAACAACTCGTGTGGCGCGCGCTTCTACGATCTCAATCGCGATCCGGCGACCTGCCCGATCTGCGGCACCGTCTACGAGCTGGCCGTCGCACCTGCGGCCGTTGCCGCCGCCGCCACGGCCAAGAGCCCGGATCCGCGCAAGGCGGTCAAGAAGCCGCCGCTGTTCCCCGAGGACAAGCCCGACGAGACGCCGGAGGCCGAGAGCGAGGAGGCCCTGGTGGTCCTGGAGGACGACGAGGCCGCCGCCGGCGCGGAGGAGGACGAGACCTTCCTCGAGGAGGAGGAGGAGGACGGCGCCGACATGTCCAACATCATCGGCGGCCCGGTGACCGAGGGCGAGGAGCAGAGCTGAGCCGGGCGCCGGCGCGCGGTTGCCGAGCCCGGGCGCGGCGTGCGCCCGTGGCCTGCCCGCAGACGTCGGCGCGCGCTGGCGCAACGGCCGAGCCGCCCGCCTTGCGCGCCTGGCAAGGGAAAGCCGCCGGCCCGCGATCTCCGGGGGCCCGATCTGCCGGCGGGCGTGAATAAGCAAGGGGCGATCGTCCGGGCGCGCACGCAGCCCCTTGACTTTGCCGCCCAAGAGAATAGTTAGGCGTGCCCGCCGGCCGACCGGCGGTTTCCCAAATGGTCAGGGGCCGTAGCTCAGTTGGGAGAGCGCGTGAATGGCATTCACGAGGTCAGCGGTTCGATCCCGCTCGGCTCCACCAGACCCGGTTCCGGCAGACTCGGCTCGACCAGACTACGCGCCCATCAGAATCTGATGCTTGATGGGCGGAAGCCCTGATCTTGCGTCCTCTGTCTCTCCCTCGGGCTGTTCCCCATCTGACTCCCCCGAAGCTGAGTCGCGGAGCGCTGGCCGTCCGCCTACTTGTGCGCGCTCACGGTCGGGGCCGAGTCGTGTCCTAGAGCGGCCCTCCCTGGCGGTCCTTCGAACTGCACCGGCGCATGTTCGGCGACGAGTGGCGACCCCCTTGGCCGTGAATTGATTGCCGAGATCGGTCTCAAGCAGCCCCATGTCTGCCTCGACCAGGAGGTCGGTCGCTGGGCCCTGCATACGCGGCAGCCCGCAGCTGCCGCCCGAGGCTGTACGCCGCGCGGGCGAGGCGGCATAACAGGATCCCGGACAAGGGCGGCGACGAGGCGCGCCGGGGGCGCAGGGGGGAGCCGATGGACACGGATGCGATCGTGGTGGGGGCGGGGCTCGCGGGCCTCGTCGCCACGTGCGAGCTGATCGCGGCTGGGCGCCGCGTCATCCTCCTCGACCAGGAGCCGGAAGCCTCGCTCGGCGGCCAGGCCTTCTGGTCGCTCGGTGGCCTGTTCTTCGTCGACAGCCCCGAGCAGCGGCGTCTGCGGATCCGCGACAGCCACGATCTGGCCCTGCAGGACTGGATGGGCAGCGCCGGCTTCGACAGGCGCGAGGATCATTGGCCGCGGAAATGGGCCGAGGCCTATGTCGCATTCGCCGCCGGCGAGAAGCGCGCCTGGCTCGCCGAGCGCGGCATGCGCTGGTTTCCGATCGTGGGCTGGGCCGAGCGCGGCGGCTACACGGCCAACGAGCACGGCAACTCGGTGCCGCGCTTCCACGTCACCTGGGGCACGGGGCCCGGCGTGATCGCGCCGTTCGTGAAGCGGGTGCGGGAGGGAGTGAAGCGCGGCCTGGTCAGGCTCGCCATGCGCCACCGCGTCGACGGCTTCGTCAGCGAGGGCGGCCAGATCCGCGGCGTCCACGGCGAGGTGCTGGAGCCGAGCGGGGTGGGGCGCGGCGAGAAGAGCTCGCGGGTGGCGGTCGGCGCGTTCAAACTCACCGCGCAGGCGATCGTCGTCACCTCCGGCGGCATCGGCGGCAACCACGAGCTGGTGCGGAAGAACTGGCCGGAGCGCCTGGGGCCTGCGCCCCGACGCATGGTCTCGGGCGTGCCCGACCACGTCGACGGGCGCATGCTCGGCATCGCGGAAGGCGCCGGGGCCAACCTGATCAACCGCGACCGCATGTGGCACTACACGGAGGGCGTCGAGAACTGGGGGCCGATCTGGCCCAAGCACGGCATCCGCATCCTGCCCGGGCCGTCGTCGCTGTGGCTCGATGCGACGGGCAAGCGCCTGCCGGTGCCGCTGTTCCCGGGCTTCGACACGCTCGGCACGCTGGCGCACCTGCGCGCCAGGGGGCACGACTACTCCTGGTTCATCCTGACCGAGAGGATCATCGCGCGGGAGTTCGCGCTGTCGGGCTCGGAGCAGAACCCGGATCTGACCAGCGGCAGCTGGCTCACCGTGCTGCGGGCGCGGCGCGGCGGCGGCGTGCCGAAACCCGTGCGCGCCTTCATGGACAAGGGCGCGGATTTCATCGTGGAGAAGGATCTTGGGCGGCTGGTGGAGCGCATGAACGCGCTCTCGGGCGACACCCTGCTGACGCTCGCCGATGTCGAGCGCGAGGTGAGGGCGCGCGACCGGGAGATGGACAACGTGTTCGGCAAGGACGCGCAGATCACGGCGATCCACGGCGCGCGCCGCTATCTCGGCGACAAGCTGATCCGGGTGGCCAAGCCGCACAAGCTACTCGATCCGGCAGCGGGGCCGCTCGTCGCCGTCAGGCTGTGGACGCTGACGCGCAAGACGCTGGGCGGCCTCGAGACGGATCTGGAGGCGCGCGTGCTGAAGGCCGACGGCCAACCGCTCGGCAACGTGTTCGCGGCGGGCGAGGTCGCGGGCTTCGGCGGCGGCGGCGTGCACGGCTACCGGGCGCTGGAAGGCACGTTCCTGGGGGGCTGCATCTTCTCGGGCCAGGCGGCCGGGCGGGCGGCGGCGAAGCTGGTGGCGTGAGCGCAAGCTGCCGGCGGAGGGGCTCGCTGCCCGGCTCGCAGGGCGAGCGGTGGCCGCGAGGGCGGAGTGTGCGTTGGGTTGCGGCCTGTTGGGTCGCGCTGAAACGCTTGACCCAACCTACAGGTGCGCAAGCTCCATCCCCGCGGCAGCCGTAGGTTGGGTCAAGCGCAGCGCGACCCAACAGGCCAACCGCCGGTGCTCGCCCCTTGCCGCAATCCTCTGTCCACTGCGCTTGTCTGCATGGGGTGAGAGGACAGTCGCACGCGGGTCTGACGGTCAGATGTCCAAGCGGGGGCGTGGGTCCATCGCTACCGCAGCACCGACCGCCGGATGGCGTCTGTGATTCCACGGGCATCGCGGCGGGACGGCCATGATGCGCGGTGGTGCGGTATCAGCAGCGGGCAAGCCAGCGGCGCTCGATCTCGGCGGCGATGGCGGCGGCCGCGTCGGGCAGCTGGTAGGTCCAGGCGTCGAGCCGGGCGGGAGCATCGGGCAGCGGGCGGGTGGCGCCGGCCTTCTCGAGCGCGGCGTGGAAGCGCTGGAACTTCGGCGCGCCGGCGGAGGGGAAGAAGACGTAGACCGGCCGGCCCGTCGCGCAGGCCTCGCCCGTCATGTTGACGCTGTCGGCGGTGACGATGAGCGCGTCGGCGTGGGCGAGAAAATCGGGATAGGGATTGGGACCGTCGCCGCGCCAGAGGATGCGGGGCGCGCCGGCTGTCGCCCGGTCGACGGCCTCGAGCAGGGTCGGCGGCGTGCGCCGCGACGGCGTGACGAGGAAGGATGCGCCGGAGCGCGCCAGGCTCGCGAGCGCGCCCGCGAGGCGGGCCATGTCGGCGTCGGCGAAGGTGTAGCCGCCGCCGGTGCCGCCGAGCACGACGGTGATGCGCGGAGGCGGCAGCGCCGCGATCGCCTCCGGCATACGCGCGCGCAGGCCCGCAAGACGCGCCGGCGGAAAGCTGTGGGCGGAGGTGAGCGTGGTGACGACATTGTCGCCGCGCAGACGATCGTGGGCGGGCACCCAGATCAGATCGGCCGTACCGAGGCCGGTCTTGGGATCCTGCAGGACGACGGTGAAGGTGCGGGGCCCGGCCAGCCGGCGCAGGCGGCGCAGGTAGGGAATGCTCAAGCGGCCAGTGGCAATCGCGATGTCGGGCCAGGGCGGGGCGAAGGCGGAGCCCGGCTTGCCCATGCGCTCGGCGGGCGCGGGTCCCGCCCACGGCGACAGGACGCGCCAGAGGCCGCGCGGGGCCACTTGCTTGTGGACGGCCTCGACACCCAGCGCATCGGCGACGCCGCGGCACTGCACGAGCATGCCGATCTTCTCGTCGGTGATCAGCCAGGCCGTGGCGCCTTGCAGCGGCCGGCTGACGCCACCAAGACTTGACCCTGCGTCATCTTTCATTCTTCAGTCGCCTGTCGTTGGCTTCCGGCCGACACCGGGCTGGCCACATCGCCGCCCGCGCCGACCGGTCGAGGCGGCCTCAGTATCGCATACCGGCGAGGGATGCTAACCTGGCGTCGTGCCCAGGTAGCGCCGCAGACCGGCGCCGGGCATGACGAAAGGCGGCCGGAAGGCTTGGGATCCAGGCCCAGAGTGATCGAAAACGCAACAGAGCGAACAAGGGCAAGATGCGATACCTCGACATCGATCGGCTGAGGAAGGCGAAGGTCGAAAAAGACCCCTACGAGTACACCATCATCCCCAACCTGGTGAGCAAGGAGACGGTCGATCGCGTGAACGATTCGTTCCCGTCGATCCCCTCGGGCGGCTCGTTCCCGATCGAGAGCCTGACCACGGATATGCTGATCAAGGACGTGATCGCCGATCTCGACAGCCGCGAGTTCGAGGAGGTGATCGAGGAGAAGTTCGGCGTCGAGCTCGCCGGCCGGCCCAAGATGTACTCCCTGCGCGGGCATACGCGCGCCAAGGACGGGCAGATCCATACCGACAGCAAGGACAAGATCATCACGGTCCTGCTGTACCTCAACCGGGAGTGGCCCGAGAAGCTCGGCCGCCTGCGCATCCTGCGCGACGGGCAGAACCTCGAGAACTACGTGGCCGAGGTGGCCCCCGACAACGGCACCATGCTGATCTTCAAGCGCTCGGACAACTCCTGGCACGGGCATCCGCCGTTCGCCGGTCCGCGCCGCTCGCTGCAGATGAACTGGATGGTGGACGAGAGCAAGCGCGGCTTCCACGTGATCCGGCACAAGGTGTCGGCGGCGCTGAAGAAGATGGGCGCCTGATCGGGGTCTCGCAGCAGCCGGGCGCGCATGCGCGCCGGTCGGCCGAGGACCGGCAGCGGCGTCGCGCGTGCCCGAGTGCGGCGGACAAGGAATGCCGGAGCGCGAGCCGTCAGAGGCGGGCCGCGACGCAGCGGAGGACAGAGCGATGCCGCGGCTCGCCGCCAATGTCTCGATGATGTACTGCGAGGTGGGCCTGCTCGAGCGGTTCGCGGCGGCGGCGCGCGACGGGTTCAGGGGCGTGGAGCTGCAGTACCCCTACGAGCTTCCCGCGCGCGATCTCAGAGCCCGCCTCGATGACAGCGGGATCGAGCTCGTGCTCATCAATGCCCCGCCCGGCGACCAGGCCAAGGGCGAGCGCGGGCTCGCCTCGTTGCCCGGGCGCGAGGACGCGTTCAAGGCGAGCATCGCGACGGCGCTCGAGTATGCACGCATCCTCGGCACAGGGCGGCTGCATGTGGTTGCCGGGGTGATGCCGGAGGGGGCGGACCGGGCGCGGCACCGGGACGTGTACGTGCGCAACATCGCGCATGCCGCCGACGAGGCCAGGAGCCTCGGGGTCGAGGTGCTGATCGAGCCGATCAACCCGCGCGACATGCCCGGGTTCTTCCTCAACACCCAGGCGGAGGCGCACGCCATCCGCGCCGAGATCGGCCGCGAGAACCTGAAAGTGCAGATGGACTTCTACCACTGCCAGATCGTCGAGGGTGATCTGACGCGCCGGCTCGAGCGTTATTTGCCCGGCATCGGCCACGTGCAGATCGCCGGCGTGCCGCTGCGCCACGAGCCCGACGAGGGGGAGGTGAATTTCACGCACATCCTGGGCCTGCTCGATGCCCTGGGCTATGCGGGCTGGGTCGGCTGCGAATACCGGCCGCGCGCGGGGACCAGCGCAGGGCTGGGCTGGGCGCGGCAGTACCTGGCGTGACCGCCGGCGCCCCGGCGTCCGCGGCCGACCGGGTGCAGTGCAGCATGAGCCGTGCGAGGGCCGCGCGAAGCGATTTTTCCCATTCCGGTAAACATTTTGGTACGCGTACGTTGCTCGAAATGTGACAACAGCGATAATTGCTACTTCAGGATCGGGCACCGAGGCCGTCGAGACGCATGGTGGAGCAACGGGACGAGGACGAGGTCGGCGTGGAGGGCGGTAGCGAGGTCAATCTCGCGGCGCTCGATCAAGCCACCGGCTATCTGCTCCGCCGCGCGCAGATGTGGCTGTTCCGCGAGCTCAAGGCGCGGTTCAAGCCCTTCGACATCTCGATCGCGCAGTACACCGTGCTGTACGTCGTCTCGATCAATCCGGGCCTGGCGCAGGCGCGCGTGGCCGAGGCGCTGCTGATCGAGCGGGCGCGGCTGGTGCTGATGCTCGACCGGCTGGAGGAGCGCGGGCTGATCGTGCGAACGCGCTCCAAGTCCGACCGGCGCTCGCACGAGCTGCACATCACGGACGGCGGCCGGGAGCTTCTCGACAAGCTGCTCGAGGTGCACAATGAGCACGAGAGCCGGATCGAGGGCATGCTCGGGGCCGACGGCAAGGCGGCGCTCCTCAAGCTGCTGACGCCGTTCCAGTGAGCGGCCGCTGAGGCACCTCCGCGGCCGGAGCCGCGCGCGGAAGGGCGTGCCACTGGATCGGGACGCGGTATCTGTTGCCAACTATAACATTCTTTGACGGTCACAGCCGGCCGCGCTACCATTGCGCCAGACCTGCACCTTGAAGACCTCGGCAAGAGGCTGATGCGGTTGGGGAAGGAACGCCGATGACGACGTCTGCCATTGCGCCCAAGGCGGCGCCGGGAGCAAGCGCGAGGCCGCTGTTCTCGAAGCCCGAGATCGCCCACGAGCTGCGACCGGATGGATCGATCGTGCTCAGGTCGCTGCGAGAGCTCGGCCCCATGCCCGCATCGGTCGGGGTGCTGCTCGAGCGCTGGGCCGCCGAGGCGCCAGGCCGCGTGTTCCTCGCCGAGCGCGGGGCGGGCGGCGGCTGGCGGACCTTGACCTACGGCGAGGCCGGGCGCGCGGTAAACGCCATCGCCCAGTCCCTGCTCGACCGCGGCCTGGGGCCGGCGACGCCCGCCATGATCCTCGCCGATAACGGCATCGACCACGGACTGTTCGTGCTGGGCGCCATGCACGTCGGGGTGCCGGTGGCGCCGATCTCGACGGCCTATGCGCGCATGAGCGAGGACTTCGGCAAGCTCAGGCACATCGTCGGGCTGCTCGAGCCGGCGCTCATCTACGTCGACGACGCGGAGCGCTACGCGCGCGCGCTGGCAGCCATCGGCGCCGACAAGATCGAGGTGGTGGCGAGCCGGGGAGGCATCGCCGGCCGCAGCGTGACGTCGTTCGCCTCGCTCACGGACACGCGCCCGACGCTGGCGGTCGACGCCGCCTTCCGGCGGGTGGGGCCCGACACGGTCGCCAAGATCCTGTTCACCTCGGGCTCGACCGGCATGCCGAAAGGCGTGATCAACACGCAGCGCATGATGTGCGCGAACCAGGAAAGCGCGGCGGCGGCCTGGACCTTCCTGGAGGCACAGCCGCCGGTGCTCGTCGATTGGCTGCCGTGGAACCACACCTTCGGCGGCAACCACAACTTCAACATGGTGCTGCGCAACGGCGGCACCCTGTACATCGACGAGGGCAAGCCGGTGCCGGGGCTGTTCGCCAAGTCGATCGCGAACCTGCGCGAGGTGTCGCCGACGTTCTATCTCAACGTGCCCAAGGCCTACGCGGCGCTGCTCGACGTGCTCGAGACCGACGAGGCGCTGCAGCGCAAGTTCTTCGACCGGCTCGACATGCTGTTCTACGCCGCCGCCGCGCTGCCGCATTCGCTGTGGGAGCGGCTGGAGCGGATCAGCGAGAAGGTGACGGGGCGGCGCGTGCCTTTCATCTCCTCCTGGGGGCTGACGGAGACGGCACCCGCGGTCACGATGGTGCACTTCCCGATCGAGCGGGCGGGCAACATCGGCGTGCCGGGGCCCGGCATGCAGGTGCGCCTGGTGCCGGACAACGACAAGCTGGAGTTGCGCGTGAAGGGGCCCAACGTAACGCCGGGCTACTTCAAGGCGCCGGAGCACACGGCGAAGGCCTTCGACGAGGAGGGATGGTTCCGCACGGGCGACGCGGCCAAGCTCGCCGATCCGGACAACCCGGCGGCCGGGCTGCTGTTCAACGGGCGGACGGCGGAGAACTTCAAGCTGATGTCGGGGACCTGGGTCAATGTCGGCATGCTGCGGCCGGCGGTGATCGCGGCCGGCGCGCCGGTGATCGAGGACGCCGTCATCACCGGTCACGACCGGGACGAGATCGGCGTGCTGATCTTCCCCAACCTGCAAGGGCTGAAGTCGGTGTGCGCGCACCTGGGGCCCGATGCGCCGCTCGCCCAGCAGATCGCCGATCCGGCGGTGCGCAAGGTCCTGGTCGAGGGCTTCAAGCACCACAACGCCCACACGCACGGCAGCTCGATGCACATCGCGCGCTGCCTGATCATGACGGAGCCGCCGTCGATCGATGCGGGGGAGATCACCGACAAGGGCTACCTCAACCAGCGGGCGGTGCTGGGGCGGCGGGCGGCGCTGGTCGAGCGGCTGCATGCCGAGACGGCAGAGGCCGACGTGATCCTCGTCGCATGATGCTCAAGAACGTGCACCGCATCCGGATCGAATGGGGAGACTGCGACCCCGCCGGCATCGTGTTCTATCCGCGCTACTTCGAATGGTTCGACCGGTGCACGCACCACCTCTTCGAGGCGGCGACGGGAGACGTCAAGAAGGACATGCTGGAGAAGCACGGCGGCGCCGGGCTGGCGCTGCTCGAGGCGAGGGCCGAGTTCAAGGCCGCCTCGCATTACGGCGAGGATCTTGCGATCGAGAGCGAGGTCGTCGAGTTCCGGCGGTCGAGCTTCCTCGTCGAGCATCGGGTGACGAAGGCGGGGGAGCCCATGCTCAAGGGCTACGAGACGCGGCTGTGGACGGTGCGCGATCCGGAGAACGCCGGCCGGCTCAGATCGGCACCGATGCCGGCCGATATCATCGCGGCCTTCCAGAAGGAGACGCCGCCACGCTAGGGATGTGCAGAGCATGTGCGCTCGCCCGGCGAGCGCCACGCGCCAATTGAGAACGCAGAGAGCAAGAGCCGCCTTAGGCACCAGGCACAACCGGAGGACCCGCCATGAGTGACACTCACGCCCCATTTCGCGCCGACCAGGTCGGCAGCCTGCTACGCACCGCGCCGCTGAAGGAGGCGCGCGCCAAGAAAGCGGAGGGCAAGATCTCGGCCGCGGAGCTGAAGGCGGTCGAGGACGCCGAGATCGTCAAGATCATCAAGAAGCAGGAGGCGATCGGCATGAAGCTCGCCACGGACGGCGAGTTCCGCCGCTCGTGGTGGCACTTCGACTTCTTCTGGCACCTGACGGGCTGCGAGCGGGTGGTCGTCGACCAGGGCATCCACTTCAAGGGCGTCGATACGAAGCCGGAGAGCGTGCGCGTCACCAGCAAGCTCGACTTCCCGCTCGACCATCCCATGCTCGAGCACTTCAAGTTCCTGAAGGCGAATACGGGCGTGGTGCCGAAGATGACGATCCCGTCGCCGACGGTGCTGCACTTCCGCGGCGGCCGCAAGGCGATCTCGCAGGACGTCTATCCCGACCTCGACGGCTACTTCGAGGATCTCGGCAAGCTCTACCAGAAGGCGATCAAGGCGTTCTACGACGCGGGCTGCCGCTATCTGCAACTCGACGACACGGTGTGGAGCTACCTGTGCTCCAAGGACGAGGTGACGAAGGCGAGGGAGCGGGGCGAGGACGTCGACAAGCTGCCCGCGATCTATGCGCGCACGATCAACGCGGCGCTGGCTGCCAAGCCCGCCGACATGGTGATGACGACGCACGTGTGCCGCGGCAACTTCCGCTCCACGTGGATCGCCGAGGGCGGCTATGAGCCTGTTGCAGAGCAGCTCCTCGCCGGCATCAACTACGACGGCTACTTCCTCGAGTACGACACGGAGCGGGCCGGCGGGCTCGAGCCGCTGCGCTTCCTGCCCAAGGGCAAGAAGCGGGTTGTGGTCGGTCTCGTTACATCCAAAACGGGAACGCTGGAGAAGAAGGACGACATCAAGCGCCGCATCGAGGAGGCGACGCGCTATGTGGCGCTCGACCAGCTCTGCCTGTCGCCGCAGTGCGGCTTCGCCAGCACCGAGGAGGGCAACATCCTCGCCGAGGAGGAGCAATGGGCGAAGCTCGCCATGATCGTCGAGATCGCGCGCGAGGTGTGGGGGCCGTGAGCGGCCTCAGCGTGCGCTGAAAGCCTTGGCTCGCCAGAGGTTTAGCGCGTCACCCGGAGTCACGGGCGAGGCCTGAGAAATGCGAAGGGCGGGGCGCTCACGCCCCGCCCTTCGTCATTGCAGACGGCGGAAAAGACGGATCAGCGGATCTCCCAGAAACCCCTGGTGCTCTCGCGCTCGACGTCGTGCCGCGTCAGGCCGATGTCGGCCAGCATGCGGTCGTCGAGGCTGGACAGCTCCACGCGCTCCTGATGTACGGCGAAGGCCGCGGCGAGGGCGGACACCGTGCCCTTCAAGGGGGAAACGAGGCGCGACACAACGGTCCGTGCCGCGCTCGGCGGCGCCTGCAGAACGAGCGAGTTGTGCATAATTTGTAGTCCTTTGCTGTTGGAGCTGCTTAATGCCTGGCTCCCTTGCATTTTCAAATCGAATTGTTTTAATGACTCACATGACGGTTTGAAATGTGAGAGGGTCATGCTTCGGGACATCGACACGACGCTGCTGCGGGCCTTCACCGCCGTGGTCGAGACGGGAAGCGTGACGGCGGCGGCGCGCATGCTCAACCGGACCCAGTCGGCCATCAGCCTGCAGATCAAGCGGCTCGAGGACCTGCTCGCGGTCGAGCTGTTCGAGCGCGAGCATCGCAAGCTGACGCTGACACCGGCCGGCGAAAGGCTGGTCGGGCCTGCCATCCGGCTCGTCGGCCTCAACGACGAGATCTGGGGCCAGATGACGACGCCGGAGTTCGACGGCGAGGTGCGCTTCGGTGTGCCGACCGACATCGTGCCGACCTACATCCCGACCATCCTGCGCCGCTACAACCGCGCCTGGCCGCAGGTGCGGGTGACGCTCACACTCGGCAACTCGCAGCACATCCTGGAGATGCTGGCGGAGGGCGATATCGACCTGGCGCTCACCACGGACGCGGAGCCGGTGCGCAACGCCGAGATGCTGCGGGTCGACACGCTCGTGTTCGTCGGGGCGCCGCACGGACGTGCGCACCTGCAATCGCCGCTGCCGCTCGCGATCGGAGACGGGAGCTGCCGCTTCCGGCCGGTGGTGCTGGAGGCGCTGCGCGAGGCGAAGCGGTCGTGGCGGCTGGTGCTCGAGGTCTCGCACCAGGTGGCGCAGGAGGCGACTGTGTCGGCCGGCATCGCCATCTCGGCGGCGCTCAGCGACAGCGTGCCCCTGTTCCTGCAGGTGCTCGGGCCCGAGAGCGGCCTGCCGGAGCTGCCGCAGTTCATGATCAACATGCACATGGGCGCGTCGGCGGGCTCGCCGACGGTGAAGGCGCTCGCCGACCACGTGCGCGCGGAGTTCCAGGGCCGCTCGAAGACGGCCGACCGGCTGCTCGACGCGCCCGTGAGCAGCCTCCCGCAGCGGGCACCTGAGAAGCGCCGCGGGCTGTCCCTGCGCACGGGCTCCTGACGCCGGCGTGACGGGTGCTACCGACGAGCTTGGATGTCACCGGTCGTGGCATGTTGGGTCGCGCTGCGCTTGACCCAACCTACAGCTCTGGCGGCGTTGAGGTCGCTTGCCGGGAGCCACGGTAGGTTGGGTCAAGCGTTTCAGCGCGACCCAACAGACACGGGCTGCGGCCCGAGAAAGTGCTCGCGCCTGTTGGTATGATACGGAGCAAGCCGGTAGGAGCTACTCCACGCTGACGAGCGTGGGCCTTCTTGTGGGCGTCGGCAATCACACCCGGACCGCTCGAGCGAGGCAAGGGACCGTGCTCGCAAGTCTCAGGCGAGGTTGCAGGCTCTCCGGTCCCAGACAGCTAGCCCAGCGCGGCGCGGGCCCCGCGCAGCTCGAGCCCGAGCGCCTCGGCGACGGCTGGATGCGTGACGGCGCCCCTGTGGACGTTGAGACCCGCAAGCAGATGCGGATCCTCAAGCATGGCCTGGCGCGGCCCCTTGTCGGCGAGCGCCAGGATGAAAGGCAGCGTGGCGTTGTTGAGCGCGAAGGTGGAGGTGCGCGCCACGGCGCCCGGCATGTTGGCGACGCAGTAGTGCACGACCTCGTGCTTGACGTAGGTGGGAGCGGCATGGGTCGTCGGATGGGACGTGGCGGCGCAGCCGCCCTGGTCGATGGAGATGTCGACGATGACGGAGCCGCGGTTCATGTCCTTCACAAGCTTCTCGGAGATCAGCTTCGGAGCAGCTGCGCCGGGAACGAGCACCGCACCGATGACGAGGTCGGCTGAGCGCACCTCGTCCTCGACGGAGGCGCGCGTCGAGTAGAGCGTGGTGATGGCGGCGCCGAACTGCTGCTTGATGGCGTAGAGGCGGCTCACATTGATGTCGAGGATGGTCACATCGGCCTCGAGGCCGATCGCCATGTGGGCAGCGTTGATGCCCGAGATGCCGCCGCCGAGCACGACGACCTTGGCCGGGGCCACGCCGGCGACGCCGCCGAGCAGCAGGCCGCGGCCGCCCTGCGCGATCTCGAGGCAGTGGGCGCCGGCCTGGATGGCCATGCGGCCGGCGACCTCGCTCATGGGGGCGAGCAGGGGCAGGCCGCCTTGCGCATTGGTCACGGTCTCGTAGGCGACGGCCGTGACGCCGGAGGCCATGAGGGCCTTGGCCTGCTCGGGATCGGGCGCCAGGTGCAGGTAGGTGAACAGCGTCTGGCCCTCGCGCAGCATGGCGCACTCGGCCGGTTGCGGCTCCTTGACCTTCACGATCATCTCAGCGTTGGCGAACACCTCCTGCGCGGAGGGCAGGATCTCGGCGCCGGCCCGGCGGTAGTCGTCGTCGGTTAGGCCCTGGCGGGCGGCGGCCTCGGTCTCGACCATGACCTTGTGGCCGTGGGCCGTCGCCTCACGCACCGAGTTGGGCGTCATGCCGACGCGGTACTCGTGGTTCTTGATCTCCTTGGGCACGCCGATGCGCATGGGGGGCTCCTTGGGGCTGCGCTGCGATCTGCCGTCGAAGATAATATCAGCCGCGCGCAGCATTTCACCAAAGGAGAGGCGTCGCCTTGGGCCTTAGTGAAAAATCATTCGACAAAATCGGACCATAATCGTAAATTCTTCGCATGATCGAGGATCCCATCAACATTCGCATCCTGAAGCAGCTGCAGCGCGACTGCCGCCAGTCGCTGGCCGAGCTCGGGCAGCGGGTCGGGCTGTCGCCGTCGGCCTGCCACCGACGCGTGCAGCAGATGGAGGAGGCCGGGATCATCGCCGGCTACGGGGCGCGGCTGGACCCCAGGCTGCTCGGCTACGCCATGGAGTTCTTCGTCGAGGTCTCGCTCAAGTCGCAGTCGGACAAGGCACTGGCCGCCTTTGAGCGGGCGGTGGCGGCAAGGCCCGAGATCCTCGAATGCCACCTCATGACGGGGGGCAGCGACTACCTGCTGCGGATCGTGGCGGCCGATGCCGCGGATTTCGAGCGCATTCACCGGGAATGCCTGTCGGGGCTGCCCAACGTGGCGCGGCTCGTCTCCCACCTCTCCATCCGCACGGTCCGTCCGTGGACGGGCTATCCGGTGGCCGGCGCCGTGGCCTGAGAGGACGTCCGGGGGCGGAAAGGGCGGCCAAGCCCCTCAAAAGCGTGCCCTGATTTCCACGGGCAGGGAAAATTCGGTGTTCAATTCCCGGAATTCGTGTGCTGCGCTCTAGCGTTCGGTGTACGTGTGGCCTAACCAACTATATCGGCGGCGTGTGCGCGATTCGTAGCCCCTGGGGGCTCCCGCAGGCACATTGCCGCCGACGGTCCACGTGTGAGGAGGCAGTGATGGGCAGTTTCGGGGCGGGCAGGTACCTTGTACTGTTGGCGGGGGCGCTCATCGCCCTGTTCGGCGGTTCCGGGCAGGCGCAGGCCTATTGCAACGGCGACTACTGCGACAGCTACAGGGCGCCGCGGGTCTACTACTCGTCATACAAGTACGCCGACAGGTATTCTGACCGGTACAGCTACAGCTACTCGGATTGCGGCAGCGCCTGCTACCGCGACAGCTGGCGCGACAGCTGGAGCTGGCTGTTCGGCACGTCCTGCGACCGCGGTCCCTGCTACCGCTACCGTCCGCGCTATGCCCGCTACTCGGGCTATGGCTACGGCTGGGGCTCGGGCTTCTACGGCTACAACGACATCTATCATCCGAAGGAGCTGCCGCCGCTGCGCGCCGGCGACAACGGCATGCTGCCGGGCGTCAGCCCGCGCCAGGAGTGGTTCAACAAGCACGGCACCACGGGCTATGCCTACTACGGCTACTACGGCCCGCTGTATGGGCACGGCCACTACTACCGGTCGCACTACGGCTATCCCTACCGCTACCGCCACCATCGGGCGGGCGGCACCTGCGGCCGGTACGGCTACTGGAACGGCGACTATTGCGCCGACGCCCGGTGGGAGAAGCCGCGCTACCATCACGCGCGCTGGTTCCGGTAACCTCGTCACCTGCGCCCATCGCGTGAGCTAGAGGCTCACGCGATGGACGTACGACCTGCCAGCAATTTCGCCTGCCCCATCGATGGCTTGCCGCTCGCCAGCGACGGCAAGCGGTGGATCTGCAGCAGCGGTCACAGCTTCGACGTGGCACGGGAGGGGTACTGCAACCTTCTGCCCGCCCAGCACAAGGCCTCCCTCGATCCCGGCGACAGCAAGGAGATGGTGGTCGCCCGCAGGCGCTTCCTCGACGCCGGCCACTACGCCCCGATCTCCGACCGGCTGTTTTTCCTTGCGGCTCGCGCCTTCGACGAGGGCGGGGTGCGCGATGCGTGCCTGGTCGATGCCGGCTGCGGCGAGGGATACCATATCGCCCGCATCGCGGCGCTGACCCAAGAGCAGGGGCGGCCAGGACGTCTGACGCTCGCCGGCATGGACGTCTCCAAGTGGGCGGTGAAGGCCGCTGCCCGGCGCGGCGTGCCGGCGGCATGGGCCGTCGCCAGCAATCGCCGCCCCCCGTTCGTGGCCGGAAGCGTCGACCTGATCGCCTGCGCGTTCGGCTTCCCGCACTGGGCCGGCTTTGCGGGCGTGCTGAAGGAGGGCGGCCACGTTCTCCTGGCCGATCCGGGGCCGGACCATCTCGTCGAGCTGAGACGCATCATCTACGAGACGGTGCGGCAGTCGCTGCCGCCGCCCCTGGACGCGGCGCAGAAGGCAGGCTTCGTCCTCGTGGCCGAGGAGACGCTCGTCTACAAGACCGCGGTCGAGGGCGCGCAAGCCGTCGGCGACCTACTGCGGATGACGCCGCACGGGGCACGGGTGCCGAAGCAGCGGCGCGGCGAGGTGGAGGCCCTCTCCGGCCTCGGGATCACCGTCGACGTCACGTTCCGGCTGCTGGGCCGGCGTGCTGCCGCCAGGGGTTGAGCCACGTCAGGCCCGTTCGCGGATAGGAAGCGGATTGCCCATTCCGATGGACCCGGATGAGGTCCTATCCATCTGATGGCGCAGGATTTTTATCGCGCGCGGTCGCCGCCGCTGCGGCTAGTCACGCAGCGGCGGTGCGGCGATGCCGCGGGAGGCCGCGATGGCGGCCGCAACAGCCTCGGCGACGCGGATGCCGTCGACGCCGGCCGACAGGATGCCGCCGGCGTAGCCCGCCCCCTCGCCCGCCGGATAGAGCCCCTGGGTGTTGAGGCTCTGGAGGCGCGCGTCGCGCCTGATGCGCACCGGCGAGGAGGTGCGCGTCTCGACGCCGGTCAGCACCGCGTCGGCCATGTCGAAGCCCTCAATCTGCTCGCCGAAGCGCGGCAGCGCCTCGCGCAGGGCGTCGACCGCGAACGCCGGCAGGCAGCGGGACACGTCGGTCGGGGTGACGCCCGGCCGGTAGGACGGGATGACGGCGCCGAGCGCGGTCGACGCCCGGCGCGCCAGGAAATCGCCCACGCGCTGGGCCGGGGCGCGAAAATCGCCGCCGCCCGCCTCGAAGGCCAGCTGCTCCCAGCGCCGCTGGAAGGCGACGCCGGCCAGGGGGTGGCCCGGATAGTCCTGCTCCGGCGTGATGCCGACGACGAGGCCGGCGTTGGCGTTGCGCTCGGCGCGCGAGTACTGGCTCATGCCGTTGGTGACGACGCCGCCCTGCTCGGAGGCGGCGGCCACCACGGTGCCGCCGGGGCACATGCAGAAGCTGTAGGCCGAGCGCCCGTTGGCGGCATGGTGCACGAGCTTGTAGTCGGCGGCGCCGAGGATCCGGTTGCCGGCGAAGCGGCCGAAGCGGGCCTTGTCGATGAGCGACTGGGGATGCTCGACGCGCACGCCGATGGAGAAGGGCTTGGCCTCGAGATGGACGCCGCGGTCGTGCAGCATCTGGAAGGTGTCGCGCGCGCTGTGGCCCAAGGCCAGCACCACGTGGCTCGCCGCGATCTCCTCGCCGCTCTCGAGCCTGACGCCGGCCACGCGGCGCGTGCCGTCCGCGCTCGTGTCGATGGCGAGGTCGACGACCTTGGCGCGGAAGCGGTACTCGCCGCCCAGCGCCTCGATCGTGGCGCGCATGCTCTCGACCATGGTCACGAGGCGGAAGGTGCCGATGTGGGGCTTGCCGACGTAGAGGATCTCCTCGGGCGCGCCGGCCTTGACGAACTCGACAAGCACCTTGCGGTCGCGGCGGTGGCGGTCCTTGATGCCGCTGTAGAGCTTGCCGTCGGAAAAGGTGCCGGCGCCGCCCTCGCCGAACTGCACGTTGGAGGTCGGGTCGAGCACGGACCGGCGCCAGAGGCCCCAGGTGTCCTTGGTGCGCTCGCGCACGACCTTGCCGCGCTCGAGCACGATGGGCCGGAAGCCCATCTGCGCCAGGATGAGGGCCGCGAACAGCCCGCAGGGGCCGGCACCGATCACGAGCGGGCGCTTGAAGGGCTCGCCCGCGCCCGAGGCGAGCGGCACCACACCGGCAGGCGTGGCCTCGGGCATGGCGAAGGGAAAGTGGTAGTCGACGTCCGGGCGGGGAGCGATGTTCGGCGTGCCGCGGAGGCGCTGCAGCACGCCCGCCTCGTCCGCGACCTCGACGTCGAGGGTGTAGGTGAGGACGATCTGCGACCTGGAGCGCGCATCCCAGTTGCGGCGGAAGACCTCGATGCGGCCGAGCTGGTCCGGCGGCACGCCGGTGCGAGCCAGCACGGCCGCCCTGAGGGCGTCCTCCGGGTGCTCGAGCGGCAGTCTTACCTCGTTCAGGCGCAGCATGGCTTTACACCTGTCGTCCGACGCTTGGCACCCAGTCTGTCATGGTCGGGCTCGTCCTGGACGAGCCCGAGGATGGCAACGGCGCCTCTGTTGGAGGGGAACGCGGGATCTGCACGCAGATCTCGCGGCTCGCGTGCAAGCGTTTAGGGGCATTCGAGCAAACCTTCAACCGGCGCGCGGACGCTTGCCAGAACGTGATGGTCTGCTATCGCATGGCGCCTGCCGCAAGCCGCCAGCCCCGGAGGATCGCCCGCGTGCCCAGGATCGTCAGCCTGATCGCCAGCGCCACCGAGATCGTGGCCGGGCTCGGCATGCTCGACAAGCTGGTCGGGCGCAGCCACGAATGCGACTGGCCGGCCTCCGTGCTGGGGCTGCCGAGGCTGACGGAGGCCAAATTCAAGGTCGAGGGCACGAGCGCGGAGATCGATGCGCGCGTGCAGGAAATCGTGCGGGAGGGCCTGTCCGTCTACAAGGTCCACGCCGAGGCGCTGCGTGCGCTCGACCCGGACGTGATCCTGACGCAGGATCATTGCGACGTGTGCGCGGTCAGCCTCAAGGATGTCGAGGAGGCGACATGCACCTGGACGGGCAAGCCCGTCGCCCTCGTGTCGCTGAAGCCCGACAGCCTCGCCGACGTCTACGCCGACATCGCCCGTGCGGCGGGTGCGCTGGGGGTGCCCGAGGCCGGCCAGGACCTCGTGGCGCGCATGCAGGCGCGATTTGCGGACGTGGCGCAACGGGTCTCCGGCCGGGCGAGACCCAGCGTCGCCTTCGTCGAATGGGTCGAGCCAACGATGGCCGGCGGCAACTGGATGCCGGAGCTCGTCGAGATCGCAGGTGGGCGCAATCTGTTCGGGGTCGCGGGCAAGCGCTCGGACTGGATGCAGTGGGCGGAGCTTGTGGCCGCCGATCCGGACGCGATCGTCGTTGCACCCTGCGGCTATGACCTCAAGCGCTGTCTGGAGGAGCTTCCCCTCCTGCAGGCGAAGCCCGGGTGGGCCGGCCTGAAGGCGGTGCGCGGGGGACGCGTCTACTTCGCAGACGGCAACGCCTACTTCAACCGCCCGGGCCCCCGCCTGGCCGACAGCGCCGCCATGCTGGCGGACATGCTGCACGGCCAAGGCCCCGGCTCGGCGGCGGAACTCGCCTCCGCCTGGGTTGCCTTGGCGCCTCAGGATCTGTGACAGACGCTCCGTGTAAACCTTTCGACCACGTCAATGTTTGGCCGGGATCAGATCGGCGAAATGCCCCTTGTGCGCGACCGCAAAAAAATGCCAAATCGCGCCCGAGCAAACGTCAAGAGCAGGCCCAACCTGCCGTAGCAGCTCTCGTGTTTTCAGGAGGAACGCTTGACCAACATTCTGATCCGCGGCCTTGCCGCGGCCGCTTTCGCGTCTTTCGGCAGCCTCGGCCTCCCGCTCGCTGCGAATGCGCAAGACACCATCAAAGTCGCCTACATCGATCCGCTTTCGGGACCGGGCGCCACCATCGGCGAGGTCGGCCTCAAGACCTTCCAGTTCCTCGCCGACGAGATCAACGCCAAGGGCGGGGCGGCCGGCAAGAAGTTCGAGGTCCTCGGCTTCGACAACAAGGTCAATCCGCAGGAGACGCTGGTGCAGGCGCAAAAGGCGGTCGACGCCGGTGCCCGCATTCTCATCCAGGGCAACGGCTCGTCGGTGGCCGCGGCGCTGCAGGACTGGGCCGCCAAGCACAACGATCGCAACCCCGGCAAGGAGGTTCTGTACCTCAACTACGCCGCGGTCGATCCGGTGCTCACCAACGACAAGTGCACCTTCTCGCACTTCCGCTGGGACGCCAACTCCGACATCAAGATGGAGGCACTGACCAACTACATGAAGGGTCAGACCGGCATCAAGAAGGTGTACCTGATCAACCAGGACTACTCCTTCGGCCAGTCCGTGCGTGACACCGCGCTCGCGATGCTGAAGGCCAAGCGGCCCGACGTGGCGATCGTCGGCAACGAGCTGCATCCGCTGCTGAAGGTGACGGATTTCGCGCCCTACATCGCCAAGATCAAGGCGTCGGGCGCCGACACCGTGATCACCGGCAACTGGGGCCAGGACATGTCCCTGCTGATCAAGGCGGCAGCCGACGCGGGCCTGCAGACGAACTGGTACACCTACTACGCGGGCGGCACGGGCGGCCCGGTGGCCATCAAGCAGGCCAACCTCAACCACAAGGTGTTCGCCATCGCCGAGGGCCACGCCAACGTGCCGTTCGCGGCGTCGCAGGCAACGGAGAAGGCATTCCGCGCCAAGTACGGCGTCACGGTGTTCTATCCGCGCGCGTTCAACCAGATGCGCATGCTGGCGGCGGCCATGAACAAGGCCGGCAGCGCAACCGACGTCAAGAAGATCGGCGCGGCGCTGGAGGACATGAAGTTCGAGGTCTTCAACGGCGGCGAGGGCTTCATGCGCAAGGACGATCATCAGTTCTTCCAGCCCATGTACGTCTCCTCGCTCGGCGAGCGCGACGCGGCCAAGGAGCCGTTCGACGAGGAAGGCACGGGCTGGGGCTGGCGCACGGTGGCGCGGATCGAGACCAAGGACACCATGCTGCCCACCAGCTGCAAGATGCAGCGGCCCTAACAGCAGTCTGCGGCGGCCGGCGTCAAGCCCGGCCGCCGCCACTCGCGCGCAGATCGTGTACCCCGCATGGCCGAGCTCATCATCATCTCCACCTTGAACGGCGTGCTGTTCGGCATGCTGCTGTTCCTCATGGCGAGTGGGCTCACGCTCATCTTCTCCATGATGGGCGTGCTGAATTTCGCGCACGCCAGCTTCTACATGCTGGGCGCCTTCTTCGGCTTCCAGATCGCGCGATGGGCCGGCTTCTGGCCGGCGCTGGTGATCGCGCCCATCCTCGTCGGCGGCGTCGGCATGCTGGTCGAGCGCTATGGCCTGCGCAACGTGCACAAGCACGGGCACGTGCCTGAGCTGCTGTTCACCTTCGGCCTCGCCTTCGTGATCGAGGAGGTGGTGCAGATGATCTGGGGCAAGGCGCCGGTCGACTTCCGGGTGCCGGCGCTGCTCGATTTTCCGGCCTTCACGATCTTTGCCACCAACTATCCGGCCTACAAGCTGTTCATGCTAGCGATCTCGGTGGCGATCTTCGTCGCCCTGTTCGCCATGCTCACGCGCACCCGCGTCGGCCTGATCGTGCAAGCCGCCCTGACCCACCCGCACATGGTGGCGCACCTGGGGCACAACGTGCCGCTCGTGTTCATGACCGTGTTCGGCTTCGGCGCCGGGCTGGCAGCCATCGCCGGCGTCATCGCCGGGCCGGCGCTCGTCACGCAGGCGAGCATGGCGGCGCTGCTGGGCCCGATCCTGTTCGTGGTGGTGGTGGTCGGAGGGCTTGGCTCGCTGCCAGGAGCCTTCGTCGCCTCCTTGCTCATCGGCTTGCTGCAGACCTTCGCCGTGTCGGTGAACCTGTCGATGGCAGACCTGCTCTCCTTCCTCAACTTCACGCCGAGGCCCGGCACGGTGCTGCGGGACCTGTGGCAGGTGACGGTGGCGCAGATCGCGCCGATCCTGCCCTACATCCTCCTGGTGCTCGTCCTGATCTTCAAGCCAACCGGACTCATGGGGACGCGCGATACATGACCGGTGATGTCGTCAAGTCCGCGATGACCGGCGAGCGCGGATACTTCCCGACGGAGCTGTTCCGGCGCTGGGGCGTGTGGGTGGTGCTCGCGGGGCTGCTCTTGCTGCTGCCGCTCGTCTTCACGTCAGGCACCGCGCTGACGATGATGAGCCTGATGGGCATCGCGATCGTGTTCGCGCTGTCCTACAACATCCTCTTGGGGCAGACCGGCATGCTGTCCTTCGGGCACGCGGTCTACTACGGCCTCGGCGCCTATCTTGTCGTGCACGCCATCAACATCGTGACGGCGCAGCGGCTGCCCATTCCGCTGCCGGTGCTGCCGCTGATCGGCGGCCTTTCGGGCCTCTTCTTCGGCCTTCTGTTCGGATGGGTCTCGACCAAGCGCTCGGGCACGGCATTCGCGATGATCTCGCTGGGGCTCGCCGAGCTCGTCGGCTCCTCGTCGCTCATCCTGCGCGGCTTCTTCGGCGGCGAGGAGGGCGTGACCACCAACCGCGCCAAGCTGCTGCGCGTGTTCGACTGGAACTTCGGACCGCAGATCCAGGTCTACTACCTGATCGCGTTCTGGTGCCTCCTGTGCATGTTCCTCATGTACAAGGTCACGCGCACACCGCTCGGGCGCATGTGCAACGCCGTGCGCGACAACGCGGAACGGGCGCAGTTCGTCGGCTACAATCCGCAAGTCGTGCGCTTCCTCGCCTTCTGCCTGTCGGGCTTCTTCGCGGGCATCGCGGGCGGGCTGGCGGCGATCAACTTTGAGATCGCCAACTCCGCGCTGTTCTCGGCCGTGCAGTCCGGCAACGTGCTGCTTGCGACCTTCATCGGCGGCGCCGGCTTCTTCTTCGGTCCGGTGATCGGGGCCGTGCTCGTCAGCTACCTGCAGGTGATGCTGTCCGACATCACGGAGGTCTGGCAGCTCTACTTCGGGCTGATGTTCATCATCGTCGTCATGTTCGCGCCGCAAGGCATTGCCGGCCTCGTCATGATGCACGTGCCGATTGCCAAGCGCGGCGGGCTCGGCACGCTGCTTCCAGCATACGTCTTCTCGTTTGCCTCGGCGCTCGTCATGGCGACGGGGCTGGTGCTGATCATCGAGATGCTGTTCCGGATCTCGGTGAAGGACGGCGAGGCGCTGGTGATCCACCCGGTCGGGGCGCACGTGCCCCCGACAAGCCCGGTGCTGTGGGGCGTGGCGCTGGTGCTGCTCGCGGGCGGGTTCCTGCTGTTCCGCCGGACGTGGCCGGTGGTGGCCAACGCCTGGTCGAAGGCCGCCCGCGACGGAGGCGTCGCATGAGCACCGAGATCGGACTCAAGGGGCTGAAGAAGAGCTTCGGGCCCACCGAGGTGATCCGCGGTATCGACCTCGACATCGTGAAGGGCGAGCGGCACGCCATCATCGGCCCGAACGGGGCCGGAAAGTCGACGCTGTTCGGGCTGGTCAGCGGCCTCATCAAGCCGACCTCCGGCAGCATCATGCTGAAGGGCGAGGACATCACGACGCTGCCGCCGCACCTGATCAACCGGCGCGGTCTGTCGCGCAGCTTCCAGGTGACCAACATCTTCCACCGCATGTCGGTGTGGGAGAACGTGCGCTGCGGCGTGCTGTGGTCGACGGGACAGCGCTACACCTTCTGGCGCGACGTGGACGGCGCGCCGGAGACCAACGAGCGGACCGAGCGCATCCTCACCGATTTCAACCTCATCGACCGCAAGGACGTGGTCGCAGGGGTGCTCACCTACGCCGAGCAGCGCGCGCTCGAGATCGCCATCACCATCGCGGGCGGTGCCGACGTGATCCTGCTCGACGAGCCGACGGCCGGCATGAGCCGGCACGAGACGGATCGCGCCGTCGACCTGATCCGGCGCATCAGCGAGGGGCGCACGCTGATGATCGTGGAGCACGACATGAGCGTGATCTTCGGCCTCGCGGACCGCATCTCGGTGCTCGTCTACGGCGCCATCATCGCCACCGGCACGCCGACCGAGATCCGCAACGACCCCAAGGTCAAGGAAGCCTACCTCGGGCAGGAGGCGCACTGATGCTCGAGGTCCAGGACCTGCACGCCTACTACGGCAAGAGCCACATCCTGCAGGGCGTGAACCTCAACGTCGGCGCCGGAGAGGTCGTGAGCCTGCTCGGGCGCAACGGCGTCGGCCGCTCGACGACGGTGAAGGCGATCATGGGCGAGGTGGAGCCCAAGGGCGCGATCCTGTTCAAGGGCCGCAACATCGCCGGGCTGCCGAGCTACCGCATCGCCCGCCTCGGCCTCGGCTACGTGCCGGAGAACCGCGACATCTTCCCGACGCTGACGGTGCGGCAGAACCTGATGCTCGGCGCCAAGGACCCGCGCAAACCCGGCAAGTGGCGGGAGCAGGACATGCTCGACATGTTCCCCAACCTGCAGCAACGGGCCGACAACGCTGCCGGCGTGCTGTCGGGTGGCGAGAAGCAGATGCTCACCATCTGCCGCACGCTGATGGGCGATCCGGACCTGATCATGATCGACGAGCCGACCGAGGGGCTGGCGCCGCTGATCGTCAAGCAGGTGGGCGAGCTGATCTCGGAGATCGCCCGGCGCGGGGTGTCGATCCTGCTCGTCGAGCAGAAGCTTTCGATCGCCCTCGACATCTCGGCGCGCGTCTACGTCATGGGGCACGGGGCCATCGTGTTCGAAGGCACGCCCGCCGACCTGAAGAAGGCCGACGACGTCCGCCGCGAGTGGCTCGAGGTGTAGCGTGGACGGGCCGAGGCCCGCTGGCCCGGCCGCGTCCGGGACGCCGCGGACCGTGCGCGCGGGGCGCTAGCGACCGAACAACCAGGCCAGGAGACGGCGCCACCAGGAGACGTGGGGCTTCTGCGTCGGCAGGCCCGAGACGCTGGGGCCGCCGACGATGCTGCCGAAGCGCTCGAAGAACTCGCCGGCGAGCTTCTTGGCGGTGGAATCGATGAGCCGGCCACCGACCTGGGCGAGCTTGCCGCCGACGTCGGCGTGCACGGTATAGCTGAGAAGGGTCGCCGAGGGCCCGTCATCCTTCAGGGTCACCGTGGCGCCGCCCTTGGCGTGCCCGGCAACGCCGCCCGAGCCCTCGCCCGAGATGCGATAGCCGTTGGGGGGATCGAGATCCGAGAGGGTGACCCTGCCGGAGAAGCTCGCGCGCACGGGGCCCACCTGCAGCAGCACCTTGGCCGTCATCTCGGTGTCGGAGAGCTTCTCGATCGACTGGCATCCGGGGATGCACTGACGCAGCACCTCTGGATCGTTGAGGGCCGCCCAGACCTTCTGGCGGCTGGCTCCGATCCGCTGCTCGCCCGTCATGTCCATCGTCGCAGTGCTCCGGCTTTTGCCGGGACTATAGCTGCCCGAACCAGCTTGGCCACCAGAAAGACGCACCAGCCCCGAAGCCGCCGCAATGGTAACCAAGTTCTTATGTCGGAACGCGTTTTTGATCGCTCCGGACGGGGTTTTTGATATGAATTGAGCAAATTCGGGGGACAGCCTCGCAACATAATGTGGGCCGTTTGGCCCACTAGAAGGCGCGCATGCGTAGGGCGTTGATCCTTCCAGTCGTGATGAGTGCTGCGGCTCTTGCCCTCTCACCGGGCTGCTCGGGAACCGCGGGGCTCAGCCTGTTCCCAAGCCTCTCGGGCGGGGCCGAGAAGGAGCAGACCGCTGGCGCCGCCGCCGAGCCGCGCTGCAAGACGGCGAACGCGTGCGCCGGCATTCTGAAAAAGCTCGTGGCGGGCAAGGACCGCAGCTGGATCGGCAAGCAGCTGCCGCCCGAGGGCTACAGCGACGGCACGCGCCTTTTTGCCTACCGGGCCCTGCGCAAGAGCATGACCTGCCCGGAAATCGAGCGGGCGGTGGGGGAAACCTCCTCCGTGCAGTCCCGGCTCGGCGGCGGTGCGGACGCCTCGGTGCGCAATCTCATGAGCAAGGTGAACACGGAGCTGCGCGCGGAACGCCTGGCCCGGTGCCGGCAGCAGGCCAAGGGCTGACAGTCCGTCCCGCAACGCAGTGCTGGGCCCCGCTGCAACCCCGTTGCCCCGGCGCGCTGCCCGTGCTTGAAGCGCCGTGCGCGCAAGGGGACCCACGCCGCCATGACCGATCTGAGCTCAGTGCTGCCGGGCCACTCCGGATCCGTGACGCTTCTCGTCGGCGCGGAGCACACGGCGCCGCGCATCGGCAGCGGCCGCGTTGCGGTGCTGGCGACGCCGGTGATGATCAACCTGATGGAGGCGGCGGCGCTGCAAGCGGCCGAGCATCTGCTGCCGCAGGGGCACCAGAGCCTCGGCATCCACCTCGACGTGAAGCATTTCGCCGCCACGCCGGTCGGCATGCGCGTCACGGCGACGGCCGAGGTGACGGCCGTCAACGGCCGCTCGATCGCGTTCAAGGTTCGCGCCAGCGACGAGCGCGAGGTGATCGGGGAGGGCACGCACGAGCGGGTCGTCGTCAATGTGACCCGCTTCGACCAGCGCGTGCAGAGGAAGATGCAGCCGCCAGGCTGAACGGCCTCAGGCGACCGCCTTCTCGGGGGGCGGCAACACGGCCTCGATGGCGATGACGCTGATCAGCCGGCCATCCATGGCGATGACGCCGCGCACGAAGCGCTTGGCCATGTCGGAGGCGACGTCGGGGGTGGGCTGGATCTCCTCGGTGTCCACCGTGAAGATGTCGGAGACGCCCTCGACGAGCAGGCCCGCGATCTGACTGCCGGACTGGGCCACCATGATGGCGTGGCGGGCGGTGGGCTCGGCCGGGGGGAAGCCCAGGCGCGAGGCCAGATCGACGATGGGCAGCACGGTGCCGCGCAGGTTGATGACGCCGCGGACGAAATCGGGTGTCTGCGGCAGCGGGGTCGCCATGGTCCAGCCGCGGATCTCGCGCACGGACATGACGTCGACGCAGAACTCCTGGCCGCCAATGCGGAATGCGATCAGTTCACGCTTGGCCTGGTTGCCAGCCTTTGCCGGGGCGCTCATCTACGCTGAAACTCCATCTGAACTGCCGCACAAGGATGCGGAGTGCGCTTTGGACCATTCGGAAGGATAAGCGCAAAAAGGTTTAGAAGTTCTCCCATCCGGCCTCGGCGGCCTCGGGCAGCGGCTGGCGGAGGGCCGAGCCTTCGCGGCGGGCGGCGCTCGGCGCGGGCGGGCGGGCGGCCGGTCGCGTCATGCGCACAATCTCGGCGCCCTGGGGCGAAGGGCGGTGGCCGCCAGACGGTGCCATGCCGAGGTCGAAGCGGTTGATGCGCTCGAGTTGGATGGACATCTGGTCGACCAGGGACCGGCTCGCGGCAGTGGTCTCCTCGACGAGGGCGGCGTTCTTCTGGGTCACCTCGTCCATCTGGTTCATGGCACGGCTGATCTCGGCGAGCCCGGTGGCCTGGTCCTGGGAGCCGGTGGCGATGGCGGACACCACGGTGCTGATCTCGTTCACCTGCCGCAGGATGCGCCCCAGCGCCTCGCCGGTCTGATCGACCAGCGTGACGCCGTCGGTGACCTGGCTGGACGAGGTGGAGATGATGGTCTTGATCTCCCTGGCCGCCTCTGCCGAGCGCTGGGCGAGCGCCCGCACCTCGGAGGCGACCACCGCAAAGCCGCGGCCGGCTTCGCCCGCGCGCGCGGCCTCGACGCCGGCATTGAGAGCGAGCAGGTTGGTCTGGAACGCGATCTCGTCGATGACGCCGATGATCTGGCCGATGTCGCGGGAGGACTTCGCGATGCCGTCCATGGCGTCGACCGTGCTGCGCACGATCTTGCCGGCGGCCTCCGCGTCGTGGCGCGCGGCGGAGACGACGTCGCGGGCGACGGCTGCCCTCTCGGCAGAGCTCTTCAAGGTCGTGGCGATCTCGCCGAGGGCGGCAACGGACTGCTCGAGGCTTGCGGCCTGCTGCTCGGTGCGCCGCGAAAGGTCGTCGGCGCCGGTGGCGATCTCGCCGGAGCTGGCGCGGATCGACGAGGCACCGTCCAGGATGCCCAGCATGATGTCGCGAAGGCTCGCGACGGCATTGTTGAAGTCCTTGCGCAGCGTCTCGACCCTTGCCGGCAGCGGCGCGTCGATACGAACCTTCAGATCGCCGCGGGCCAGCGCCGCGAGACCGCCTGCGAGAGCCTCGATGGTGGCCTGGGCCTCCTCCGTCTCGCGCGTGCGCTCGCGCTCGCGCTCGGCGCGCTCGGCATCCATCTGGCGGCGGTGCTCCGCGGCTTCCTTCTCCATGCGTTCCTTGTCGAGGCTTGCCTGCTTGAGATGGGCAACGGCCGCCGCCATCTGCCCGAGCTCGTCGGTGCGCGTCGCGCCGGGGACGTCCACGGCGAGATCACCCTGGGCCAGGCGCGTCATGGCGGACTGCAGCGACAGCATGGGCTGCACGAGCCGCAAGGCCACGCCGGCGACGCACAGGAGAATGAAGACGATGCCACCGACGGCGGCGGCGACGATGACGCTCGTATAGACGCGCTCCTCCTCGGCGGCGCCCGCCTCGGTCTCGGTGTTGAGGCGGCTCGTGATCTCGACCACCTCGTCGATGCCCTTGCGATGGGCGGCATAGGCGTCAGTAAGGTCCTTGTAGGCCGCGGCGATGTCGGCCGCGCTGGCGCGCTCCAGTGCGGGAATCAGGCGGCTCTCGATCGTGTGCCAGAAGAGCACGGCCGGCTGGTGCGCCGTCTCGAGAAGCGCCTTGCGCAGCGGCGCCGGCTGCTCCTGCTTCTTCCAGAACTCGTGGCGCTCGAAGTACTCCTTGCGAAGCCTCTCCAGCTTCGGCACGTGGTCGCGGTAGGCCTCCGGGCTTTTCGAGATAAGCGTGGCCTCGAGATAAGACTCGATCAGGTAGGCGGGCGGCGGGAGGACATCCGCGACGAGGTCCTTGCCGAGTATGATGCGATTGTATATCGGCCCATTGACCTTCAGCTCACTGAGGGCGAGCCAGCTCGCCCCGACCACGGCGACGAATCCCGCCAGGAGCAGCGCCCCAAAAATCCGCGAAAGCACTGCAATGCGCATGGCCGTTTCTCTTTGTGGAGCATTGCTCTGATATCTGATCTTCTATCTTTCTATGGATGAGTGGTTTATAATTGGTTGGAAATCCCGAGGCTTCATTTCGGAAAGTGCTGCCATTCGTCAGCCGAATGCATTGGCTGTATGGCTGCGCAGGGAAAACGTTCCTTATTTGAGTATGTGCCGGCCTTCGCCTGCGCCGGAAAAGAAAAAGCCCCGGCACTGCCGGGGCTCATCGAGGTCCTTGGCGTCCCGACCAGGCCGGGCTACGCGCCGGGCTTGAGGGCCTTCGTGGCCACGGCCTGGACCTTCTCAAGGACGTGCTGCGTGGCGCGGGCGGAGAGGTCGAAGAACTCCTTGGTCTGCTCCTGCGTCTGCGCGCTCAGGCTCTGCAGGAACTCGTGCTGGAGGCGGGCGATCTCGGGCAGCGACTTCGCCGCGGCGATGGCAGCGGCGGCCGCGAAGGCCGCCTCCGCCGTGGCCTGGGCATTCTGTGCGAGCTTCTCATGCAGCATCTTGGTGCTGCCCCAGGCCGTATCCGCGATCTCGGTCACGGCGCGGGCGCCGTCCTGGGCTGCCGCCGTCCCCCTGGCAAAGAACTCGCGCGACTGGGCGACGCCCTGCTGGGCGATGACGGCCACGTTCTCGGGCACGCGCAGGTCTGCGATCAACTTCTCAGGATTTGCAAAAGTTTGGGGAGCGGGGGCTTGGTTCATGTCCGGGGGTCCGTATAGGGTTCGCGCAAATTGTGTCATCGCGCCCAGACTTCGGGCGCGCTGGCAGGTGGCGGTGCTCAAGGCACCTCGCAGGGGCCGTCAGTAACGCATCGATCAGTAGCCGGTATCTTTGTGCAGCGCAACATGACAGTTCGACGATGCGACAACCTGCCTATCCATTGGGCAGGGGGCGCTTAGTCTGCTAGACAAGCGCGAAAGGGGAGGCACGACTTGGACGAGCTCAAACTCGATCGCGCAGCCATGGGCCGACTGGGCAAGGCGCTGGCCTTCATCTGCGGGGCCGCGCATCCCGCGACGCTGGCGCTGACGCAGGCGGCCGAAAGTGGCGCGGAGCGGGACATCAAGAAGGCACGCACCGAGTTCCTTCGCCTGAAGCCCGCCGAGCGCAAGGCCGCGCTCGGCATGCTTGCAGACTGACCGCTCGCCTCACGTCCGCTCCAGAGCCCCTTCCCAACGATGCCCTCCCTCCTCGTGCGACTTGGCCAGCGCTTTTATGCGAGCCCCTTTCTGCTGCTCGTGCTGGCGATGCTGTCGTGGGCCGGCAATACGATCGCCGGGCGGATCGCCGTCGACGAGATCTCGCCGCTGACATTGGTGTCGCTGCGCTGGGTGTGGGTGATCGGCGCGCTCTGGCCGATCTATGGCGCGGAGGTGAAGGCGCACTGGCCGACCGTGCGCCCGCGGCTGCTGTCGATCGCCCTGATGGCGACGTTCGGCTTCACCGTGTTCAACGTGCTCTACTACTACGCCGCGCATACCACGACAGCCGTGAACCTCGGGATCCTCCAGGGCTCGATGCCGATGTTCGTGATGGTCGGCGCCTTCGTGATGATCGGCGCGCGGCCCTCGGCAGTGCAGTGGGCGGGGGCGTTGATCACGGCGCTCGGCGTGGTGGTGGTGGCGACACAGGGCCGGCCGCTGGCGCTCGTCGACCTCACCATCACGCGCGGCGACTGGCTGGTGCTGCTGGCGTGTCTGTTCTATGCGCTCTATGCGGTCGGTCTGCGCGACAGGCCGGCAATTCCGGGCACCGTGTTCTTCACCCTGCTGGCGGCCATCGCGGCGCTGACGTCGCTGCCTCTGATCGTCGTCGACTGGCTCCTCGGAGAGCTGAGGATGCCGACGCCAACGGGCTGGCTGGTCGCGATCTACGTGGCCGTGTTCCCGTCCTGTCTGGCGCAGCTGTTCTTCATGCGCGGGGTGGATCTGATCGGGCCGTCGCGGTCGAGCGTATTCCTCAATCTGGTGCCGGTGCTGTCGGCCCTGCTCGCCGTCGGCATGCTGGGCGAGCCGTTCCGCTGGTACCACGCGTTCGCGATGCTGCTGGTCGGGGTCGGCATCTGGATCGCAGAGCGCGGCAAGACGGCAGGATAGGGCGAGATTCCCGTCAGACGCTCTGGGGTGCGTCCTGCGTGCAACCGGCGGAGCCTGCGGCGCGCACGGCGTAGGTCAGGACCGTGTGGAACGAATTGCGCAACAGCACGCGCGAGCCCTGGTTCTGCTGGTTCTGGTCGGAGGCGCTGACGAGCAGGGCGATCGCGTCCTGCCTGAAGTGGTCGTTGAGCTTCATGCACAGCTCCTCGACCAGGTGGCCCGACACCGGCGTCTTCTCGCAGCGCTCGGCAGCCGCCTGCGCGATCAGCATCCGGAGCAGAATGCCCGAGGTGGCGACCACCTCGACGCTCTCCGACAGCCACGGCAGGAGCTGGCGCTCGCGCTTGTAGAGCGGCCGGCCCGTGCGCGGCATCAGCGGCTCGTCCGGGCGGCGTACCATGTCGGCGAAGGCGGCAGGCGTTCCGAGCAGGCACATCTCGCGGTTGGAGAACCCTTCCCGATGCAGATCCGCGATGGCGCGCTCCAGCGCCGGGGACGAATCGAAGATTCCCACCGAAAGCCACAATGTATGGTTCGCCTGCGCCATCACCGCTTTGCCTGGATTTTCCTTCTGCTGACACGTTCCGAGGGTTAGGCAGACTCGCCCTGCGCAAGATCCTCCAGGGCATCCATATCGAGCACGTGCACCTGCGTGCATTGCGCGAGGTCAATGATGCGCAGCTGACGAAGCTTGGTGAAGGTGCGGCTCACAGTCTCGATGGTGAGCCCCAGGAAGTCGCCGATGTCGGAACGCGTCATCGGCAGATCGATGATGACGTGGCCGTCCTTGGCGCGACGGCCGCGGCGGGCCATGGCCATCAGGAAGGCGGCGAGGCTCTCCATGGCCGTGCGCTGGCCGGTGGTGAGAAGGAGGTCGTGGGCGGCGGCGAGCTCCTGGGCCGCTGCCTCGTAGAGCTTGAAGCCGAACTCGGGGTCGTTGCGGGCGATGCGCTGGACGAGGCTCCAGGGCAGGATGCGCAACTCGGCGGGCTTGGTCGCCTGGGCGTTGAACTGATGCTCGCCGGAGGAGCCGAGGCCGATCAGGTCGCCGGCATAGGCAAAGCCCAGAACCTGGCGACGGCCATCGGGCATGACCTTGTACAGGCATACGGCGCCCGACTCGAGCCGATACAGGTTGGTGCGGGCGTCACCCTCGGTGAACACGTGCTCCTTGGCGGCGAAGGAGCGCAAGGGAGCGCGAGACAGATGTCCCTCGAGCGTCGAAGGAGCGGCTTGAGCACCACGAAGGGCGGCGGCCGCCGCCCGTGCCGTCTCGCTGTGGACCTGGGAAGCCTGAGTATGTGCCAGCATGTTCAGCTCCGATGGTGCGGGTTCAACTGGAGCCCAACAGACCAAGGCTGCGCTGCACGTTTTCGCGGGGTTTGTAATTTTGTGTAACAGCCGGCTCGGATTGGCGACGATGGGCTCACGCCGCGTGCCGCGGAACGCCCGAGCGTCAGGACAGTTCATAGAATAGTGAAATTTATCAGCTCGTTGTGCTCCGAGACCGGGGGCGAGGCTAGGCGCTTGACCCACGTCAAGGCCGTCGACGCCGCGAGCGCTAGGGTAAAGCCTGGATGCAGCGATCCGGCCCACACCTGGGCCAAGCCGGGGAGGCAGCGCATGTTCAAGCATATCCTGATCGCGACGGACGGATCGGAGCTTGCCAGCAAGGGCGTGGTGGCAGGCTTGGAGCTTGCCAAGGGGCTCGGCGCCAAGGTCACGATCATGATCGCCATCGAGCCGTGGAAGTCCATGATCGTCGGGGAGGCGGCATTCTCGTTCCCGATCGAGGAGTACGAGAAGGCGGCCGCAGACACGGCCGCCACGGTGCTGTCGGCAGCCAAGTCATTGGCCGACAAGGCAGGCATGGCCTGCGAGACGGTGCACGTCACGAATTTCCCGGCCGAGGGCATCGTGGAGACTGCGCAAGGACGCGGGTGCGACCTCATCGTGCTCACATCGCACGGTCGGCGCGGCCTCGCCCGGGCCTTCCTCGGCAGCCAGGCCAGCCGGGTGCTGACGCTCAGCAAGGTGCCCGTCCTCGTCTACAAATAGCGGGACGGCGCGACGGCCGGTGCTGCCAAGCTGAAGATCGGCTCCCATGCGAGGGGCGGGGTGGGAGTCCCGCGCTTGCCTCCGGCGTGCCGAACCTCCAAGATGGTTGCATCATCAGACAGCACACCGGCCGATGGTGCAGCAACGCAGCCTGATCCTCGTTGTCGACGACGAGCCCGAGATTCGCGCGCTCTTGCGCGCGTGCTTCGAGCGCGACGGCTTTGCCGTCGCCGAGGCCGGAACGGGTGCGGAGATGCGTGCGCGCATCGACGACAAGGACCTGTCGCTCGTCACGCTCGACCTGACGCTCGGCGGCGAGG
This sequence comes from Hyphomicrobiaceae bacterium, assembly GCA_033764875.1. Taxonomy (GTDB): domain Bacteria; phylum Pseudomonadota; class Alphaproteobacteria; order Rhizobiales; family Hyphomicrobiaceae; genus AWTP1-13. The sequence continues at coordinate 80,191 of JANRIO010000033.1, read as the reverse complement.
ACGGGCTCGAGCTTGCCCGGGAGATCCGGGGGCGGCGCAACCTTCCGATCATCATGATCACCGGCAAGGGCGACACCATCGACCGCGTCGTGGGGCTGGAGCTGGGGGCGGACGACTACATCGCCAAGCCGTTCCAGCTGCGTGAGGTTCTGGCGCGGGTGCGGGCCGTGCTGCGGCGCTACGCCGGCGCGGAGACAGGCAGCCTCCCACAAGCTGCGGGCGAAGCCGAGGAGCGCTACGCCTTCGAGGACTTCGTGCTCGACGTCGGCCGCCGGGAGCTAATGCAGGGTGAGAGCGTGCGCGATCTCACCACGGCGGAGTTCAACCTGCTGCACATCTTCGTCAAGCGGCCGCGGCGCGTGCTGTCGCGCGACAACATCATGGACCTGCTGAAGGGGCACGAGTGGTCGCCGCTCGACCGCTCGATCGACGCGCTGGTCGGGCGGCTGCGCAAGCGGATCGAGGCGGAGCCGAACACGCCGCAGCTCGTCAAGACCGTGCGCGGGGTGGGCTACGTGTTCACCGCGGACACCAAACGCCTCTGACGGCGCCGCGCCGGCCGGGCGATCACGCGCGATCGGTGCGCTTCGGACGCAGGATCTTGTGCAGGGCGGCGGCGAGCTCGTCGCTGGTGTAGGGTTTGCGAATGATGTCGAGGCCGTCGAGGCCGACCTCGCCCGCCTTCTCCATCTCCTCGGCGTAGCCGGTGGTCAGCAGCACCGGCAGGTGCGGCATGCGCACGCGAATCCACTGCGCGAGGTCGAAGCCGGACAGGCCGCCCGGCATCACGATATCGCTGAAGACCAGGTCGACGGAGGTGTCGCTGCGCAGGATGTCGATGGCGCGGCGGGCCGTCTCGGCCATCTCCACCTTGTAGCCGAGGCGGCGCAGGCGGCGGGCGGTGACGGCACGCACATCGTCGTTGTCCTCGACGAGAAGGATGGTCTCGTCATGGCTGCCATCGGCCAGGACGGGCCGGTGCGGGGCCTGGGGCCGCGCCGCCTTCTCTTCGGCGCGCGGCAAGTAGATGGTCACGGTCGTGCCCTTGCCGACCCTGCTCTCGAGGGTGATGTTGCCGCCGGACTGGCGCACGAAGCCGTAGATGACGCTCAGGCCGAGGCCCGTCCCCTTGCCCGTGGGCTTGGTGGTGAAGAAGGGCTCGAAGGCACGCGACAACACCTCAGGCGGCATGCCGACGCCGGAATCGGACACGGAGAGCCGCACATACTCGCCGGGCGAGGCGCCCTCCTCGCCCGCAAGATCCTGCTCGGTCAGCACCACGTTCCTGGTCTCGATCACCAGCTTGCCGCCTTGCGGCATGGCATCACGGGCGTTGATGGCAAGATTGAGAACCGCATTCTCGATCTCGCTGGGGTCGGTCCGCACGAGCCACAGGCGGGGCGCCAGCAGCGTCGCGAATGCCAGGTTCTCGCCCAGCGTCCGCCGCAGCAGCTCGGCCATGGACAGCACCTGCTCGTTGAGATCGATGAGCACGGGCTCGAGGCGGCGCCTTCGCGCGAAGGTGAGGAGGCGGTTGGTGAGGCGGCCGCCCATGAGGGCCGCGTTGTTGGCGCGCGCAAGCAGGTCGCGCTGCGAGGCCGTCTCGAGCTCGTGCTCGAGCAGCTCGTGGTTGCCGGTGATGATGGTGAGCAGGTTGTTGAAATCGTGCGCGATGCCGCCGGTGAGCTGGCCCAGGGCCTCGAGCCGCTGCGATTTGTGCAGCGCCTCCTCGCGCTCGACCTGGGTGCTGATGTCGCGGCTGAGCGAGAGCACGCCGACGAGCGCGCCGTTCTGATCGCGCAGGACGGAGGCCATGGCCTGCGCGGGAAACGCCGCGCCCGACCTGCGGCGGTAGCGCATCCGCACGGGCTGGGGCACGAGCTTCCTGCCGAAGGGTACAGCCTCCAGCGAGGCGTCGACGATGGCCTTGAGCTTGTCGCATTCGGCAGGCGTCTCGCAGAGGCTCTCGAACTCGCGGCCGATGAGATCCTCGGGCGTGTACTCGAACACCTCTGCGACGGCGGGATTGCACAGAACGATGCGGCCGGCGCTATCGGTCACGACCAGGGCGTCCGGCATCTGGTTGAAGATCGCCTGCAGCAGCATCTGCTCACGCAGCTGAGGCTGCGCGGCCTGCCTGGAGAGATCGTGCACGACGCCGGTGAAGAAGCGGCGGCCATCGGCCTCGAACGAGCTGACGGCGAGGTGGATCGGAAACAGAGCGCCGTTCTTGCGCCGCCCCGTCACCTCGCGGCCGATGCCGATGATGCGCTTCTCGCCGGTGTCGAGGTGATGCTTGAGGTAGCCGTCGTGGCGGCTGCGATAGGGCTCGGGCATCAGCACGTTCACCGATTCGCCCAGGAGCTCGCCGGGCTCGAAGCCGAATACGTTGGCCACCGCCGGATTGGCGGATTGAATGATGCCGCGGTCGTCGATGATGATGATGGCGCCGACAGCCGTCTGCAGCGCCGCCTCGACGATCTGCCCGCTGATGCCGGCGCCGGCCGGCGGGCCCGGCTTGGCACGCCTCGCCTTCCTCTTCTCCCGCTGCGTGCTGCTCACTCTTCCCTCGCCAAGCGATTCTCTTCGGCTCGAAGCACCCCGATCGCGGTCCGGGGGAGACGGGCGCGGACACTTTGGCCGCAAGGCGGCGAAGGCGTCAACACGCCCGGCTGACGGTATCACGGGCCGCGGCCGGCCCTAGACGCCCACGGAGTGGCGCGCGCGCGAGCGGGCGAGATGGGCATCGAACCTGGCGCAGATGCTGCGGACAAAGTGCCGTCCACGCTCCGTCACGGCGAAGCCGTCGGGCGATGGCACGACCAGGCCATCGGCATCCTGCGCAACAACCTCGTCCGCCACGGCGAGGAGATGGGCGGCCTTGGCCCCGAAACGCTGGCGGAGCCGTGCCCTGGAGAACGCCAGCGTGCACATCAGCTCCTTGATGACCCAGCCGCGCATGCGGTCGTCATCGGTCAGGGCGAGGCCCTTGGCGGTGGCGAGGCCGCCCGCCATCACCCGGCGGGCGTAGTCGGCAGGCGAGACGGCGTTCTGCACGAAGCCCTGCGGCAGCTGGCCGATGGCGGAGGCGCCGAGCCCAATCAGCGTCTCGACGTCGTCGCTGGTATAGCCCTGGAAGTTACGGTTGACGGTGCCGGCGGCGAGCCCGTCGCCGGGGCGTGCGAAATGATCGAGGCCAACGCGCACGTAGCCCGCAGCGATCAGCCGCGCGGCCATGCGGCTCGACTGGGCGTAGCGGGCGAAAATGTCGGGCAGGCTGGCGTCAGGGATCAGGCGCTGCTGGCGCATGCGCTCGGGCAGATGCGCGTAGCCGAAGATGGCGATGCGCTCGGGGGCCAGCGCAATGACCTGGCCGATGGTGTCGTCGACGCTCTCCAGCGTCTGCAGGGGCAGGCCGTACATGAGATCGATATTGATCGAGCCGACGCCGCGGGCGCGGAAGGCCTCGATGGCGCGCTGGGTGTCCTCAAACGATTGCATGCGGCCGATGGCCTTCTGCACCTCGAGGTGGAAGTCCTGGACGCCGAGGGAGATGCGGGTGACGCCGGCATCGCACAGCGCCGTGACGCGCGCCTCGTCGAGGTCGCGCGGGTCGATCTCGACCGCGAACTCGAGGTCGGCTGCGAGCTGGAAGCTCGAGCGGATGCGGCGGGCGAGGCCCGTGACGTCGGAGGGCGACAGCACATTGGGAGAGCCGCCTCCCCAATGCATGTGGGCGACAGCATGCCGCGCCGGCATGAGGCTGCCGACGAAGGCGATCTCCCGCTCGAGCGCCTCCAGGTAGCTCGCAATCGGCCGATACCGCCGCGTCGCCTTGGTGTTGCAACCGCAATACCAGCAGAGCGACGTGCAGTAGGGGATGTGCACGTAGAGCGACAGCCGCTCCTCCTGCGGCAGATCGACCAGCCACTGCTCGTAGCGCGCCGGGCCGACGTCGGCGGAGAAGTGCGGTGCCGTGGGATAGCTCGTGTAGCGGGGAACCGGCACGGCGTGCCTGCGGATCAGGTCGCGATCGACCGGCCCTTCCTTGCCCACTGCCTGGCCGACTGCCTGCATTCCCGCGCCCTGGTGCCGAGGCCGTCCGAGGCCTGTTGCTTCGCCTTGACTTCGTGTCGCGGATCGAGGTCGCGGGAACCTTGATCTGCGTCAAGGCCGGACCACCCCCCGAGGGACGAGATGAGGGCGCTTACCATGGCGTGGGACATGCGTGCTTGCGCGCGCACACGCCGCCGACGGAGGGGAGCATGACAGCCAAACGAGAGGCGCTGACCGCCTTTTCAGACGTATTCACAGTATTCTCGATGGTCCTGATGGCGGCGATCGGCTTCGTCATCATGATCGGGGCCAAGGATCCGGCATTCGCGTTCCACGGGTTCCTGTTCCTGGCCGGCGGCATCGCCGGCGGAATCTTCGTTCTCGGCCGCTCCTTCGGCAAGGACGACTGGCATGGACGCCCGGATGAGTATCTCGACGGCCCGATCAAGGTCGCGACGATCATGGCCGTGTTCTGGGGCATCGCCGGCTTCACGGTGGGGCTCGTGCTCGCGCTGCAGCTCGCCTTCCCCGTGCTCAACCTCGACCTTCCCTGGATCAGCTTCGGCCGTCTGCGTCCGCTGCACACATCGGCGGTGATCTTCGCGTTCGGCGGCAACGTGCTGCTCGGCACGTCGTTCTACGTCGTGCAGCGCACCTGCCACACGCGCCTCGCCGGCCGCTGGGCGCCGTGGTTCGTGGTGCTCGGGTTCCAGCTGTTCATCGCCATCGCGGGCACGGGCTACCTGCTCGGCATCACGCAATCCAAGGAGTACGCCGAGCCGGAATGGTACGCCGACCTGTTCCTCACCGTGATCTGGGTCGTGTACCTGCTGGTGTTCCTTGGCACGCTGATGAAGCGCAAGGAGCCGCACATCTACGTGGCGAACTGGTTCTACCTCGCCTTCATCGTCACCATTGCCATGCTGCATCTGGTGAACAATGCGACGGTCCCCATCAACCTGCTCTCGCCCAAGAGCTACATCGTGTACTCGGGCGTGCAGGATGCGATGACGCAATGGTGGTACGGCCACAATGCGGTCGGCTTCTTCCTGACCGCCGGTTTCCTCGGCATCATGTACTACTTCGTGCCGAAGCGGGTCGAGCGCCCGGTGTACTCCTACCGGCTGTCGATCGTGCACTTCTGGACGCTGATCTTCCTCTACATCTGGGCGGGTCCGCACCACCTGCACTACACGGCGCTGCCGGACTGGGCACAGACGCTGGGCATGACCTTCTCGATCATGCTGTGGATGCCCTCGTGGGGCGGCATGATCAACGGACTCATGACGCTCTCGGGCGCATGGGACAAGCTGCGCACGGATCCCGTCATCCGCCTGCTCGTCGTGTCGGTCGCCTTCTACGGCATGTCGACCTTCGAAGGCCCGGTGATGAGCATCAAGGCGGTGAACTCGCTCTCCCACTACACGGACTGGACCATCGGCCACGTGCACTCCGGCGCACTCGGCTGGGTGGCGATGGTTTCGTTCGGCGCCATCTACTGCCTCGTGCCCTGGCTGTGGGGACGGCGCGGTCTCTACTCGATGCGCCTGGTCGAGTGGCACTTCTGGCTCTCGACGCTCGGCATCCTGCTCTACATCACCGCAATGTGGGTGTCGGGCATCACGCAGGGCCTGATGTGGCGGGCCTACGACAAGCTGGGCTTCCTGCAGTACTCGTTCATCGAGACCGTGGAGGCGATGAAGCCCTACTACATGATCCGCGCCGTCGGCGGCCTGCTGTTCGTGCTCGGCTCGCTGATCATGGCCTACAACATCTGGCGCACGGTCCGCGGCGACGAAACGGCGGACACGGCGGAGCAGCCGAGGATCGCTGCTGCTCCCGCCCTGCGCCTCACTCCCGCGGAATAGGGGCACAACGCACATGAAACACGAATTCTTCGAGAAGAACTCGATCATCCTTCTGGTCGGCATCCTGCTGATGGTGTCGGTCGGAGGCCTGGTGCAGATCGCACCTCTGTTCTGGGTCGACAGCACGATCGAGAAGGTCAAGGGCATGCGGCCCTACACGCCGCTGGAGCAGGCGGGCCGCGACATCTACATCCGGGAGGGCTGCTACAACTGCCACAGCCAGATGGTGCGCACGTTGCGCGACGAGGTGGAGCGGTACGGCCACTACAGCCTCGCGGCGGAGAGCATGTACGACCACCCCTTCCAGTGGGGGTCGAAGCGGACGGGACCCGATCTCGCCCGCATCGGCGGCAAGTACTCCGACCAATGGCAGGCCGAGCACCTGATCAATCCGCGCTCGGTCGTGCCGGAGAGCATCATGCCGGGATATCCGTGGCTGACGAAGAAGCTCGACGCCGACGACATCGTCGACAAGATGCGGACGTTGCGGCTGGTCGGCGTGCCCTACAGCGACGAGATGATCCAGAAGGCGAAGGCCGATCTCGCCGCGCAGGTGCAGCCTGACAGCCGGCCGGCGCGGGATCTCCTGAAGCGCTATCCGAAGGCGAAGGTTGCCAAGTTCGACGGCAAGTCGGATCCGGAGCCGACCGAGCTCGATGCGCTGATCGCGTACCTGCAGATGCTCGGCACGCTCGTCGATTTCGCGACGTTCGATGCCTCCGGCCCCAACCTGAGGTGACGCCCATGACCTACGACGTGATCGCGACCTACAGCCAGGTCACCTCGCTACTGTTGTTCGTGGCGATGTTCCTCGGCGTGCTGGTCTATGCGCTGTGGCCGGCCAACGGGCGGCGCTTCGAGATGGTGCAACGTCAGGCGCTCGACCTGGACAAATCCGAGCTGAGAACACGGGGCCGCACATGACAACCAACCGCGAGATCGATGCCGTCACAGGCGTCGAAACCACTGGACACGAGTGGGACGGCATCAAGGAGCTCAACAAGCCGCTGCCGAGGTGGTGGCTGCTGACCTTCTATGCCACGATCGTCTGGTCGCTGGGGTATTGGGTGCTGTACCCGGCGTTCCCGACGCTCTCGAGCTACACCAAGGGCATCTGGAACTACAGCCAGCGCGACACGGTGGCCAAGGACGTCGGCGCCGCGCGCAGCGCCCAGGCCGGCTACCGCGACAAGCTCGCGGCGACCGCGCTCGCCGACGTGAAGAAGGATGCGGACCTGCTCAGGTTCGCGGTCGCCGGCGGCAATGCCGCATTCCAGACCAACTGCGCGCCCTGCCATGGCCGCGGCGCGCAAGGGTTCGTCGGCTACCCCAACCTCAACGACGACGACTGGCTGTGGGGCGGAAGCATCGCCGAGATCGAGAAGACGCTGCTGGTCGGCATCCGCTCCGAGCACAAGGACACGCGCAGCGCCCAGATGCCGAAGTACGGCATCGACAAGCTGCTCGACGACGGCCAGATCTCGGATGCGGCAGAGTTCGTGCTCAAGCTGTCGGGTCAGAAGTTCGACGCGGCGGCGGCAGATCGGGGCGCCAAGACATTCGCCGAGCAGTGCGCGGCATGCCACGGCCCGCAGGGCAAGGGCATGAAGGAGCAGGGGGCGCCGAACCTGACCGACGGCATCTGGCTCTACGGCGGATCGAAGATCGCCATCATGGACAGCATCCGGACGGGTCGCGGCGGCGTCATGCCGATGTGGGCCGGCCGGCTCGATCCGGTCACGATCAAGTCGCTCGCCGTGTACGTGCACAGCCTCGGCGGCGGCAAGTGAGGCAAGGGCTGAAGGCAGAACCATCCATGCACGGCGGAGCTCTGGACATGTGCTGCAGTTGCGGATGCGCTTTGGCAGTCGCGATGGCCGAGGCCGAGGAGCGGGCCCGCCTGGGGGCGGAGCAGGGCGCCAGACGCGCCCTGTCGCCGGCGGCCGGCCCGGAAGCCCCGGTGCGCGGATGGGAAGCCCTCAAGCACGCGCTGCGGTCGCTCGTGGAGCGGCCGCATGCGGCCGGTCATGACGCTGCGAGCCCCGCATGACCAAGATGATGACCTCGATAGCACCCGCAAACGTCGAGTCGGCGCCGGGCATCGACCAGCACGATGCCCGCGCCGTCAACAGCGCGGCCAAGCGCACGCTCTACTCAAGCCGCCAGAAGATCCATCCCAAGCGCGCGCACGGCACCTTCCGCCGCATCAAGTGGGCGGTGATGGCGGCGACGCTCGGCGTCTACTACGTGCTGCCGTGGCTGCGCTGGTCGCGGGGGCCGGACCTGCCGGATCAGGCGGTGCTGCTCGACATGGCGCACAACCGCTTCTTCTTCTTCTTTCTCGAGATCTGGCCGCAGGAGTTCTATTTCGTCACGGGCCTGCTGGTACTGGCGGCGCTGTCGCTGTTCCTCGTGACATCGGTCGCGGGCCGCGTGTGGTGCGGCTACACCTGCCCGCAGACGGTCTGGACCGACCTGATGGTCGCGGTCGAGCGATTCTGGCAAGGCGACCGCAACCAGCGCATCAGCCTCGACAAGAAGGCCTGGGGACCGGAGAAGATCTACAAGAAGGGCATGACGCACCTGACCTGGCTCGCCATCGGCGTGCTGACGGGCGGCGCGTTCATCTTCTACTTCCGTGACGCGCCGACGCTGGCGCGCGAGCTGGCGACCGGCACGGCGCCCGCCATCGCCTACCTGTTCCTCGGGATCTTCACGGCTACGACCTACGTGCTCGGCGGCATCGCGCGCGAGCAGGTCTGCATCTACATGTGCCCGTGGCCGCGCATCCAGGGCGCGATGGTCGACCACGAGACGCTCCTTGTCAGCTACCGGGTGGAGCGCGGCGAGCCCAGGGGGCCACACAAGAAGGGGGAGACCTGGGAGAACCGGGGCGATTGCATCGACTGCAAGGCCTGCGTCGCCGTTTGCCCGACGGGCATCGACATCCGCGACGGGTCGCAGCTCGAATGCATCCAGTGCGCGCTGTGCATCGATGCCTGCAACGAGATCATGGGCAAGATCGGCCGGCCCAAGGGCCTGATCGCCTACGACACCATCGCCAGCCAGGAGGCGACCTCCATCGGCAAGCATGCACCGCTCAAGATCGTCAGACCGCGCACGGTGCTCTACACGGCGCTCATCTCGGTCGTGGGTCTGGTCATGCTGGTGGCGTTGAGCTTGCGCACGACGCTCGAGGTGAACGTGCTGCACGACCGCAATCCGCCCTACGTGCTGCTGTCGGACGCCTCGATCCGCAACGGCTATGTGGTCAAGGTGCTGAACAAGCTGCACGAGCCGCACACCTTCAAGCTCGAGGCCCGCGGCCTCGAGGGGGCGCAGATCGCGATCCTGGGCGTCGACAATGTACAGGGCGTGAAGGTCGGCACCGATGACCTGCGCGAGCTCAGGGTGTACGTGACGATCGGCAAGGACATGCTGGATCGCCTCAGCGAATCCACGTCCTTCAGCTTCGTCGTGAAGGATGTCGCGACGGGGCAAGAGGTGGCCCGCCGCACGCTGTTCCAGAAGCCCGCCAATGGAGGGACACGATGAGCCCGACCGTTCTTCCGGCCCGCCGCGAGCAGGGGCTCAAAGGCAGCCACGTGCTCGCCGCGTTCCTCGCCTTCTTCGGCGTCATCTTTCTCGTCAACGGCTCGATGATCTACAAGGCCATCGCCACCAACGGGGGGCTTGTCGCCAACGAGCCCTACCGCAAAGGCCTGCACTACAACGAACGCATTGCGGCCTTCGAGCGGCAGGAGCGGCTCGGCTGGAGTGACGGGGTGACGCTGGCCCGCAGCGGGGCACTCGAGGTCGCCATCGCCGGAGACGACGGCAAGCCAGTGGCGGGGCTGGCGGTGAGGGCCGTGCTCGGCCGGCCCGCGACCAATCGCGAGGACAGGCAGCTGGCGCTCGCCGAGGTGGCGCCCGGCACCTATGCCGTGTCCGCCGGCGAGCTCGAGGCCGGCGCTTGGCTGCTCTCCCTGCAAGCGTTCTCGGGCGAGGCCAAGGGTGAGCCCGTCTATCGCGCACGGAGGCGGCTGTGGCTCAAGCCCTGAGGGCGCCGGTGACCGAGCGGCTCGCCGACACCGGCGAGCCGCGCGCCGTGCCCCCTGCGCAGACGGTCACGCTCGCCGTCGAGGGCATGCACTGCGGCGGCTGCATGCGCAAGGTCGAGACGGCGCTGATGAACGTGCCCGGCGTGACGGGCGCGCGCGCCAACCTCTCCGCGCGCCGCGTCACGGCGGTGGTGAAGGGACACGACGCCACCCCGGTTGCGCTGATCGAGGCGCTGGGCAAGGCCGGCTTCAAGGCCGCCGACCTGCCGATGGACCGTATCAAGCCGCTGGAGGGCGCGGACGACGCGCTGCTGCGGCGGATCGGCGTCGCGGGCTTCGCGGCGATGAACATCATGCTTCTCTCCGTGTCGGTGTGGTCCGGCCACGGCGACATGGGGCAATCGCTGCAGAGCCTCTTCCACTGGCTGTCGGCGCTGATCGCCCTGCCCGCTGTCGCCTATGCCGGCCAGCCGTTCTTCCGCTCGGGCCTCCAGGCGCTGAAGGCCGGGCGCGTCAACATGGACGTGCCGATCTCGCTCGGCGTGCTGCTGGCGACGGCGATGAGCCTCTACCAGACGATGCGCGGCACGGAGCACGTGTTCTTCGATGCCGCGGTGACGCTGCTCCTGTTCCTGCTGATCGGGCGCTATCTCGACCAGGCCGTGCGGGTGAAGGCCGCCAGCGCCGCCACGAACCTGCTCAGCCTGCGCGGGAGCGTCGCCACCGTCATCGCGGCCGACGGCAGCAGCGAGCGCATGGCCGCGCACAAGATCGCGCCGGGCATGCGCGTGCTCACGGCCTCGGGCGAGCGCTTCGCCGTCGACGGACGGCTCATGTCGGGTGCTGCCGAGATCGACGAGAGCCTGATCACCGGCGAGACGACGCCGCGGGCAGTGCAGGCGGGAGATCGCGTGTATGCCGGCACGGTCAACCTTTCGGGACCCGTCGTGAGCGAGGCGACGGCCACCGATCAGAATACGCTGCTGGCCGAGATCAGCCGGCTGATGCTCGCCGCCGAGCAGGCGCGCGGCCGCTACGTCCGCCTCGCCGACCGGGCCGCGCGCATGTACGCGCCGGCCGTGCACGCGCTGGGCGCCAGCACCTTCATCGGCTGGATGCTCGTGGGCCAGGGCTGGGAGATGGCGCTGACGGCGGCCATTGCGGTGCTGATCATCACGTGCCCCTGCGCGCTGGCGCTGGCGGTGCCGGCGGTTCAGGTGGCGGCCAACAGCCGGCTGTTCGGCAAAGGCATCCTGCTCAAGGCCGCCGACGGCCTGGAACGCCTCGCGGAGACCGACATGGTGGTCTTCGACAAGACCGGCACGATCACGCTGGGCGAGCCGCAGCTGGTCGGGGTGGAGGCGATCGAGCGCGACGTGCTCGGCCGCGCGGCGGCGCTCGCGGCGGCGAGCCGGCACCCCTATGCGCGCGCGGTGGTGCGGGCGGCAGACGCTGCCGGGCTCACGGTGGCGGCGCGCAGCGACGTGCGCGAGATGCCGGGACTTGGCCTCGAAGCGGCCGGAGAGGGCGGCGTCGAGCGGCTGGGATCTGCCGCTTGGGTCGATAGCAAGCTGCCGCCTGACGGCCGTTCGGGCGTCTACTACCGCGGCAGCGACGGCGCGATCGTGCGGCTTGCGTTCGAGGACCGCATACGGTCCGACGCCAAGGGCGTGGTGGGGGCCCTGACGTCGGCGGGCTTCACGGTGGAGCTGCTGTCGGGCGACCAGAAGCCCATCGTTGCGTCGGTGGCTGCGGAGTGCGGCATTGCGACGTGGACGGGGGCCGCCTCGCCGGCCGACAAGATCCACCGGCTCGAGGCGCTCGCCGCGCAAGGGCGGCGCGTGCTGATGGTCGGAGACGGGCTCAACGACGCGCCGGCGCTCGCCGCCGGGCACGCCTCGCTGTCGCCGGCTTCCGCTGCGGATGTCTCGCAGGTTGCCGCCGACGGCGTCTTCCAGGGCGAGCGGCTGGCGCCGATCCTGGAGGCGATCGCGGTGGCGCGCGCCAGCCGGCGCATGTCGCTGCAGAACTTCGCCATCGCCATCGGCTACAACGCCTTGTTCGTGCCGCTGGCCATGGCGGGGTACGTGACGCCGCTCATCGCCGCGATTGCGATGTCGGCGTCCTCGATCGCGGTGACCGTCAATGCGGTGCGGCTGCGCACGATGAAGCTGGAGATCGCGTCATGACCGCGCTTGCGTGGCTCATTCCCTGTGCGCTGGCGCTCGGCGGCCTCGGCCTTGCAGCGTTCCTGTGGTCGCTCAACTCCGGCCAGTTCGAGGATCTCGAAGGTGCCGGATGGCGCGCGCTCGACGACGCGGCGCCGGAGGCGGACAGGCGCCCTTGAGCCGCCTCAGGCCTCGCCGAGGGCGAGCAGCTTGCGGCGCAGCCAGACCAGCGCCGGGTTGGCGTCGTTGCGCCGGTGCCAAAGCATGGCGACCTCGAAGCTGTCGATGGGAAGCGGCGGATCGAGCACCTTGATCCGGTCGGAGCGATCGCGAACCAGGCGCTCCGGCACGACGGCGATCATATCGGAGCGGGCGACCAGCTCCGGAACCACCAGGAAGCTCGCAACAGAGACGGCGATGCGGCGTTTGCGGCCGAGCCTGTCGAGGGCGACATCGGTGGCGCCGCTGAAGCCGCCGCCGCCCGGCGATATGAACACGTGCTCGCAGGCCACGAAGTCGTCGAGCCGCAGGGTGTCGCCGATGCGGGGATGGTCGCGGCGGGCAATGCACACGAAGCGCTCGCGCATGAGGATCTCGGAGGCGAGGTCCAGCGGCGGGGCGATCGTCGCACGCAGCCACAGGTGGATCTCGCCGCGCTCGAGCTGCGCTTCGACGGGCTTGCCGCAGACCGGATGCAGCGCGATCCGTACGCCCGGAGCCGAGCGCTGCAGGTCGAGGGCGAGCGGAATCAGCACCGCGTACTGGACATAGTCCGAAGCGGCGATGGACAGGGTGATATCGGCCTTGGCCGGATCGAAGCTCGAGCTCCGCGCGAGCACGGTGCGCACCTGCTCGAGCGCGATGCGCAAGGGCTCGTGCAGCTGGCTTGCGCGCTCCGTCGGGATCATCCCGCGCTGGGCGGGGATGAGCAGCTCGTCATCGAAGATGTCGCGCAGCCTGTTGAGCTGCGCGGACAGTGCGGGCTGGCTGAGGTTCAGGCGCTGAGCGGCCCTCGTCACGTTCTTCTCCGTCAGCAGCACGTCGAGCGCCGTCAGGAGATTGAGGTCGATGCGCGAGGTATCCATGCCGCTTATACCAACATGCACCGCGTTCGATTTCAACCGGAAACGCGGCTTGCCTAGCATGGCTGGTGGTCGCGCGGGGGCTAGGTGATCCCTGCCAGGGACGCGCGGACTCTTGCGGAAGACTCACCCGATGCTGCAGAAACCTGATCCGCCAGCGCATCTTTCGGTCAAGCCGCTCTATGTCCAGCTGCGCGAGGCGCTGATCGCGCGAATCGCCAACGGCGAGTGGAGCTCAGGACAGGCGCTGCCCAACGAGCTCGACATCGCGCGCGAGTTCGAGCTGAGCCCCGGAACGGTGCGCAAGGCGCTCGACTGGATGGTCGGTGCGGGCATCGTGGTCCGCCAGCAGGGGCGCGGCACCTTCGTCACCGACCAGTCGTCCATGTGCCGCTACGAGCGCCTGCGGCGTGCGGACGGCAGCATCCTCGTGATGGACGCTTCGTCCGCCGACGTGGAGGAGGACATGCCGAGTCCGCGCGAGCGCGCGTGCCTCGGTCTCGGCGACAGGGACCGGGTGTATCGGCTGCGCCGCACGCGGTCGGCGGACGGACGGATGGTGATGGTGGAGGAGATCGCGGTGCCGGCGGCATCCTTTCCGCAGCTCGCAGGCGTGAAACGGGTCGCGTACGATCTCGCAGGCCTGGTGCGGGAGCGGCAGCACCTGCTGGGTCCTGGCAGCGAGCGCCTGCTTCTTGCGCCGGTGCCGGCGGAGGTGGCCGCGCTGCTCGGCCTGAAACCGGGCGACCGGGTCATGATGCTGCAGCGGGTGATCCGGTCGCTCGAGGATGTAGCGCTGGAGATGCGCACGGCGTGGTGCGTGCCGGGGGCCTACTACCACGTGCCCATCGAGTAGAGCCGAGCTGCAGAGGGCGCCTAGTTGGCGCCCTCCAGCAAGCGGCGGGCGATGACCTGGGCCTGGATCTCGGCGGCGCCCTCGAAGATGTTGAGGATGCGGGCGTCGCACAGCACGCGGCTGACGGGGTACTCCAGCGCGAAGCCGTTGCCGCCGTGGATCTGCAGCGCGTTGTCGGCGTTGGCCCAGGCGATGCGCGCGGCAAGCAGCTTGGCCATGCCGGCCTCCAGGTCGCAGCGCCGGCCCTGATCCTTCTCGCGGGCGGCGTGATAGGTGATCTGGCGCGCGATCATGGTCTCGACCGCCATCATGACGATCTTGTTCGCCACGCGCGGGAAGGCGTAGATCGGCTTGCCGAACTGGTTGCGCTCCAGGGCGTACTTGAGGGCGAGATCCATGGCCGACTGAGCGACGCCGATGGCGCGGGCCGCGGTCTGGATGCGGGCGGCCTCGAAGGTGGTCATCAGCTGCTTGAACCCCTGGCCCTCGACGCCGCCGAGCAGCTGGCCCTTGGGCACCTCGAAGCCGTCGAAGGAGATGTCGAACTCCTTCATTCCGCGGTAGCCCAGAACCTCGATCTCGCCACCCGTCATGCCCTTGGCCGGGAAGGGATCGGCGTCGGTGCCGCGCGGCTTCTCGGCGAGCAACATGGACAGGCCCTTGTAGCCCTTCTCGCTCGGATTGGTGCGCACCAGCAGCGTCATCAGGTCGGCGCGCACGGGGTGCGTGATCCAGGTCTTCTGGCCGGTCACCTTGTAGACGTCGCCGTCGAGCACTGCGCGGGTCTTGAGGGAGGCCAGGTCGGAGCCGGTGTTGGGCTCGGTGAAGACGGCGGTGGGAAGGATCTCGCCGCTCGCGATCCTCGGCAGATACCTCGCCTTCTGCTCGGGCGTGCCGGCACCGAGGATCAGCTCGCCTGCGATCTCGGAGCGGGTGCCGAGGGAGCCGACGCCGATGTAGCCGCGCGAGAGCTCCTCCGACACGAGGCACATGGCCTCCTTGCCGAGCCCCATGCCGCCGAACTCCTCCGGCAGCGTCAGCGCGAACACGCCGAGCTCGGACAGCTTGGCCAGGACCTCGAGCGGGATGTACTCGTTCTTGAGGTGCCACTCGTGCGCGTGCGGGATCACCTCGGCGAGGCAGAACTTGCGCATCTCGTTGCGCATCGCCTCCATCGTCTCATCGAGACCGCTGTCGCCGAAGGTGATGACGGCGGGCTGGTCGGCAATGAGCTTGGCCACCTTTGCCTTGAGGGCGTCGGATTGGCCGGCCTCGACAAGATCGGCGGTCTCGTCCTCGAAGCGGCGCACCTCGGCGCGCGAGACGCCGAGCGTGGACAGACGCACCACCTCGTTCTGGCTCATGGGGATGCCGCCGGCGATCTGCGCCAGGTACTCGCCGAAGGCAATGGCGGTGAGCGCGCCCTCCATCTCGCCGAGGCGGCCGCCCTCCTTCAGGCGCTCGGCCCAGCCCAGCATCTGGCGCAGGGATTCCACGTAGGTTGCGAGCCAGGCCAGCCCGTGGGCCGCGGCCTGGGCGCCATCGAGACCGGCCGGCCCCTCGACGATGCTGCGCACCCCCGCCCGCGCCAGGTGCAGCACGCGCTCGGCAGCCGCCACGGCGTCGGCATATCGGGCAAAGGTGGCGGGGCTGGCGCTAGGGGCGGTCATGGCAACACGGTCTCCTGCAAAGCGTGCGGATCGGTCATGCTATTGCAGTGCACCATAGCGTGCAAAGGCCGGCATGCAATCGTTGGGAAAGAGTTGGCCGGCGCTCACCGGCCGTTCCGGTCGTCGCGTGGCCGGCCCGGAGCGTCCCTGCCGGAGGGGGCGATGCCTTGGCCGGTGCCCGGGGCGGGGGAGGCCGCGTCGGTCTTGCGGCGGCGAACCACGGTCACCTCGGCCTCGGGCACGGCATCCGGCGTCAATGCGCGGGGAATGTGCCCGTCTCCCGCGATGCGCTCGAAGAACCGGCCGGATTGCGGGGCCCTCGGCGCGGCTGCGGGCCTGGGAGGCGCCGTCGAGGGGCTGATCAGAAAAGCGAAGTCCTCTGCGGCAAGCGGCACGGAGTGGGTCTCCTCGGCCGACGAGGCGCTCATCTCGGCGAGCCGCTGGCTGAGGCCTGCCACCTTCTTCGGCCGTCGGCCGCGCTTGCCGCCCTTGCCGGAAGAGGGGCGCGCCGCGCCGGCCTCCCGCCCCGCCTGCTCGAGCTCGGTGCGGACCAGATCGGCGACGTCCTGGGACATCTCGTAGTGGGCGGCGAGGTCGTCCTTGGGCGCGGGCGGCTCGCCGGCGACGGGGGCCGACGGCGGCTCCCCAGCATCAGGAGGCAGGGAGCCCGCCGGCGGGCCCGAGAGCGAGGGCTCGCCGCGCAGCAGGCTCGCCACGCCCTGCATGTCCCTCCACGCGCAATAGATCGGATTGCCCTCCAGGGCCTGGAGCAGGTGCCGGGTACGGGCCTCCGCAATCTCGGGGGGAATGGACGGGTCGGGAGCCGACCCTCGCAGGGCACGCCAGTTGCGATCGTGCTGGAGCTCGGTCTCCAGCCGCTTCATCGCCTGCTCGAGAATGGCGAGCTTTGCTGCGAGCTCGAGCGCTGCCATCCGTGCCTCCCTGCCCCGGGATTCGGTGCCGTACCATTGGCAGCATACCAAGGGGCGGAAGGGCAAGCTGATTTGCCAGTGCGGCAGCGCATCCTACATTGTACGGAAGCAATCGCTCCTTAAATTGGAGGTTGTAGTT
Source organism: Hyphomicrobiaceae bacterium (assembly GCA_033764875.1). Classification (GTDB taxonomy): domain Bacteria; phylum Pseudomonadota; class Alphaproteobacteria; order Rhizobiales; family Hyphomicrobiaceae; genus AWTP1-13. The sequence continues at coordinate 63,359 of JANRIO010000033.1, read as the reverse complement.
CTCTAGAATGCTCGCGATGGAATTGCATCACTTCCCCCGAGAATCGCGCGCCAAGCTCGACGGCTCAAAGAGCCGTCGCTAAGGTCCGCCACCTCTTCCGGCGGCGGCGCAGCAGAATCGTCCCGAAACTCGACGGGGTGGAGCAGGGCATGTTCTTCCGGCAGATCAGAACGATCGCGCAGGCGTTCCGGGAGCTGTTTGCAGACAGCGGCTTCTCGATGGCCAACGCCGTGGCGTTTGCGTTCGTGCTGTCGCTGTTTCCGTTCTGCATCTTCCTCGGTGCGCTGGCCGGCTACTTCACCGACGAGACGCTGGCCCAGCAGGCGGTCAAGCAGCTGTTCGAGATGGCGCCGAAGCCCGTCGCCGAGGCCATCGCGCCCGAGGTCATGAAGGTGATGGGCCGCAGCCGGCTCGACCTGCTGACGTACGGTGCGTTCATCGCCCTGTTCTTCGCGACGGGCGCCATCGAGAGCCTGCGGGCCGCCCTCAACATCGCCTACCGGGTGAAGGAGCGCCGGTCGTACTTCGTCTGCGTCCTGCAGAGCTGCGGCTTCGTGCTGCTCAGCGCCGCCGGCATGCTGCTGCTGGCGTGGGGCGTCGTCGTCGGGCCACAGGTGGCATCCCACATCAAGCCGGCGTGGCTGCTCTGGCTCGCCGACAACACGTGGATCGCGCTGATCTCGCGCTATGCCATCGTCACTGTCGGGGTGGCGGGGCAGCTGATGGCCTATCACCTGTGGCTCGTGGCGGGCAAGCGGCGCATGGCCGACGTGTGGCCCGGCATCGCGCTCAGCATGGTGCTGCTGATCCTCGCCGCGCAGCTTTTCGCGCGCTGGATCACGATCTCGGACTACTCGCGCTTCTATGCCGGACTGACGCAGATCATGAGCGCGCTCGTGTTCTTCCAGATGAGCTCGCTGATCGTGATCCTCGGCGCCGAGCTCAACCGCGCGATCATGGAGATGAAGCGCAAGCTGACCGCCGCGCACGAGCTGCTCGATGCGCGCTTTCCCGAGCCGCCGACGCGAGAGGCGTTCGTGGCGCAGAACGACGAGGGCACGCCCGATGCGGCCGGCCCCTTCAACCCGGGATACGCACGGGCAGGTACTCGTAGCCCCTGACGAAGCTCGAGTAGACGCGGCGCGGCTCGCCCACAACCTCGATGCGGCCGAACCGCTTCAGGATCTCCTCCCAGATGATCTTGAGCTGCAGCTCGGCCACGCGCATGCCGAGGCAACGGTGGATGCCGAAGCCGAACGACATGTGATTGCGCGGGTTGGGACGGTCGATGATGAAGCTGTCGGGCCTGTCGATCACGCTCTCGTCGCGGTTGCCGGAGGCGTACCACATCACCACGCGGTCGCCCTTGCGGATGGTCTTGCCGCCGAGCTCGGTGTCCTGCCTGGCGGTGCGGCGCATGTGGGCGAGCGGCGTCTGCCAGCGGATCACCTCCGGCACGAAGCTGTCGACGAGCGCCGGATTGGCGATGAGCTTGGGGTACTGGTCGGGGTTCTCGTTGAGGGCCAGCACGGAGCCCGACATCGAGTTGCGGGTGGTGTCGTTGCCGCCGATGATGAGCAGCATGAGATTGCCCATCAGGTTCTCGCGATCCATGCCGCGGGTAGCCTCGCTGTGGGCCATCATGGAGATCAGGTCGGGCTTGGGCTCTTGACGGGCGCGCTCGGCGAAAAGCCGGGCGAAGGCGACGTAGCATTCCTCGAGCTCGGCCAGCCGCTGGGTCTCGTTCTCGACCACCTTCGACTTCGGCAGCGACGTTGCGACGTCCGACCAGCGGGTGAGCTTGCGCCGCTCCTCCCAGGGGAAGTCGAAGAGGGTCGCCAGCATCTGCGTCGTCAGCTCGATGGAGACGCGCTCGACCCAGTTGAAGGTCTCGTTGCGCGGGAGGTTGTCCAGCACGCTCGCCGAGCGCTCGCGGATCAACACGGCCATCTTGGCAAGGTTGGGCGGCGTGAACAGCGGCTGCACGGATTTGCGCTGGGCGGAGTGCTCCGGCTCGTCCATGGCGATGAAGCTCGGCCACTCGTACTTGGGATCGACGTCGCGCAGCATGATGCCGCCGAGGCGCACGTCGGAGGAGAAGATGTGCGGGTTCGTCTCAACGTGCATGATGTCGTTGTAGCGGGTCACCGACCAGTACTCGCCAACCGGGCTCGCGGTGCAGTAGTGGACGGGCTCCTCCCGGCGCAGGCGCGCGAAGAACGGCCATACGGTGTCGGTGCGGAAAAGCTCGGGATTGCCGACGTGGAACTGGGACAGCGGCATGGTCTCGGCCATCCGCTGCGCCTTCTCCTGCAGGCTCAGGCGCTCCTCGCGCGTCAGTGGGGCAAGCATCGCACTCCTCCCGTTCTTGTATGTTGACGTAAAGGATAAGGTACGAGGGCCGCGTTTGCCAATGGGGCAGCCGCGGCACGGGTCGCCACCGGGGCCGGATGAAGGCGCTCAGTGGCGGCGGTTTGCCTCCGGCATCCCGGCCCCCATGCGCAGGCACGGGGGCCGATCCCGACTTGCCGGACGAGGCGTCGGCTACTTCTTGGCCCGCGGCGGAGGTGCCGTGCGCTGGAACGACGGCCGCTCGCTCAGCTTGGCGGCGTACGCCTGCAGGCTCGGGAATTTCGCCAATGTTTCCGCGCCTTGCGGGAAGCCGCCAAAGGTGTTCAGCATGGGCAGAACGTTCATGTCGGCGTAGGTGAGGCTGTTGCCGACGAGATAGCCCGTTCCTGCCACAGCCTTGTCGAGGGCGGCGCAGACCTTCTCGATCTCGGGCAGCGCCGCGGCGATCCTCGCCGTGTCGGGGCCTTTGGCCTTGTCGAAGAAGACGGATGGCACGACGAACTCGCGCATGATCCAGCGGTCGACTTTGACGTTGCCGAAGGACACCCATTGCTCGACCTTGGCGCCGGCCTCGGGCTCGTCGGGGATGAACCTCGGCCCGGGGAAGACCCGGTCGATGTAGGTCGCGATCGCCTTGCTCTCGAACAGCGTCACGTCCCCGTGGCGCATGCACGGGACCTGCCCCGCCGGGTGGATCGCCTTGATCTCGTCGCACTGCGGCAGCAGCGGATTGAGCGTATAGGACACGCCCTTCTCCTCGCACAGCATGCGCACGCTGCGGACGTAGTTGCTGAATGGAACTCCCAAGATCTCCAGTGTCGGCATGGCTTCCTCCCGGTTGTCGTTAAGCGTCTATCGCATGGTCGGGCCGGCTTGCGATGGTGCACAGGAATCGCGAGCGATCGACCACCTGCTTCCTGCTCCCTTCCGGCCTCGAGGGCTGACGTGCTAGCGCCAGCAGTACCTGCTGTCTGTCTCGCTGCTGAGACGATCCTCCCTGAACCTCTTGCGATTGGCGGGGTCGGCGAGGTAGGCGCGCTCCTTCTCGATCTGCGCCGCGATGGCGGAGAGGGCCTTGCCGAGCAAGGCCTTGCGGTCGGGGCCGCGGGCGGGCACCCTGTCGAGGAATATCGCCTGATAGGGATTGGCCTCGACCCAGCGGAACGCCGCCAGCCGCTGCCGGGCCTGCTGCTCGATGTCGCAGAAGGCGTAGCCGTTGACGACCGGGCCGGCGAGCTGGCTGAAGGCCGCGATCGCGTGCGAGGCCTGCGCGAGGGCCGGCGTGCCGGGCTCGGCGACCTCGAGCAGGGAGAGCATGCGGTCTTTCGCGGCGTAGAACCAGAACACGGCATCGTCGCGGGCGCCGAGATCGTAGTAGCGGATGGCGAGCACCATCAGCGTCATCGGTGAGACCAGGCCCGGCTTCGCCGTCACGAGGTCGCGGGCGGCATTGATGTCGGCGAGCGCATTGGAGCGCAGAAGGCTGTCGAAGGTGGCGCCGACCTGGACGTGCGGTGTGCCGCCGGGCCCGCCGGCGGCGCGATAGAAGGGTTCGACGTAGACGGCAATGCGCTTGACGGGCTCGGCGGCACGTACGGATGTCTGCGGCGCCGCAAGCGCCAGCACGGCGGTGGCGCAGAAGACTGCCAACCTGAGCCCTGCGACGGCCATCCCCCCGCCTCTCCATGAGGTGCGCCCCTGCCTACTTGAAGCACGGCGATGGAGGACTGGCAAAGGGTGCAGGGAAAGCCGGCTAGCCGCCCAGGAAGATGCGGCGGACCTCGGGGCTGTCGATAAGGCTGCCGGAGGCACCGGATATGGCCAGGCGGCCGCTCTCGAGGATGTAGCCGCGCGTCGCCATGGAGAGTGCCAGGCGCACGTTCTGCTCGATGAAGAGGATGGCCATGCCCTCGGACTTGAGGCGCTCGAACACGCCCTGCATCTGCTCCATGACCTGGGGGGCGAGGCCCAGGAAAGGCTCGTCGACCATGAGCAGCCGCGGCAGGGACATCAGGCCGCGGGCAATGGCGAGCATCTGCTGCTCGCCCCCCGACATGGTGCGGGCGAGCTGGTCCCGGCGCTCGTCGAGGCGCGGAAAGAGCGCGAAGGCGCGCTTGAGCGAGGCCTCCCGCTCCGCCTTGGCGCGCGGATGCCAGGCTCCGAGCTTGAGGTTCTGCAGGACGGTGAGGTGCGGGAACACGCGCCGGCGCTCGAGCACGTGCGCGATGCCGATGGGGGCGCGGGCGTGCGTGGGCTCGCGCACGATGCTCTGCCCGTCGAATACGATGTCGCCCGCCTTGGCGCGGTTGAGCCCGCTGATGGTGTTGACCACGGTGCTCTTGCCGGAGCCGTTGGGCCCGAGCAGCGCCACGCTCTCGCCCTGTGCCACGGTCAGCGAGACGCCCCACACCACCTGGTAGTCGCCGTAGGCGACCTCGAGATCCTTCACCTCAAGCAACATGCGGCGTTGACCCCAGGTAGGCATCGACAACGGCGGGATCCATGCGCACGTCCTCGGGCTTGCCGAAGGCGATACGGCGCCCGGCGAAGAGGGCGAGGATGCGATCGGAGATGCGCATCATCACCTGCATGTTGTGCTCGATGGTGACGATGGTCATGCCCTGGCGCTTGAGCTCGAGCACCAGGTCGACGAGGCCGGGAATGGTGCGCTGGTCGACGCCGCCCGTGACCTCGTCCATCAGGATGAGGCGCGGCTTGGTGGCGAGGCCGCGGGCCAGCTCCAGGCGCTTCCTCTGTCCCGTCGAGAGCTCGCGGGCGAAATGATGGCGCTTCTCGAGCAGGTCGACGAAGGCGATGGCCTCGAGCGCGAGGTCGCGCGCCTCGTGCATGTTGGAGGTGCGGGCCAGCGCGCCGACCATCACGTTCTCGGTGACGGTCAGCTCGGTGAAGGGCTTCAGCTTCTGGAAGGTGCGCGCGATGCCGAGCCGGCTGATCCGGTCGGAGCGCAGGCCGGTGATGTCGCGGCCGGCGAAGGTGACGCGGCCGGCGTCCGGCGTCTGGAAGCTCGTGAGCAGGTCGAACAGCGTGGACTTGCCGGCGCCGTTGGGGCCGATGATGCCGAGGATCTCGCCCTCGTTGACATCGAAGGTGATGTCGTTGTTGGCGGTGATGCCGCCGAAGCGCTTGGTCACGCCCTTGACGTCGAGGATGATGCTCATTGCTGCGTCTCCGCCGGCATGCGGCGCCGCAGACGGTCGGCGAACAGGCTGATGACGCCGGCCGGGCGCCACATGCAGATGGCCATGATGAGAAGACCGTAGATGATGAGATCGACGGTCTTGCCCGTGCCGCCGAGCCAGATGCGGCTGTACTCGGACAGCGGCACGAGGATGGCGGCGCCAAGGGCGGGGCCCCAGAGCGTGCCCGAGCCGCCCAGCACCGTCATCAGCACCACAATGACGGAGATGTCGGCAGAGAACACGCGCTCGGGATCCAGCACCAGGATGTACTGGGCATAGAAGGCGCCGGCGAGCGCCATCATGGCCGCCGACAGCATGAAGGCCATCACCTTGTGCCGGGCCACGCCGATGCCCAGGCTCGCGGCCGCCTCCGACTCGTCGCGCACCGCCTGCAGCCTGAATCCGAAGCGGCTGCGGCGCAGGTACCAGACGAGCAGGAACGCGAGGGCGGCGGCGGCAAGCGCAAGGTAGTAGTAGGGTACCTTGCTGGTGTGGAACTGCAGGTGCAGCCACGGCGTGCCGCGCTTCAAGGGATACATGAGGCCGGAGGCGGCCCCGACGAAATCCCAGCGCTGGAAGATGATCTGCACGCTGGAGCCGATCAGCAGCGTGGCGATGGCGAAATAGTGCCCCTTGAGGCGCAAGGTGGGTACGCCGACGGCAAGGGCGGCAAGCGCGGCCGCGGCCATGCCGGCAAGAATGCCGATCCACGGCGTGATGCCGAAGCGTATGAAGAGCACACCCGTCACGTAGGCGCCGATGCCGAAGAACATGGCATGGCCCAGGCTGATCTGGCCGGAAAGTCCCGCCATCACGTTCCAGGCCTGCGCCATCAGGGCATAGAGAAAAATGAGAATCATCACGTGGTGGGAGAAGGTCGTCGTGCCCACGAGCGGGAAGGCCACAAGAGCGGTGGCGAGGAGGGCGCCGAGCACCAGCACCCACAGCGGCGGGCGAGGCCAAAGGGGCTCGGCACGAGCGGCTTCGAGGAGGCGCGCCTTGTCGGTCGACATGCGTCTCAGAACCTGCCGAACAGCCCAGTGGGCCGGGAGATGACGACTGCGAGATAGAGACCGAACACGATCAGCGCCTTGTATGAGGGGTCGAAGAGCACGCCGCCGACGGATTCGACGAGGCCGATGAGAATCCCGGCGACGAGGCTGCCGAGGATGCTGCCGAAGCCGCCCAGCGCCACCGCCACGAACGCCAGCAAAGCAAAATTCACGCCGACGTCGGGAAAGATATAGAAGAATGTCGAGAGCATGCTGCCAGCAACGCCGACGCAACCGAGCCCGATCGCCCAGCCGAGCGCCGACATGCGCTCGGTCGGGATGCCCATTACGGCGGCAGCCTGCCGGTCCTGCGCGGTGGCCTGAAGGGCGAGCCCCGTCTCGGTGCGCGTCACGAACAGGTAGAGGAGGACAAAGGCCAGCAGGCAAACCGCGCCGGCGACAAGCTGGGGCTGGCCGATATAGAGCCCGCCCAGCTGCACGCGGCCGGCCATGAGCGGGTTCGAGATGGTGCGGAAGTCAGGCGTCCACAGGAATTGTGCGCCCGCTCTCAGCGCTACCGCGAGGCCGAAGGTGCCACAGACCTGGGCGAGCATCGGCGCGGTCAACAGGCGGCGAATGATCCCGTAGTGCACTGCAAGACCGGCGAGGCCGAGAATGATTGCCACGAGGGGAAGTGAGAAAATCGGGTCGATACCGAGGACCCAAAACCAGAAAGACGCGAACATGGCCAGCATGAGAAACTCGCCATGTGCAAAATTTACGATCTCCATAAGCCCAAATATTAGGCTCAGGCCGACGGCAACGAGAGCGTAGATGAGGCCCATGAGGAGGCCACTGACGACTGCTTGCAGCAGGACTTCGGTAGACAATTGACGAACGCTCCGGAACCACGCCAAATCCGATAGTGGTTTCGCACTGAACAGGAGTGAGGTCAATGAAGCCTATGAAAATTGCGTTTGCGGTCGCCGCGCTTTTGGCCGGCACCGTGGCTGCGCAAGCCCAACAGGAAGTGAAGATCGGTGTGATCTACCCGCTCTCGGGTCCGGTCGCACAGGTCGGCATCGATGCTGCTGCCGCCGTGAAGACAGCGATCGAGATCGTCAACGAAGGCGCCGACCTGCCGTTGCCGCTCGCCAAAAGCAAAGGCCTCCCGGGGCTCGGCGGCGCGAAGATCAAACTGGTCATCGCCGATCACCAGGGCAAGCCCGAGGTGGGCTTGAGCGAAACCGAGCGCATGATCACGCAGGAGAAGGTCGCCGCGATGTTCGGCGCGTACTTCTCCTCGGTCACCGCGGCAGCGAGCCAGGCGGCGGAGCGGGCCGGCATCCCGTTCGTCAACGACAGCTCCACGTCGCCGGCCCTCACGGAGCGCGGCTTCACGTTCTTCTTCCGCACGACGCCGACGGACGAGGACTTCTCGAAGCTCATGTTCGACTTCATGAAGGATCTCTCGGCCAAGACCGGCAAGAAGCTCGAGAGCGTCGCGCTGTTCCACGAGGATACGGCCTACGGGTCGGACAGCGCGAAGGTGCAGAACGGCCTCGCCAAGGCGCAGGGCTACAAGGTGCTCGAGGACATCACCTACAAGGCGCAGACGACCTCGCTCACCTCGGAGGTGCAGCGCCTGAAGGCGGCCAACGCCGACGTGCTGCTGCCCTCGTCCTACACGTCCGACACCTTCCTGCTGCTGCGGACGTCGAAGGAGCTCGATTTCAATCCGAAGCTGATCGTGGCGCAGAACGCCGGCTTCACGGACCCGACGTTCATCTCGACGATGGGCAAGGATGCGGAAGGCGCCATCACGCGCTCGCCCTACAACAGCGATCTCGCCAAGCGCATTCCGCTCATCACCAAGGTCAACGAGATCTTCAAGAAGCACTCGAACGGCCGTGACCTGTCGGACGCGCCGGCGCGGGCGTTCACGGGCATGATGACGCTGCTCGATGCGATCAATCGCGCAGGGTCGACCGATCCGGAGAAGATCCGGGCCGCGCTCGTGGCGACGGACATCCCCGCCGACCAGCTGATCGTTCCCTACAGGGGCGTGAAGTTCGACGCGAAGGGCCAGAACACCCTGGTACGTCCGATCCTGATGCAGGTGCAGAAGGGCGCCTACTGCACCATCTATCCGTTCGAGCTGTCGACGTGCGAGGTGAAGTACCCGATGCCGACGTGGGCCGAGAAGGCGAAGATGTAATCCCAGCGCAAGCTGCGGCAGACCGAGGCCTCGCGCGGGAACGCGCGGGGCCTTTTCAGTATGGCGCGGCGCCACCCGCCGCATTCACGCCCCTCTCGCAGCGGCGCCGCGGCGGCGCTGGCGGGCCTTGCGCCGCGGCGGGGCAGCGTCGGCGGCGGGCGCTGCCCGCGCCGCGGCCGGCAGCGGAAGCCTGGTGGTCTGCTTCAGGCGGTCCAGCACGATCGAGGAGCGCACCTGGGCGACGGACCCGTGCGGCAACAGCACGTCGTTGAGGATGTGCGACAGGCTCCTGAGATCGGGCACGATCAGCTTCATGAGGTAGTCCGCCTCGCCGGTCAGCGCGTAGGCCTCCTGCACAGCGTCGAGGCCGTCGATCAGCCGCTGGAAGCGGCGCGAGTTGTCGGGCGAGTGCGCGGCGAGGCGGACCTGCACGAAGACGATGATGCGCAGGCCGAGCGCCTCGGCGGACAGGCAGGCGCGATAGGCCTCGATGATCCCCTTCTCCTCCAATGCCGCGCGGCGGCGCGAGCACTGCGAGGCGGAGAGGCCCGCCCGCTCGGCCAGCTCGAAGTTGGTCAGGCGGCCGTCCTCCTGCAGGGCCGCCAGCAGGCGGAGGTCGATCTCGTCGATGCTTGGTTCTTGCATGAAAGCGACATTTGTTGCGCGGTTCGTGTGAGGATCTCCCGAAATTCCGCCACAATGCAAGCACGTTGCGCGCGGTCGGCGCTAGACTGATCTCAGTCAGACTCGCAACGCGCACGCACAGGAGAGCCTCAATGGGTCCCTTCCCGCACGATGCCCCGCCCGCCAGCATCACCCCCGCGAACCCCGCCGGCACCGACGGCTTCGAGTTCGTCGAGTTCGCGCATCCCGAGCCCGAGACGCTGGCGCGCCTGTTCCGATCCATGGGCTACACGGAGGTGGCGCGGCACAGGCACAAGGACATCTCGCTCTACCGTCAGGGCGGCATCAACTACATCCTCAACCGGGAGCCCGGGGCGCACGCTGCCCGCTTCGTGGCCGAGCACGGACCCTGCGCGCCGGCGATGGCGTGGCGCGTCGTCGATGCCAAGCATGCCCTGAGGCGCGTCCTGGGGCTCGGCGGGACGGAGTACACCGGCCGCGACAAGTCCCTCGACGTGCCGGCGGTGGTCGGCATCGGCGGCTCGCTGCTCTATCTCGTCGAGACGTACGGCGCGAAGGGCTCGCCGTATGCCGGCGAGTATACCTGGCTCGGGGACGCCGACCCGGCACCGAAGGGCGTCGGCTTCCACTACATCGACCATCTCACGCACAACGTGATGCGCGGGAACATGGACACCTGGTACAAATTCTACCACGACACCTTCAACTTCCGCGAGATCCGCTTCTTCAACATCGAGGGCAAGCTGACGGGACTGCACAGCCGGGCGCTGACCTCGCCGTGCGGCAAGATCCGGATCCCGATCAACGAGAGCGCGGACGACAAGAGCCAGATCGAGGAATACCTGCGCGCCTACAAGGGCGAAGGCATCCAGCACATCGCGGTCGGCACGGACGACATCTACGCGGCGACGGACGCCATCGCGGCGCGAGGCCTGGAGTTCATGCCCGGCCCGCCGGACGTCTACTACGACCGCTCGTTCTCGCGCGTGCGGGGACATACGGAGCCGGTCGCGCGCATGAAGCGGCACGGCATCCTGATCGACGGCGAAGGCGTGGTGGACGGCGGCCAGACGCGCATCCTGCTGCAGATCTTCTCCAAGACCGTGATCGGGCCGATCTTCTTCGAGTTCATCCAGAGGAAGGGCGACGAGGGCTTCGGCGAGGGCAACTTCAAGGCGCTGTTCGAGTCGATCGAGGAGGACCAGATCCGGCGCGGCGTGCTGCAGGCGTCGTAAGGCGCCGCTGCCCTCAGCGGCCGGCCGGGCGCTGCTGGGCTTGCGCAGGCTCGGCGGACAGGGCGCGCGCGATGTCCTGGAAGACGTCGGCGCTGACGGGATCGGACGGCGCCTGGCGGATGGCATCGTAGAGGCGCGGGACGATGTCGATGGCGCGATCGAGCGCGGGATCGGAGCCCGCACGGTAGCCGCCCATGAGCCGCAGGTCGCGGGTCTCCTCGAAGCGCGCGATCATGGCCTTGAGCCTGCCGATGAGCTGGGCCTGATCCTTGGACCAGGCCATCTGCGCCAGGCGCGAGATGGAGCCCAGCACGTTGACGGCGGGAAAGCGGCCGGCGTCGGCAATGGCGCGGTCGAGAACGATGTGGCCGTCGAGGGTGCCGCGGATGTTGTCGGCGACGGGATCGTTGTGATCATCGCCGTCGACGAGGACCGAGAACACGCCGGTGATCATGCCGGAGCCCTCGGCGCCGGGGCCGGCGCGCTCGAGCAGCTTGGGCAGGTCGGAGAAGACGCTCGGCGTGTAGCCACGGGCGACCGGCGGCTCGCCCGCGGCCAGCGCCACGTCGCGGGCGGCGTGGGCGTAGCGGGTGACGGAATCCACGATCAGCAGCACGCTCTCGCCCTGGTCGCGGAAGTGCTCGGCGATGGAGAGGGCCGTGCGCGGGGCCAGCCTGCGCATCATCGGGCTCTCGTCGCCCGTCGCGACCACGGTGACGGCGCGGGCAAGGGCCGGGCCCAGCGCGTCCTCCATGAACTCGCGCACCTCGCGGCCGCGCTCGCCGACGAGAGCGATGACGACCGAGTCGAAGCCCTTGGAGCGGGCGAGCATGGCGAGCAGCGTCGACTTGCCGACGCCGGAGCCGGCGAAGATGCCGATGCGCTGGCCGGCGCAGATCGGCGTGAACATGTCGATGACCTTGACGCCGGTCTTGATCGGCAGCTTGACGCGCTGGCGGCTGAGCGGCGGGGGCGGCTCGCGCTCGGTCGAGATGGCGCTTGGACCGGGCACGAGGGGGCCGCCGCCGTCGATGGGGCGGCCGAGCGCGTTGATGGTGCGCCCCTTCCAGGAGGCATGAGGCTCGATGGTGACGTAGCCGCGGCGCCAGACGTGCTCGCCGAGGCCGGCCTGCAGCATGGCATCGAACGGCTTGATGGTGACGCCCTGGGCGTCAATGCGCACCACCTCGGCGAGCTGGGCCTTGCCCTGCCCGTGCAACTCGACGCACTCGCCGAGCTTGACCAGGCGCGAGAGGCCGGCGACGCGGCAATAGGAGGGGGCCACCTCGATGACGGCACCGCCGACGGCGGTCAAGGGCTCGGAGGCGTGGAGATTGCCGACGGCGACGGCAAGCCTGGCGAGCGGGCTCGGCTGGCGAACGGCGGCGCTCATGGCGTCCTGCCCGCGTCCCGGGCGTGGCCGGTCTCCAGGCCTGCTCTTGTCGGCACTAGGTCAAGAACGGAGATGGCGCGGGTGGGCAACGGGGCCGGCACCCCGGTGCAGGCGGCTGCCGGCGCCACGTGTGATCCGGTCGGACGGGGGTCGGCGCCCATGTCGCGCAGTCGCCCGCTCACTAGCTTGCCGCCAGCGTGCGCACGGCTTCCTGCTGGGAGCTGTCGGCTTCCTTCATGGTCGCGCTCACGGCGTCGAAGGTGCGCTGGATCATGACCATCTTCGACATCTCGGTGACCGCGTTCACATTCGAGCGCTCGACGAAACCCTGCTGGACGCCGTAGCGGCTGCCTTCCAGGGCCGGCTCGGCGGGCCTGTCAGGGATGACGCCGGAGTTCTGGAAGCGGCCGAGATTGGCCTTGGGGTCGATGACGAACAGGCCGACGCGGCCGATCTGGCGCTTGCCCTGGGCGATGGTGCCGTCGCGGCCGATGGTCGGCGGACCGCCCTGCGGCTCCAGGCTCAGCGCCGAACCGCTCGCGTCGAGGATGGGATAGCCTTCCATGGAGAGCAGCTGTCCCTGCGCAGACATCTGCATGCGGCCGTCGCGCGTGTAGACGGTGCCGGCCGGCGTCTGCATGGCGAGCCAGGCGTCGCCCTGGACCGCCACGTCGAGCGGGTTGTCGGTGCGCACGATCTCGCCGGGGCGGCGCGAGATGTAGCTCGAACCGGTCGATGCGAATGCAACCGGGTCCTTGTTGACGTCCGACATGATGGCCGAGAACGTCACCTCCTCGGCGCGAAAGCCGCCGGTCGATACGTTGGCCACGTTGTTGGCGATGGTCTCGAGACGGCGCATGAGCGATTTCTGCGCCGACAAGCCCACGTAGAAATTATTCAGCACGGAAGCATCCCCGCCAATCGTCCGGAGCCGCTCCGAGGGCTGCTCGAGCGGTTGTGCCAACTGTGTCGCCAGCGGCTTGTACGAGGCTGACCAAGTCCCCGCGCCAATTCGATTAAAATGCCCCGGCGTCAGCCTCGCGCAAGGGTCGCCGAGCACACAGGAGATTGCGCAGGAATAGGGGCTTTGCGGTGACCATTGCCATCGGACTCGTCGTTACGGTCGCCTGCATGATGGGCGGCTTCATGGCCATGGGCGGCCACCCGGAAGTCATGTGGCAGCCGTGGGAATACGTGATCATCTGCGGGGCGGCGCTCGGCACGTTCATCGTCGGCAACCCGATGAAGACGATCAAGGACGCCGGCGTCGGCCTCGGCGAGGCGATCCTCAACAAGTGCCCGAAGAAGACGGACTATCTCGACGTCCTCGGCGTGCTGTACTCGCTGATGCGCGAGTTGCGCACGAAACCACGCAACGAGGTCGAGGCGCATTTCGACGATCCCTCGCAGTCGGCGATCTTCCAGCGCTATCCGAGCGTGATGAAGAACGCGGAGATGCTGACGTTCATCTGCGACTATTGCCGGCTGATCATCATCGGCAATGCCCGCTCGCACGAGATCGAGGCGCTGATGGACGAGGAGATTGCCACCATCAAGCACGACAAGTTCAAGGCCTACCATGCGATGGTGACGATCTCGGAGAGCTTTCCCGCCCTCGGCATCTGCGCCGCGGTGATGGGCGTCATCAAGGCCATGGGCGCGCTGAACGAGGCGCCCGAGGTGCTGGGCCACCTGATCGGCGCGGCGCTCGTCGGCACGTTCGCCGGCATCTTCTTCTCCTACTCGGTGGTGACGCCGATTGCGACCAACATCAAGATCGTGCGCGAGAAGAAGATGCGCCTCTACTACATCGTGAAGCAGACGCTGCTCGCGTTCATGAACGGCGCCATGCCGCAGGTGGCGCTCGAGTACGGCCGCAAGGCGATCTCGGGCTATGAGCGCCCGACCATCGACGATGTCGAGCAGGTGACGGTGGCGGCGACCGATCCGGGCGGCGGGCAGAAGGCGGCGGCGTAGTGGCATGCTCGGCGATGGCGTAATGGCACAAGCGCGGCAGACCAAGATCGAGGACATGTTCGGCGACGGCGCCGGTGCCGTCGACCGCATGCCCATGATCCGCGTCTGCCTTGCCGGGGTCGGGCAGATGCTGTTCGACCAGATGAAGCAGGGTATGGCGGTGCCGCCGCGGCTCGGCCTCAAGCAGTGCCGGTCGATGACGGCCGAGGATGCCTTCGCGCTGCACGGGGGCCCGCGCGCCATCGCCGTGTACTCCACCACGGGCTGGGCCGGGCCCTGCTACGTGACGTGCAACCAGCCGGCGGCATTCATCATCCTGGAGATGCTGCTCGGCGCCGATCCCACTGAGCCGTCGCCCACGGAGGTGCGGCCCCTGTCGAAGGTCGAGCGGCGCCTGTCGGCGGTGTTCTTCAAGACCTTTCTCGGTTGCGTCTCCAGCGCCTTCATGATGGTGGCCGAGACCGGGTTCGACCTGATGACGACCTGGGCGGAGCCGGATTTCGACGAGGTGAAGCCGCGCTCGGCCATGATCGTGGCCCGGTTCGAGATCGAGACGGCGCGGCAGAAGGGGGAGATCCATCTCCTGATCCCGGACGAATCTCTGGCCAATGTCCGCGAGGCGCTGTCGCAGAAGCCGAAGACGGACGACGACGTCAACGACGACATCTGGGGCGAGCTGATCCGCAAGGAGTTCAATCGCAGCAACGTGACGGTGACGGCGATCCTCGACGAGCGGCCGGGCACGCTGGGCGAGATCGCGGGGCTGCGCCCGGGCGACATCCTGGAGCTCAACGCGACCACCGAGAGCCAGGTCGTCGTCGAAACCAACAACGAGCGGCTGCTGTGGTGCTCGCTGGGCAAGTCCAACGGCGTCTATACGCTGCGTGTCGAGGAGTTCGTGAACAAGGAGCAGGAGCTGATGGACAACATCCTGGCCTCGTGAGCCGGTGTTGCCGCGGCGGCTGCGGGTCGTGCGTGCGCTCTACAAGCTTGAGATCAACGCCTGCACCATCGGGTGAGAGACAATGACCGATCCTTCTGACGAGACGCCTGCGGAAGGCGCGCTGACGGAAGAGTACAACGCCGACGCGGCTGCGCCGGCGATGATGGAGGAGGGCGGCCTCGGCGAGGAGCCGTCCTTCGCCAGCCAGCTTCCCTCTATCGGCGGCGGCGAGAGCGGACCGCCGCGGCTCGACACCATCATGCGCATTCCGGTGACAGTGCGCGTGGTCCTGGGGTCGGCGACGATGCCGGTCGCCAACCTGATGAAGCTCGGTCGCGGATCGGTCATTCCGCTGGAGCGCAAGGTCGGCGAGCCGGTGGAGGTGGCGGTGAACGGCCACACGGTGGCGCGGGGCCAGGTGGTGGTGATGGACGAGGCGACGTCGCGGTTCGGCATCAAGCTGACGGAAGTGCTGACGCAGTCGCCGATCTCGGATGTGGCGTCCTGAGGGATTGAAGCGCGCCCATGTCCGCGTCCAACGGCAGCTACGACATCGCGAGCCTCTCGGGCGCCGAGAAGGTGGCCGTGCTGCTGCTCGCACTGGGCAAGGCCAAGGCCACGGGTCTCTTGCGGCGCTTCGATCCGGAGGAGATCAAGCTCCTCACGCGCTCGAGCACGAACCTGAGACCGGTGGCGGCGAGCCACGTCGAGAACCTCGTCGAGGAGTTCGCGCGGAAGTTCTCCGACGGCGTCAAGTTCATGGGCACCGAGCGCGAGATGCGCGACCTGCTCAGCGACGTCGTCAGCGAGGAGGAGTACAACGCCGCCCTCTACGGCGAGGTCGAGCCGATGGTGGCGCCGCTGATGCAGGCCGCCGCCGCAGGCGCCCTGCGCGACGACCAGATCTGGGACAAGATCTCGAAGGTCAAGGTGGAGGAGCTGCGCGCCTTCCTGCTGCAGGAGCATCCCCAGACCGTTGGCGTGATCCTGTCCAAGCTCGATTCGGAGACGGCGGCCAAGGTGGTGAGCTCGCTGCCCGCCGAGATGCGCGCAGGAATCCTGGTCAGGATGCTGGCGGGCCGCGACGTCGACCCCGACGCGATGGTGGTGATCGAGGACACGCTTGCCGAGGAGCTGCTGGCGACAACGGGCCCGACCAAGCACGGCGGCGTCGCCGACATCCTCAACCGTCTCGAGAAGGCACAGAGCGAGGACGTGCTGAAGACGCTGGCCGAGGTCAGGCCCGACGACGTCAAGGTATTGAAGAACATGCTGTTCACCTTCGACGACATGATCACACTGCCGGCCGCGGCACGCACGCTGGTGCTCGACCAGGTGCCGATCGAGAAGCTGGTCATGGCGCTGCGCGGCACGGACAGCGCCTTCCAGACCGCCATCCTCGCCTCGCTGGCGGCGCGCTCGCGGCGCATGGTGGAAGCCGAGCTCTCCGGCGGTGCCGCCGGCCCGCCGCGGGAGGTGCAGGAGGCGCGCCGGTTCGTGGTCGACACGGTGCTGCGCATGAACTCGCGCGGCGACATCCAGATCCGCCAGCCGGAGAACTTGAGCGACGTGACGCAGTAGCGCCCTATCGGGAAAGGTTGAATCGCTCTAGTGTGATGATCGAGAAATTCGCCGGAGCTCTGGGCATGGTTGGGAGCGAATTTCTCGATCTGAATCACACTGAAAAGTCCATGATTCTAGTGTCCCTTATGATTCCGAAGTTCGCTCTGGACGCTAGCGGCAAAGGCAGGCGAGCTTCGGAATCGGGACACTAGGTCTGGCGCTGAGACGATTCGAGCGGCGGGGCGCCACGCATGGCCGAAGGGGCCGACCGGGACAGCAAAACCGAAGAGCCGACCGAGAAAAAAATCCAGGACGCGCTCGAGAAGGGCAACGTCCCGGTCTCGCGCGAGGCGGCGACGCTCGCCTCGCTCATCGGCATGCTGCTGATCGCCAGCTTCTTCCTCGCCTCGGGCGTCGGCGAGCTGACCGCGACGCTGATCAAGATCCTCGACCAGCCCGGCAACTTCGCGCTCGAGACGCGTGCGGATGCTACCCTGCTGCTCGGCGCCGTGGCGCTCGAGGCCGGGCGGCTGGTGGTGCCGATCGTGATCGTGCTGGCAATCGCCGGCATCCTCGCCTCGGCGCTGCAGAACCCGCCCAACATCGTGGTCGACCGCATCATGCCCGAGATGTCGCGGGTGTCGCCCGCCAGCGGCTGGCGGCGGATGTTCGGCGTGCAGGGGCAGATCGAGTTCCTGAAGGCGGTGTTCAAATTCGGCCTCGTGTGCGCGGTGGGCTACTACTTCGTGCGCTCGAACTCGCTCAGCGTCACCAACGCGATCCTGATGGAGCCTGCCGACCTGCCGGGCATGATCCTCAACCTCGGCATCCGCGTTCTGGCGACCATCACGGCGGCGACGGCCGTGCTCGTCGCCGCCGATGTCGTGTGGTCGCGGCTCCACTGGCACAACGAGCTCAGGATGACGCGGCAGGAGGTGAAGGACGAGTTCAAGCAGATCGACGGCGATCCGCTGATCAAGGCCCGCATGCGCTCCTTGAGCCGAGACAGGGCGAGGAAGCGCATGATGGGCGCGGTGCCCAGGGCGACGCTCGTCATCACCAATCCGACGCACTTTGCGGTGGCCTTGCGCTACGTGCGCGAGGAGGGAGGCGCGCCGCTGGTGATCGCCAAGGGCCAGGACCTGATCGCGCTGAAGATCCGCGAGCTTGCCATAGAGCACGGCATTCCCGTGATCGAGAACAAGCCGCTGGCGCGTGCGCTCTACAAGGCGGTCGAGGTCGACAAGATGATCCCGAAGGAGTTCTACAAGGCCGTTGCCGAGATCATCTACTATCTGTCGCAGCGTCAGGCTCAGATAAGGCCGCTCGCCTAGTGTGCTGAACATCGAGATCGCGCGCGTGCCCCCTGAAAGCGCACGCGATTTCCCAAATCTGGAACTTGGCAAGACCGGCCGTCACTCGAGCCTCCCGGGCTCGACGCGATCGATCGCGCCCGTCCCGCAGCCGAGCGCATCAATCGCCGTCTATGCTGAAGCAATCACGAAACCACGCGCTCGAGCGCGAGATGGCCCTGGCCGAGGGCTTGCGGGACGTCGCCTCGGAGCTGCGCCTGATCGAGGCGGCCGACCTGATCGCGTTCATCCGCACCGAGCAGTTCGGCAACATCGCCAACCTCGTCGCCTCCTCGACGGAGTTCTACTTCCTGCCGGGCACCGTGCGCTTCGGACAGTCGGGGGACATCGACGTGCGCTGGGGCGGAACGCCGGTCGTCAACCTGGACATGGAATTCAAGCACCAGGGCGTGAACGTGTTCTTCCGGCTGCGGCTCGAGGCGTTGCAGGCGGGCGTCGAGATCACCTACGTCAGCTTCGAGGACAGCGCAGCGGACCCGAGCGACAACACGCGGCGGCTGGTGGAGGCCATCCAGGACGCGCGCGTCAGCCCGATCCGGGCGGCCGCGGCGAGCCCTTCCCAAGACGGCGCCAGGGCTTGAGTTGCAGGTGGCGCGCCAGGGGAAGATTTCCCTGGATTTGCAACCTGGTGCCGGCCTCGCGCGAATTCGGCGGCGCGCCTCCACACAAGCTTGAGACAAGATTGCAGCGGTAGCCTTCGGAGAGACTTCGATCCCTCCGGCCGCAGCGATGACACAACCCTACCTGTTCGCACTCGCCTCGCAGCACAACCGCTGGCTCTCCATGCGCCAGGCGACGATCGCGACCAACGTCGCGAACGCGAACACGCCTGGCTTCAAGGCCCAGGAGGTGACGCCGTTCGATGCGGTGCTCGATTCGACCCGCATCGCCATGACCGCGAGCAATCCGAAGCACATGTCGATCGGCGACATCCAGCAGAAGGATTCCGACAAGATCCAGGGGCAGGACAGCTGGGAGGTCACGCACTCCGGCAACAGCGTCAACCTGGAGCAGGAGCTGATCAAGGCGGGCGAGGTGGGCCGCGAGTACCGGCTCAACGCCAACGTGGTGAAGACCTTCCACCGCATGCTGCTCGCGAGCACGAAGGTCTGACGCCGATGGCCGATCCGCTGCAGACAATCCTCAAGATCGGCGCCTCGGGCCTCGAGGCGCAGTCGGTGCGCATGCGCGTGCTTGCCGAGAACATCGCCAACGCCAACTCCGCGGGCGCGACGCCGGGCGCCGATCCCTACACGCGCAAGATCGTCACGTTCGAGAGCGAGATCGACGACGTGCAGTCGACGGCGGGGGTGCGCGTGGCGGGCATCGAGACGGCGCGCTCGGCCTACCGGCTCGAGCACATGCCGGGGCACCCGGCCGCCGACGAGAAGGGCTACGTCAAGCTGCCCAACGTCGACGTGATGGTGGAAATGGCCGACATGCGGGAGGCGAACCGCTCCTATGACGCCAACCTGCAGCTGATCAAGCAGGCCCGCGACATGATCAACCAGGCCATCGACATGCTCAGGAGCTCCTGATGATCGAAAGCCTCACCTCGCTCAGCGTCAATCCGGCCGTCACGGGCGAGCTGGAGATGTCGTCCGTCGCATCGGCGCAGAAGCCCACGGAGGCAGCCGGCGCCGATTTCGGGCAGCTGCTCGGCAACCTGTTTGCGTCGACAGCCGACAACGTCAAGAAGGCCGAGGCGGTGTCGGTCGCCGGCATCAAGGGACAGGCCACGGTGCAGCAGGTGGTCGAGGCGGTGATGAACGCCGAGCAGTCGCTGCAGGGCGCCATCGCGGTGCGCGACAAGGTGGTCACGGCCTATCTCGAAATCAGCAGAATGCAGATCTGAAGTTTGCCCGAGCGGAGGAGTTGAGACGTGAGAGCGCTTGCCATTGCGGCCACGGGCATGAATGCCCAGCAGACGAACGTCGAGGTGATCGCGAACAACATCGCGAACATCAACACGACGGGCTACAAGCGCGCGCGCGCGGAGTTCGTCGACCTGCTCTACCAAACGGAGAAGTCGGCGGGCTCGCCGACGCGCGGCGGCGGCGAACCGGTGCCCGAGGGCGTGCAGATCGGCCTCGGCACGCGGACGGCGGCGGTGCGCAACCTGCACATCCAGGGCTCGCTGACACAGACCGGCAACAAGCTCGACGTGGCGATCAACGGCCGCGGCTGGTTCCAGGTGGCCGGGGCCAACAACGAGAACCTGTATACGCGGGCCGGATCGTTCAGCAAGAACGCCACCGGGCAGATCGTGACCGTCGACGGCTACGTGGTGCAGCCCGCCATGACCATCCCCGCGACGGCAACCGACATCACGATCAACGAGACGGGGCAGGTGTACGCGACGATCAGCGGCACCACCGCGCCGACCTTGCTCGGCCAGTTCGTCGTCGCCAACTTCGCCAACGACGCGGGCCTTGATCCGCTCGGCAGCAACCTGTTCCGCGAGACCACGGCCTCCGGCACGGCGACACTGTCGGTGGCCGGCGATCCCGGCTACGGCACGATCAACCAGGGCTATCTCGAGAACTCGAACGTCGATCCGGTGAAGGAGATCACGGAGCTGATCTCCGCGCAGCGTGCCTACGAGATGAACTCGAAGGTGATCACGGCCGCCGACGAGATGTTCTCCACGATCGCCAAGAGGTAGCGAGCCCGATGCGCAGCATGCTCACAGCCCTGATCGGCGCCCTGGCGATGCTCGGGGCGCTGTCGCTGCCGGCAGCACCCGCGGCCGCGCAGGCGCAGCAGGAGATGCTGCTGCCGGTGCCGACCGTCACCATCTACCCCAACGACGAGATCGGCGAGGAGCACATCATGGACCGGGCGTTCATCGCCCAGACCGTGACGCGCGGCTCGGTGCAGGAGGACCGCAGCGCGGTGGTCGGGAAGGTGGCCAAGCGAACGCTGCTCAAGGGCGCGCCGATTCCGGTCAATGCCCTGCGGGAGCCGTATCTCGTGGTCACGGGCAAGCTGGCCACGGTCGTCTACGTCGACGGCGGCCTCACCATCACGGGCCAGGCGACGGCGCTGCAGAGCGGCGCCATCGGCGATACGGTCTCGCTGCGCAACGGCGAGAGCGGGCTGCAGATCCGGGGCATCGTTGCCAAGGACGGAAGCGTGCGGGTCGGAGGACCGTGATGCGGGCGTGGAGCGCCATCATCGCTCTCCTGCTGATCGCCGCGTGGCCCGTCCACGCGGGTGCGCAAACGCGTGTCAAGGACATCACGACGGTGCAGGGCGTGCGCTCCAACCAGCTCGTGGGCTACGGCCTCGTGATCGGCCTCAACGGCACCGGCGACACGCTGCGCAATGCGCCCTTCACGCAGCAATCCCTGCAATCGATGCTCGACCGCATGGGCGTCAACGTGCGCAATGCGCAGGCGCGCACGCGCAACGTGGCCGCCGTGATCGTGACGGCGGAGCTGCCGGCCTCGGTCGGGAAAGGGGCGCGGCTCGACGTGACGGTATCGTCGATGGGCGATGCGACGTCGCTCGTGGGCGGCTCGCTGATCCTGACGCCGCTGACGGCCGCCGACGGGCAGGTCTACGCCGTGGCGCAGGGGCCGCTGGCGGTCTCGGGGCTCGCGGCCGGCGGCAAGGCCGAATCGGTGACGCAAGGCGTGCCGACGACGGGCCGGATCCCCAACGGCGCCTCTGTCGAGCGCGAGGCGGTGGGCAACTTCCCCGAGGAGACTGAGTTCGTGCTGGAGCTGCGCAACCCCGACTTCGCAACGGCGGTGAAGGTCGCCGACGCCATCAACGCCTTCGCCGCGCAGCGGTACGGCATGCGGGTGGCGCGCGAGGACGACCTGCGCAACGTGACGCTGCGCAAGCCGCCGAAGCTCACCGCGGCCCGGTTCATGGCCGAGATCGGGAGCCTGTCGGTGCAGCCCGATACGCCGGCCAAGGTCATCATCGACGAGCGCACGGGGACGATCGTCATCGGCAAGGACGTTACGGTGTCGACGGTGGCCGTGGCGCACGGCAGCCTGACGGTGCGCGTCACCGAGACGCCGCGGGCGAGCCAGCCCAATCCGTTCTCGCGCGGCGAGACGGTGGTGCTGCCGGAGACGACGGTCGGCATCGACGAGAAGGACGGCAAGCTCGCCATCGTGAAGGGGACCAACCTGCAGACGCTGGTCAGCGGGCTCAATCGTATGGGGCTCAAGCCGCAGGGGATCATCGCCATCCTGCAGGCGATCAAGTCGGCAGGGGCACTGCAGGCCGATCTGGTGGTGCAATGAGACGAACGCTCACAGGATGCCTTCTGCTCGCCGCGCTGGCAGCGCCGGCGATCGCGCAGCAGGGCTGGGCACCGACGGTGACGCCGATCGAGGCCAGCACGGAGGCCCTGCCGCGCATGCGCGGCGTGCAACGTGCCCTGCCGGGCGAGGATGCAGGACGGCTGCCCTCCGACAGCGCCGGGCCGTCGTTTCTGCCGCTGCCGCTCGTCGACCAGAGACGGCTCGCCGTCGAGACCGCGCAGAAGCCGGCGGAGCCGGCGCCCGCGCGCAAGGACGCGCAGCCGGCGCCCCCGGTCGAGACGCCGCTGGCCAAGGGCTACTGCGCCAATGTCGGCACGCTGGCGAGCGACGCCAAGTTCGCCTGGCAGAAGAAGGCCATCGCGGACCTTGCCACGGAGCTCGACGATCGCATCGCCAAGCTCGAGGCGAAGACGGAGGAATACAAGGCCTGGCTCGCCCGGCGCGACGATTTCGCCCGGCGGGTCACCGACAACCTGGTCGTGATCTACTCGCGCATGCGCTCGGAAGCGGCGGGCCAGCAGCTGATGGCCATGGACGAGGAAACGGCGGCTGCCGTGATCATGAAGCTCACGCCCAAGGTCGCGAGCGCCATCCTCAACGATATGAACCCGCAGCACGCGGCCCGGCTCACCTCCATCATCAGCGGCGCGGCGCGGACGAGCACGCAGCCGTCGGGCGCACAGAAGCCCCAGCCCGGCGCAACCGGCCCCGTGCCCGTCCCGGCCCCGGAGAACAAGAGATCATGACGGCACGCGCGCGACTTCTCATTCCGATCCTGCTCGTGGCCGCCTCGGCCCTCGCGGGCTGCGCAGACAAGCTCGCCGAGGTCGGCAAGGAGCCGAGCCTCACGCCCGTCGGCGCCGGTCTCAAGCCCAACCGCGTCTCAGCGCTCAGCGACGTGCCGCCGCCCATCCCGCAGAAGCGCGGCAACTCGCTGTGGACGGACGCCGGCACGGACCTGTTCCGGGATCCGCGCGCCACCCGCGTCGGCGACGTGGTGACGGTCAAGATCTCGATCAAGGACAAGGCCTCGCTCGACAACTCGACGCAGCGCTCGCGCGACAGCAAGAACAATCTCGACCTCGAGAACGGCTACGAGTTCTCCTACGGCAACGGCAATTTCGCCGGAACGGGAAACGGCAAGCTCACGAGCGACATGAGCTCGGGCACCTCGACCAAGGGGCAGGGCGCCATCTCGCGGTCGGAGAGCATCGAGCTGCTGGTCGCGGCCATCGTCTCGGATGTGTTGCCGAACGGCAACCTTGTCGTCAGCGGCTCGCAGGAGGTGCGCGTCAATCAGGAGTTGCGGGTGCTGAACGTGGCGGGCGTGTTGCGGCCGCGCGACATCGCGACGGACAATACCGTCTCCTATGACAAGATCGCGGAGGCGCGAATCTCGTATGGTGGGCGCGGTCGCGTGACGGAAATCCAGAACCCCGGCTGGGGTCAGCAGCTCGTCGACCTGTTCGCGCCCTTCTGATGGCCAAGGCACCTGAAAAGGCAGACGAGAAGCCGCCCGCCAAGAGTGGCGGCGGCTTCATGGGAACGCTGATCGGGTTTCTGGTGATCACGGGGCTCGGGCTTGGCGCAGGCGGCCTGTTCGGCATGCAGGCGGCGCAGAAGATCGGCCCGAACGCGGGCAAGGGGGACCAGCATGCCTCGGCTGCCGCCCACGACGGGCACGGGAGCAAGGATGCCCACGGCAAGGATGCGCACGGGAAGGACGCTCACGGCAAAGATCCAAAGGATCCCAAGAATGTCGGACCGAGGCTGGTGACGCTGCCTGCGATCGTCACCAACCTGCTGCAGCCGGAAAAGGTGTGGATCCGCATCGAGGCCTCGGCGGTGATGGAGGGCGAGGATATCGAGAAGCTGACAGGACAGATCGTCGAGGATGTCGTGGCCTACTTCAAGACCTGCACGCTCGAGCAGATCCAGGGCGGCAGCGGCTATCAGTACATGCGCGAGGATCTGAACGAGCGCGTGCGCGTCAGGGGACAGGGCAAGGTGCGGGACTTCGTGCTCCAATCCTTCATCGTGGAATGAGAAGGCTCCAACTCGGCCTGGCGGTGCTGGCGGCGACGGCCGTGCCGGCGGCGGCGCAGATCCCGTCGCTTGACCAGCTGGTGCCGCCCGGGGATCCGACCGCCTCGGGGCGGATCATGCAGTTCGTCGCCCTGCTCACCGTGCTGTCGGTGGCGCCGGGGCTGCTGATCATGGTGACGAGCTTCACACGCATCGTGATCGCGCTGTCGTTCCTGCGCACGGGGCTCGGCCTGCAGACGACGCCGGCCAACATCGTGCTGGTGAGCCTCGCCCTGTTCATGACGTTCTACGTGATGGGGCCGACGTTCGACCGGGCGTGGAACAACGGCGTGCAGCCGCTGGTCAAGCGGGAGATCACCGAGCAGGAGGCCTACCAGCGCATCACGGCGCCCTTCCGGGTGTTCATGCGGGCCAATGTGCGCGAGAAGGACCTGCAGATGTTTACCGACCTCGCCAGCGAGACGCTGAAGCCGAAGGCGGGGGAGACGGAGATCGATCTCCGGGTGCTGATCCCGGCCTTCATGATCTCGGAGCTGCGGCGGGCCTTCGAGATCGGGTTCCTGATCGTGCTGCCGTTCCTCGTCATCGACATGATCGTGGCCACGCTCACCATGTCGATGGGCATGATGATGCTGCCGCCGACCGTGATCTCGCTGCCGTTCAAGGTGCTGTTCTTCGTGCTGATCGACGGCTGGAACCTGCTGATCGGAGGCCTGATCAGGTCGTTCGTCTAGCCGCTGCAACTGTCGCCTTTCCCGCAACGCTCGCGCAAGCTTCGTGCCGGACAGTCTGGCCCAGTCCAGAACTCGCCCGGGAACGTGAATGCTTGGCTTTGAACAGCTCGAACGTCTGTGGCGCAACCTGCTGGGTCTCGGCGGGCGCAAGCTCGCGGCGCTGGCGTTCGTGGGCACGGCCGTGTTCGGCCTCGTGGGCCTCGGCAGCTACTACCTGAGCCGCCCCGACCTCGAGACGCTGTACACGGGCCTCAACGCGCAGGATGTGACCCGCATCGGCAGCGCGCTCAGAGAGGCCGGCATCCAGTTCGACATCAACGCGGCCGGCAATGCCGTGCTGGTGCGCTACGGCCAGACGGCGCAGGCGCGCATGCTGCTGGCGGAGAAGGGGCTGCCGAGCAGCTCGAACGCCGGCTACGAGCTGTTCGACAAGCTCGGCTCCATGGGTCTCACCTCGTTCATGCAGGAGGTGACGCGCGTGCGTGCGCTCGAGGGCGAGATCGCGCGCTCGATCCAGGCGATCCGCAACGTCAAGGCCGCGCGCGTGCACCTCGTCATGCCCGAGGCCGGCTCGTTCCGCCGCACGCGGCAGGCGCCCAGCGCCTCGGTGATCGTGCGCACGGAGAACCCGGCGGACTTCCAGTCCGGACAGGCGATCCGGCATCTGGTGGCCGCGGCCGTGCCCGGCATGAGCATCGACCAGGTCACGGTCTTGAACATGGACGGCACCGTCATGGCGGCCTCGGGCGATGCCTCGGCCGCGACGCCCAATAAGAACATGACGCTCGAGAAGACCGTCGCCAAGGAGATGCAGGACAACATCGCCAAGACGCTGATGCCCTACCTCGGCATCAACAATTTCGAGATCAGCGTGGCGGCGCGCATCAACACCGACAAAAAGCAGACGAGCGAGACGACGTACAACCCGGAAAGCCGGGTGGAGCGCTCCGTCCGGGTGGTCAAGGAGACGGGCAGCTCGCAGAACTCGCAGACGAAGCAGGGCGTGGGTGCGGACCAGAACGTGCCCGCCGACCAGGCCGGCGCTGCCGCAGGCGCCAACGGCGACCAGTCGCGGAAGCAGAACGAGCGGCGGGAGGAGCTGACCAACTACGAGGTGGGCACCAAGACCACGCAGACGGTGAGCGAGGGCTACCGCATCGAGAACCTCAACATCGCCGTGGTGCTGAACCGCAAGCGGCTGATGGAGACGCTCGGCGCCAACGCCACGCCGGAGATGCTCGACAAGCACATCAAGGAGGTCGAGAGGCTCGTCGTCTCGGCCTCGGGGGTCGACCTCAAGCGCGGCGACCAGATCGCGGTGTCGGCGCTGGAGTTCGCGCAGGGCGGCATGTCGCTCGATCCGGTGCCGGCGGTCGGCTGGGGCGAGATGCTGGGCCGGCAGCTCGGAAGCTTCGTCAACGCCGGCGCACTGGTGCTGATCACGGCGCTGCTCATCTGGTTCGGCGTCCGGCCCGCCATGCGGGCGATCCTGGAGGCGCCGTCGGAGGCGCAGCCGGGGGCGATCACCGCCTCGGGCGAGACGCAGGATGCGGTCGAGATCGACCCCGTGATGCAGGCGATGCTCGGAGGCGGCGGCGGCGGTGGCGCCACGCGGGCCGCATCGTCGGGCGATACGAGCCTGATCGCGGACCTGACGGAGAAGCTCGACCGCGCGCCGCAGAAGCGGCTCGAGCAGATGGTCGACTTCGACGAGGAGCAGGCGGCCGCCATCCTCAAGCAGTGGCTCAGGGAGGCTGAGCCGGCATGAACGTGATGCCCGTCGCACAGTTCCTGAAGGACTTCAGCGATGTGCCGCTGTCGGCGCCGGTCGGGCCAAGCCCGGAGGAGCTGGCCGAGGAGCGCGCGGCGGCCGTCGAGGCGGCGCGAGCGGAAGGGCACGAGGCGGGGCGCGAGGAAGGCCTGACGGAGGCGCGCGCGGAAGCCGAGGCACGGCTTGCCGAGCAGGAGCAGGATTTCGCGCAGCGCCTGGCAGAGGCCCGCGCGACATGGGTGGCGAGCGAGGGCGCGCAGCTCGCGGCCTCCATCGGCAAGGCCCTGACGCACATCCATGACGAGATCATCGCGGTCACGGCCGAGGTGCTCAAGCCGTTCCTGGTCGAGGCGGTGCGCAAGCAGGCGCTCGCCGAGCTGTCGCGCACCGTCGAGGACATCCTGAAGCGGGAGCCAGAGGCCGGCATTGCGATCTCCGGGCCGGAGGATCTCATCCGCAGCCTCGAGGTCGCGCTGAGCGAGCATGCCGGCGCGATGACGTTCACGCCGTCCCAGACGATGGAGATCGAGGTGAAGGCCGGGCATGCCCTGCTCTCGACGCGCATCGCGGCATGGGTCGAGAAGATCAATGAGGCCACGCGGTGAGCAAGGACGGCGAAGAGGAGACCAAGGCGCCCGAGCTGCTGATCATCAAGCGCGGCGGCGGCCACGGCGAGGAGGGGCACCACGGCGGCGTGTGGAAGATCGCCTACGCCGACTTCATGACGGCCATGATGGCGTTCTTCCTCGTGATGTGGCTGATCAACTCGTCTGACAAGAAGACGCTGACGCAGGTGGCGACCTACTTCAACCCGCTGCGCCTAACCGACAAGTCCGCGGCCTCCAAGGGCCTGCACGAGGCCCACAGCGTCGAGAGCACGTCGCAGGGCGACGAGGTGCAGTCGAGCGGCTCGACGCAAGGCGCCAAGAAGGAGAAGTCGAAGAAGGAGAAGGAGACCAAGGGCGACCCCAAGGGCACCTTCAGCGAGGAGGCGATCTTCCAGGATCCGCTCGCCATGCTGGACAAGCTCGCCAGCGAGGCGAAGGACGCGGCGATGCCGGCGCCCGAGCAGCGGGCGGACCTGACACCCGCCAGCCCCAATCCCGAGCAGGTGCGCGACCCCTTCGATCCCGGATTCCGCCAGCAGATCGAGGTGATCAAGAAGGGCGACAAGGGCGAGGGCACGGGCCCGCATCCGGAGAAATCCGACGGCGGGTTCGCGGGCGATCTTCCCGACCGCTCCAAGCAGGGCGGTGTGACGGACGGAACGGGCTCCGCCAAGGGCGGCATCGGCGACCTCGTCGAGAAGAAGCTCGGTGCGGGCGACGCAGACGGCAAGAAGCAGGCCAAGGCGCTGCCTCCCCCGCCGCCGCCGTCCTCGAAGCGGACCGAGAAAGCCGACGCGGCGAGCAAGGAGGAGCAGACGGTGGCGGCCGCCGTCGCGGTGGCGCGGCAGATGGAGCAGGAGATCAAGACGACGATTGCCGGTACCGGTCTCGGCAGCGTGCCGAACATCGAGGTCACCTACACGGACGAAGGCCTCCTCGTCTCCGTCACCGACGACTACGACTTCGGCATGTTCGGCGTCTCCACCGCCGAGCCGTCGCCAAACCTGGTGCTGGTGATGGAGAAGCTGGCGGGGGTGCTAGCCAAGCAGCCCGAGAAGCTCGTCGTGCGCGGGCACACCGATGGACGTCCCTACAAGGGCGGACGCTACGACAACTGGCGCCTGTCGACGGCGCGCGCGCACATGGCCTACTACATGCTGGTGCGCGGCGGCGTCGACGAGGCCCGCTTCGAGAAGGTCGAGGGCTACGCCGACAAGCGGCTCAAGGTGTCGCAAGACCCGATGGCGGCCCCCAACCGGCGCATCGAGATCCTGCTCAGGAAGGCCAGGTGATGACGCGCCTGCGCCACATCGGTCTCGCCGCCGCGCTCGTACCCGGCATCGCGCTGCCGGCGGGCATGGTGCCGGCGATGGCGGCCGGCAAGCCCGCCGAGAAGCACGCGCCGCAGCCCAAGAAGGCCGAGCCCGCAAAGCCTGCGGCGGCGCCGCAACCGCCGGAGCCCGAGCCGCAGGACGATTTCCAGCTGCCGGAAGGCGTCCGCTCGCCCTACGACATGATGCGCGAGCTCAGGCAATTGCAGGATAGGATCGCGCAGGGCGACACCGAGGCCGTCGTCAAGCAGCGGCAGATGACGGACGCGATGCTGGAGGCCTTCGGCAAGCTCGACGACCGGGTCTGGCGCGATCCGCGCAACGGCCGCGCGATCCTGGCCTTCGTGCTCAGCGGCGGCGACCCGCAGGCCCTGCGCAACCTGCTGCTGCGCAGGCAGCCCCGGAGCATCGACGGCAATCTCGCGCGGGCGGTGCATGCCTTCGTCAGCGGCCGCCGCGGCGAGGCCCTGGAGCATTTCGGCAAGCTCAACGCGCTCGCCCTCGATCCGAGCATCGCCGGCCAGGTGGCGCTGGCGCAGTCGGAGCTGCTGGCGCGGTCCGATCCGGTCAAATCGCTCGAGAGGCTCGATCAAGCGCGACTGCTGGCGCCGGGAACGCTGATCGAGGAGGCGGCACTCCGGCGGCAGATCGGCCTTCTCAGCGCCCGCAAGGAATTCGCGCCGGCCGACAAGTACACGGAGATCTATTTCCGGCGCTTCCCGCGCTCGGCCTACGCCACGACGCTGAAGCGCCAGGTCGTGCGCTTCGCCATGGATAGGCCTCCCATCGGGGCGGAGGCGCCGATGGGCCCGCTGGTCGCCGCGCTCGACCGCCTCGGCGCCAACGCCCAGCTCGAGATGTACCTCGAGATGGCGCGCGAAGCGGTGGCGCGGGCGCGCCGGGACATGGTGATGTTCGCGGCAGAGAAGGCGCTGTCGCTCGCCAAGGCCGGAACCGTGTACGAGGCCAGGGCCAAGATCTACCTCAATGCGATGCACGCCGCCTCGCTCGGCGCCAACGAGGCGCGAGAGGCGCTCGAGGCACTCAAGGAGAGGACGGAGAACAGGGAGGATCAGGAGCTGATCGCCGTGTCCCAGGCCATCGCGCACGAGGTGCGGACGCTGTCGACTGTGATGCCGTCGAAGACGCCCGACGCACAGTGGGTCAACGAGCTCGGCGAGGCGTTCGCCAACGTCGGGCGGAGCCAAGCCCTGATCGCGAACGCCGACAAGCTACTAGCGGAGGCGCAAAAATGACAACCATGGATCTCAACCTTGCGCGCATGCCGTCGACGGCCGACGCCGGTGCCGTGCAGCCAGCGGCCGGGAAAGGTGGGGAGGCGGCGGATGCCGAGACCGGCGGCGAGTTCGGTACGGCGCTCAAGGCCGTCGCACGGGACAGGCAGGGCAAGGGGCAGGCCGCATCCGGCCAGAGCAGCCAGAAGCCCGCCATCCCCGGCAAACCCAAGGATGCCCTTCTCGAGCGGCTGCGGCAGATCGAGGCCCAGCAGCGGGCGCCCGACGATGGCAGCGAGATCCGCCTGCACTTGAAGATCGACGCTCTGGAGGACACCGAGACGGCTTCCGACGAGGAGCCGGCCGACGGCCTCGAGCGCGCGCCGGATACGCCGAGCGACGCAGCGGGGCTCGGCACGAGCGGGGCGGAGAAGGCACTGGCGCTGCTGCTGTCGCCGGGCACCGAGCAAGACGGAAAGGCGCCGCAGACGGATGCCGACGAGCCGACCCAGAAGGCTGCAACGGTGCCGCCGGGCGCGATGACGGGCAGCGAGGAGGCCAAGCCCGTGCGCGAGGTCAAGATCGTGTCGGTCAAGGTCGAGACGCACTTCGCGCCGATCGGGACATCGGCCGTGGCGGCGGGGCTGGCGGAGAAGATCGCCAACGCAGGACCAGCGGGCGCCGCGGCCAAGAGCCAGCAGGATGCCCGCGCCAGCGAGGGCACGCAGCCCGGCGCAGGCCAGGGTGCGGACCGGCTCGCCAGCCTCAAGGATCTCGAGATCGCGCAGCCAGGTGCGGCCGGCGGCGATCGGCGTGGCGGGGACGCGTCCGGTCGCGGTGCGGACGCCCGGCCGGATGCGAAGACGCCTGCGGCCGGCGCCGAGCGCAAGGTCGCGAGCGGAACCGTCGAGGCGCCTGCGACCGCACCGGGGCAAGGCGTGGCGCCCATCGAGCAGATCGGCCACCGAATCGCCTCGGTCGCGCACGAGCTCAAGAGCGAGAGCGCGGCACCCGTTGCGCAGACGAGCAGCGATGCCTCCCCCGGCTCGGGGCCGGTGCGCGTCCTCAGCATCAACCTGCATCCGGAGGACCTCGGCTCGGTGACGGTGCGCATGTCGCTCGTGCGCGACGCGCTCGAGGTGCAGATCGATGCCGAGCTTCCCGCGACCCAGCGCATGCTGCAATCGGACAGCGACGCGCTCTCCGACATGCTGCGCAGCGCCGGCATCCAGGTGGAGGGCGTCACCGTGCGGGCGGCGGCGCCGGACACGGTCTCGGCCGGCACCGGCTCCTCGCAGACGATGGCGGATGGGCAGTCGCAGGGCGGAGCCGGGGCGGACGCGCGTGCAGGGAGCGGGCGACAGGATCGGCAACAGGAACTCGGGGAGCGCGCTTCGGGGCGCAGGGGCTATGAGGACGACACTTCTCAGCGCGGCGCTGCTGGCGGCCTTTACGTCTAGCGCTACGGCGCAGGGCCGGCCGGCCGGTGCCGACAAGCTGTGCGAGCGGGAGATGATCGCCGCCTCGCAGCGGCACGGCGTGCCGCTCGGCATGCTGTATGCCGTCGGGCTGACGGAGACCGGGCGCGGGGACTCGCTGCGGCCCTATGCGCTCAACGTCGACGGCAAGGCGGTGTACGAGCTGTCGCGCCAGGAGGCGGTGCGCGCGTTCAATACCGCGATGCGGAACGGAGCCAGGCTGATCGACGTCGGCTGCATGCAGATCAACCACCGCTACCACCGCCAGCATTTCGCCTCGGTCGAGACCATGCTCGACCCGGTGGTCAACGTCGACTATGCGGCCCGCTATCTCGCCCAGCTCAAGGTGAGGGAGGGGACCTGGACCCTGGCCGTGGCGCGCTATCACGCCGGGCCCGACAACGATCCCGCGCAGAAGCGCTACGTCTGCCGCGTGATCTCGAATATGGTTGCCACGGGGTTCGGCAAGTGGACCCCTGAGTCCGAGAAGTTCTGTGGCGTGCGAGTGGTCAATGACAAGGCTCGAAGACAATGACGAGGGTGCTGAGGGCACCGCCAAGCGCGGGCACCTGCGCCTTGCCTACGCCAGAGGACAAAGCATGAAGCCGAGCGGACTGACCGGACCGTTTCCGCTGACGTTCCAAGGGATCGAGGAGGCCGTCAGGGACGGCTCGCCCGGCGTCTATGCGCTCGGCAGCAAGGACCTCAAGGGGCGGTTCGCGATCATGAGCATCGGGCGCTCGGACAGCGACGTTAAGGCACGGTTGCGCGAATGCATCGGTGCCGGCACGTTCTTCAAGTTCGACTACTTCCAGAGCGAGCGCGAGGCGTTCGAGCGGGAGTGCGAGCTGTTCCACGACATCCAGCCGCCGGGCAACTTCGTGCATCCCGGCCGGCCCAAAGGCACTACTTTGCGGTGCCCGCGCTGCCGGATCTTTGGCCAGCAGCCGTGAGCATCTCGATCACGTCGGCGAGCGCCGTCTGGTAGCCGTAGTGCCAGTAGGCGCGCTCTGGCGTGTTGGCGTCGAGGTGCTTCTGGTCGTGGGCGGTGTAGGGCGCCTCCTCGTCGAGCCAGGCGCGAATGCCGTCGCGGCGGCGGATGAGAGGGCTGAGATCGACCTTAGACATGCAACCGGTACTCGAGGGCTGGTACGCGCTTCGTCTCCCCCTAGGTCTAGCCGGCAAAGCTTTGCAAAGGCGCCAAGCGCGCCTGCAGAGTTTTCGACAAAGTGAAAATATCGTTGCCGGGTGAGCCGGAGGGCGTTGCGAGCATGCGCGCCCCTGATCGAGGACGTGCGCCGTCAGGGAATGCGGGCCGAACCGGGGGCTCTCAAGGCCGGCGGAAGATCGCCTCGTCGATGAGGCGGTTGGCGACCATCATGCGGCGCGTGGCGATGTCGCGGTAGGCGGGAGGCAGCCGATCGGGGTGGTTGGCGAGCGCGAACGTGCGGCGCAGCCGGTTGAGATCGTCGATGCTGGTCGCGCCGGTGATGGCAAGCTCGGCGGCGATGTCGGCCGGATCGGTCGTGTTGCTGGGGGGAGACGCGCCCGCCATGGTCACGGCGTCGTAGACGAGCTCCTCGAGATAGAGGCCGCCCAGCGTCTCGGCGGTCAACGGCCGGCCGGGCGCGGAGACGAACTGGACGTGGTAGCCCGGATTGCCGACCAGGCGCAGGCGCACTGGGGCCGGCGCCTCGTCGCGGCGCAGGCCGACCTCGTCGAGCATCCTGGAGAACGCGTCACCTTGCCCGATCGCCATGGCGAAGCCCTGTACATCCGTGAGTGGCCGGATCGTGCCGCATTTCGCGTTGCAAAAGGCTTAACGGGCGGGATGGGGCGGGCGCGACCCGCCGGCCGCCTCGCGCGCGAAGGCGAGGCAGCAGCCGAGGATCTCGCGCAGCACCTGCTCGAGCGGGGCGGCAAAGCGGGCGTCGAAGGGCGGCGGCCAGCTCGCCTCCGACACCGAGCCGACGGGCTCGCGGAGAAATCCCCGGAAGGCGATCTCGATCTGCACGGCGTGCACGCCGTCCTGCGGCTGGCCGTAGGCGCGGGTGATGAAGCCGCCCTTGAAGCGGCCGTCGACCACGGTTGCATAGGGGCTCGCGCAGGCGACGGCCGCGATGGGCTCGGCAAGGTCGAGATCGCAGGAGAGGCCACCGTTGGTGCCGATGCTCAGGACCGGCAGCTCGCCGGGAAAGAGGCGCGGGATGACCGAGCGAATGGCGTGGCAGTCGCAGAGCACGACCACGGGGTGCAGCGCCCTGAGCCTTTCGATCTCGCCGGCGAGCGCGTCATGAAAGGGCGCGAAATACAGGGCCTTGCGTTGCCCGATCTCGGCCGCGTCGGGCGCTGCGCCCTGTCGCCACAGCGGCTCGCCGTCGAAGGTGGTGGCCGGCACGAGGCCGGTCGTTGCGCGTCCAGGGTAGAGGGCCGCATCCGTCGGCGGGCGGTTGACGTCGATCACCGTGCGCGAGATCGAGGTGCGCACGATGCTGGCATCGAGGTCGCGGGCGAAGGCGTAGAGCCTGTCGACCCACCAGTCGGTGTCCTTGCGCGCCAGCCAAGGCGAGACGCAGCGCGCCTCGATGTCGGCGGGAATGGCGGTGCCGGAATGGGGGAAGGACAGCAGGAGGGGCGCCTGGCGCCGCTCGATGGCAAGCCATTCGAGGTCCGGCGCGGCGGGCGGGTCCGTCATGACGGCCGTTTCGCCCAGAGCGTCGGCAGCGCGAGGGTTGCCGCCGCAACGATCGCACCCGAGCCGATCAGGGCGGAGGCGGCGGCGAGCTCGGGCGCCAGATAGCGGTCCTCGACGAGATGCGGCACGCGACTGCGGACAAGCGCGCGCACGCGCTCCAGCGGCGCGCTGGAGGCCAGAGGCGCATGGAAGTCGCAGCCCTGGCAGGCCGCCAGCAGCTCTATCCCGAGGATCTCGCGCAGGTTGGCCGTCATATCGAGAAGGCGGCGGGCGCCGTGGGCGGCCATCGACACGTGATCCTCCTGGTTGGCCGAGGTGGGGATGGAGTCGACGCTGGCAGGTGCGGCACGCTGCCGGTTCTCTGCGGCGAGGGCGGCGGCCGTAACCTGCGGGATCATGAAGCCGGAGTTGAGGCCCGGGCGCGGCGTCAGGAAGGCCGGCAGGCGGGACAGGGCCGGGTCCACCAGCATGGCGATGCGGCGCTCGGCCAGCGCCCCGATCTCGCTCACGGCGAGGGCCATAATGTCGGCGGCAAAGGCGACGGGCTCCGCATGGAAGTTGCCGCCCGACAGCGCCACGGGGCCGGCGCCACCGTCGGCAATGATCAGAGGATTGTCGGTGACGGCGTTGGCCTCGATGAGCAGCGTGGCGGCGGTGGACCGCAGGATGTCGAGGGCGGCCCCCATCACCTGCGGCTGGCAGCGCAGGCAGTAGGGGTCCTGCACGCGGTCGTCACCCTCCAGATGCGAGGCGCGGATGGCGCTGCCCTCCATCAGGCGGCGCAGCGCATCGGCGCACTCGGCCTGGCCACGGTGCGGGCGAAGGGCATGCACGCGGGCATCGAAGGGTGCGTCCGAGCCCTTGGCGGCCTCCGTCGAGAGCACCCCGGTCACCAGGGCGGACTGGAAGAGACGCTCGATCTCGAACAGGGCGAACAGGGCGTAGGCGGTGGAGAACTGGGTGCCGTTGAGAAGGGCGAGCCCTTCCTTCGGGCCGAGCTGCAGGGGCGCGAGGCCGGCGTCGGCGAGCGCCGTGCCGGCGGCGCGCGGGCCGTCGGCGCCGTAGACCTCGCCGACGCCGAGCATGGCCGCCGTCATGTGGGCGAGCGGCGCCAGGTCGCCGGAGGCGCCGACCGAGCCCTGCGCGGGCAGCAGTGGAATGATGTCCTTCTCGAGCATGGCCTCGAGGAGACGCAGCGTCCCGGGACGCACGCCGGAGGCACCCTGGCCGAGGCTTGCGAGCTTCAAGGCCATCATCAAACGGGCGACGGGCTTGGGCATCGCAGCGCCGACGCCGGCGGCGTGCGAGAGCACGATGTTGGTCTGCAGCGTGGCCAGGTCCGCGGCAGCGATGCGCACGCTCGCCAGCTTGCCGAAGCCGGTGTTGAGGCCGTAGACCGGCTCGCCCCGGGCGACGATGGTGTCGACGGCCGCCGCGCCGGTCGCAACGACCTGGTAGGCCTCGGGCGATAGCCGCGGCACGGCGCCGGCAGCGATGGCAGCCCAGACATCGAGCGGATCGGCGCCCGGCAGCAGCATGAGAACGGGTGTGCTCACCGGCCTCTCCAGATGCGGGCGTGCAGCGGATTGAAGCCCATGCGATAGGGCAGCTCGGCGAGGCGCTCGACGTTCCAGACGGCGAGGTCGGCCTGCTTGCCGACCTCGAGGGTGCCGATCTCGGCGAGGAGGCCCAGGGCGCGGGCCGCCTCGCGCGTGACGCCGGCGACGAGCTCGTCGACGGTGAGGCGGAACAGCGTGGCGCCCATGTTCATGGCGAGCAGCAGCGAGGTGAGCGGCGAGGAGCCGGGGTTGGCGTCGGTGGCGATGGCCATCGGCACCTTGTGGCGGCGGAAATGGGCAACGGGCGGCTGCTGCGTCTCGCGGATGAAGTAGTAGGCACCCGGCAGCAGCACGGCGACGGTGCCGGCGCGCGCCAGGGCAGCCGCCCCCTCCTCGTCCGTATGCTCGAGGTGATCGGCAGAGAGCGCGCGGTAGCGCGCCGCGAGCCGGGCGCCGCCGTCGTTGCTGAGCTGGTCGGCGTGCAGCTTGACAGGAAGGCCCAGGCGCGACGCCACCTCGAACACGCGGGCGGTCTGGGCGCCGGAGAAGGCGATGCGCTCCATGAAGGCATCGACGGCATCGGCAAGGCCCTGGCGCGCGATCTCGGGCAGCATCTCGCCGCACAGGCGGGCGATGTAGGTGTCCTTGTCGTCGACCTCGGGCGGCAGCGCGTGGGCGCCGAGGAAGGTCGTGCGGATGCCGACGGGGCGGAGCTGTCCCAGGCGCCGCGCGGCGCGAAGCTGGCGCGCCTCGGTCTCAAGCTCGAGGCCGTAGCCCGACTTGATCTCGATCGTGGTGACGCCCTCGCCGATCAGCGCGTCGAGGCGCGGCAGGGCGGAGGCGACGAGGGCCTCCTCGCTCGCGGCACGCGTGGCCTTGACTGTGGAGACAATGCCGCCGCCGGCGCGCGCGATCTCCTCGTAGGTGGCGCCCGCCAGCCGCAGCTCGAACTCGTGTGCGCGATTGCCGCCGTAGACGAGGTGGGTGTGGCAGTCGACGAGGCCGGGCGTGATCCAGCGGCCCTCCAGGTCGATCGTCTCCCCGGCCGCGAACTGCGGCGCGTCGGCGAGTGGGCCGACCCAGGCAATGCGGCCGTCGCGGGCTGCAACGGCGCCACCCTCGATGATGCCGAGGCCGGCACGCGCCGGGTCCAGCGTTGCGATGCGTGCGCCGGTCCAAAGGCTGTCGACCTGCATGCCTTGCCTCCTTCGACGGGACGGACGCTAGCGGCTGGGGCGACCTTTGTCTTGCGCGAAATTCGCGGCCTTCGAGCGCGTGCGCCGGCGCTGGTCTGGAGCGGCGGCGATGGGCTATAGCAAGTCTCCAACACGCGCCAGGCAACCGCAGCGGCAGGCATCATGACGGTCTATCATCTCGCGCGCGCGCTCACCGAGGACGGCTGGCGCAACGACGTCAGCGTGAGGGTCGAAGGCCACACGATCGCCGATGTGGCAGCCGGCGCGGCTGCGCCTGCCGGCGCCGTCCGCATGGCGGGCGTGGCCATTCCGGGAACCGCAAACCTGCACAGCCATGCGTTCCAGCGGGCGATGGCGGGGCTCGTCGAGCGGCGCGGGCCGGAGGACGACAGCTTCTGGACATGGCGCGAGGTGATGTACCGCTTCCTCGCCGAGATGGGACCGGAGGACGTCGAGGCCGTGGCCGCGTGGCTCTACGTCGAGATGCTGGAAGCTGGATACACGTGCGTCGGCGAGTTCCACTACCTGCATCACGCACCGGACGGGGCAACCTACTCCGATATCGGAGAGATGGCCGCGCGCATCGCGGCTGCTGCCGAGGCGACGGGCATCGGCCTGACGCTGCTGCCCTCGTTCTACGCACACGGGGGATGTGGCGGCAGCCCGGCCAAGCCCGGGCAGAGGCGGTTCCTGTGCGATGTCGACCGGTTCCTGGAGCTGATGGCGCGCGCGCAGGCCCACGTGGGCCGCCTGCCGGGGGGAAAGCTCGGGATGGCGCCGCATTCGCTGCGCGCGGTGGCGCCGGACGAGCTTGCCGCGCTCCTGCGCGCGTTTCCCACGGGGCCGGTGCACATGCACGCGGCGGAGCAGACCGCGGAGGTCGAGGAGTGCGTCGCCTGGTCGGGCGCGCGACCGGTGGAGTGGCTGCTCCACAACGCCGCTCCCGACGCGCGCTGGTGCCTGATCCACTGCACGCACATGACGGACGAGGAGAGCCATGGGCTGGCGGCATCGGGGGCGGTGGCGGGGCTGTGCCCGATCACGGAGGCGAACCTGGGCGACGGCATCTTCGAGGCGCCGCGCTTTCTCGACGCGGGCGGACGCTTCGGCATCGGCTCGGACAGCAACGTGCGCATCGCGCTCGGAGAGGAGCTGCGCACGATGGAGTACGGCCAGCGCCTGCGCGAGCGCAAGCGCAACCGGCTCGGGCCCGCAGGAAGCTCCACGGGGCGGCACATCTTCGACGGCGCGCGCCGGGGCGGCGCGCAGGCGATCGGGCAGGAGACGGGGGCTCTGGCGGCGGGAATGCGCGCCGACATCGTGGTGCTCGACGACGCGCATCCGGTGCTGGCCGGGCGCACGGGGGATGCCGTCATCGACGCCATGGTGTTTGCCGGCGGCGACGGGCTGGTGCGCGACGTCATCGCGGGCGGCCGGCATGTGGTGACCGAAGGCCGGCACGTGGCGCGCGAGGGCCTTGCCGCGCGCTATGCCAAGGTGGCAAGGCGGCTCGCCGCAGCGCTGTGAGGACCGCTGGCGGCCCCGGCGCGATGGTCATGGGCGCAGGGTGAGACAGGAGCCCGTGCGGGCCGGGCCAGACTTGCGTGGATGCCCGCCTGCGCGGGCATGACGTCAGTTGGGATCCCTCGCGAAGGGTTCCGCGCCGCGACGTTTCACCCGTGACGCGAGCCGGATGTCCGCCTCAGGCGCGTGCGGGGGCAATGCGGCCCGTGCAGGGGCCGAAGCCGATGGTGGCAAACCCGGAGCGTGCCGCGCGCGCGGTGAAGGTGATCTCGTCGCCGTCCTCGAGGAAGGTGCGGGTCTCGCCCGAGGGGAGCGTGATGGGCTCGCGGCCGCCCTTGGTGATCTCGAGCAGCGCGCCGAGGCCCGTGGCGTCGGGGGCCGAGATGGTGCCGCTGCCGAACAGATCGCCGGCCTCGAGATTGCAGCCGCCGCAGGTGTGATGGGCGACCATCTGGGCCGGCGTCCAGTAGAGGTGGCGGGTGTTGCTCACGGCGAGGGTGAAGGCGGGCCGGCCCTGGGCGGCCAGCGCCTTGGTCATCAGCGCGACCTCGAGGGCAAGGTCGAGGGCGCCCTCGCTCTGATCGGTGCCAGCGACAAGGTAGGGCAGCGGCTGCGGATCGCCGGCCGGACGCGGGTCCTGTGCGATGCGGAACGGCGCCAGCGCCTCGGGCGTCACGATCCAGGGCGAGATGGTGGTGGCGAAGTTCTTGGCGAGGAAGGGGCCGAGCGGCTGGTATTCCCAGCCCTGGATGTCGCGCGCCGACCAGTCGTTGAGCAGGCAGTAGCCGGCGATGTGCTCGCGCGCGCGGGCGATGGGAATGGGCGTTCCCAGCTCATTGCCGGGGCCGATCCAGATGCCGAGCTCGAGCTCGAAGTCGAGGTTGCGGGTGGGCCCGAAGCTCGGTGTCTCCTCGCCCGGGGGCTTGCGCTGGCCGCAGGGGCGGCGGACCTCGGCACCGCTCGCCACGATGCTCGAGGCGCGGGCGTGGTAGGCGATGGGCACGTGCTTGTAGTTGGGCAGCAGCGGATTGTCGGGCCGGAAGCTCTTGCCCGCGTTGACGGCGTGATGGATGCCGGCGAAGAAATCGGTGAAGGCGCCGATGCGGGCCGGCTTCAGCAGCGTGCAGCGGGCCGCGTCATGCAGAAGGGGCTCGATCCGAGGCTGCTCGGGCGCGCCCGCCGAGAGCAGCGCGAACAGGCGCCGGCGCAGGGCCCGGCACGGGGCGGCGCCGAGGGACAGCAGCGCATTCAAGGTCGGCTCGGCGAGCGCGGACGCGGCAGCCCCCGCCTCGCCGGACAGCAGGCCGGCGGCAGCAAGGCCGGAGAGATCGAGGATGCTGTCGCCGATGGCGGTGCCGGCGCGGGGTGTCAGCCCCGGGGCGCTGAAGATGCCGAGCGGCAGGTTCTGCAGCGGAAAATCCGGATGGCCGGCGGCGGCGGCGACCCAGCTCGTGCGCGCGGCGTCATGGGTCTCGTCGAGATCGGGCATCGGCGCTTCCTCCAGGTGGTTGCGCGGGCGGCTCAGGGCGCGGTGCGCGCCAGCGCGCGGTGGCGCAGGCAGTGGTCGGCGAGCGTGATGGCCATCATGGCCTCGCCGACGGGAACGGCGCGGATGCCGACGCACGGGTCGTGCCGGCCCTTGGTCACGATCTCGGTGTCGGCGCCGTGCCGGTCGATGGTGCGGCGGGGCTGCAGGATCGAGGAGGTGGGCTTGACGGCGAAGCGGCAGACGATGGGCTGGCCCGTCGAGATGCCGCCGAGGATGCCGCCGGCGTGGTTCGACAGGAAGATGGGGCGGCCGTCGTTGCCCATGCGCATCTCGTCGGCGTTGTCCTCGCCGGTGAGCTCGGCGGAGGCCATGCCGGCGCCGATCTCGACGGCCTTGACGGCGTTGATGCTCATCATGGCCGAGGCGAGATCCTGGTCGAGCTTGCCGTAGATCGGAGCGCCCCAGCCCGCCGGCACGCCCTCGGCGACGACCTCGATGACGGCGCCGACCGAGGAGCCGGCCTTGCGGATGCCGTCGAGATACTGCGTCCAGGCGTCGACGATGCCGGGATCGGGGGAGAAGAAGGGGTTGGCCGCAACCTCGTCCCAGGACCAGCGGCTGCGATCGATGCGGTGCGGGCCGATCTGGACCAGGGCTGCCCGGATGCGCACGTCGGGGACGACCTTGCGGGCGACGGCGCCGGCGGCCACGCGCATGGCCGTCTCGCGGGCCGAGGAGCGGCCGCCACCGCGGTAGTCGCGGATGCCGTACTTGGCCCAGTAGGTGTAGTCGGCGTGGCCGGGGCGGAACTTGTCCTTGATGTCGGTGTAGTCCTTGCCGCGCTGGTCGACATTGTCGATCACGAGGGAGATCGGCGTTCCCGTGGTGACCTGCCGGCCGGCGTCGTCCGCGAAGACGCCAGAGAGGATGCGCACTTCGTCCGGCTCGCGGCGCTGGGTGGTGAAGCGCGACTGGCCGGGCCTGCGCCGGTCGAGCTCGGCCTGGATGTCGGCCGCCTCGAGCGCGATGCCGGGCGGGCAGCCGTCGACCACGCAGCCGATGGCGGGCCCATGGCTCTCGCCCCAGGTGGTCACGCGGAACAGGTGTCCGAAGCTGTTGTGGGACATCGACCCGTCAATCGGAGTGGTGCGCCAGCGCATGGATCGCGAAAGGCGTCCCGCTCTCACTGCACGCGCGAACGAACGCCGCGATCCCGGTCCCGCCAGCGCGTTGGTACCTGAGACATCTCTAGCGCCCGCGCGGCAATCTGCAAACGGCACATTATCTGCTAGCCGCGCAAAGGGTTCGAGAAGAGCATTTCGCTTTCGCGAGATGCAGTGGGCGTCCGAGCGTTGCGCACGGGCAACGCGTGTGGTTTCGGCCGCACTCAGTCATCTCCCGTTCATGTACTTGGACGTAGGTTGAGGCGCGTCGTCGCATCGCTTGCGGTTGCGCCGAGTTGTCCATCGGGAGGTACTTGGAAATGCGGAAGACTCTCATCGCCGTTCTGGCGCTCTCCGTCGCTGCTGCTTTCACGCCCTCGTTTGCTGCTGGCCCCGTCGGCCCCGGCTCGAAGATCGAGACCGAGTCCGCCGCCCAGGTGGTGAAGGCGAAGAAGAAGGTCATGAAGAAGGTGAAGAAGTCGGGCAAGAAGGCGAAGAGCAAGCCCGGCTCTTGCGGCGCCTACATGTACTACAGCAAGAAGACGAAGAAGTGCATGGATGCCCGGGCCAAGAAGTAATCTTCTTTCAGCCTGAAGCAATTCCACTCGGCGGCTGGGGTGCTTCCCCAGCCGTTTTTCGTTCCGGGCGCGGCGGCCGCAGGATCAACCATTTCGCCATCCGCGGATAGAACGATGCTTGCTCCGCGGGCATCGATTTGTTATCGATGGCAACAAAAGCAGTCATAAGAGTGTGCGTCGGGGGGAATTCGCGTGGCTCGCCAGCAGGAGCCCGCGGCCAGCGTACGTCGATCGAGACGGCGCCATCGAAATCTCCGACATTCGTCAGCGATGCCAGCGCAGGCCGCGCGTTGCGGGGCCCGGCGCCGGCGGCCGCAGTGGGAGAGACGCCGGAGCCGCGCCGTTGGACACGACCATCCTTCTGTTCCTGATACAGGACGGCGTCACGAACGGGGCAATCTATGCCCTGCTCGGCCTTGCCCTCGTCCTGGTGTTCGCGGTGACCCGCGTGATCCTCGTCTCGCAGGGTGAGTTCGTCACCTACGGGGCCATGACGCTCGCCGTGCTCGACGCCGGGCGGCTTCCAGGAACCGCCGGCCTGCTGCTGCTGTTCGCCGGCATGGCGCTGTGCGTGGAGGCGTGGAGCAACCGGCGCAACCTCAGCCTACGCATCGTCATCAAGCTGGCGCTCCTCTACATCGTGCTGCCGGTCGGCATCGTGGCGATCGCGGCGTGGCTCGCGCCGATGCGGCTCGGCCCCATCCCGCAGGCGCTGATCGCGATCGGCATCGTGGCGCCGATGGGGCCCTATCTGTACCGGATCGCGTTCCAGCCGCTGTCAGAGGCGTCCGTGCTGGTGCTGCTCATCGCGGCGGTCGGCACGCACTTCTCGATGACGGGGCTGGCACTGCTGTTCTTCGGACCGGAGGGGCTCAGGGCGCAGCCCTTGTCGACGGCGAGCTTCTCGCTCGGGCCGCTTCCCGTCTCGGGGCAGAGCATCGCCATCTATGCCACTGCGGTGCTGCTGATGATCGCGCTCTACCTGTTCTTCGACCGAACGATCCTCGGCAAGGCGCTGCGCGCCACGGCGGTCAACCGGCTGGGGGCGCGCCTCGTCGGCATCCGGACCGCCCTCTCGGGCCAGATCGCGTTCGTGATCGCGGCCTCGATCGGGGCCCTCTCGGGGGTGCTGATCGCGCCCGTGACAACCGTGTTCTACGATTCAGGCTTCCTGATCGGCCTCAAGGGCTTCGTCGCCGCCATCGTGGGCGGGCTGGTGAGCTACCCGCTGGCGGCGGCTGCCGCCGTCCTCGTCGGCATCGTCGAGGCCTTCGCCTCGTTCTGGGCCTCGAGCTTCAAGGAGGTGATCGTGTTCCTGATCATCATCCCGGTGCTGATCGTGCGATCGCTGCTCTCGGGTCATGTGGAAGAGGACGAATGAGCACGACATCGTCCCGCGTCGCCACGCTCATTCTGGTCGCCGTCGGCGCGGTGCTGCCGCTGGTGCCCGGAATGCCGGTGTTCTGGATCACGCTCATCAACAACATCGGGCTCGGCGCGCTGGTCGCGATCGGCCTCGTGGTGCTGACGGGCGTCGGCGGCCTCACCTCCTTCGGGCAGGCGGCCTTCGTCGGCTTCGGCGCCTTCACGAGCGCAGTGCTGACCACGAAATTCGGATGGTCGCCATGGGCGACGCTGCCCGTTGCGCTCGTCATCACGGGGCTGGGGGCGTTCCTGCTGGGGCTCGTCACCATGCGCCTCTCGGGCCACTACCTGCCGCTCGGGACCATCGCGTGGGGCTTGAGCCTGTATTTCCTGTTCGGCGAGCTGCAGCTCTTCAACAGGCACGACGGCATCAACGCCATCCCGCCGTTCAACGTGGCGGGCTACGATCTGTTCGACAGCCGGGGCATCTTCTACGTGATCTGGGGATGCGTCGCGCTCGCCGTCGTCGCGACGCGCAACCTGCTCGATTCGCGCACGGGGCGGGCCATCCGGGCGCTCAGGGGCGGCGGTGTCGCGGCCGAGGCGTTCGGGGTCAGCACGATGAAGGTGAAGCTCATCGTGTTTGTCTACGCGGCGCTGCTCGCCAGCGTGGCCGGCTGGCTCTACGCGCACATGCAGCGGGCGGTGAACCAGACGCCGTTCGGCATCAACGCCGGCATCGAGTACCTGCTGATGGCGGTGCTCGGCGGCGCAGGCCAGGTGTGGGGCGCGCTGCTCGGCTCGGCGCTGGTCACGATCCTCAAGGACCAGCTGCAACGCATTCTCCCCGCGCTGTTCGGCGCGCGCGGCAACTACGAGCTGATCGTCTTCGGGGCGCTGCTCGTGGTGCTGCTGCAGACGGCACGGGAAGGATTGTGGCCGCGGCTTGCCGCGCTGATGCCGACGCGACCGTCGCCGCCGCCGCCGCCCGAGGCCCCGCCGCTGGCCATGCGCGAGATGCCGGCTGCCGGCGAGCCGCTGCTCTCGCTCAGGGCGGCGCGCAAGGAGTTCGGCGGCCTCGTCGCCGTCAACGACGTCAGCTTCGACGTCAAGGCGGGCGAGATCGTGGGCCTGATCGGCCCCAACGGCGCGGGCAAGAGCACGACCTTTAACCTGGTCACGGGCGTGCTGCCGCTGACGCGGGGCGACGTGGTGTTCAGGGGCAACTCGATCGGCTCGCTGACGCCGCAGGCGATCGCCCGGCAGGGCATCGCCCGCACCTTCCAGCACGTGCACGTGCACCCGGCCATGACGGTGATCGAGAACGTGGCGCTCGGCGCGCACCTGCGCGGATCGAAGGGGGCGCTGGCAAGCCTGCTGCGGCTCGACAGGGGCGAGGAGGGGCAGCTCCTGCACGAGGCGGCCCGCCAGATCCAGCGCGTCGGGCTCGGCGGCGAGATGCACAAGCTCGCAGGCAGCCTCGCGCTCGGTCAGCTCAGGATCGTCGAGATCGCGCGCGCCTTGTGCCTCAACCCGGTGCTTCTGCTCCTCGACGAGCCGGCGGCGGGGCTGCGGCACAAGGAGAAGCAGGACCTGGCGC
Organism: Hyphomicrobiaceae bacterium; assembly: GCA_033764875.1. Lineage (GTDB taxonomy): Bacteria > Pseudomonadota > Alphaproteobacteria > Rhizobiales > Hyphomicrobiaceae > AWTP1-13. The sequence continues at coordinate 18,813 of JANRIO010000033.1, read as the reverse complement.
AGCTGCTGCGCAGGCTCAAGGGCGAGGGTGTCACGATCCTGCTCGTGGAGCACGACATGAGCTTCGTGATGGGGCTAACGGACCATATCGTGGTGGTCGACTTCGGCACCAAGATCGCGGAGGGGCCGCCGAAGGAGATCGTCAAGACGCCGGCCGTGATCGAGGCCTATCTCGGAGGCCCTGCATGAGCGCGCCGCTGTTGAAAATCGAGGCGCTCAGCGTCGCCTACGGCAAGGTCGAGGCCGTGCACGGGGTGTCGCTCGAGGTCAAGGCCGGGCACATCGTGACCGTGATCGGCGCCAACGGCGCCGGCAAGACGACGCTGCTCAACGCGGCGATGGGCGTGCTGCCGGGCAACGGCCGCGTCCTGCTCGACGGCGAGAGCCTCGCCGGCGTCGCCGTCGAGGATCGGGTGGCGCGCGGGCTGGCGCTGGTGCCGGAGAAGCGCGAGCTGTTCGGCTCCATGACGGTGGAGGAGAACCTCGCCCTCGGCGGCTTCCGGTCGAGCGCGCCGGAGCGCGCGCGCAGCATGGAGGCGGTATTCCAACGCTTTCCCCGGCTCAAGGAGCGGCGCGCCCAGATCGCCGGAACGCTGTCGGGAGGCGAGCGGCAGATGCTCGCCATGGGGCGGGCGCTGATGGGGCGGCCGCGGCTGCTGATGCTCGACGAGCCGAGCCTCGGGCTGGCGCCGCGCATCGTGCAGGACATCTTCGAGATCATCGCGGAGCTGCGCCAGGCGGGGGTGTCGATCCTGCTCGTGGAGCAGAACGCGCGGGCCGCGCTCAAGGCCGCCGACCACGCCTACGTGATGGAGCTCGGCGAGGTCACCATGCAGGGGCCGGCAGCCGAGCTTGCCGCCGATCCGCGCGTGATCGAGAGCTACCTGGGGCTAGGGGCCGAGCGGGACTGACACCGTTCACTGGCAGGCAGGCCCCCTGGCGCATCGGAAGCCGCGGGCACTGCGGATATATCGGCCGGGAATGGGAGCACTGAAATGAGGTGCTCTCCATTGACACGAAAATCAGGTGGTCTTACTCACGCGGCCATGAGCACGATCTTGAGCCTGCGACGTCGTCGTCCGTCCTTGCCCGTCATGGCGCGAGAAAGATGACGCACGATTGGAACAACGTGTTCATCCGCAAGCCGCGCCCCCTGCGCGGCTTTTGCTTTTTCGGCATCGCCGCCGTCGGGGACAGCTAGCGAAAATCGATCGCATCGAGCGGGCCGCGCACCTCCTCCAGAAGCGCTCCTGCCCACCCAATCGCCTTCAACAAGAGGACACCACCATGAGCATCCGCATCGGCATTGTCGGGATCAGCGGTTTTGGCGGCGGCGAAGCAATGCGTCTGGTCGCGAGCCACCCTTCCTTCGAGCTGGTCTACGCTGCGGGCGAAGGCAGCGCCGGCAGCCGATTGGTGGACCGCTTTCCCGGTGTTCCGGCCAAACTGGCGGAGCTGGTGATCGAGAAGTGGAACCCTGCAGCCCTGCCAAGGCTCGACGTGCTGTTCGCGTCGCTACCCACGGGCGCCTCGGCCGAGGCGTTGGCGCGCGTCCCAAAGGACGTGAAGATCGTCGATATTGGGGGCGACCACCGTTACGCCGAGAGCTGGGCCTATGGCCTGGCCGACATCTGGCCGGCCCAGATCGAGGGGCATACCCGGGTCGCCAATCCCGGCTGCTTCCCTGCGGCGGCGCTAAACGCGCTGGCGCCGCTGCTGGTCGACAAGCTGATCGAGCCCAGCAACATCGTGATCGACGCAAAGACCGGCATCTCCGGCGCCGGCCGGGGCGGCGGTGACAGCAAGTTCGGGTATGCCGAAAGCAACGAGAATCTGGTGCCCTACGGTGTGCTCAAGCATGTCCACATGCCCGAGATTGCCAAGACGATCGAGCGTCTGAGCGGCGACAGCGCAGCCGGGTTGGTGTTCACGCCGCATCTGGTGCCGATGACCCGCGGCATACTCACCACCATCTACTGCCGCGGCCGCGCGACCACGGCCCAGTGCCTGGACGCGGCCCGCCGCTTCTATGCCGGGCGGGCGTTCGTCCGCGTGACCGACCAGCCGCCGCAGACCAAATGGGCTACCGGCTCGAACCTCGCGCTCGTCAGCTATGCGGCAGATCCCGAGCGCAACTTGGTGATTGCGATGGGTGTGGTCGACAATCTCGGCAAGGGAGCGGCCGGTCAGGCAGTGCAGAATGCGAACCTGATCTGCGGCCTGCCTGAAACGGCAGGGCTGGACGGCCTGCCTGTTTGGCCGTGAGATCATCGGTCAGTCGTGCCGGCCAGCGAGCGGCCCCGAAAATCGGCGTCACCGCCTTGGCGGTGATGCCGCACATGGCGAGGCTGCGAGGGGCAACGCATCAGCCTGGAAGACTCCGGTGATCGTCGACGTCACCCCTTGACCTGGTGCACCTCGATGACGTTGCCCTCGGGGTCGTAGAAGAAGATCTGCTGCCAGCCGCTCATGGCCCAGGCGCCGTAGTCCGAGAACGGAATACCCTTGGCGGTGAGGTGGGCCTTGAAGGCCTCGATGTCGTCGGTGCGGAAGGCGATGTGGCCCCTGTCGACCGGGTTCACGGCCTGGCCGGTGCGGAAGCCGATGGCCAGATCCCGCTCGGCAAGATGCAGCTGCGTCTCGCCGTCGGTGACGAAGGCGACCTTGCCCGGATAGCCCTTGTCGGGGATGCGACCGGCTGAAAGCGTCGGCTCCTCGGCAAGGCCCAGGACATCGCGGTAGAACGCATCCAGTGCGGCGACGTCCTTGGAGACGACGTTGACGTGGTGCAACTTGAGCTTCATCCACTCCTCCGAATGACGGCCAAATTAAAGAAGCGCCGCCGGCAGGGCCAGCGGCGCCATTGGCAAGTCTAGGCTCCCGCCCGAGGCGCGGCGAGGCCTACTTCACAACCGCCCAGTCGCCGTTCTTGACGGTGAGCAGCACGCGGCCGCGCGTATCGAGACCGAAATGGTCGGTCGGCGAGAAGTTGAAGACGCCGTGGGAGGCTGCGATCTCCTTCTCGCTCTCGATGGCCGCCAGAAGGGCCTCGCGGAACTCCTTGCTGCCGGGCTTGGCCTTCTTGAGGGCGACCGGCACGGCGCGCTTCAGGATCTCGCCGACGTCGGTGGCATGGCCCGAGAACTGGGTGATGGTGCCGGCACCGAACTTCGCCTCGTAGGCCTTGAGGTGGGCGAGCGCCACGGCCTGCTGCGGGCTCGGCGGCAATTGCTCGGCCACGACAAGGGGACCCGACACGAGCACGGCGTTCTCGGCGGCGGCGCCGGAGATCTTGATGAACGCCTTCGTGACGGCGCCGTGCGTGTGGTAGATGGTGCCCTTGAAGCCGCGCTCGCGCAGGGCGATCTGCGGCAGGGCCGCGCCGGTGCCGGAGGCGCCGACGAGCACCACGTCGGGCTTGGCGGCCACGATCTTGAGAACCTGGCCTGCGACCGAGGTGTCGGCGCGCGCGTAGCGCTCCTCGACGGCCATGGTCATGCCCATGGGCACGGCGAGGTTCTTGAACTCGTTGACCCACAGGTCGCCCCAGCTGTCGGAGAAGCCGATGTAGCCGACCGTCTTCACGCCGGCCGCCTTCATGTGGTCGAACACGGCCTGGGCCATGAGGCTCACCTTCTGGGGCATGACGAAGGTCCACTTCATGCGCTCAGGCGGCAGGCCGATGGGCGATTGTGTGAAATGCGGCACGCCGTTCTCGAGGGCGACGCCAGCCACGGCCACGGAGCTCGGCGTGATCGAGGAGCCGATGATCACGTCGACCTTGTCCTCGGTGATGAGGCGGCGGGCGTTGGTGGTCGCCTGGCCGGGGTCCGAGCCGTCGTCGAGCACGATGAGCTTCACCTTCTCGCCGCCGATCTCCTTCGGAAACAGCTCGTCGAACGCGTTCTTGCCCGGAACGCCGAGAGCCGCGGCGGAGCCTGTTGCGGGAATGGTGACGCCGATCTTGATCTCGGCAACTGCGGGGGCGAGGGGGCCGGTTGCGGCCACGAGAATTGCGGCAAGTGCCGCCAATGACAAACGCATGCTTATCCTCCCGATCGCCGGGCGCGTCTGGCGCCGGCTGTTCTGTCGTGTTGCGTGCGGTCTTCTGGCTGCGCGACACGCGCAGGGGCCGCCTTGAAAATTAGTTATAGATGATAACGACCGCTGCGAGCAATGGATGGCAAGCAGTCAAATCACCATCTCGAGTTCGTGGTGCATACCCAGCGGACGATGCTGCAGCCGCCGCCGCGGATCAGGCAGCGGACCATGGCCGCGCGCATGGCATCCTCCTTGCTGGGGCTCGAATCGCCGACATAGACATCCGCATTGGCCGCGACGGCGCCGCAACCGTTGCTGAACACGGCCGCGAGGCGGCAGTCCTGGGCGTAGCGGCTGCAATTGCGCATGGCCGCTTCGGCGGCGTCGTCGGAGCTGTCGAAGTCGTAGCCCCAGCCGGTGGCGCCCGAGCCCGGGGAAACGCTGATGGCTCCGAAATAGCCGTCGGCGCGGGCGGCGACCGGGCCCAATGCCAGCAGCCCAAGCGCAACAGCGGCGCCAAGCGCGGTCCTGCATCTGCCCCGCATCATGCCGATGGCCTTCCCCTCGCAGATCGGCTGCCCCCTGCGGCGCAGCATGACGGCAATCGGGCAGGGTTGCAACGTGGGCGTCAGCGTTGCTCAGGCCGGCCGGTAGGGCACGCGGCGCTCGGCCAGGATCTGGGAGGTTATGGCGAAGACGATCTCCCCCTTCTGGTTCCGGCCCTGCACCTCGTTGACGATGAGGCCGCGCTCGGGGCGCGACTTGAGGTCGATCTTGTCGGCGACGCGGGCGCGGAACTCGATGCTGTCGCCCACGAACACCGGCTTGAACCAGCGCAGGTTGCGGAAGCCGGGAGAAGGTCCGTAGAGGGGAAGGCGCACGCCGGCAGCACGCGCCTTCGCATTGGCCGCCATACGGGCCGAGACGACACTGCGGATGAAGATCGCCGCGGTGTGCCAGCCCGAGGCGCACAGGCCGCCGAACAGGGAGGCCTTGGCCGCCGCCTCGTCGAGGTGGAAGGGCTGGGGGTCGAACTGGCGGGCGAAGTCGATGATGGCGTCGCGCTCGAAGGTGTGGCCGGGATAGGCGACCGTCTCGCCGACGGGGCGATCCTCGAAGAAGCCCTCGATGCCGACGTCGGCGGGCGGGGCCGCTCCGCTCCAGATGTCGGGCAATGCGGGACGGGGTGCGGACGGCTGCTTCTCGGGCAAACTCTCCAGGGGGGCGCGGCGGCGGGTGAGCTGGACCGAGATCCAGGAGGCCGCAAGCTCGCCCTTGCCGTTGAACAGCTCGACCGTGATCCGCGACAGGCCGACGTCGCGGCGCGAGGCCATGTCGCGCGTCTCCAGGACGCGATAGGTGGCGGTATAGGGCTCGTCCGGGCGGACGGGCTGCTTCCACTTGACCTCCTCGACGCCGGGAGAGCCCAGGGAGGCGACACGGTTGAGGATGCCGTCGCAGGCCATGCGCATCATGACGGCGCAGGTGTGGAAGCCCGAGGCGCAAAGCCCGCCGACGAGCGTCGCCTTCGCCGCCTCCTCGTCGATGTGCATGGGCTGCGGATCGTAGGACCGGCCGAAGGCGATGATCTCGTCCTTGCTCAGCGTGCGCGTGCCCAGCGGGAAGGTGGCGCCGGGCGCAAGGTCCTCATGGCAGATCAAGCTCGATGCGGTCACGGACGATCCTCGCGTGCAGGGGGCCGTGCTGTCATAGATGATGCCGGCCGGGGGCGACAGAGCCGGGGCGGAAGAGGAGATATGCGGGGACCTTGCTCCTCAGAGGCCGCGCGCAAGCGAGGCGCGGATGCCCAAGGGAAGGGCGAGGTCGCGCGTCTCATAGCGCGGCAGCTGCCGCGCGGCGCGCTCGGCGATGGTCGCACCCGGCGTGTGCAGGCGCGCGTCGGCCTGCTTGCGGATGCCGAAGTCGGCGAGCGTGCGATTGATGCCGCGGCCGGTGGCCTTGGAGAAGGCCTCGAGGCGCGTCCAGGCCTGCAGCACGTCGCGATCGCGGTCGGGGACGAGATCGGTGCTGCGTCCCAGGGCGCGGGCGGCCTCGACCAGGCGCGTGCGGTTGCGCGGCGTCATCGGCAGGCTGCGCGCATCCTCCATGTCGACGCCGACGTGGCCGCGGCGGGCGATGCCGATCAAGCCGAAGGCGCCGCTGTGCGACAGGTTGAAGGCGATCGGAACGCCGGCCAAGCGCGGCTTGCCACCGAGGGGGCGGATCATCGGCGCCAGCGCATGGCGCCGCCCAAGCAGCCCGGCCACGAGAATGCGCAGGGCGATGTAGGTCGCAGCGCGACGGTCGCGCTCGGACCGGTCGCGGATGCGGGCGAGGCGCACGATGTCCGAGCGCGTGAGCCAGCGCGCGGCCAGGCGCGGATGCTGCGCCTTGATCGCGGCGGCCGTGGCGTCGAGCTCGACGAGCCAGAGCCGGGCGCTGGCCGCCGGGATGCGGCGGGCCACCAGCAGGCCGGCGTGGCCGGTGCGCGGATCTCGGTGCTGGGCAGGAAATGCGTGCATCGGGTGGCGTGGTCCAGACACAGCGCGCCGGCCACGCCGCGCGGGGGCCGGCGCGTCAGGCACGCTCAGGCCCGTGCCTTCGACGCCGTGGAGAGGAGCGCGCGGCACGCCTTGAGCTCGCCCAGCACGTTGTGCAGCGCCTTGAGCTGGTCGCCGTCGAGCAGGATCGATGCGCCCGTCGTCGTCGCGGAGGTGGCCCGCGCGACCTGCTCGTCGGCGTCCTTGGCGCGCTTGTGCGCGTCGAGCGCGGTCTTGACGTACTCCACGCCCTGCTCGCGCAGGATCTTTTGCACGCCCTTGATGGTGTAGCCCGCCTCCTGCAGCAAATCGCGGATGCCGCGCAGCAGCTCGACGTCGGAGGGACGGTAGAGGCGGCGCCCGCCGCCGCGCTTCATGGGCTTCACTTGCGGGAACTTCGCTTCCCAGAAGCGCAGCACGTGCTTCTTCACATCGAGCTCGACGGCGACCTCGCCGATATTGCGGAAGGCTTCAGAGGATTTGGCCACGGCAAGACCCCTCTCTTGCGGTCCCACGACGACCGCTCGCGTCCGCCTTGTTGGTGACTGCGCGGGCAGGATCTGTCAACTGCGGGTGCGCAAGGCCAGCGCTACTCGGCGGCGCGACGGCGCGACAACCCGGCGTTGATGCGTTCCTTCATGATGTTGCTCGGGCGGAAAACGAGCACGCGGCGCGGCGTGATCGGAACCTCCTGGCCGGTCTTCGGATTGCGGCCGATGCGCTGGCCCTTCTGGCGGATGCCGAAGGAGCCGAAAGATGACAGCTTCACAGCGTTGCCGCTCGCGAGACTCGTGGAAATCTCCTGCAGCACCAGCTCCACGAGATCCTGCGACTCATTGCGCGGCAGACCGACTTTCTGGACGACCGCCTCCGCCAGATCGGCACGCGTGAGTGTTTTGCCACCCATGATTCCAAGCCCTCCCCAACATGCACAGCCCAGCAATGCTAGCCGGACGGCATCTGAGGGTCAACTACAACAGACTGATATGCAAAGCTTAAATAAGGAGCCTGTGCCCTACCAGCGGGCAAGCGCTGCGCCCCAGGTGAGGCCGCCGCCCATGGCCTCCATCAGCACCAGCTTGCGCTCGGAGAGCCGGTGATCCTCCACGGCGGCGTTCAGCGCCAGCGGGATCGAGGCCGCCGAGGTGTTGCCGTGCCTCGACAGCGTGTAGACGATTTTGCTGGGCGAGATGTCCAGGCGCTTGGCGATGCCGTCGAGGATGCGCTTGTTGGCCTGGTGGGGAACGTAGAGGTCGATCTCGTCAGCCGCGTAGCCGGTCTCGACGAGGGTCTCCTCGATCACGCCGGAAATCTTCTGAACGGCGTGTCTGAACACCTCGCGGCCGTTCATGCGCAGGTGGCCGGTGGTCTTGGTCGAGCCCGGGCCGCCGTCGACGTACAGCAGCTCCTCGAAGCGGCCATCGGAGCGGATGGTGGTGGAGAGGATGCCGCGGTCCTCGCGGCTGCCGAGCTGGGTCTGAGCCTCAAGCACCAGGGCACCGGCGCCGTCGCCGAAGAGAACGCAGGTGCCGCGGTCGTTCCAATCGAGAATGCGCGAGAAGGTCTCGGCGCCCACGACGATGGCGCGCTTGAACTGTCCGGTGCGCAGGAAGCTGTCGGCGATGGTCAGAGCGTAGACGAAGCCCGAGCACACCGCCTGCACATCGAAGGCCGCCCCCTTGCTGATGCCAAGGCCGGCCTGGATGCGGACGGCGGTGGCCGGAAAGGTGCGATCGGGCGTGGAGGTCGCGCACACGATGAGGTCGATGTCGACGGGATCGATGCCGGCGCGCACCAGGGCCTGGCGAGAGGCGGCAATGCCAAGGTCAGAGGTGAGCTCGCCGTCGGCCGCGATATGGCGTGCCTCGATGCCCGTGCGCTCGCGGATCCAGGCGTCGGAGGTGTCAACCAGCTTGGAGAGGTCGTCGTTGGTGAGAACCTTCGCCGGTAGATAGGCGCCGACTCCGCGAATGACCGATCGGATGAATGCCACGTATCACCTCTTGCTGGGGCGCAGATTGCGCCTCACACACTGCTTTCATTTCGCGCCGCTGGCGGCCTGGGTGTCGTTGAGCTTGCCGTGCAGGGCGGCCAGATCCGTCGCGAGGCGGCGCAAGATGTCGCTCTCCACGATGTCATAGCCGACGTCGATGGCGCTTGCGAAGCCTACGGCATCGGTGCCGCCGTGGCTCTTGATGGCAATGCCGTTGAGGCCCAGGAATACGCCGCCGTTGAAGCGGCGGGGGTCCATGCGGTCCTTGAGGCGGCGCAGGCCGCCTTGCGCGATCAGGGCGCCGAGCTTGGTGAAGACCGAGCTGGTCAGGGCCTCGCGGATGTAAGTGTGGACCTGCTTGGCGGTGCCCTCGGCCGTCTTCAGGGCGATATTGCCGGCAAAACCCTCGACGACGACGACGTCGACGATGCCTTGGCCGATCTGGTCGCCCTCGACAAAGCCGCGGTAGTCGATGGGCAGCTCGGCCTCCTTCAGCCAGGCGTGAGCCTGCTTCACCTCCTCGACGCCCTTGATCTCCTCGACGCCGATGTTGAGCAGGGCCACGCTGGGGCGGTCGATCTGCAGGAGGGCGCGGGCCATGGCGGCGCCGAGCACGGCGAAATCGCAAAGCTCCCGGGCGCTGGTTCCGACATTGGCGCCGAGATCAAGGACGATGCTCGGCCGCCTGACCGTGGGCCACTGGGCCGCAATGGCCGGCCGCTCGATGCCTGGCATGGTGCGAAAAACGAGCTTGGCCATCGCCATCAGGGCGCCGGTGTTGCCGGCGGAAACGGTGAAGTCCGCGTTGCCGGACTTCACCGCATCGAGCGCCTTCCACATGCTCGACGCCTTGCCGCGACGGACGGCCTGACTCGGCTTGTCCTGCATCTCGACGACGGTGTCGGTGTGGACGAGCTGCGTGCGGTCAGCCAAAGCGGGATATTGCGCCAGCAGCGGCTCGACCCGCTCGGTGCGACCGAACATGAGAAAGCGCAGATCGGGATGACGCTCGAGCGCAAGGGCCGCGCCCGGCACGACCGTGTCCGGTCCCGCGTCTCCGCCCATGGCGTCGAGCGATATGGTTCTTTGCGATGCCATGATCCCCAAGAGCCATCCGTTACGGGAAATCGAGCGATCCCCGGCAGCCGTCGACGCGGACACCCCCATAAAAGCCGCGTGACCATATCCCTTTGCAGGCTGGATTCAATGGGATTTTTGCGCCGCCCGAGGTATTTCGCCATGCAGGGCGGGCGACGTGCAGCCTACAGATCGGGCTCACTTCTTCAGTTTCGCGAGGGCGGCAAACGGTGAGGCGCGCTCGGCCTCGTCGGGCGGCGGGGACCAATCCAGGACGGCACCGTCGGCCCGCGGGAAGGGGTCGAAGGAGGCGGCGAGCGTCTCGAAGACGAGGCGGCCCACCGGCAGCCGGCCGTGCTCGATCGGCTCGGGCTCGGGCTCATCGCCGAGGTCGACCGCGCCACTGTCCGGGTCGAGCATCTGCTCCGCCGGCCAGAAGGCCGCCGCAAACGCCTGCTCGATCCTGCGCGTCAACGGCTCGAGGGAGACGACGCACGCCTGCTCCAGGCTCGCCTCCAGCCTGCCGCTGAGGGCATAGCGGCCGTTGCCCGCCGGGCGGATGCGATAGACCGCGCGCAGGGCCTTGACCGCAAGTACCTCGAGGATGCCGGCGAGCGCCGACAGCTCCTCCGGGCTGGCGGCGCGGTCGCGCTCGATGCCGCCCTCCGGGATGTCGCGAACGGCCTCGTCCCAGGCGGGCGTGAGGCCGGTCTGTGCCGATGGCGCGCTCATGCCCGGGCTCCTTCGGCTGGAAGGGGTGCAGGCCACACGGGCCCGTGTGCCAGCAGGTCGCCAAGCCCTTGGGCGGAAAGGCTTCGCGATGCGGCCTCGACGTAGCTGGCAAGCGCCGTTGCCACGATGGTGCGCGGACCCTCGGCCGCTACATAGGCAAGATCGCGCGCGATCACCTCGGCCAGGGCCGCCTGGCTGGCCCCAGGGCTGTCCAGCGCCGCGATGATGGCGCCGTGGCGGTCGAAGAGCGCTGCCGCGACCTTCTTGACCTCGCGGGGCACGGCCAGGTCGGAGAACGTGAGCTCGCGCATGTTGTCGTCCATGTCGGTGACGAAGGTCTCGGACAATGCCCGGGCCAGCGTGGCGGTGGCATGGCCCTCCTGCTGCAGACGGCGCAGCACGAGTGCGGTATGCAACACGATCAGCTCGAAGCGGCCGCGTGGCGTATCCGGCACGCCCAGCCCGAGATAGAATCCCGGCTGTCGAGCTTGCGTCACAATCGAGCCATAAAGGTCTCGTGCGCTGCGTGACCGGGCTTGCCGTTCTTTGAGCCAATTCAGCATCTAAGGTCTCCGGAACGGAATATCGGACGGGCGTGCAGGGAATGCCAGTGCCTTGGCATGCGGCGCGTTGCATAGTGGAGTGGCATGAGCTAGCGGAGGCATCTCCAGGGCTCAAGCGATTCTCGCCAGGGGGAACGACATTGGAAGTGCTGCGCCCAGTGAACGGCGAAAACGCAAGCGCGGCAAGCCGGCGCGGCGCCGCGAGCGCGCGAGGCGCGCTCGCGCTCGCAATGGCCGGTGCCATCATGCTGACCGGAGCCTTTGCGCTGTCGGGGTGCGCCGAGACGGTGATCAGGCACGGGCACCTCTTCCAGGAGAGCGACCTGCAGCAGGTGCAGGTCGGGCAAAGCCAGGAGCAGGTGCGGACGGCGCTCGGCACGCCCACCACGACGGCCGCCATCGGGGCGGGCAGTGCCTTCTACTACATCTCCAGCACCGAGACGCAGGCTGCCTTCTTCAAGCCGACCGAGAAGGAGCGCAAGGTTCTCGCCATCTACTTCTCCCAGCTCGGGACCGTGGAGCGCGTGGCGCAGTACGGGCTCAAGGACGGCAAGGTCTTCGACTACGTCAAGAACGAGACGCCCTCGCATGCGCGCGACGAGAACATGCTCAAGGCGCTGTTCCGCAACCTCGGCGCCAAGCAGTTCGGCCTCGATTGACAAGCGAAGGCCGGTCCGGAGACCAGCCTTCGGGACTGCCTGCATTCACGTCCCTTCCGCAGGCCTCAGGCGGATGAGGGCCCCGGCGCCGGCGGAGTAGGCGAGGAGGGCTCCGGGCCGCGGTTGCGGCGATCGCGCATGAACTCATCGAACTCGGCGCGGTCCTTGGCGTGGCGCAGCCGCTCGAGGAACTCCTTGAACTCGCGCGCCTCGTCCTCGAGACGGCGCAGGGCCTCCTCGCGGTACTCGTCAAAGGCGCGGTTGCCGGAGGGGCGAAGCGTCGGGCCGTGGCCCCAGCGCTCCATGCGGCTCTCCCAGCGCTGCCGCTTCCTCTCCCAGCGCTCCGCAGTACGCTCGCGCCAGTCGCTCATATCCCGGTATCGACCGCATCCACCCATTCGTTCGCTCCATATGATGTAGGCCAGAATTGCGAGCCCCACCGGCCAGAAGACGATGAAGCCGATCACCATCAGGGCGATCCATGCCGGTTTGCCGAAGTCGTCAATGCGCGCAACCACGTCAGACATCGCCGTGGGTCCTTTTGCTTGCGCCTTCCGACTCCCCTTCGGGGAGCCGGCCGGAAGGCGCGGTTAGGGTCTTTGCTTGCGCCTTCCGACTTCCTTTCGGGGGTCCGGCCGGAAGGCGCGGTTAGGGTCTTTGCTTGCGCCTTCCGACTCCCTTTCGGGGGTCCGACCGGAAGGCGCGGTTAGGGTCCTTGCTTGCGCCTTCCGACTTCCCTTTCGGGGAGCCGGCCGGAAGGCGCGGTTAGAGACATGATGTCAATGTTTATTACTTTTACATAGATGGATCGGGGCGACAAGAGCGTCAAGAGGGGAGCGCCGAATTTTTCCGATCCAGGCGACCGGCAGCTCCCCCGGCGGCGAGTGGGGGTTGCGCGCAGGATGCGCCGGGCCACACCGAGACATGGGATGCGCGCACGACGCTTGCGACACGCGTGCGCAGGGGCAGCAGTTTTTCCAATCCGCAGGAGGGCCGGGCGACAGGGGCCGGCGTAGTGTGCGTGGCGACGCGATCAGCACAACAACGCCAAGGGGTGGAGAGAACGCAGATGGCCATCGATCCCGACAAGCTCATGAACTGGACGTTCCCCGAGATCGAGCACACCTACACCGACAAGGACACCATCCTCTACGCGCTCGGCGCAGGCTGCGCGGCGGACCCGGCCGCCGAGCCCGACGATCTCAAGTTCGTCTACGAGAAATCGCTCCAGGCGCTGCCGACCATGGCGGTGGTGATCGCCTATCCAGGCTTCTGGCTCGGCAACCCGGAGACGGGCGTCAACGCCGCAAAGGTGCTGCACGGGGAGCAGGCCCTGGTGCTGCACAAGCCGCTGCCGGCGGCGGGCACGATCGTGGGCCGCGGGCGCGTCACGGACATTCTCGACAAGGGGGCCGACAAGGGCGCGGTGATGTACTCGGAGCGCACGCTCTTCGACAAGGCGACGGGCGAGAAGATCGCGACCATGACATCGACGACGATGCTGCGCGGCGACGGCGGCTTCGGGGGCAAGAGCGGACCGCAGCCGGAGCCGCACGTGCTGCCGGAGCGGGCGCCGGAGATGCAGGTGGAGATCAAGACTGCGGCGAACGCGGCGCTCATCTATCGGCTGTCGGGCGACCGCAATCCGCTGCACGCGGATCCGCAGGTGGCGGCCAAGGGCGGCTTCAAGGCGCCCATTCTGCACGGGCTGTGCACCTATGCGGTCGCCGGGCGCGCCGTGCTCAAGGCGTGCTGCAACAACGAGCCCGAGCGGCTCAAGGGCCTCAACGTGCGCTTCTCCTCGCCCGTGTACCCCGGCGAGACGATCCGGGTCGAGATCTGGCCGGGCAAGGGACAGGCCTCGTTCCGCGCCCGCGTCGTGGAGCGCGACGTGGTGGTGCTGAACAACGGCCTGGCGACGCTCGGCTGAAGGATGCCGGGCGCTGCGGAGACAAATGCGGCAATTGCCGCATCCGCAGGCAGCGGGAGCGCGTTGCGCGGTGGACAGAAGCGGGTAAGGATCGGGCATCGGATTCACGGTGCACCAAGCCTTGTCGCTGCCTTCGACAGACGCTCCCCTGAAGGTGCTCGTCATCGACGAGAACCCGATTCGGCGCGCCATCCTGGAAACGGGATTGCGCGAGGCGGGCTTTGCCAACCTCACCGTGCTGGAGGACGCCACCGGCCTGCTGGAGCGCGTCTATGCGCTCGACCCCGACGTCATCATCATCGACCTGGAGAACCCGCGGCGCGACGTGCTCGAGCAGATGTTCCAGGTGTCGCGCATCGTCAGGCGGCCGGTGGCCATGTTCGTCGACCATTCGGACCGCGACACGATCACGTCCGCGATCGAGGCCGGCGTCAGCGCCTACATCGTCGACGGGCTGAAGAAGGAGCACGTGCGCTCCATCCTCGACATGACGATCTCGCGCTTCAATGCCTTCGAGCGGCTGCGCACCGAGCTCGAGGAGACCAAGAGCGCGCTGAAGGAGCGCAAGGTCATCGAGAAGGCCAAGGGCATCCTGATGAAAAGCCGGGATCTCGACGAGGCGGCGGCGTACGATCTTCTGCGCAAGACGGCGATGAGCTCGGGCCGGCGCATCGCGGACGTGGCAGAAGGCCTCGTCAACTCCTACGACCTGCTGAAAGGCTGAAGCCGTCCCATGCCCTCCCCACAGACACGTGCGCAGTCCGGCAATCCGCTTCGCATCGGCTTCATTCCGCTGGTCGATGCGACGGCGCTGATCGTCGCGGTCGACAAGGGCTTCACGGCGGAGGAGGGGCTCGACGTCGACCTGGTGCGGGAGGTGTCGTGGTCGAACGTGCGTGACCGGCTCAACGTCGGGCAGTTCGATGCGGCGCACCTGCTGGCGCCGGTCGCCATCGCCTCGACGCTCGGCCTCGGCCACTTCCGGGAGCCGCTGATCGCGCCGTTCAACCTCGGCGTCAACGGCAACGCCATCACGGTGACGAACGCGCTGCACGCGGCGATCGTGGCCGAGGCGGAGGGCGATGTCGTGCATCCGGCCGTGACGGCCAAGGCACTGGCGCGCGTCGTGGCCCGCCGCAAGGCCGCCGGCGAGCCGCCGCTGACGTTCGGCATGACCTTCCCCTACTCGACGCACAACTACCAGCTCAGGTTCTGGATGGCCTCGGGCGGGGTGGATCCGGACGAGGACATCCGCCTCGTGGTGCTGCCGCCGCCGTTCATGGTGGAGAGCATCGTCAAGGGCCAGGTCGACGCGTTCTGCGTCGGCGCACCGTGGAACTCGGTCGCGGTGGACCTCGGGATCGCGCACATCCTGCACTTCGTCTCGGAGATCCTGGAGCGGGCGGCAGAGAAGGTGCTGGCGCTGCGGGCGGACTATGCCGCGCGCAACCCGGAGATCGTCGCCGCGCTGGTGCGGGCGCACGGCCGCGCGGCGCAATTCTCCGAGGAGCCGTCCAACCATGCGGAGGTGGCGCGAATCCTGGCGGCGCCGAACCGGATCGGGGTGGCGCCGGAGGTCATCCTGCGGACGCTGCAGGGACGGCTCAAGGTCTCGCCGGACGGCACCGTGCGGGCGAGCCCGATCTACCTGCTGGTCGGCCGGGAGGGCGCGGGCCGGCCGAACCCGGTGCAGGCCGCGTGGCTCTACGCGCAGATGGTGCGCTGGGGGCAGGTCCCCATGTCGGAGGCCCTGCTGAAGGAGGCGGTGGCGGTGTTCAGGCCGGACCTCTTCGACGCCATCCTGGGGGCCGAGACGGGCAAGCCGGCGGGCGGCCCCGCCGACGGCGTCGGCGCCTTCGCGGGCCCGCCGTTCGAGGCGCAGGACATCGCCGCACACCTGGCGCCGTGGAGCATCCGGCGCAACGCCTAGCCCGCTCGCGTGCGCCCCTCCGTGCACTGGTGCAGTGCACAAATATTGGCCTATGGAGCGCTGCGGGTGCACATCGCTCCAGCACAACCGCTGGCCGCCTGATTGCAGGGCAATCCCGCAAAGCTTTGATTTGTATACTTCAATCGCGCCAACTCGGAGTTGGCACGCTCCTTGATAGCCATGGGATTTGAGGTGGCGCCCGCTCAGGCGTCACCGGTCCAACGAAGGGCCACCAGCAACGCCGCTGACCTGATGCACCTGCGCCGAACGCGCAGCGTCAGGCACGCGGCTTTTTTGTTGGCGAATGGCCTTCGCGGTCCATCGCCACTCCAGTGATCTGAAGAGACGAGGGACGCATGACCCGCAAGGCGCAGTCGAAAATCCACCTCTCCCGCCGCCGCTTCCTGAAGGCGTCCGGCAGCACGGCCGCCGTGATCGCGGCGGCCAAGGCCAGCTTCATCGGCGGCGCGCACGTGGCCTGGGGCGCAGGCCCGGAGGTGAAGGGGACCAAGCTCGGCTACATCGCGCTCACGGACGCCTCGCCGCTGATCATCGCCAAGGAGAAGGGCTTCTTCGCCAAGCACGGCCTGCCCGACATGGAGGTTCTGAAGCAGGCGTCGTGGGGCGCCACGCGGGACAACATGGCGCTCGGCACCAAGGCCAACGGCATCGACGGCGCGCACCTGCTGCGGCCGAAGGTGCACCTCTACACGACGGGCAAGGTGATCCAGAACAACCAGCCCCTGCCGATGTATACGCTGCTCAATCTCAACTACGACTGCCAGGGGCTGTCGGTCTCCAACGAGTACAAGGACCTCCCCGTCAGCACTGATGCCGCGCCGCTCAAGGATGCCTTCGCCAAGAAGAAGGCCGCGGGCAAGGAAGTGAAGGTTGCGATGACCTTCCCCGGTGGCACGCACGACCTGTGGATCCGCTACTGGCTCGCCGCCGGCGGCATCGATCCGGACAAGGACGTCTCCACCATCGTGGTGCCGCCGGCACAGATGGTCGCCAACATGAAGGTCGGCAACATGGATGCGTTCTGCGTCGGCGAGCCGTGGAACGAGCAGCTCGTCAATCAGAACATCGGCTTCACCGCGGCCACGACCGGCGAGGTCTGGTTCAAGCACCCCGAGAAGGTGCTCGGCATGCGCGCCGACTGGGTCGATGCCAATCCCATCGCCGCCAAGGCCATCATGATGGCGGTGATGGAGGCGCAGATGTGGTGCGACAAGATGGAGAACAAGCAGGAGATGGCCGAGATCATCGGTCGCCGGCAGTGGTTCAACGTGCCCGTGCCCGACATCATCGGCCGCATCAAGGGCGACATCAACTACGGGCGCGGCAAGGTCGCCAAGGGCACCAACCTGCTGATGAAGTTCTGGGGCCAGGGCGGCGACGTCTCCTACCCCTGGAAGAGCCTGGACACCTGGTTCGTCACCGAGAACATCCGCTGGGGCAAGTTCGAGCCTTCCATCGACATCAAGGCCCTCGTCGACAAGACCAACCGCTCGGATCTCTGGCGCGATGCCGCCAAGACGCTCGGCATCGCGGACGCCGTCTCGGGCGACAGCCGCGGCAAGGAGACATTCTTCGACGGCAAGGTGTTCGATCCGGCCGATCCGATGGGCTACCTCAAGACCCTCTCCATCAAGCGGGCAGAGGTCTGAGCTTTCGGGCCGCCCGCGGGGGCGGCCCTCCGTCCAGCATTCATCGAACGAGAGAGAAGCCATGAACATGACTGTGCTCAAGAGCGA
The DNA here is from genome assembly GCA_033764875.1 of Hyphomicrobiaceae bacterium. Classification (GTDB taxonomy): domain Bacteria; phylum Pseudomonadota; class Alphaproteobacteria; order Rhizobiales; family Hyphomicrobiaceae; genus AWTP1-13. Next base: position 1,592 of record JANRIO010000033.1, on the reverse strand, counting down.
GACGGTGCGGGCGACGCCGGCGCCGGCGGGGTCCGCCGAGGTGATCAAGTTGAGGGGCGCGCAGGCCAGCTTCCTGCAGACGAAACTGCTGCCGCGCGCCTCCGAGATCGCGGCAAACGTGGTGCCGCCGCTGGTGACCATCGCGCTGATCATGGTCGTGTGGCAGATGCTGTGCAGCAAGCCCGGATCAACGCTGCCGCCGCCGACGGTGATCTGGGATCAGGCCAAGGACCTGATCACCGAGCCGTTCTTCGTCGCGGGCCCGCAGGACATCGGGCTCGGCTGGCGCGTGCTCACGTCGTTGCAGCGCGTGGCGATCGGCTACGGGCTGGCGGGCCTCATCGGCATCGCGCTCGGCACCATCATCGGCCAGTCGGTGTGGGCGATGCGTGGGCTCGATCCCATCTTCCAGGTGCTGCGCACGATCTCGCCGCTCGCCTGGCTGCCGATCTCGCTCGCCGCCTTCCGCGACAGCCAGCCGTCGGCGATCTTCGTGATCTTCATCACCTCGGTCTGGCCGATCATCATCAACACGGCCGTCGGCATCCGCAACATCCCGCAGGACTACCGCAACGTGGCGCTGGTGCTGCGGCTCAACCACTACGAGTTCTTCACCAAGATCATGATCCCGTCGGCGGCGCCCTACATCTTCACGGGCCTGCGCATCGGCATCGGCCTGTCCTGGCTCGCGATCGTCGCCGCCGAGATGCTGACCGGCGGCGTCGGCATCGGCTTCTTCATCTGGGACGCGTGGAACTCGTCGCGGCTGCCCGACATCATCGTGGCGCTCGCCTACATCGGCGGCATCGGCTTCCTGCTCGACCGCGTCGTCGCACTGGTCGCGCACTTCGTCACGCGCGGCACGGCATCGAACTGAGGAGGAGGACACCATGGCTCCCGCACTGCATCCCTATCTTCGCATCGATCACGTCGACAAGACCTTCTCGCGCGGCGGCAAGGTGACCGAGGTGCTGTCCGACGTATCGGTGTCGATCGCCAAGAGCGAGTTCGTCTCCATCATCGGCCACTCGGGCTGCGGAAAGTCGACGCTGCTCAACATCGTCGCCGGGCTGACGCCGGTGACGATGGGGGCCGTGCTGCTCGAGAACCGCGAGGTCTCTGACCCCGGCCCCGACCGCGCGGTGGTGTTCCAGAACCACTCGCTGCTGCCCTGGCTCACGGTCTACGAGAACGTGCGGCTCGCGGTGGACAAGGTGTTCGCGTCCACCAAGTCGCGCAAGGAGCGGCATGCGTGGACGATACACAACCTCGAGCTCGTGCAGATGGGGCATGCCAAGGACAAGCGGCCTGCCGAGATCTCGGGCGGCATGAAGCAGCGCGTCGGCATCGCGCGGGCGCTCGCCATGGAGCCGAAGGTGCTCCTGCTCGACGAGCCCTTCGGCGCGCTCGACGCGTTGACCCGCGCACACCTGCAGGATTCGGTAATGGCGCTGCATCAGAAGCTCGGCAACACCATCCTGATGATCACGCACGACGTCGACGAAGCCGTGCTTCTGTCCGACCGCATCGTCATGATGACCAACGGTCCGTCGGCAACCATCGGCGAGGTGCTCGAGATCAAGCTCGCCCGG
>JANRIO010000027.1:0-2985 GCA_033764875.1 Hyphomicrobiaceae bacterium | reverse complement strand
GGTGGCGTTCTGCAGGCGGGAGAGGCCCTGGGTGAGCGCGTCGCCGGCCTGGACCAGGGCGCGCGCGGCCACCGCGACGCCGGCGATCTGGATGCCGCGGGTGGCGACGTCGAGTAGTTCCAGCGAGCGCGAGGCGCGCTCGGCGCCGCCCTTGATCTGGTCGAGCGAGCGCTGGCCGGTCTCGCCGACCTCGCGCAGCCCAGCCTTGACCCGGGCGGCGTCGTCCAGCGACAGGCGGACCGAGACGCGGCGGGTGGCGTCGGCCATGTCAGGTCGTCTCCCCGTCGCGCCGGGCGGCGCTGCCCTCGGCCATGCCGATGCGGATGGCGAGCAGCAGCTCGGCAGCGGCCCATCCGATGGCGCCGAGCTCGCGTGCCGCGGCAAGCGCGCCGGCGGTGTCGAGCGTCAGGCCGGCCATCGTGACTTCGGCACAGGCGGTGCCGGCGGCCCAGCAGACATGGCCCTGGACGCTGGTGGGCGCGTGCGCGGCGTAGGGACAGGCGCCGGCGCAGTCGCGGCCGAGGGCGGCGCAGCCGCGGCAGTATTCGGGCCCGCGGCCGAAGTGCCAGGCGGCGCGGGCCCTCAGCCGTTTCCCTCGGCGGCCACCGCTACGACCGGCGCCGTGGCGCGGTCCCAGAAGGCGGCGGCGATGTCGTCGAGGTCCATCAGCCGCTCGACCGCCTCGGACGAGAGCGGCAGCGGCTTGCCCGCGCTGTCGCCGACGCCCTCCCAGGCGGTGACGGCGTGGCGGGCGAGCGCCTTGACCAGGAAGGCGAAGGTTGGGTGAACAGACTTCGAGGAAATACGTTGTGTTCGTCGGGGTTTAGGGGGGCGTCTGACCCTGGAACAGAAACGCCGGGGTCACACAGGGGATGCAGCGGAGCGCTGAGGCGCCCCGCCGCCCGAGGGTTCAATCCTGAGCGTCTCGCGCCTCCGTGGCACGGTAGATGGTGTAGGAGCCGCGGCCACCGGCGCGGTTCGGTCCGACCGATCGCACCCTCTCCACCGCCCCGACGCTGATGCCCTTCTTCTTCAGGCCTGCGAAGAAGCCGCGCACTGTGTCCTTGCCCCAGCCGGTGGCCTCGCCGACCTGCGCGACCGTGGCGCCCTCGGGCCGGCGCAGCATCGCCAGCACCTGCTCCTGCTTCGTGCCTTCGCGCGGCTTGCGCGGCGCGCCGGGCTCGCGCGCGACGCGGGCGGGCTTGCCGGCGAGCAGGGTGCGCAGGGCCTCCATCGGCGCGTCGAGTGCGCCGATCATGTCGCCCTCGCGGTTGGCCTCGTCATCCCAAGCGGCGAGCACCGCCGCGGCAACGTCGCGCAGGCTGGTGCGCGGCGTGGCGCTGCGCACCGCCAGGGCCTGGTCGAGCATGGCGATCTCCTCCGTCAGGGGCGCGGCCTGGGCGGGCTCGGGCGGCGGGGCGTCCGCACCCTGCGGCGCCGTGTCCTCCGCGCCCGTGGGCGCCGTGTTGGCCCCCGCGTCGCCCTCGTTCGGGTCGATGCCGATGGCGCGCAGCCCCTCATCGGTAATGCGCGCCACGATCCAGGTCCCGTCCTCATCCTGGCGCCAGCCGAGCCCGACATGCTCCCGCGGGGCGTTGATCTCGGTCAGCAGGTTGTTGTTGATCAGGCTGCGGAACACCGCGTTACGCGCCGCGGCCGGGAGGTTCTTCGGCGCGCGGGCGAGGCCCATCTCGTGTTGCGCGGCGGCGCTGAGGAGCACGCGCTGCGTGTCGGAAAGCTTCGGCATGGGGGTCATTGGGGTCTCCGGGTCCAGCACCCGACCATCCGGGTGCTACGACCCCGAGCCCCTGCAGGGCTGACCTGCCGGGGCGTGCGCGGCGCCGGGTGGCGCTGGCTACGCTGCATATTCCCCGCGGAGGAAATGCTGGTCCGCGACCTCCTTCAGCTTCGCGGTGGCATCCGAAAGCCAGGCCGCTTCGCCCCAAAGCACCGTCTCGGGGTCCGCGCCGAAGTGGTCGTCGCTTGCCTGGGTGAGTTCGGCGAGCAGCGCGTCGAATTCGGCCTTCTTCGCCATGAAGGCTGCGAGGCTCCGCTGCTGGTTGGCTTCGTGTTTGGTCATGCTGGTCTCCGTCCTGCTCATCGCGTGACGGACCATTCGCGCTGCGGCGCGCATGAGCCAAGCAGATAGAGCGCCGGCGATCGGAGAATTCGAGGGGGCCGTGGCGTGCTGCGACCCCCATCGTCCCTATGCCGCGGGCTGGCCGTCCAGTCGCGCGGCGACATCGGAAAGCAGGGCGTGCACATGCTCCTGCAGCAGCGTCTGCACGAGATGCGGGTCGGCCTGGATTTCGGCTGCGATGGTCCCGGCGACACGGGCCGGCCAGTTCAGCACCGCATCGCGCATGGCCGCGGCCATGGTGTCGATGTGCCTGTCAGCGGTGCCCACATCCATCAGCCGGCCCTTGGCGCGATCCAGCGCGATGCGCTGCCCCTCCACCTTCAGCGCGAGGCGGGCCAGCATGAGCCGGCCGAGCGGCGTCGCGTCACCGGGCAGAGCGAGGGGCGAGCGGCCAGGGAGCGCGGTGGCGGCCATGTCGCGCCGCACGCGGGCGACGTCCCAGGCGCCGTCCGGCTCGCGCGTGATCCGCCCGATGCGCTCGGCCGTCTGGATGGCGGTGTGGGAGACGCCGAGTTGGCGGGCGACCTCGCGGCCGGATGTGGTTCGTTCGGACATTGCCAGCCTCCTCGCCGCAGGGCCGTTGCCAGCGCCGAGGTTGGCAACTGGGATGGCGCGCCGTGCGTGGACGAGTATACAGCGAATCCAATGCGTTGTCTGTGATCGATGCGGGGTGGAATCGGCGGCAACCTCGTTTCATGCCTATCGCTAGCCCGGATCATTCACGGGAGGGCCGACGGGCGACCTGCGGCTGACGGGTGGCTCGCGGCATGGTTGTGCGGGCGTGCGGGATTGGGTCCGGTCCTGGAGGCCGGGGGTCGGGCGCGGATTGCGGGTCTGGCGGGTTA
>JANRIO010000022.1:0-8609 GCA_033764875.1 Hyphomicrobiaceae bacterium | reverse complement strand
GAGCAGGATGCGCTGCTGGCGCAGGGGGCCGCCCACGTGAAAAGCGGCGGACGCCTCGTCTACGTCACGTGCTCGGTGCTGCCGGAGGAGAATACCGACCGCGTCGCGGGCTTCCTAGCGCACGCGCCGGAGTTCGAGGCCCTGGCGTGGGGGCCGATCTGGGATGCGCAGGTCGCCAGCCCGCGCGTCGCCTCGGCCGACGGCACGGCGACATCGCTGCTGCTCACGCCGCGCCAGCACGGCACTGACGGCTTCTTCGTGAGCGTGATGCGCCGTCGCTGATTTGCTGCAGCGACGTCAGCAAAATGGCGCAGTCCACAGCTATTGAATTGACGCGGGGATTGAAGCTTCACATACGATCCCCAAATTCATGCGCGTTTCGCGAGTTCCATGGCGCGGAGAAGGGCCGTGCCGCGTTGGAGAGGCAGATTCTCTCCATCCGCCGCAACAAGACTGCGGCTCCAGGGAGGACGATGGTCCCCATGTCTTTGCCCAACTCGAAGCCCAAGCGCCCGAAACGCCCGCCCGCCCGCTCCTGCCTCGGCCCCGTGGCCGACCTCGAGGCGCATCTGCCCGAGGAGTGGTGGCGCAAGCTGTTCAACGCCCTCTACGTGAAGACCGACGGCGATGTCGTCGAGAACAACGAGAACACGCGGCGGGAGGTGGACTTCATCGTCGCCGCCGCCAACATCGGCACCCACAGCCACATCCTGGACCTGTGCTGCGGCCAGGGGCGGCACTGTCTCGAGCTCGCCCGGCGCGGCTTCAGGAACGTCATGGGCCTCGACCGCTCCCGGTACCTCGCCCGGCTCGCCAAAAAGCGGGCGCAGTCGGAAGGGCTGCAGGTGGTGTTCAAGGAGGGCGACGCCCGCAATCCCAGGCTGCCGGAGAGCAGCATGGACTGCGTCGCCATCATGGGGAACTCGTTCGGCTACTTCTCCAACAAGCAGGACGACGAGAAGGTGCTGACGGCGGTCGGCAAGATCCTGCGCCCCTCGGGGCAGATCGTGCTCGACATCACCGATGGCGCGCACATGCACGAGCATTTCGACCGGCGCTCCTGGGAATGGATCGACGAGCACCACTTCGTCTGCCGCGAGCGCAGCATCAGCCAGGACGGCGAGCGGCTGATCTCGCGCGAGGTGATCGTGCACGACGAGATGGGCGTCATCGCCGACCAGTTCTACGCCGAGCGGCTGTACACGCGCGAAAGCATCACCCGGCTGCTGGAGAAATCCGGCTTCCGCAACGTGCGCCACCACGGCACGGCAGAGGCCGTGTCCGACCGCGACCAGGACCTCGGGATGATGGCCCGCCGCATCCTGCTCACGGCGGACGCCCCGGTGCATGCGGTCAAGAAGGGGCGCGGCAAGCTGCAGGCCATCGACGTCACGGTGCTGCTCGGCGACCACCGCCTGCCCGACCAGGTGAAGCGCAACGGCACCTTCAATCCGGAGGACCACGAGACCGTTCGCCGGCTCAAGGACGCACTCGCCGAGCTGCCGGCCTTCAAGTTCCGCTACCTCAACAACCACGCCACCATGGAGCGGGACCTGGCCGAGCTGCGCACGGACCTGGTGTTCAACCTGTGCGACGAGGGCTTCAACAACGACCCGTTCAAGGAGCTGCACGTGCCGGCCATGCTCGAGGTGATCGAGCTGCCCTACACCGGCGCCGCCCCGGCTGCGCTCGCCGCCTGCTACGACAAGGGGCTCGTGCGCGCCGTTGCCCAGTCGCTCGACGTGCCGGTGCCGCTCGAGAGCTACGTGCGTCCGGGCGACCAGGGGGCGACGCTGCCGTCGGTGTTCCCGGCGCTCCTGAAGCCCAACCAGGGCGACAGCAGCCAGGGCATCACCAAGGATTCCGTGGTCCACGACCAGAAGAGCCTGCTCGACTACCTCGACCGTCTGCGCGCGGAGTTCCCCAAGCGCAGCGTGCTGGTGCAGGAGTTCCTGACCGGTGCGGAGTATTCCGTCGGCCTCGTCGGCAATCCGGACCAGGGCCTGCGGGCGCTGCCGGTGCTGGAGGTCGACTACACGCGCCTCGACGACAAGCTGCCGCGGATCCTGGGCTACGAATCGAAGTGGGAGCCGGACAGCCCCTACTGGACCCAGATCCGCTACCGCGAGGCCACGCTGGGCGACCAGCAGCAGCAGATGATGATCGACCACTCCACGCGGCTGTTCGAGCGGCTCGGCTGCCGCGACTACGCGCGGTTCGATTTCCGCGCCGACGGCAAGGGCGAGATCAAGCTGCTCGAGGTCAATCCCAACCCGGGCTGGTGCTGGGACGGCAAGCTCAACCTGATGGCCGGCTACCAGGGCATGCGCTACGCGGAGCTGCTGAACCAGATCCTGCTGTCGGCGATCGAGCGCCTGGGCATCACGGCCCGCCCGGCCGTGCAGGCAGGCGTGGCGCCCGCGGCCGGACTCCCGGCGGGCACCGGCGAGTAGCTCCGGCCGCTTCCGGGAGCGGCAGTCACTGCCCGCGCTTGATGGAGAAGCTCAGAGGCAGGGTCAGCACAATGCTCTCGCCCTGCATGTGAGAAGGCGGCGGCGGGAAGGGCGAAGCCCGGCGCAGCACCGCCACGGCCTCCTCGTCAAGGGTCGGATGCCCCGAGCTCTCGAGGATCGACGCCTCGAGCAGGTTGCCCTTGCGGTCGATGCTGAACTGGACTTTCGACGTGCCCTGCTCGCCGCGGCTGCGGGCCTGCTGCGGGTAGCGCTTGTGCGTCTCGATGCGTGCCTTCATGGCGCCGCCCCAGAGCACCTCGGCGACGGAAACCGTGCGCTCGCTGCCGGCAACGGGCGCGGCGGTGGTCTGGGAGACCGGAGCGTCGATCTTCTGCGGGGCCGAGGTCACGGGGTCGCCGACGCTGGCCTGCGACTTCTCCTCCGCCTTCTGCTCGGGCTGCTTCTCCTCCTTCTTCTCGGGCTCGGGCTTGGCCTCCTGCAGCGCCACCTCCGGCTGCGGAGCCAGCGGGGCCTTGTCCAGCTCGACGCCGTCGGGCTTCTCGTCCTCCTTCTTCTCGGCCTGCTCGGGTGTGTTGGGCGCCTCCTGCATGGGCTTGCCGGGCGGCGCGTCTGGCACGTCCTCGCGCACCGAGGTCGCGATCGGCGACAGCTCGAGGGTGACCACGCCCGTCGCCTCGACGTCGGGGTCCTCGGCCGGAGTGCGAAGTGCGAGCGCCACGGCGCCCGCGTGCAGCCCGACGACGATCACGCCGGCGCCGATCCAGCCCAGATGGCCGCCGCCATCGAGCCTCAGGTGCTGGGGAAGGTGCGCTTTGCCGCTCACGGTGCCTTTCCCGGAATCTGGCCCGGTGCCTGGATCTCGCCCGTTCCCTCCAGGCCGACCAGGGCGATCTTAAGGTAGCCCGCTGCGCGCAGGAGGTTCATGGCCTTCATCACCTCGCCGTAGGGCACGACCTTGTCGGCGCGCACGAAGACGCGGGTCTCGCGGTTGGCGCTGGTGATGGCATCGAGCGCGGAGCCGATGGCGCCGGGCGGCACGGCATCGTTGCCGACGGCCAGAGACAGGTCCGCCTTGATGGTAAGGAAGAGAGGCTTGTCCGGCCGCGGTGCCAGCTTGGCCGTGGAGACGGGCAAGTCGACCGGGATATCAACGGTCGAGAGGGGGGCTGCCACCATGAAGATGATGAGCAGCACCAGCATGACGTCGATGAACGGCGTGACATTGATCTCGTGCGTCTCGCCGAGCTCGTCGTCGTCTCCTTGCTGGATGCCGCCTGCCATGGCGAGCTACTCCGCCGCCCGGGACAGATGCGGCTTGCGCGCGCGATCGAGGTCGCGCGAGACGAGGCGCTGAACCTCGGCGCCAGCGTCGGCAACGAGCGCCCTGTAGCCCGAGATCTGCCGCGAGAAGTGGTTGTAGATGATGACCGCAGGAATGGCGGCCACGAGCCCGATCGCGGTGGCGAGCAGGGCCTCGGCGATGCCGGGGGCAACGACGGCGAGGTTGGTCGTCTGCGCCTTGGAGATGCCGATGAAGCTGTTCATGATGCCCCAGACGGTGCCGAACAGGCCGACGAAGGGGGCCGTCGAGCCGATCGTCGCCAGCACGCCGGTGCCGCGGTTGATGCGCCGGCCGGCGGCAGCCTCCAGGCGCACGAGGCGGCTCGCCACGCGCTCCTTGATGCCTTCCTTCTCGGTGACGTCGGACGACAGGGACAGCTCGTGCTGCGCGGCAGCCAGGAGCGCCGGCAGCACGCCACGGTCGCGGGCGAGCGCGGCACGCGCCGCCTCGAGGGACCGCTCGTCGGCGACGGCGCCCAGGTCCTGGGACAGGCGACGCCTGGCGACCATCAGCTCCAGCGACTTGGCAAGCCACACCGTCCAGGTGACGACCGAGGCGAAGGCGAGGCTGAGCATGACGGCCTTCACCAGCCAGTCGGCCGCGGCAAACATCGACCAGGGCGAGAGGTCGTGAGGGAGATTGCCTCGCGACAAGCCTGGTGCCGGCTGCAACTCCCCGGGCGTGGTGGCAGGGGGAGCCGTTGGGGTCTCCACCGGGACGGCACGTTCCGCTGCCGGCTCGGACGGCGGAGCCTGCGCTGCGGCCGGCCCAATCGCCCCAGCGATGGCGAGCCCCAGCGCTGCGGCGATGATCCATCGCCGGCCGAGCCCAAAGCCGCGGGCATCCGAAAGCTGCAGTGTTTTCATCGTGTTCCTGTACCCGGCGACCGGCGTCGCGGCCGACCACAGTGTGTTATACAATAACGTCCTGCCAGGGACGACCCCCTCAGGCGTCGGCCCAGAGGCGGATGAGATTGTGGTATATCCCGGTCAGCCGCACGCAGGCCGGATCCTCGACGCCGCGCTCGACCGACAACTCCTGGACGGTCTGGTCGAGATCGAACAGCAGCGTGCGCTCATTGTCGCCCCGGATCATGCTCTGTAGCCAGAAGAACGAGGCGACGCGCCAGCCGCGCGTCACCGGCTTGACGTGGTGCAGGCTGGTCGAGGGGTAGAGCACGAGGTCGCCGGCGGGAAGCTTCACCTCGTGGGTGCCGTACTTGTCCTCGACCACCAGCTCGCCCCCGTCGTACTCCTCGGGCTCGGCCAGGAAAAGCGTCACCGACAGGTCGGTGCGGATGCGCAGCGGCGTCCCCGGGATGCCGCGGATGGCGTTGTCGACGTGGGTGCCGAAATGCTGGCCGATCCCGTAGCGATTGAACAGCGGCGGAAAGATCTTGAGCGGCAGCGCCGCGGAGATGAACAACGGGCTCTGCGACAGGGCATCGAGCACCGTGTCGCCCAGCTCCCTGGCCACCGGCGAGCTCTCGGGAAGCTGCGCGTTGCGCTTGACCGAGCCCGACTGTACTCCGGCTGTCACGCGGCCATCCACCCACTCGGCCGCGTCCATGGCCTGGCGGAACCGGGCGACTTGCTCCTTCGCCAGCACATTCGGAACACAGATCAGCACGCGTTGCTCCCTCGTGAGAGGAGCCCCCTGTAGCTTGGGGTACAGGGGGCTCCGGGCAGTCGGGTGCGGTGGGCGCCCGAGCCGCTTTCCTAGTACTTCCAGTTCAGCGTCAGGTAGGCAGCCCTGCCCGGCGCGATATGCGCAAAGGGCGTGGCGCTGCGGTAGATGGCGTCGTAGTAGACGACGTTGGTCAGATTGAGCACGTTCAACTGCGCCGAGAAGTGCTTGGTGAACTTGTACTCGGCCAGCGCGTCGAAGCGCCAATGCTCGGGGATGTGCGCATTGGTGAGCTGGAACATGGTGCCGCCGTAGATCTCGCTGGCATACGAGGCCTGGCCGCCGACGGTGAGGCTGTCGGTCAGCCGGTACTTGCTGAGCAGGCTGAAGGTGGTGTGCGCGACGTTGGCGAGCCGCTTGCCGACGCGCGTCGGGTCGATCGAGGACAGCACCTCGGAGTCGAACACGACCAGACCGCCGAACACGCTCCACTTGTCGGTGATGTTGCCGGCCACGCCGAGCTCGACGCCCTGCACCCGGTACTCGCCGCCCGACACCCACGCCGTGCCGCCCGGCACCTGCTCGCGCGCGTTGTACTTCTCGGTCCGGAACAGCGCGGCGGTGGCCAGCATGCGCCGGTCGAACAGCTCCCACTTGGTGCCCACCTCGGCGCTGCGGGCGCGCTCGGGCCCGAGCACCTGGCTCGCAGCCGTGATGCCGCCGTAGTCCGGCGAGCCGAGCCCCGCGTCCACCTCCGCGCCGGTCGGAGCCGACGAGGTCGAGTAGGCGACGTACACGCTGGCGTTGGGGAGCAGCTTGTAGGTGATGCCGGCATTCCAGTCGGCGAGGTTGTCTTCGCGGCCGAAGCTGTTGGTGTTGTCGCGGGCGCTGACGTCGTAGTGCTCGAGGCGGACGCCGCCGCTCAGGATCCACCTTGGGCCGATCTTGACCGTGTCGATCAGGTACGCCGCCGCGGTGCTGACCTCGATCCGGGCAGGATTGGTGCTCCTGGTGATGGTGCCGGTCCACGGCACGTCGTTGTTGGGATCGTAGATGTTGAGCGAAACACCGGTCGGCGAGACCACGTAGGAACCGCGGTAGATGCTCTCCTGAGCGCGCTCGACGCCCGCGACCAGCGTGTGGTGCAGGCCCGCCGTGGTGAACTTGAAGGTCAGATCCGACTGGCCCGTGAAAACGTCGTTCTCCTGATACCGGGACTTGGCGTTGGCGTTGACGGTGCCGGTGGTGAGATTGGGACCCTCGGGCGCCGAGACGACGTAGTCGGTCAGGGTCGAACCGCGGCGCAGCTTGGTCGAGAGCGTCACCTGGCCCGAAAGCTTGGTCTCCAGGTGTCCGGTGACGATGTCGGCCTCGTTCTTGTTGAAGTCGCGCCCCTTGATGCCGTACCAGTTGTTGCGGTCGACGCCCGCCTCGGTGACCGGCTTCTGGACGACGCTGTTGAAGGGAACGCCGTAGTCGGGATAGCCGTCACGGGAGAGATGGTAGTAGTCGACGGTGAGCTTGGTGGCGCCCGAGGGCTTGTAGGTGGCTGCGATCGAGCCGCCCCAGCGGTTGTCCTCGACGACGTCGCGGCCGGCCACATTGGACCCGTGGAGCATGCCGTTGGCACGGATCGTCAGCTCGGGCGAGACGATCTGATTGACGTCGACGGTCACCCGCTTCGTGTTGTCGGTGCCGAAGGTCGTCGAGAGATTGTAGAAGTTGTACTTCTCGTTGGGCATCTTGGAGATGATGTTGACGGCACCGCCCGGGCTGCCGCGACCGTTGATGATGCCGCTCGGCCCCTTGTAGATCTCGACCTGCTCGACGGCGAAGGTCTCGCGGTTGCCGACGCCGATGTCGCGGACACCGTCGACGTAGACGTCGTTGCGGGCGTCGAAGCCGCGAATGAAGATGCGATCCCCGAAATTGTTGCCGCCCTCGCCGGTGCCCAGCGTGATGCCCGGCGTGGTGCGCACCAGCTCGCGCAGCGTCGTGGCCGCCTTGTCCTGGAGGACCTCCTTGGGGATGGTCGTGACGGTCCGCGGCGTGTTGACGAGCGGCTCCGTGAACTTGCCCGACGCCGACCTCTCCACGTTGTAGGGCGCGTTCGGGTTGGCATAGGGGTTTGCGGACTTCTGCTCGGGCGTCGGCGCAGGCGCGGCAGCGGCAGCACCGGGCTGGGGCTGCTGCGGCGCCTTGGCGGGCGCTTTGGGCTTGGCCGTGTTGGCCTCAACGCTGATGGGCGGCAGGTTGGTGGTCTGCGCCACGGCGCCTCCGACAGGTGTGGCGACCAGGCATGCGGCCGTCAGAACGGTCGCGGCCCTGCGCTCACTCTTGACCTGACTTTGACCTGCGCCGGCATGGCGTGGTCCGAATGTGCGCAAGCTCCCGGGTACTCGAACGGATGACACGATACACGCCCCCCAAAAAACCACCCGCAACTGCGGGCAACGCAATACATCTCCAATCGCATTTGGCTGGGGTTGGGCCTGGCTAGTCTGCCGCTCGGAGCCCGGCTAGCTAATGAAACATGATAAAATAAGTCAAGAATAATTGCCGCGCTGCGGCCGGCTGCGGCAATGGGGGGCAGTCGTGGTGCCGGGGCGCATCATGATGCACAAAATAAAGACGGCGCGCCCCGCGGGACGCGCCGTTCAAGCTTTCTCGCCCAGGCGTCGTGTCAGGCGGCCGAGCGGGCGCGCACGGGGCGCGGGCCGGCCTTCTTGAGAGACGCCGCCTTGCTCCAGGAGCCATCGTCCAGCGTGCTGGCGCGAAGGTGCTCCTTCACCTCGATGCGGCTCGGCTTGAAGGCGGCCTTGAGCACGGCGACGGCCTCGTGCGGGTTGGCGTCCCCGCACATGAACACGTCGAGTGCTGCGTAACCGGCCTCAGGCCAGCTGTGGATGCTGATGTGGCTCTCGGAGAGCACCGCAACACCCGCCAGACCGCCATTGGACGTAAAGCGATGCAGGTGCACATGGAGCAAGGTCGCCCCTGCCGCATCTGCGCATCGCCTCAGTGTGTCGCGGACGAGCTTGAGATCATCAAGCCGCTTGGCGCCGAAAAGATCGATGAGAAGATGTGTGCCAGCACACTTAATCCCATCACGTTCTATGAAGTAGTCTTTCCTGTCGTCGTGCGCGCCAGGCGCGGCTAGACCATGA
>JANRIO010000011.1:0-72670 GCA_033764875.1 Hyphomicrobiaceae bacterium | reverse complement strand
GATGGTGCGCATGGCCGTGACGGCACGCGTCACCGCCTCGCCGCTGGCTTCCGCATCCTTCGACGACTGGCGGGCGATCTTCTCGGTCTGGGCGGCGTTGTCGGCGTTCTGCTTGATGTTGGCCGCCATCTCCTCCATGGAGGCCGAGGCCTCCTCGGCGGACGCCGCCTGCTCGGTGGCACCCTGGCTCACCTGCTCGGAGGCCGAGGAGAGCTGCTGGCTGCCGGCCGTCACGTTGTCGGCTGCAGCAATCGCGTCGCCAACAACGCCACGCAGACGCTCGACCATGCTCTGCAAGGCGAGACCAAGCGTGTCCTTGTCGGACAGGGGCTTGGGTTGCACCGTCAGATCGCCTTCGGACACGCGCTCCGCCACCTCTGCCGTCGCGCGAAGATTGCCCACCATGGTGGTGACGCTGGAGCCGACCTCACTGCTCAGGCCGCCATAATCCTTCTCGAGATTGCGGGAGAGATCGCCCAGGGCCACGTTCTTCAGCACATTCGAGATATCGATGAATGCGAGCTCAACAGCCTTGGCCGTGCCCTGCATCTTTCCGACCTCGTCGCGGCGTTCGGTCTCGATCGGTGTCGCGAGCCGCGCCAAGGCCTCGGCAACATGAGTTACGGGGAGGGCGATGGTCTTCGACATCAGCCAGCCAATGACGATGGCGATCAGAAGGCTCGCCAGCATGCCGCCAAAGATGAACTGGTCGATCAGGGTGAAGGCCCGGCCCTGGGCGTCCTGGCGGACGGCGAGCAACCCCCTCTCCGCGTCGACCACCTCAGCGATCATGCGACGCAGGCCGTCCATGGATTCCTTGCCGGCGCCGCTGATCTCCATCTGGCGCGCTTCCTCGCGCGTCTGCGGATTGGCCATCAGGCGGATCGCCTTCTCGGCTATGGTGTTGTGCCAGGTCTCCGCGAGCTTCCTAATCTGATCGAGGCGGGCCTGCTGGCTGGGATTGTCCGAGGTCAAGGTCTTGACGCGGCTCCACGCCTTCTCGAAATCATTCCAGCCCGCGCGGTAGGGCTCCAGAAACTTCTCCTCGCCGGAGAGCAGGAAGCCGCGGAACCCGGTCTCCTGGTTGACCATGCCCATCAGCACGTCGTTCGACGCCGCCATGACCTTCATCGTGTGGTCGTTCCAGAAGGTGGTCTCCTTCACCTCCCTGGACTTGAAGTAGATCACCGAGTTGACCGTGAGCACGGACAGGACAATGATGCCCAGAGAGACAATGAGCTTTCTGGTAATCGACATGTTGTTGAGAGCATTCATGGTCGGTTCCTTCAGGTCCGGAGCGGCAAGCGGCCAGATTTGATTGCTTGTCGATTTCAGGCGGCGGTGACGAGTTGCGGCTTGGAGCCGCGCTTGGGCGAGGCGAAGATGTTGTCGAGGCTCGGCAGGATGACGAACTGGCCGCTGCGCTTGACGAGACAGCGGATGTAGTCCGGGCGCCAGCGCATGCCGATCGAGGGCGGCGGCTCGCTGTTGGAGAGGTCGAGCGTCGTCACCTCGTGGACGCGGTCGGTGAGGAGGCCGACGAGCGTCGGGGTGCCGTCGATCACGATCTCGATCACGACGATGCGGCTGTCGATGGTGGCGGCTTCCGCCGGCATACCGAAGGCAATGCGCAGATCGGCCAGCGGAATGACCTTGCCGCGGAAGTTGATCACGGCGCTGGCAAAGCGCTGGGCGCCGGGGACGGCGGTCAGCGGCGACATGTCCAGGATCTCGCGCACGAGGGTGGCCTCGAGGGCGAAGATCTCGCCCTGCAGCTCGAAGGTGAGGACCTCGATCTCGCCCTCGGCATGCGCCTGGGCTGCAGTCGGAGCGGCGTTCGGTGTGGTGGTCATGGTGCTCATCCTGCGGCGCGCAGCTGCGCCTCCTGGCTCTGTCCGACGCTGACAAGGTGGGATACATCGAGAATGAGGGCGACCGAGCCGTCACCGAGGATGGTGGCGCCGGAGAACATGGCGACGTCCTCGTGCAGCTTCGACATGGCCTTGATGACGGTCTGGTGGTCGCCGATGATCTGGTCGACGACGAGGCCGACGCGCTCGGAGCCGGTGGAGACGACCACGACCTTCTGGTAGCGGTCGGGCTCGGTGCCGGTCGCAAACACGTCACGCAGGCGCAGGTAGGGCACCAGCGCATCGCGCACGGAGAGGAAGCTGCGCCCACGCGAGCGCAGATCCTCCTCGACCGACAGCTCCAGGCATTCCTCCACCGCCGACAGCGGGATCACGTAGCGCCCCGTTCCGACGCGCACCAGCAGGCCGTCGATGATGGCGAGCGTGAGCGGGATGCGGAGCGAGATGTCGGCGCCGCGGCCCATGTCGGTGGCGATGTCGATCGAGCCGCGCAGCGCCTCGACGGTGCGCTTGACGACGTCCATGCCGACGCCGCGGCCCGACAGGTTGGTGATGGCGGCGGCAGTGGAGAAGCCGGGCTGGAAGATGAGCTGCAGCACGTCCTGGTCGCTGAGCTTGGCGCCGGGGACGATGAGGCCCTGGGTCTCGGCCTTCTCGCGCACGCGCTGGCGGTCGATGCCGCGGCCGTCGTCAGAGATGGAGATGACCACCTCGCCGCCGGCCTGGCGGGCGGACAGGCGAACCTGGCCGGTCTCGGGCTTGCCGGCCGCCGCGCGCTGCTCGGGCGTCTCGAGGCCGTGGTCGACGGCGTTGCGCACAAGATGCACCAGCGGATCCGCGAGGCGCTCGACGACGGTCTTGTCGACCTCGGTCGACTCGCCCTCGGTGGTGAGGGCGATGGACTTGCCGGTCTCGCGCGACAGATCGTGCACGAGGCGGCGGAAGCGGCCGAAGAGCGTGCCGACGGGCACCATGCGCAGCACCATCATGGTGTTGCGCAGCTCGTTGGAGAGGCGCTCGATGTCCTCGGAGACGGCGCGCAGGTTGAGATCAAGGCTCGAGGCCGCGATCTGGCTCAGGCGCGACTGCGCGATGACCAGCTCGCCGACACGGTCCATCAGCTCGTCGAGGCGCTCGGCGGGAACGCGCACGCTCTCGCCGGCGGGGGCGCGCGCATCGCCTGCGCCCGTCGGCGCGGCGGCAGTGGTCTGGCTCGAGGCAGTGGCGGCAGGAGCGGCCTGCGCCGGCTGCGGCGACGCCACCGATGTGGCCGTTGCGGCCGGCTCCGCGACCGCGGGACGGTCGCCGGCGGCGACCTGCTCGATGGCAAGCTCCATATCGTCGATCACGAAGATGAACACCTCCTCGATGGCGCTGCGCGGCTTGTCGGTGAGGATGTCGACGGTCCAGGCCAGATGGCACTCGGTCGGCTCGAGGCTGTCGAGGGGCGGCACGGCAGCGGCATCGGCGACGACGCGGACCTCGCCGAGATCGCGCATCTCCGCCAAGAGGGCCAGCGGGTTGCAGCCGTTAGCGAGCGCGTTCAAGGGGAGACGGAAGCGGATGCGCCACGCCACGCGGGCGTCGGCCGCGGGCGCCTCGGGCGCTGGCGCCGCGCCGGAGGCAATCGCCACCTCGCGCTCGAGACGGGCGAGCAGCCCGGCGCCGTGCGCGAGATCGGCGCCGCCCTCTATCAGGGCGCGCATATGATCCTTGGCGGCAAGGACGACCGAGATCAAGTCCTCAGTCGCCCTGATCTCGCCCTTGCGGATGCGGTCGAAGGCGTTCTCGCAGTGGTGCGTGAAAGCGGCCAGGGCGTCGAAGCCGAACATGGCGCCCGAGCCCTTCAGGGTGTGAAGGCTGCGGAAAGTGTCGTTGAGGATGGCCTTGTTCTCCGGATCGACGGAGAGATCGAGCAGGCCCTGCTCGATCTTCTCGAGCAGCTCGTCGGCCTCGGTGCGGAATATGGCAATAGGATCGGTGCTGTCGCTCATTTGCCGAGAACCTTCTTCACGATCTTGACGAGGCCTTCAGGCTGGAACGGCTTGGTCACCCAGCCGGTGGCGCCGGCGGTCTTGGCGCGCTGCTTCATGCCGGCATCGGATTCCGTCGTGAGGAAGATGATCGGCACGCCGGCGAGCTTGGGCACCTTGCGCATGCTCTCGATCATGGTGAGCCCGTCCATCACGGGCATGTTGAGATCGGTGATGATGAGATCGAAGCTGCCCTCGCTGGCCTTGTGCAGCCCCTCGGCGCCGTCGCAGGCCTCCGTCACGGAATAGCCGACGGACGTGAGAGCGATCTTCACCGCCACGCGCAGACTCTGCGAATCGTCGACTGTGAGTATGGACGCGCTCATTGGATATTCTCCCTGTGCAACCAGAAGGCGCGGTCCTCGACAGTGTCGAGAAAGCCGGCACTCTTCAGTACCTCGAGCAACGCGCCCTGCGCCGGGCTGGCAAGGCGGACGGATTTCGTCTTCATCTCCGCGTAGTGGCGGGCGGAAATGACGAGCTGGACGCCCGCAACATCGACGCGCGATGCATCAGCATCGATATCAACGGAAACGACGTCGTGCTGATCGATCGAAGCCAGGAGCGCGGATTTGGACGCGGCGATCGATGCGATCGACAACTCTTCAAAATGGATGGAACCAGCCTTCACGATTTCCCCCTATTCGTCCCGGAGCACGCGCATATAGATTGATAGTTGGCCTTCTTGGTGAATAAATCCTAAATATGTATATTCTTTTTGACACGATAATTTAATCTGTCTACATTCCATCTCCTCATTGCGCATGCAATCCTTCACTGCATCTGTTATTGTTTTCTGTCGGCGATTTTGGATGCATCAAATCCGAAAAGCCACAGCAACCTGCCCCTCGAATCGCGGCGGAGGACCAGCAGGGCGACTCGCCGTTCGCGCAGTCCCTGCAGGCACGACTTCGCCGGGCGATCACCGCCGCCGGGGTCCCCCAGTGCGACGGCGCGGAACCATGCGCAGCTTTGCCAGCGGAATTCATCAGTGTTCTGATTTAGTGGTTCGCGCAGCGTTAAGCGTCGTTCCGGTCCCGCCGCGAAGCGCTCAGATCGTGCCTCATCTCAGACAGAAGCTGCAGCGGGAGGCCAGCGCCGACATCTTCGCGCGCGGCCCGCAGGATGCTGCGGTGCCGAGCGCGCAGATGGTGCAGGCAGCCCAGTCTCGATCTGCCGAGGCTCAGATCCTCACCGGTGGCAGGCGCCTTCACGCGCTCTGCTTGAACTCGGCGTCCTCCTTGTCGGGGCCGCCCATCTTGAGGTCGAGCGCGAAGCCCTTGACGCGGGACTGAAGCTCCCCGACCGAGCCGCGCTTGGCGGCTGCAGGCTTCCTCGCCTTGCCGGCTCCGCCGGCCTTCGCACGAGGCGCGGCTTTCGCGACGGGCTTGCGGCTGGCTGCAACCTCGGGGGCCCGGTCGTCGGCGCCGTCGACGCGGAAGAAGGCGATCGAGGTCTGAAGCTCCTCGGCCTGCGCCGCCAGCTCCTCGGAGGTCGACGACATCTGCTCAGAGGCGCTCGCGTTCTGCTGCGTCACCTTGTCGAGCTGCTGGATCGCCTCGTTGATCTGAGATGCACCCACATCCTGCTCGCGGCAGGAGGCACTGATCTCGGACACGAGCTCGGCCGTCTTGCGGATGTCGGGCACCAGGCGGGTCAGCATCTCGCCGGCCTCCTGGGCCGTCTTCACCGTGCTGCCCGAGAGGCCGCTGATCTCGGCGGCCGCCGTCTGGCTGCGCTCGGCGAGCTTGCGAACTTCCGAGGCCACCACCGCGAAGCCCTTGCCGTGCTCGCCGGCACGCGCGGCTTCGACCGCGGCGTTGAGGGCGAGCAGATCGGTCTGGCGCGCGATCTCCTGCACGATCGAGATCTTCTCGGCGATGGTGCGCATGGCCGACACGGCACGCGTCACCGCCTCGCCGCTCGCCTCGGCGTCCTTCGACGACTGGCGGGCGATCTTCTCGGTCTGGGCGGCGTTGTCGGCGTTCTGCTTGATGTTGGCCGCCATCTCCTCCATGGAGGCGGAGGCCTCCTCGGCGGACGCGGCCTGCTCGGTGGCACCCTGGCTCACCTGCTCGGCGGCCGAGGAGAGCTGCTGGCTGCCCGAGGAGACGTTGTCGGCTGCGGCAATGGCGTCGCCTACCACGCCGCGCAGGCGCTCGACCATGGCGTTCAGGGTGACGACGAGATCCTTGATCTCGTCGTTGGTCGAGACTGACACGGTCTTGGTCAGGTCGCCTTCGGAGACGCTCTGCATGGCGTTCGCAATCAGTTTGAGCCCATGGCTTATGCCGAGAATGAGCCAGACCGCGATCCCGATCGAGATGACCAGAGCGCCAAGCGCGACCGACCAGAGCATCGTGCGGGCGGCGGCATACTGCTGATTGGCATGCTCGGCAGCATCCTTCATGGCATGGACGTTGTAGTCGACGACGTCCTTGAGCCTCTTCGTGAGATCATCGGCAGCGATCCGCAGCGTATCGAGGGAGTAGGCAATCGCCCCGGCCTTGTCGCCAGAGAGCAGGATCTTGCGGCTTTGGTCGTCGGCCTGCACATACCGGTCCGCGGACGCCCTCAGCTGCGACCAGGTCTCACGGCGCGCATCAGATGCGGACTTCAGTCCGCGGTCGATCTCCGCAAGCATCGCCCTGCGCGCCTCCTCGCTGCGTGCGAGGTATCGCGCGACGTCCTCCGGTGTGGAGAGGAGCATCGCGTTCTTCTGCGTCCGCATGGATTCCAGCATGTCGGCGTAAGATGCGTAGCCGAGCTCGAGACGCTTTGCGGGACCTTCGATGGTCTCGATCAGCGACTGGCGCATGACGCCGACGTTTGAGACGCCAAATGCCGCAACAGCGGCCAGCAAAACGAGCAACAGCGCAAAACCGCCAATCAACTTGGTCTTGATGGTAAACCGCATGGCAATGTTCTCCAATGAGTGGTCGCAAGCTCAGTCAGTGGCAGAGGTGTCGCATGAGAGATCAGGGGTCCAACGCTCACGCGCTGTACGCGAGTTCAGCGTCGTCCTCATAGGAGGCGCTTGGCTGGGGCTTTCAGGCGGCGGTGTCGTGTTGCAGCGGGGTGAGCGTCGATTGCGAGGCCGATCGGGCCGCGCAGCGCCTCCACCGTGAGAGCCGACGCGCTTATCGAGCTCACTCCTTGTGCTGCAGCCAGTACGTACGCGCCGGCGCCGTCGAAGAAGCCTGCGCCTTTCAGACCCTCGAGCACCGAAGAGCTGGACGCCCGCGCCGCCGACGCGCGAGGCTGCGGCGTCGACGTCGATGCCCGGCCGAAGCGCGGGCTTCCATGCCGCGAGCGAGGCGGTCGACAACTCCCATAGATGAACCGAGTTAGCCGTCACGATTTGTCGCCTTCATCCGAAGCGCGTCCGCGCGGATCAATATTTGATTTTTAGGGTAAATATTCCTTAAATGGAATTTGTTTTCTAGTATCTATTTATCTGTAGGCTATAAGACTTGACATAATGCGCATGCAATCCGACGCCGCGCTGCAATCTTATCCGTTGCGCCGTCGAGCGAGCCCGTATCGCCACCCGCAACCCTTGCCCGCCGCAGCGGCAGGGAACCGCCACCGGCCCCCTTTCGGCGCGCGCATGCGCGGCGCTCCCGGCACATTTCATCCGTGTCTCGATCTTCGGATTTGCGCGCGTTGTTGCTTGGTGACCGCACTCGGAAGCATGCTCCGACCCGCGGCGCCAGGGGCGAAGAGAGCGGGGCCGCCCGCCCGACTATGTGCGGCGGCGCTTGCCCGCGGCTGGCGCGTCGTTGGAGGGCAGCAGGCGCGCGCTCTGGCGCAGCATGTCGCGAAGGCCGACGGGGCGACGGTGCTTCCGCAACAGATCGCGGAAGGCCTCGTCGGCAAGCTCCTGCAACGAGGCCGAGCGATCGAGCGAGAGCTGGTGCAGCGCCTGATAGGTCTCGCGATCGAAGGCGACAAGCCGGCGCACCTCGGAGCGGACCGGCTTCCTCGCCACGCGTCAGCCCCGCGCCTTGCGCTTGGCGCCGGGCTTGGCCCGCGCCTTGGGCTTGTCGCGGGCTGCAGCGGCCGGCGCGGCGCGACCGGCGCCCTCGACGCTGCGGCGCAGAGCGTCAAGGAGATTGACGACGTTGGATGGACGCGACGCGGGCTTGTGCGCCTTGACGGGAACGCCGGCCTCCTTGGAGCGGATGAGGGCGACCATGGCCTCCTCGTAGCGATCCTTGAACTCCTCGGCGTCGAACTTGCCCGTCATCTTGTCGACGATGTCCTCGGCGAGGCCGATCATCTGGGCCGGGAGCTTCATGTCCGGGATCTCCTCGAAGGCGCTGTCCTCGCCCCGGACCTCGTCGGCGTAGTGCAGCGTGGTGCCCATCAGGCCCTTGCCGAGCGGCTCGATCATCATGATGCGCTCGCGGCGGGCCATGACCACACGAGCGATGCCAACCACCTTCTTGGTGCGCATGGCGTCGCGGATCACGGCAAAGGCCTCCTGACCCACCTGGTCCTCGGGCGCGATGTAGTAGGGCGTGTCGCGATAGCGGTCGTCGATGGTGGCCTTGGGCACGAACTTCTCGATGTCGATGGTGTGCGTGCTCTCGAGCGCTATCTCGGCCAGCTCCTCGTCCTCGACGGTGACATAGGTGTCCTTGCCGATCGCGAAGCCCCTGATCTGCGCCTCGCTGTCGACCACGTCGCCGGTGACGGCGTCGACCATCTGCCGCTTGAGCCGATTGCCGGTCTCGCGGTTCAACATGTTGAAGCGGACCTTCTCGGTGGAGGAGGTGGCGGGATAAAGGGCGACCGAGGCCGAGACGAGGCTCAGCTTCAGATAGCCCTTCCAACTGGAGCGAGGCGCCATGGGGGTCGGCCGTGACTACGCAGGAACTTCACTAGCAACGCGCGCCCGCCCATCGGGGTTCGCGTACAACCCCATCGGCTGGTGTCTGCGCGGCGCCGGCACACACCATATGTAGCAGCGTGCAGAGCATTTCGCCACGAAAACGCGAGCCGGCCCCACCCTCCGGCTCACCCGCACGGGGTGTTAACGTAAACCTGCTTGTCGGGAAGGTGCGTGTGGCAGGCCTTGGTCTCGAAGGTGGTCGCGTAGCGAGGCGGAGGTGCGGCCGGCTCGGGCTCCTGCGCCTTGGGGGCGACCGGGGCCCGGGGAGCGGGGGGCTGCTGGGGCGGCTCGCGGCCGGCCTCGGGCGAGGCCGGGGGGCGCTCCGCGATCAGGCGCTCGCGCCGGTTGGACAGGGTCGCGTGGACAATGCCGGACTGGTCGCGGACGAGATCGGCGCCCGTCTGCCAGTAGTCGGAGGCGACCGTCAGGGGCTTCATGCGCTCGATCCAGGCGGAGGAGACGCCGGCGGCGGGATAGTACTTCTCGACGAGGCGCTCCCAGGCAGCCCGATCGAGGCGGAGGATGCGGTTCGTCTTCGGGTCGTGGTACGAGATCTCGTGGAAGAGCCAGAGGCTGCTCAATGCGGCGACGCGGCGTGCGCCCTGCAGGTAGATGAACACGCACATGGAGCCGCAGATCTGGCCCTGCTCGACGACGGTCTCCAGGTCGTGCGTCGCCCGGATCTCGCGCAACAGCCCGATCACACGCTCGCCCTCGCTGACCGAGCCGCCGCCCGAATTGAGCTTGAGCACGATGCGGCGGGCGCGATGCCTCTCCGCCTCGAAGACGGCGCGGATCTGGTCCGCCATGGAGCCCGCCACCCGGCCGCTCCAGGCCATGGTGACGGTGCCGTCCGAGCGGGCCGCAGGCTCGACGACGAGGCGGCCGGGCGGCGGCGGCTCGGCGCGGGCGGAGACCGCTGCAAGCAGCAGGATCGCAACGGCAGCGGCCATTCGCAGACACAGCGTCGGGACAGGGTTGCGCACGGGCGGCTCCTGAAGGCCACGGAGCCGGACACGCGACAGCGTGCCCAGCGCGCGGCGGCGGATCGGGACAAAACGCCGTGCAGTCTAGGGTCCGGGCACCGCCCCGGATGTTCCCGGCGAAACATCCCGCCCCAGCGATGGCCCGAGCGAGGGATCGAGGGCGGCAGGCGGGTCAGGTGAGCATCTGGCCGCCGTCGACGACGACGGTCTGGCCGGTCACCCAGCGGGCGAGGTCCGAGCAGAGGAACACGGCGACCGCGGCGACCTCCTCGGGCGTGCCGAGGCGGCCCCAGGGGATCGAGCGGAGGATGGCGTCATAGAGCCCGGGGTTGGAGGTCTTGCGCTCCGCCCACATGCCGCCGGGGAACTCGATGGAGCCGGGCGCGACGGCGTTCACGCGGATGCGCTTGGGGGCCAGCATCAGCGCCTGGCTCATGGTGTAGTTGATGAGTGCCGCCTTGACGGCGGCGTAGGGCGCGGAGCGGGCGCTGGCGGCGTAGCCCGAGATGGAGGAGATGTTGAGGATGGCGCCGCCGCCCGCCTTCTCCAGGTGCGGCAGAGCGGCGTGGGAGGCCCTGACCGTCGCCATCACGTCCACGTTCAGACCGGCGGCCCAGCCCGCCTCGTCGTCGCTCGCGCCGAAGCCGGAGGCATTGTTGACGAGGATGTCGATGCCGCCGAGGGCCGCCGCCGCCGACGCGACGTAGCCGGCAATCGCCTCGCGATCGGCAAGATCGCAGGCGGCCGCATGCGCAACGCCGCCCCTGGCCGCAATCTCGCCGCGCGTCGCCTCCAGCGCCGTGGCCCCGCGGGCGCAGATCGAGACGGAGGCGCCGGCGTCGGCGCAGGCCAGCGCGATGGCGCGGCCGATGCCCTTGCTGCCGCCTGCCACGAGCACGCGCTTTCCCTCGAGCTTGATCTGCATGCGGCTGTCTCCGGTTTGTGGCTGTGGTGGATGAGCGAGACTGCCACGCCCGGTGCGACCGCGCACCTATCGGAAAGTGAGTGACAGAGCGGCGGTCGAGCAGATGGCCCAACGTGTCGATGCCCAGCAGACGATGGCCGCGGGCTCGGCAAAGCCCGGCGCATTCGAGCGCGGGGAACCCTAGAGCCGGCTGCCGCCGCCCGACCGGCTACTCCAGCTCGCCAACCTTGACGACGCGGAAGGTGCGCTGGGTGCCGTCCTGCTCCTTGAGCGAGACGTACTCGCCCGGCACGAAGCGGTGCGTGTCGAAGCGGAAGCCGGCCTCGTCGTGCTCGGCATCGCCGTGGATGTCGTAGTGGAAGGCCCAGGTGCCTCCCCGCTTGTGCAGGATGTGCCCGACCTCGACCGGATCGTGGCCCCAGAAGCGGCGCACGCGGGCGCGGTCCTTCAGCTTCTTGAAGGCCTCCAGATCAAGGCGGCCCTCGTCGTCGAGCGGGGCGACGAACTCGTAGCCGTGGCGGCTCGAGCCGTCCGGAAACTCGTGGTCGCGCGCAAGCTCCAGGCGGACGTGGCGCAGCTTCTCCTCGGGCTTGGTCATCGGGCGTTTCCTCGGGCTGACGTGCTTCGTGCGATGGGGGGCTGGCGCCCCGCCAAGCGCACGTCCTGAGCTGAGTAGTGCCACGGCGGCCGGGACGACTTGATCCTGATCAAGATCGGCTTCGGGGCGCAGCCAGTGTCATCCTCGGGCGGGTCCCACACATGTCCGGTTGGACCCTTCCGTCGCGCTCCACGGCAGTCATCATCCTCGGAGCTTGGCTGCCCTCGAGCTTGTTTCGAGGGACCCGGGGAGCCACCCGTCCGCGGGCGCTGGACGTGCGGATGGGTGGATGGTCGGGACAAGCCCGACCATGACACTGTGAGCACCGGCCGGCGCCGGGCGACAGGCGGAGCTGCGCCGCCCGCGCGCTCGTTGCCATTGACAACGATCTCGCGATCGTCTCCCTTCAGCCCGCAGCAAGACCACCGTCCGCCGGGAGGAGAAGTGGCCCCATGAAGATCGACGAGCTGATCGCCATCGACGTGCACACCCATGCGGAGGTGTCGTGCCGGCAGCCGGCCGATGCCCACTGGCTGCCCTACGAGGAGGCGGCGAACAAGTACTTCAAGGCCGGCAAGCGGCCGACCATCGCCGAGACGGTCGCCTACTACCGCGAGCGCAAGATCGGGCTGGTGATGTTCACGGTCGACAGCGAGTTCCAGATCGGCAACAAGCGCATCCCCAACGAGGAGGTGGCGGAGGCCGCCGCCGCCAACGCCGACATGATGATGGCGTTCGCCTCCATCGACCCCCACAAGGGCCGCATGGGCGTGCGGGAGGCGCGCGACCTGATCAAGGCCGGCGTCATCAAGGGCTTCAAGTTCCACCCGACGGTGCAGGGCTTCTTCCCCAACGACCCGATGGCCTACCAGCTCTACGAGGTGATCGCGGAGCACAAGCTGCCTGCCATCTTCCACTCCGGGCACTCGGGGATCGGCACCGGCATGCCGGGCGGCGGCGGGCTGAAGCTCAAGTACTCGAACCCGATGCACGTCGACGACGTCGCCGCCGACTTCCCCGACATGACGGTGATCATCGCGCATCCGTCCTGGCCGTGGCAGGACGAGGCGCTGTCGGTGTGCCTGCACAAGCCCAACGTCTACATCGACCTGTCGGGCTGGAGCCCGAAGTACTTCCCGAAAGAGCTGGTCAGCAGGGCCAACGGGCAGCTCAAGCACAAGATGCTGTTCGGGTCCGATTTCCCGCTGATCGCGCCCGACCGCTGGATCGCCGACTTCAAGGACCCCGCCACCGGCTTCAAGCCGGAGGTGCACGACCTGATCCTGAAGCAGAACGCGGTGAAGGCGCTCGGGCTCGACCGGGCGGCGTGAGCGGGCTACGTCGCTCGACC
The DNA here is from genome assembly GCA_033764875.1 of Hyphomicrobiaceae bacterium. Lineage (GTDB taxonomy): Bacteria > Pseudomonadota > Alphaproteobacteria > Rhizobiales > Hyphomicrobiaceae > AWTP1-13. The sequence goes on along the minus strand of JANRIO010000011.1, from coordinate 60,009 downwards.
GTCGACGTGGGATGCCACGAGGCCTGCGAGCTCGGCCGCATGCGTGGTCGGCAGGAAGTGGCTGCCGCCCGCCACGGTGGCGAGCCGCGCACCGGGGATGGTGGCGGCCAGAAGCTCGGCCAGGCGCAGCATGGCCGGATGGCCGTTGCCGCCACGGACGACGAGCGTGGGGGCGGCAATCGCGGCATAGACGGAGAGCGGCGGCTCGAACGCGGTGCCCGAGGACCAGTCGCGGATGTTGCTCGGCGTGGTCTTGACGATGTAGTCGCGAACGCGCTCGGGGAAGGCGTCGAAGGTGCCGGCGCCGCCGTAGAAGTCGATGACGTGGCGTGCGGCATGGGGCCTCCCGGCCTCGAACTCCGCAAAATAGACGCTCGTCATGGCGCCGAACGCAGCATAGTGGCCGGCTTCACCGCACGTGCGCAGCAGGCCGAGCGGGTTCGCCTCGATCAGGGTCAAGGACGCCGGCTTCACTGCGCCTTCGACGGCATGGGCAAGAGCAGCAAGGCCGCCATAGGAATGAGCCACGACATGGACGGGCGCGCCGGCGCGGGCCAGAATGGCGTCGATCACCTCGGTCTGCTGCCGCATGGTCTGGTTGCCAAGCGGCCGACGCTCCGCCGTGGCGCCGTAGCCGAGCAGGCTCGTGGTGATGACGCGATGGCTGCCGCCGATCCGGTCGATGACCGGCTTCCATCCCGCACCCGTGCCGAAGCTGCCGGGCAGGAACAGCACGGGCGTACCCTCGCCGCGCTCGGCATACTCGATGTCGGAGGGGAAGTCGGTCATTGGGCACGCCTGCGCCTGTCGTTTCGGTCGGACAGCGTAGCCGGGATCGACGCGCGGGTCGCGCGAATTCCCGGCGTGGTCGGCTTGCGCGCAATGCGGTCCGCCTCCGCGCGATAAACTAAACGTGACCGACTGCGCTGTTACCCCGGGCGGGGGCTGCTGCGTAGGGCATCCGAGGCGCTTCCCGGGAGGCCGCATGCGCACGCGACCATGGATGCCAGCGACCGCGAAGCATGGACGCGCCCGCGTGCTGGCCCTGCTCGTGTGCCTCGGGCTGTCGAGCCTCGTTGCCGCGCCCGCCGGGGCGGATCCGACGCTCTGGAAGCAGGAAGGCTGGAGCAAGACCGACTTCGGCACGTCGCGCATCGCCTGGGGAGAGATCCTTTCCGGCGGTCCGCCGAAGGACGGCATCCCGTCGATCGACGCGCCGAGCTTCAAGGCGGCGGCCGAGGACACGGAGCTCACCGCCAACGAGCCGGTGATCGGCCTCGACATCGCGGGTGACGCCCGCGCCTATCCGCTGCGCATCCTGATCTGGCACGAGATCGTCAACGACGTGGTGGGCAGCACCCCGGTGACCATCACCTACTGCCCGCTGTGCAACTCCGCCATCGTGTTCGACCGCCGCGTGCCGCCGCACGTGCTCGACTTCGGCACCACCGGCAAGCTGCGCAACTCGGACCTCGTCATGTACGACCGCCAGACCGAAAGCTGGTGGCAGCAGTTCACGGGCGAGGCCATCGTCGGGGCGCTCGCCGGCACGGAGTTGAAGCTGGTCCCGGCGCGGCTGGAATCCTTTGCGCAGTTCAAGGCGCGGCATCCCGGCGGCAAGGTGCTCGTGCCGAACAATCCGAGACTGCGCGACTACGGGCGCAATCCGTACGTCGGCTACGACATGGCGGCGGCGCCGTTCCTGTACAAGGGCGACTATCCCAAGGACGTCGAGGCGATGGCGCGGGTCGTCGTGGTGAGGCCGGCACCAGGCAAGATCGGCGCCGTGACGCTCGAGCATCTGCGCAAGAAGGGCCGGCTTGCCCTGGGCGACGTCGAGCTGGCGTGGCAGCCGGGGCAGAGCACGGCGCTCGATCACTGGGAGATCGCCCAGGGGCGCGACGTCGGCTCGGTGATCGCGACGCAGACGCGGGACGACGGTCAGCGGCGCGATGTGCCCTACGACGTGACCTTCGCCTTCGCGCTGTTCGCGTTCCATCCCGAGGTCGTCGTCGTGAAGGACTAGGCTCTGCCTCGCCCCGCCGGGGCGAGATTACACGTGCTCACTGCACGCTCACGGAAGGAAGGTGTCGCATGCGCGTCCTGACAAGATTGACGATGGTGCTGGTTGCTCTCGCTCTGCCGCTCTCAGCGGCGCTCGCGGACGAGCTGACCACCAAGCCCAGCAAGTTCGCCGTGAAGGAGACGGTCGACCGGCTCGCCGCGGCCCTGAAGGACAAGGGTATCACACCGGCGGCACGCATCGACCATGCCGCCGCGGCGAAGGCCGCCGGACTGGACCTGAAGCCGACCGAGGTGCTGCTGTTCGGCAACCCGAAGCTCGGCACGCCGCTGATGCAGGCCAACCGTCAGGTCGCCATCGACCTGCCGATGCGGGTTCTGGTCTGGGAGGACGATGCCGGCAAGGTCTGGATCGGCTACACGCCGCCTTCCACGTTGAAGGCGCGCTACAAGCTCGACGGCCGCGACGAGGCCCTGAAGACGATGGCCGGGGCGCTCGAGGCGTTCACCAACGCCGCGGGCAACTAGGCCGGCAACGCGCGCGGAGCAGGCCATCCCACGCGCGGCGGCCTTGACCCTGCGGTTAACCATCGCGGCCGCCTGTTGAGGCGGCCACCGTCGCGGGCCCATACAAGACGCCGGCGGCGCCCTATGATCGGGGCGCCTCCTCGTCTTGCGAGCGTCGCGTGTCCGACAGTGCTTGGCTGTTCCAGTTGATTGAGGTTCCCGAGGGCTATCTTCGGCACTGGCGGCGCACGGCCGATCTGGCGACGGATCAGCTCCCGAGCCTGCCGACCGCCATCCACGCGCTGGAACCGAGGGCGCGGCGCGCCAGCCTGCTGAGCCTTGCGACCTTCCTGCGGTTCATCGCGCGGGACTTCGAGGAGGCGCTGCGGTGCGAGCTCATCGAGATGGCCAACGAGATGCAGGCGACCGCAGAGGCGGCGTAGGCACTGCCGGGCCGGTGCAAGGCCCCCGAAGCCGACGTCGACCGCCCAGGCGTTGTGCAGCGGGCCTACGGTTTTGGCGGTCGGCTGCTCCCGGCGCCTCGCCGGCCGCCTCGACCGCGCCCTTCGCAGGCGGGATCGGTCTGGCGCGAGCTGCGCCGCCTTGGCAATATCGCGGGCGTTCGCACATCGCGCCCGGCCGGGCGGGGAGACCTGAATGACGCCCACTGCGGTCCGCATCGCCATCGTCGGCGCGGGACTGGCCGGAATGACGGTGGCCGGGCTGCTGCAGCGGGCGGGGTTCGCCGTGCGGATCTACGAGCAGGCGCCGCATTTCGCGCGCATCGGGGCCGGCATCATCCTCAGCGCCAACGCCGTGAAGGTGCTGCGCAGGCTCGGGCTCGAGGAACTGCTCAGGCGCACCGCCATCGCGCCCCGGGCCTTCATCAGCCGTGCCGGCGACACCGGCGAGACAACCTACCGGCTGGAGCTCGATGATGCATCCGAGCGCCGCTTCGGTGCGCCGTTCCTCAACATCCACCGGGCGGACCTGCACAAGGTGCTCGAGACGGCGCTGGCACCCGGCACGATCCGCTTCGACCACCAGCTCGCGGGCCTCGAGGAGACGGCCGGCGGCATCGCGCTGGCCTTCGCCAACGGCAGCCGCACAACGGCCGATATCGTGATCGGCGCCGACGGGCTGCGCTCGCGCGTGCGCGACTGCCTGCTCGGGGCGGAGGCGCCGCGCTATGCGGGCCGCATCGCGCAGCGCGCCATCTTCGCCGCCGACCGCATCGCCGGCGGGACGATCGACGACTGCACCAAATGGTGGGGCCGCGACCGCCACATGCTCTCCTACTTCATGACCGCACGCCGCGACGAGGTGTATCTGATGGGCGCCGTGCCGCAGGCGGCGTGGGAGCACGGCGAGACCTCGATTGCGGGTGCGCGCGAGGACATGATCGCGGCCTTCGCGGACTTCCACCCCGACCTCACGCGCATCGTCGAGGCGGCCCGAGAGGTGAGCATCTGGCCGATCTGCGACCGGCCGCGCAACGACACCTGGAGCCGCGGCCACGTGGTGCTGATGGGGGATGCGTGCCATCCCGTGCGGCCCTACATGGCCGCGGGCGGGGCCTCCGCGATCGAGGATGCAGCGGTGCTCAGCCGATGCATCGCGCGCTTCGACGCCGCAGGCGAGGCCTTCGGCGTCTATGCGGCGACCAGGATCCCGCGCGTCGCCGAGGTGCAGCGGATCTCGATGGAGAACAGCTGGATGCACCACGCCGCCGACACCGACTGGTTCTTCGGCTACGACGCCATGACGGCGCCCCTGGCGGGGCACGCCTGACGCGCCGCCGAGCAATGTCCGCAACACCCGGAGAGTGCCATGGCAGCCCTGACGCCGAAGCCTGACGGCATGGTCGCGCGCGACCTCGTGGGATACGGCGCCTCGCCGCCGGACCCGCAATGGCCGGAGGACGCCTACATCGCCGTCAACTTCAACCTGAACGTGGAGGGCGGCGGCGAGGCGACGCTTGCCAACGGCGATGCGGTCTCCGAAGGCATGCTCAACGACATCGGCGTGCCCGAGAAGCGGGGCAAGCGCGTGCCGCTGGTGGAATCGGTGTTCGAGTACGGCAGCCGGCGCGGCTGCTGGCGGCTGCTCGAGATGTTCCGGAATGCCCGCATCCCGGTGAGCGTGCTCGGCGTGGCGCGGGCGCTCGAGCTCAACCCGGAGCTCGCGCGCGCCTTTGTCGCGGACGGGCACGAGATCGTGAGCCACGGCTGGCGCTGGATCGACTACGGGGAGGTCGGCGAGGACGTCGAGCGGGCGCACATGGCGAAAGCCGTCGCCACGATCCAGGCGCTCACCGGCGCACGCCCGCTGGGCTGGATGACGGGACGGCCGGGGCCCAACACGCGGCGGCTCGTCTGCGAGGAGGGCGGCTTCCTCTACGACCGGGACTCGCTCGCCGACGAGCTGCCGTACTGGGTGGCGATGCCGCAGGGGCCGCACCTCGTGATCCCGTACTCGTACGAGACCAACGACAACCGCTTCAACGAGAACGCCGGGTTCTCGACCGCCGACCACTTCTTCACCTACATGCGGGACGCCTTCGACACGCTCTATGCCGAGGGCAAGGCCGGGGCGCCGAAGCTGCTCTCCATCGGGCTGCACGACCGCCTGATCGGCCGGCCGGGGCGGGCGCCGGGCCTGGCGCGGCTGATCGCGCACATGCGGGCACACGAGCGCGTCTGGTTCTGCCGCGGCATCGACGTGGCGCGGCACTGGCGTGCGCATTTCGCGTCGGGCTCGGCCGGGTGACCCCGACGGCGCTCCCCGTCAGGTCGGCGCGAGGGCCTTCCTGCGGCGCGGCTTGGAGGCGGCCTGCTGGGAGCCCGATCCGGTGTGCCGGGCGATGAAGCGCGGCAGCTGGCGTGCCGACATGGCGCCCGCAAAGAGGAAGCCCTGCACCTCGTCGCAGCCGCAGGAGTTCACGAGCTGGAACTGCTCGTCGGTCTCGACGCCCTCGGCGGTGGAGGTGATGCCCATGGAGGTGGCCAGGGAGGCGACGGCGCGAATGATGCTCATGGAGTTGCGATCGTGCACGGACCTCTGCACGAACGACTTGTCGATCTTGATCTTGTCGAAGGGGAACGCCTGCAGCTCGAGCAGGGTCGATTGCCCGGTGCCGAAGTCGTCGCTGACGATGCGCACGCCGAGCCGGCGGATGCGGTGGAGCGTCTCGACCGCGGCCTTGCTGTCGCAGATGCGGCCGGTCTCGGTGATCTCGATCTCGAGGCGCTGCGGGTCGATGCCGGAGGCGCCAAGCGCGATCTCAATGGCCTCGACGAGGCCGACCCCTTTCAGGAAGGTCGGAGAGATGTTGACGGCGACGCGCAGCGGCTTGGGCCATCTTTCCGCCTGCCGGCACGCCTCGCGCAGCACCCAGGTGGAGAGGGCGGCGATGACGCCAGATTCCTCCGCGATGGGAATGAACTTGGCCGGGCTGACGCAGCCGTGGACGGGGTCGTTCCAGCGCAGCAGCGCCTCGAAGCCCGTGAGGGCGGAATCGGCGACGCGGAACACGGGCTGATAGTGAACCTGGAAGGCGTGCGAGGCGACGGCCGTGGCGACGCCGGCCTGCAGGACCTTGCGCGCCCGGTGCTCGGCGTCGACGCCCGGATCGAACACGCGCACGCCGCTGCGGCCGGAGGCCTTGGCCAGATACAGGGCCTGGTCGGCGCAACGCAGGAGCGCCTCGGCCTCGGAGGAATGCTCAGGGGCGAGCGCAATGCCAACGCTGGCGCCGACAAAGACAGAGTGATGGTCGACGGCGAACGGCTCCTTGAACTGCTCGAGAAGACGCGCCGCCAGGCCCCTGGCGTCCTTCTCGGAGGCGACATTGGGTTGCAGGATCGCGAACTCGTCGCCGCCCATGCGGGCAATCACGTCCTCGGCGCGCAATTGCGGCCGGATGCGGTCCGCAACCATGCGCAGCAGGCGATCGCCGGCGGCGTGGCCGAGACTGTCGTTGACCGACTTGAAGCCGTCGAGATCGATGGCGTGGATGGCCAGCGCCTTGCCACCCTGGAGAGCCGCAAGCGCCTCCTGCGCACGCCGGTTGAAATAGCGGCGGTTCGGCAGCTCCGTCAGCATGTCGTGATGGGCGATGTGACCGGCCTGAAAGGCAAGGTCGAGAACGTGCTGGATGTGGGGACCGAATATCTTCCAGTTGAGCGGCTTCACCAGGAACGACGTGGCGCCCGCGACGAGGGAGAGCTCGAGCGCGTTCGGCGTCTCGTCCGCCGTCAGGACCACCATCGGCATATGCTTGAGGGTCGGGTGCGAGCGGACAGCCTTCATCAGCGCGAAGCCGTCGAACAGCGGCATCTCGAGGTCGATGATGGCGAGATCGTAGGTGCGGGTCTGCAGATGCGCCAGGGCGTCGAAGCCGTCGGCCGCCTCCTCCACGTCGGCGACCGCCTCGAGCTTCCTGGCCGCGATCGAGCGGCATATCGGATCGTCGTCGACGATAAGGACGGCTGGCTTTCGCATAGGATCTCAAGACAAAGCAAACATAACCTGCAGCCAGGCGTTGTCGACCGACCGCGCCGCGTGCCTCACGGCGCCGCCCTCTTCGCAAGGGCGTCCGAGGACGGGAGCGCGCCGTGACGCCTGGCAGGCGGCGCGATGCAATCGGGATTGCGCAGCTGCTCGGTCAGGAGCAGCAGGGGGATCTCGCCGACGGGCACGGGCTCGCTCGAGAGGAAGCCCTGCATCTCGGTGCAGCCCTCGGCGCGGATCGCGGCCAGCTGCTCCTCGGTCTCGACGCCTTCCGCGGTCGCCTCCATGCCGAGGCCGTTGGCGAGCGCCGCCACCGCGCGCACGATCTTGAGCGAGTTGGAATTGTCGGTCACGTCCTCGACGAAGGACTGGTCGATCTTGACCTTGTCGAAGGGGAAGCTCTGCAGGTGATTGATGGAGGAATAGCCGGTGCCGAAGTCGTCCATGGCAATGCGCACACCCATGGCGCGCAACTCGTGCAGCGCCTTCAGGGCGGCGGCGGCGTTGTGCAGGAGGATGGCCTCTGTCACCTCGATCTCGAGCCGACCGGGCGCCAAGCCCGACATCTCCAGGGCCCGCCGGACGGCGCCGACCAGGCCCGGGCTTCTGAAATGCGCCGGCGACAGGTTGACGGCGACGCGCAGGTCCTTCGGCCACTGCTGGGCGGCCATGCAGGCCTCCTGCAGGACCCATTCGCCGATCGGAAGGATGAGGCCCATCTGCTCGGCAAGCACCAGGAACGCACCGGGCTGGATCAGGCCCTTCACGGGATGGCGCCAGCGGATCAGCGCCTCGAAGGCCTTGATGCGCTGCGTCTCGAGCCCGATCACGGGCTGGTAGAACAGCTCGAACTGCTTCTTCTCCACGGCCACGGCGAGATCGGCCGAGAGCTCCTGGCGCTCGTGCAGCGCCAGGTTCATGCCGATATCGAAGAAGCAGAAGGTGCCGCGGCCCGCCTTCTTGGCGCGATAGAGGGCCACGTCGGCGTTGCGCAGCTCCTGCTCGGGCTCGCAGTCGCCGGTCGCGGCGATGGAGATGCCGACAGTGGTCCCGATGACGACCTGGACACCGGCGATCTCGTAGGGCTCGCTGACGCGGGCGATCACGCGCTGGGCAAGCGCTGCCGCGTCGGCCGGCCTCGCAATCCCGGGCTGCACGATGGAGAACTCGTCACCGCCCATGCGCGCGACGGTGTCGACGCCGCGGACGAGCTCGCACAGGCGATCGGCCACGAGCTTCAGGAGCTCGTCGCCGGCGGAGTGGCCCATGGTGTCGTTGATCATCTTGAACTGGTCGAGATCCAGCATGTGGGTCGCCACGAAGGCGCCCGGCCGCGCCGTGACCAGCGCACCCTCGAGCCGCTCGTTGAGCTGGATGCGGTTGGGCAGGCCCGTGAGATGATCGTGCAAGGCGAGATGGCCGGCGCGATAGGCAAGCTCCATCACGTGGCAGATGTGCTCGCCGAACGCGCTCCAGTTGAGCGGCTTCAGGAGAAACGACGTGGCGCCGCCCATCAGCGCCTCCTCGAGGCAGCCGCGGGTCTCGTTGGCCGTGAGGACGATGATGGGAATGTGCTTCAGCGACGGCATGCCGCGCATGCACTTGATCAGGTCGAGGCCATTGAAGCGCGGCATCTCGAGGTCGACGATCGCAAGGTCGATGCGAACGCCCTGCACCTTGGAGAGAGCATCGTGGCCGTCCTCGGCCTCGATGACGGCCGCCAGCGCCTTGAGCTTCTTGCTGACGATGGTCCGCGAGAACGCATCGTCGTCAACGACAAGGACAGTGGGCCTGCGCATCGTGCACCTGACAATCGCTTGGCGCCCGGAACTGCTTCGTCCGCAGGCTGCCTGTATGCGCCATATTTGCCGGCGGCAGAGTAAATTCCGCTAACGGAACCCGAAGACCGCGGCCGTATTGCTGGCCAAGGTGAACAGACGGCTAATCGGCAAGCATGTCGGCGGAAACCGACCGCGGCGGAGCCCGGGCGCAAGGCTTTGTTCGGAGTTGATGCCGCACTCTGCGGCAGCAAGGGCGTGACGGGTAGAGGAGACGGGTGGTGCGCAGCGAGCCCGACATGACGCTTCCCCTGATCGACGAGGCGGTCATGGGCGAATGGACCGCCGATCTCGATCCGGCGGACGTGGCCGAGATCCTGGCGCAGGTGCCAGGGCAGTGCGCGGCCTGCCTCGACGAGCTGAAGGCGGCGGTGGCGGCCGAGGAGCTGGCAAAGGCCAAGCGCGTCGCGCACAAGCTCAAGGGCATGGCGGCAAACCTCGGCGCCGTGCGGCTCTCCCGGATGGCGCGCGGCATCGAGATCGAGAGCGAGCAGCTCGCCGATGTCGCCCTGTGCCTGCCTGCCGTCGGCGCCACCATCGCCCAGACCATCGCCGCGTTGGCGCAGCCAGGCTGAGCGACCGGGCTCGCCGCCCGGTCCCCGAGTTGCCTGCCCAATCCACGGATAATTCATCCAGTCGTGGGAAAACATCCATCGGCTCACGGAGTTTGTCGTCGGGGCAGGGCATGACGTTCATCGACCGGGTAAGCGGCGTAATCGACTGGTTCACGGATCCGAAGCTCCGTCCCGGCAGCAACGAGCAGCGCCGGCAGCGGATGTTCCTGATCAGCCACCTGTGCGGGCCGTTCCTGAGCCATCCGATCACCGCCTTCCTGTGGCTGGCCGATCCGCAGCCGTGGCCGCACGTGCCCATCCTCGGCGCGTCGATCTCGCTGTTCTGGGTGTTTCCGTTCCTGGTGAAGCTGCTGCCGCAGCACTACACGGTGCTGGCGCTGCTCTCGGTGCAGAACCTGATCTTCGCGATCCTGTGGGGGTCGTTCAACTACGGCGGGGCGAGCTCGCCATTCCTGATGTGGCTGCTCGTGGTGCCGCTGCTGGCCTTCTTCTACATGGGCTCCAGCAACCTGACGCGCGGCGTCGTATTCCTGCAGATCACGGCGGGCCTCGCCTCGTTCTACCTCACCTACCTGTGGGGCCAGAGCTTCCCCGTCCACATCCCGATCGAAAACATGGTCGGCGTCGGACTGATCTCGACGCTCTCGGCCGCGATGTATGTGCTGATGATGGCGAGCTACTACGCGACGATCGTCGATTCGCAGTCGGAGCTGCTGCGCGAGATCGGGCGGCACGAGTCGACGCTGACGAAGCTGATGCAGGCCAAGGAGGAGGCCGAGCGCGCCAACGGCGCCAAGTCGGAATTCCTCGCCAAGATGAGCCACGAGTTGCGCACCCCTCTCAACGCCGTGATCGGCTACAGCGAGATCCTGCTGGAGGACGCGGAGCTGGAGGGACGCGGCGAGCAGATCGGCGACCTGCAGAAGATCAGCGCCGCGGGACAGCATCTGCTGTCGATGGTCAACGACATCCTCGACATCTCCAAGATCGAGGCCGGGCGCATGGACCTGTTCCTGGAGGACGTCGACCTCGACAAGCTGATCAACGAGGTGGAGATCAACTCGCGGCCGCTGGCGGCCAAGAACACCAACGCCTTCACCATCGACCGCGGGGAGAGCCTGCTCGGCACCGCCCACCTCGACGCCACGAAGCTGCGCCAGGCGGTGCTCAACCTGGTCAGCAATGCCACCAAGTTCACGCACAACGGCGAGATCACGCTCAAGGTGCGCCGCGAGACGCTGAAGGACGGCGACTGGATCGAGATCGCGGTCAGGGACACCGGCGTCGGCATCTCGCCGGACCAGATCAAGACGCTGTTCTCGAACTTCACGCAGGCCAACGCGAAGATCGCCTCGAAGTACGGCGGCACGGGCCTCGGGCTGTCGCTCAGCCAGAACCTTTGCAACCTGATGGGCGGCAGGATCTCGGTCGAGAGCGAGCTCGGCAAGGGCTCGTGCTTCACGATCAGGCTGCCGGCGATCGCGCAGCCGCCGGCGGCGGCGCGGGTGGAGAACGCGGTATCGGACGGCAACGGCGCCGGCAATGCGGGGCCCGGCGAGCACCTCGAGGTGGCCTTCGGCGCGCTTGTCAGCGACAAGCGCATCCTCGTCGTCGACGACGACCCGGCCTTCCTCGAGATCGCCGAGCGCCTCCTCAGCAAGGAAGGCTATGCGGTGGTCGCCAGCAGCGATCCCAGGGGTGCCAAGCAGCTTGCGCGAGCACTGCAGCCCGAGGCGATGCTGCTCGACGTGCTGATGCCCGAGCTCGACGGATGGTCGGTGCTGGCCGCCATGAAGTCCGACCCGGCGACCGCCTCCATCCCCGTCATCATCCTCAGCATCGTCGACGAGAAGAAGCGGGCGCTGCAGGCCGGTGCGGCCGCCGTCGTCGCCAAGCCCGTCGATCGCAATGCCCTGCTGAGGGCCCTCAACACCGCCTGCAGCGCAAATGGCCACAACCATGATGTCCGCGCTGCCTGAGCAAGCCGCAGGAGAGCTGCTTATGCCCATCGTACTCGTCATCGAGGACAACCCCATCAACCGAGACGTGCTCGGACGCCGGCTCGAGAAGCGCGGCTTCTCGGTCCGCTTCGCCGAGGACGGTCCGTCCGGCATCGAGGCCGCCGAGCGGCTGATGCCCGACGTGATCCTGATGGACATCGGGCTCGGGGAGCTGATGGACGGATGGGAGGCGACCCGGCAGATCAAGGGCCGCCCGTCGACGGCCAACATCCCGATCATCGCGCTGACGGCCAGCGCCTTCGAAAGCGACAGGCGCAACAGCCTGGCGGCCGGCTGCTGCGACTTCGACACCAAGCCGGTGGACCTCGCCCGGCTGCTCGGCAAGATCGAGAACGCGCTGGCGCTCGGCCGCGTGGCGGCGGGGCTCTAGGCCCCCGCTCTCGCTCGGCTAGTGCCCAACGCGGGTCGCGGTCCAGGCGCCACCGCCCTCGGTGTGCCCCGTCATGGTGCCATGGTCGACGCGGCCGTCATAGCGCTTGCCGCCGGCGGTGAAGGTGATGCTCGTGCCGGCCATGCGGGCCGAGCTGATCGGGAAGACCTTGCGGCCGCGGGTCAGCGTGCCACCGAGCATCTGATAGGTCTGGGTGAGCTGGAGTGCACCATCGCCGAGACGCCAAGCGCCACCGACCTTCGCCGGTATGACCCACATCATCGCCCGGCAGTAGCTCGTGCAATTGCTGCCGCCGGCCTCGATCCGCCCGTCCGGCTCCCAATCACCCATATCGAAGCTGTTGGACACGACTCGCGTGCCGGGCTTCATCCCGAGCAGCGTCGGGCGCAGCTTCACGTTGAGGGCGGGCAGAAGGAACAAAGTGACAACGGTCGCCTTGGAGAAGTCCGACTGGAAGATGTCTGCGCGCTCGAAGGTGGCAAGCTTGTCAACGCCCGCCTCCTTTGCGTTCCTCTCAGAGAGAGCCACCAGCTCCGGGTTGTACTCGATGCCGTGCGCACGGACGCCGCGCTTGGCCGCAGTGATCACGGTGCGCCCGTCCCCCGAGCCAAGATCGACGACGAAGTCATCCGGGGTGATCTTGGCCATGGTCAGCATGCGATCGACCAGGGCCTGGGCCGTCGGCACCCAGACGACATCCTTGCCCTCCTGGCCGGATACGGGCGCGTAGTCAGCCGCGCGCGGGGCGTCCTGGCTCTGGGCGGTGCTCAGCGGCAGTGCGGCAACGGCGCAGGCCAGAGCGATCTTGCCTAGGAACGTCATCCAGATCTCCGTGATGATGCGTACCGCACAAATGCCGAGTATTGGTCTCGGTTCCACCGGACGCTGGCTCTCTGCGATGTTTTCACGGGAATGGATGCGGCAGCTGGGGCACGCAGGTCAACCGCCGATGAGGTGCCACGCCCTCGCGGCGCTGCGGCTCGCCCGTACGCCATGGGGGGCGGTCCGCCCATGAGCCCGGTTCAGCCTGCGCCGAGTACAAGGCTGCCGGCAGCGCGGCGGGCTCTGCGTGCCGCGGACACCGCGGCGCTCCGGCAGCGTGCAGCCGGCGGCCTGGCCGCCGCCGAATGCGGGCTCGCAATCCTGGAGAGCCGAAGCCGCCTCAGGCGGCCTTGCCGGCGCCTTCGGCCGGGCGCGCGCCGATCAGCGGCGCGCGGTCGCCTTCGCGATGGGCGCGGAACTCGAGGTCGGCCGAGCGCATCGCCTCCAGCATCGCCTTCACCAGGGCGTCGATCTCCTCGCGCTGGTGGTCGGCCATCACCTGCACGCGGAAGCGGGCGCCGCCCTGCGGCACGGCCGGGTACTCCACGAGGTTGGCGATGGCACCGAGCTCGGCGAGATTGCGCGAGGCGATGCGGGCGAGGCCCTCGGCGCCCAGGCGCACGGGCACGATGGCGGACGGGTCGCCGTGCACCTCCATGCCGACGCGCTGCACCTCGCCGCGCAGGTACAGGATGTTGCTCATGAGGCGCTGCCGGCGCTCCTTGCCCTCGGCCGAGCGGATGATGCGGAAGGCGGCGTTGACGGAGGCCGCCTGCGCCGGCGACATGGCGTTGGAGAAGGTCTGCGTCGCGCTGAAGTACTTGAGGTACTCCGCGGCGGCCCTGGTCTTGACGGCGACAAAGCCGCCGTTGGCCGCGAAGGTCTTGGAGAAGCTGCCGACGATGATGTCGGGGCCGTTCAGCATGTTCTGCAGGCCGAGATGGCCGAGGCCCTCCTCGCCGATGCAGCCGAAGTCGTGCGCGCAGTCGACCAGCAGCTTGGCGTCGTAGGCGTCGCAGGCGGCGCGGAGGGCTGCGATGTCGGGCGTGTCCGAGTGCATGGAGAACAGGCTCTCGGTCACGACCAGGATGCCGTTCTCCTTGTCGGTGGCGCGGATCTTCTGCAGCCGGCGCTCCAGGGCGCGGATGTTCAGGTGGCCGTGGTAGGTGATGTTCTGGGTGGCGGCGCGCGCGCCCTCCTGCAGGCAGGAGTGGGCCAGCACATCCATCACCACGTGATCGTCGGGGCGGACGAAGCCCTGCACGGCGGCAAAGCCCGCCGACCAGCCGGTCGGATAGAGCACGATCTCGCGGCCGCCGATGAAGTCGCAGATGGTGCGCTCGAGCTGGAGGGAATGCTTGGTGTTGCCGAGCAGCGCCGCCGAGCCGGCGCTGTGCACGCCGTACTCCTCGATGGCCTCGATGGCGGCGGCCTTGATGGCGGGATGCGAGGCGAGGCTCAGGTAGTCCTGCGAGGCGAAGTTCACGCCCGAGAAGGCCTGCCCGTCATCGGTCATCGCCGTGCAGCAGGTGCGCGGGGCGGTGGTCGTCGACTTGGCGTAGGGCCAGACGCCGTTGCTGCGGCGCAGATCCTGCCAGGCGTAGAAGCCGTCGAAGCGGCCGATCAGGTCCGTGCCGCGGACGGACTTGAAATCGCGCAGGCTGCCCTTCAGGGATTCCTCGGACGCAACGCCCTGCTTGCCTGCGATACCGCTGCCAGACATACGCTCTACCCCAAGACAAAGTTGCTCTTTGTGCTGGGGCAGAATGCGCCTCAGGCCTCGCCTTTCGATTAATGCGACTTATCCATTCTATGGAGTAGTTAAGACCGGCCTAACGCGATGCAGATCATTTGAGCGGTGCTGGGGCGGCGCGGTCGACGCCGAAGCGGTAGACGGCACCGACCGTGATCTCGAACTGGCTCGACTCGGTCGTCATGATGCGGTTGGGGTTGAGCAGCTCCTCACCCGAAAGCGTCATGCGCGGCGAGTACATGCCGGAGACCTCAAGGTCCATCCGCTCCGTCAGGCCGACCTTGAGGCCGGCGGTCAGGTGATGCTGGGCGAGGCCGAGGGTCATGGCGGTGAGGTCGGCGTCGCGCGAGCTGAACGGCGCCGTGTTGTAGGAGTAGCCGCCGCGCAGCGTCAGGTTCGGGTTGGCCTTCCACTCCAGCGCGATCTTGTAGATGTCCATGTCCTGCATGCCGAAGCCCGGACCATTGGTGGTGCCGAACAGGTAGGAGGGGTCGCCGCCATAGGCCGCAGCGATATTGGTCGACGCATTGCTCAGCGAGCGCACCGAGCTGAACCAGATGCGCTTGTAGTCGAGCATCATGGTCAGGTTGGGACGCACGTCGAAGGCAAGACCCGCCTGCAGGGAGGGCGGCGCATCGATGCTGCCTTCCTCGGCGAAGAGGCCGGCGTAGCGGTTCAGCTTGCCCATGTAGACGCGCGAGTTGCCGGCGAGGCCGAACCTGAGGCCGGGCATCACCTTCCACTCGATGCCGGCGCGAACTCCGCCGCCCCAGCTCTCGTCGGTGCCGCGGTTGGTGAAGGCGGCCGAGTTGCTGGACAGACCCGCGAACGGCGAGAGGCCTTCGACCTCCATGGTCTGGCGCGCGAGGATGGGCGCGATACCGATGGAGACGCCAGGGCTCACCTGCTTGGCGAGCGCGATGGAGAAGAACTGCTGCTGGGCGACCATGCCCATGCGGCCGCCGCAGTAGGCACCGGACCCGCTCGAGCAAAGCGAGCTGGTGTTCGGCATGTCGGCGTAGCGGGTCATGACGCCGCCGTTGCCGTAGGCGGTGAAGGCGATGGCGTCGGCAAAGCCCCAGTTGACGCGCCAGGTGGCGGCGAAATTCGGGATCACGAGCCAGTCCTTCTGGCTGGTGTGCGAGCCGTCGGCAGTGAAGCCGCCGGAGCCGGTGGAGGAGAAGCCGCCGCGCATGTTGAAGAAGGACGTGGAGCTGTCGAGCTGCGATTCCACGCCGGTGAGCCCGGCCGGGTTGAGGCTGGCGGCCGTCGCGTCCGTGCTGCTGGCGACGCCGGCCCCGGCGAGCGCCTTGTTGCGGGCGCCGATGCCGTTCTGCATATAGCCCTCGGCGGCGGAGGCCGGGGTTGCAGCGACAATGGCTGCAGCAGCGGCAAGCGCCACGAAGATTGCACGTGCTGGCTTCAGGCTTTCGACGGCATCGGCAACTTGCATGGAGAGCGGCCCCCTTCGAGACAGATGCGCTCAAAGGGCGTCGATCCGCGTAAAGAACTGGTTAACGCGCGTGCCAGCCGGTGACGCGCGCACCTCGCGCAGAGGGTCGCGGGCGCTGGCGGCGCGACGAGCCAGCCGCGCAATCCACTGAAACATATTGCAATCGGCAATCGTCCCGGGGCGCACGCGGCCCGCGACGCAAAGCTGCAACACATCTGCAATTTTGGCGACACGAGCCGGCTTTGCTCCGCCCGCCAGGCCCGCGCGCGGGGTCGCGGCTATTGGCAGCGCCGGGGGCATGCTTCATCCTCGCCTCGGGGACCGCCGCACCGGGCTGCGTGCCGCCGGCCGTTGCCCGGCTGGCCGCGCGGAGCTCTGCCGGCAAGGCACGGGCGCAAGCGCAGCCGCGTGCGGCCCGCCGTCCGGAGGTGCGGGCCCCTTTTCGATCGAGGCTTTTGCTCCAACAGCGACGAGGAGACTTCGATGGATACAACCAGCCTGGTTGTCGCGGGACGCCGACTGCCGGTGCCCAGGGTTCTGAAGCGGACGATGCAGATCGCGATGGCTTTGGCGCTCAGCTCGCTCGTCCTGTTCGCGATCATGGTGGCGAACGGCATGCTGGCGGGCAAGCAGCCCTCCTTCTCGGCGGGCCTCAACGCCTGGCTGGTCTTCATCCAGCGCCCCGAGATCCAGCTCACGGCGATCATCACGGCGGTGGTGTCCGTCCTGTTCGTGTACTGGCAGCGCAACCAGGAGCGCCGGGCCGGCGCTGCCAAGACCTGAGCTGTGCCGTGAGCCGAGGGGGTGCGGCCGCCAGGCGCTGCCGCATCCCCGCGCAGGAACGCATGGCACCCTCTCGAGCATCGACACCCCCGAGTGTGGTAGGGTCCTGCGTCAGGAGTGAGGGCCCATGAGTGTGGACACGCCATCCGCCAACCCGCGCGCCTCGCGCACATTGCGCAATCTCGCCATCGTGCTGTCGCTGTTCGCCGCCGCAGGCCTGGCGCTGCACTGGTACGACGACAGGCAGCGCGTGGCGGCGCAGGACAGGGTCGTGCTGACGCTCGCCGCGGGCAACTGCCCCGACCCTCGTACCTCCCTTCTCGTGCGCGCCGACAACACGTCGGCGTGGACGGCCATCGACATCGAGTTCGTGATCGAGGCGCGGCTGCCGGGTAAGACCGGCAACCTGGTCCCGCGCCGGATCCTGAAGCTGGACGAGACGCTGCGGCCCGGGCAGAGCGCCGGCCAATGCTTGCCCTACCCCGACCTCGAAGGGCTGCCGGAGGGCAGCGACAGGACGCGGCTGCAATGGCGAGTCGAGCGAACCAGCGTCACGTTCCTGCATTGAGGGCGCGCGGATCGCGTGGCGCATGTCTTCCCGGCGCCGATCGAGGATCCGGCCGCGACGCCGCTCGGCATCATCGGGCCGCAGGTGCTCCGATGACCCGCTCCCTCCTCCTCAGTCGGGCCGCGTCGAGCAGCATCTGGGCGGCCCAGCGGTGGACGTTGCGCTGGCGGACGAGCTCGCGCATCAGGCGCATGCGGTCGCGCTGCTCGGTGGCCGGCATGCGCAATGCCTGCCCGAGCGCCTCGGCCATGCCGTGGGTGTCGTAGGGGTTGACGATCAGCGCCTCCGACAGCTCGCGCGAGGCGCCTGCGAAGCTCGAGAGCACGAGAATGCCGCGCTCGTCGTCGCGAGCGGCGACGAACTCCTTGGCGACGAGGTTCATGCCGTCGTGCAGGCTCGAGACGATGCAGATGTCGGCGGCGCGGAACAGCTCGTAGACCTCGGCCGGCTCATGATGGCGAATGACGAGCAGGATCGGCTTGTAGCCGTTGCTCGCGTGGCGCGCGTTGGTCTCCTCGGCGAACCGCACCGCTTCCGCTTGCAGCGTGCTGTAGGCCTCGAGCTTGCTGCGGGTCGGCGCGGCGGCCTGGATGAAGACGAGCTTGCCACGCCACTCGGGCTGCCGCGCGAGCAGGTCGTCGATGGCACGGATGCGGTCGAAGATGCCTTTCGTGTAGTCGAAACGCTCGATGCCCACGGCGATGCGAACGTCCGGAGGCAACGAGAACCGCTGCCTCACGGCGTCCCGGCATTCGCGCACGGGAGCCTGATCGGCAAGCGCGGCCGGGGGCCATTCGATCGAAATCGGATAGGGCCGGATGAGCGTCTCGTGACCACCGAGCGTGACCGAGGAATGCTCGCGGTCGATGCGGCTCTCCATGAAGCGGTCGGCCGCCTCGATGAAGTTGTTGCAGTGGAACTGGGTGTGGAAGCCGAGGATGGTGCTGCCGAGAAGCCCGTCGATGATCTCCTCGCGCCACGGGCAGATGCTGAACGTCTCCGCGTTCGGCCAGGGGATGTGCCAGAAGGTGATGACGGTGGCTTTCGGCAACCGCTTGCGGATCATCCGCGGCAGCAGGGCGAAGTGGTAGTCCTGGACGAGAACGATGGGATCCTCGGTCGCGGCCTCCGCCACGACGGCGTCGGCGAAGCGCGCGTTGACCGCCTGGTACTGCGCCCAGTCCTGCTCGCGAAAGGTCGGACGCACGAAGGCGATATGACAGAGCGGCCACAGCCCCTCGTTGGCCAGTCCGTAGTAGTAGCCGTCCTGCTCCTCGTCCGTGAGCCATACGCGCCTGAGCGTATAGGCCGGGCTTGCCGGCGGGACGCGCAGACGGTCGTGCACGTCGACCGTCTCCCGGTCGGCGCTGCCAGATCCGTGGGCGATCCAGGTGCCGCCGCAGGCGCGCATGACGGGCTCGAGGGCGGCGACGAGGCCGCTGGCCGGGATCTGAACGGCGACTGCGCCATTGGTCCGGTAGTGAATGTAGGGCTCGCGGTTCGAGACGACCAGCACCTCGGCGCCGGGCAACTCTTCCCTGAGAAGCCGGTGCAACGTCTTGGGCGACCATTCGACATGAATGCCGTCGGCGAAGCGCCGCTCGAGCCGCATCTCGGCGAGCACGGCGTGCACCTCCCGGCTTATGGGGAAATCGCTGCGCTGGGGGCCGGCGGCCTCGCCGCCGGTGGCCTGTGCGTCGACGATGGCGGAGCGGATGGAGCGGGCCCACGCCCGCATGAGGCCGAGAAAGATTGCGGCCGCCAGCAGCCCGAGGCCCGTCGCCACGCCGACAAGGGCCAGCACGGAATAGAGCCGCGCCTCCCTCGCGCGCTCGTCGATGTAGGCAAGGTCGTGCAACACCAGCAGGTGCCCGGTCGCGGATCCCGCCGTGATGGGGAAGGCGCTGACATGGATGCGTCGGCCCGCATCGGCGACCGTGGCGACGGTGTCGCTCTTGTCGCGCTTGATGCTGGCGCAGGTGACGGCCTTGGGCAGCAGCTTTGTCGCATAGCGCAACTGGCCCTGATCGGTGCAGTAGCCCAGCGCGAGGATGCGCTCGTCCTCGGCCAGCCGCTCGAAGAAGGGGATGAGATCGAAATCGGGCTTGGCGGCAATGCCGACCGCCACCTGGTCGCGAATGGAGCGAAACACGAGGCGGGCGCGCAACTCGATGTCGCGGTTCGACCAGCCCTCGACCATCACGGACGCCAGCGGCGCAATGGCGGCAATCATGATGAGGGCTGCAGCCAGCGCCAACGCGGCGTAGCGGGTGAGCGGGTTGCGCCAGAAGCGGTCGGCGCCCGCGCGTCGCGCCAGCGCAAGCAAGCGGGTGCGGAGACGATCAAGGCGCGCCATCACTCGCCCTCCCTGGCCTGGCCACCGGTGCCGCCGCCGGCAAGGCCGCGCGATGGCGGCACCGTCATCGTGCGAGCCCTTCCGAGAGGGCCCGGAGCCAGGCGCGAACCTCGACCGGCCCCATGAAGTCGGCCTCGGCGGGGGAGAAGTGCTCGCCGGCCACCCGCAGACCCGAGCCGCCGAGACGGATCGCCGCCTCCAGCGCCGGCACGTCGGGGACGTCATCGCCGATCATGACGGGCCGCCGACCGGCAAAGGCCGGCAGATCCATGATCGCTTGCAGCGCCGCGCCCTTGGAAACGTGCCGGGGTACGATCTCGAAGACCTGGCGCCCGTGCGCGAGAATGAGATGGTCCGGGCCATCGTCGAGGATGCGCGCGAGCGCGACCTCCAGAACCGGGGCAAGCGACGGCGCCTGGCGGTAGTGCACGGCGATGGAGGCATGCTTGGTCTCGACCATGACGGAGGCGTGCTCGGCTGCCACCCGCCGCACCGACTGGGCCACCCCGGCATCGATCGGATCCGCCCTGACCGTGATCTCACCGCCAGGCCCGTGACGCAGCTCCGCGCCGTGCACGCCTGCCGCCACCGGCGTCAACGGCGCAAGGAAGCGGTCGACATCCGCGATCGTGCGCCCCGTCACGATCGCCAGCGCCCCGTCGAGCTGGCGTGTCAGCTCCCCCAGCATCGCGGCAAGGCCATCGGGAACGTGCACGCTGTCCGGCGTCGGTGCGATGTCGATCAGCGTCCCATCGAGATCGAGGAACAGGGCAGTCGCCTTCGGATCATCGAGCTTCATGCTTGCACACTCTCCCAGACGGACCGATGAGGGCAAGGACCTTCGCGGTCCCCCTCGGACGGGTTTCGATGGAGCATCGCACTGCCGATGGGCAGACTATTGGCGGCCTTATTCGGGCTGTGGAGATGGTCGGGGCCGGGTCCAATTGCCGGCGACCCAATCCTGGACGTGGGACCCAGCAACCCGCCAGATGGATCAGTTGCCCACGCAGTATTCCTGGCCTAGAGATTGTCAGGGAGCGAACCGCTGCGGAGATGGGGGAGAGGCTCCCGCTGCCCAGGTCTAGGCAGGGTACGTCCCAGAGGCCACGCCGGACGTGACCTCTGGCATACGGGGAGGGCTCATGCGTTACGTCAGTCTCGGCGTCTTGCTGTTCGCATTCTGGCTGGCCCTGTCCGGCCACTACACTCCGCTACTGATCGGGATCGGCGCGGCGTGCTCGCTGCTGTGCGTTCTCGTCGGGGCCCGCATGAAGGTGGTCGACGACGAGGGGCATCCGGCCCACCTGTTCGGGCAGGCGCTGACCTATTTCCCTTGGCTCGTCTGGGAGATCGCCAAGTCGGCGTGGGCGGTGACGAGGATCATTCTTCATCCCCGACTGCCGATCTCGCCGACCATGACGGTGGTGACGGCGAGCCAGCGGACCTCGGCCGGCATTGCGACCTACGCGAACTCGATCACCCTCACTCCAGGCACGATCACCACCGGCGTGCGAGGCAACCGCCTCACGGTGCAC
Source organism: Hyphomicrobiaceae bacterium (assembly GCA_033764875.1). Classification (GTDB taxonomy): domain Bacteria; phylum Pseudomonadota; class Alphaproteobacteria; order Rhizobiales; family Hyphomicrobiaceae; genus AWTP1-13. The sequence continues at coordinate 38,873 of JANRIO010000011.1, read as the reverse complement.
GCGCTTGTCCGCGACGGCGCGCTCGATCTGGAAGCCGGAGGCATGGATGCCCGCGTCAAGAGGTTCGAAGGAGGGGCTTGATGTTTGCTGCTGCAGCCGTCGCGATCCTGATCGCCCTGCTTCTGGCCGTGGTGCGGGCGATCCGCGGTCCGACGGTGTTCGACCGGGTGCTCGCCGGCAACTCGGTGGGCACGCTGGCGATCCTGCTGCTCGCCGTGGTCGGCTTTCTCACCGGCCGGCCGGAGTGGCTCGACATCGGCATTACCTACGGCCTGCTCAACGTGATCTCGACGCTGGCGGTGCTGAAGTTCTTCCGCCATGGCGATCTTGCCTACGATGCGGACAAGGAGGCCAAATGAGCGTCCTGGTCCTGGATGCCCTCAGCTGGATCCTGATCCTCTCGGGCAGCGCATTCGTTGTGGTCGGGGCGCTTGGTCTGGTGCGCATGCCGGATCTCTACACGCGCATGCACGCGGCAAGCGTCACGGACACGCTCGGCGCCGGCCTCCTGTTGGGCGGCCTGATGCTGCAGGCGGGCTTCAGCCTCGTGGCGGTCAAGCTTGGGTTCCTGGTCGCGTTGCTCTTCTTCGTCGGGCCCGTCGTGACGCACGCGCTGGCCCAGGCCGCCTTGCACGAAGGCGTGGACCCGTTGCTTCACGAGGATCGTCGCGGGAGCGCCGGCAGCGACACCGCGGAGCCGCCCAGCGATCGCGAGACCGCCTGATGGAAACCCTCATCAATGCCGTGCTGCTGACGCTGCTTGCCGCGATCACGCTTGCCATCGTCGCCCAGCGCAGCCTGTTCGGCGTCGTCATCCTCGCCGGCATCTACAGCCTTCTGATGGCAAGCGTCCTGATCGTGCTCGACGCCGTCGACGTGGCCATGACCGAGGCCTCGGTCGGCGCGGGCATCTCCACGGTCGTGCTCCTGGCGACGCTGCACCTGACCAAGTCGCGCGAGTATCCAAGGCCCCGCACGGTCGTGCTTCCTCTGTTCGTCTCGGCCGTGGTCGGCGCGGCCCTGGTCTGGGGCACCTGGGGTCTGCCGCCGTTCGGTACGGCCGACGCGCCCATCCACAAGCATACGGTGCCGCGCTACCTGGCCGAGACCATCCGGGAAACGCACGTGCCCAACGTCGTCACCTCGGTGCTGGGCGACTATCGGGGCTATGACACATTGGGCGAGACGACGGTGATCTTCACGGCCGGGATCGGGGTCATGCTGCTGCTCAGAGGGCGGCGACGCAAGCAAGATGGCGACGAGCGGGGGGAGCAGCCGTGAGGCATGATGTGATCTTGAGGATCGGCGTCAAGCTGATCCTCCCATTCATTCTGCTGTTTGCGCTGTACGTGCACTTTCACGGCGAGTACGGCCCGGGCGGCGGCTTCCAGGCCGGCGTGATCACGGCCGGGATGGTGATCGTGTACGCCATCATCTTCGGTGCCGACGCGGCCAAGCGCGTCTTTCCGCAAAGTGTCGTCGAGCGGCTCGTGCCCTTGGGCGTGCTGATCTATGCCAGCGCCGGATTGCCGGCGATGCTCAACGACCGCTCGTTCCTGGACTACGGTGTGCTCGCCGCCGATCCGGCGGGCGGGCACGCGCTCGGAATCCTGATCATCGAGACGGGGGTTCTGATCACGGTGGCGTCCACCATGACCGCGATCTTCTACGCGTTCGCCGGGCGGAGGCGGGCATGACGCTGCTGCGCGAGATCATCGCCCACTACAACTACCTGATCACGATCCTGCTGATGGTCGCCGGGCTCTATGTCGTGATCGCCAGCGGCAACATGATCAAGAAGCTGGTCGGGCTGTCGCTGTTCCAGACCTCGGTCTATCTGCTCTACGTCGCGCCGGGGAAGATCATCGGCGGCACGGCCCCGATCATCGATCCAGCCTTCAAGGTCTACTCGAACCCGCTGCCGCACGTGCTGATCCTGACGGCCATCGTGGTCGGCGTCGCCACGCTGGCGCTCGGGCTTGCACTCGTCGTCCGCATTCACGAGGCCTACGGCACGATCGAGGAGGACGAGATTTTCGCCAGGGACGGGGAGATATGAAGGCGCTCGAACTGCATCTTCCCGTCCTGCCCGTGCTCATCCCCCTGTTCGCTGCCATTATCTCCGCCTTCTTCCGGCGAGGCACGACGGCCTGGGGCACGGCGCTGGTTGCGACCTGGGGCTCTGCCGGCGTTTCCTGGTGGCTGCTCGCCAAGGTGCTGGAGGCCGGCCAGCCGATCTCCTACCTCATGGGCGGGTGGGCCGTGCCGTGGGGCATCGAGTATCGCGTCGATGCCCTCAATGCCTTCGTGCTGATACTGGTCACGTCGGTTGGCGCCGTGCTGATGCCGTACGCCCGCAAGAGCGTGGCCTCGGAGATCGATTCGCATGCGCAGGCGTGGTTCTACACCATGTACCTGCTGTGCCTGACCGGCCTGCTCGGCATCACGGTGACGGGCGATGCCTTCAACGTATTCGTCTTCCTCGAGATCTCGTCGCTGTCGACCTACGTGCTGATCGCCATGGGCCGGCATCGGCGGGCGGTGCTGGCAGCCTATCAGTACCTGATCGTCGGCACGATCGGGGCGACCTTGTACGTGATCGGCATCGGCCTGCTCTACCTTGTCACCGGCAGCCTCAACATCGCCGACATCGCCAGCCGCCTAGCAACGGCGCCACCGGAGTTCGCGCGCCCCATCCTGGCGGCGCTGTCGTTCCTCACCGTCGGCGTGTGTCTGAAGCTCGCGCTTTTCCCGCTGCATCTCTGGCTGCCCAACGCCTACACCTATGCGCCGTCGGTGGCGACCGTGTTCCTGGCGGGAACGGCGACGAAAGTGGCGGTCTATCTGCTGATCCGGCTGTTCTTCTCGGTGTTCGGGGTGGCCATCACCTTCAACACGCTGCCGGTTGCCAATATCCTCTTGGTGCTTTCGGTTGCAGCGATGCTGCTTGCGTCGCTGAGCGCGGTGTTCGAGGACAACGCCAAGCGCGCGCTGGCCTACTCGTCGGTCGCGCAGATCGGCTACATCACACTCGGCATCGCGCTGGCCAACCAGAGCGGGCTGACCGGCGGCATCGTTCACCTCCTGAACCACGCGGTGATGAAGGCGGCCCTGTTCATGGCCCTGGGCGCGGTGATCTACCGGGTGGGGGCGGTCAGCATCAGCGACCTCGCCGGGCTGGGCCGCAAGATGCCGCTGACCATGGCGACCTTTGTGGTCGCGGGGCTCGGCCTCATCGGCGTTCCGGGAACGGCGGGCTTCATCTCGAAATGGTACCTCGCGCTGGGCGCGCTCGAGAAGGGCTACTGGCCGCTGGTGTTCGTCGTCGTGGCGAGCTCGTTGGTCGCCGTCGCCTACATCGGACGCATCGTCGAGGCGGCCTATTTCCGGGATCCGCCGGCAGGTGCCGCCGAAGCGCGGGATCCGCCGCTGTCCATGCTCGCACCGATCCTGCTCCTCGGCGCGGCGACGATCGGGCTCGGCATCGACACCCGGGTCAGCGTCGAGATTGCGGCGGCTGCAGCCAAGACCCTGCTCGGGGGGCTCAAATGATCCCTGCGCTCACCCCCGAGCTGCTGCTGGCTCTGGCGCTGATCCTGCCGTTGGGCGCGGCGCTGTTGCTGCCGCTCTTCCACCGCGTGCCGAACCTGCGAGAGGCCGTCACGGTCATCACGGCAGCCAAGCTCGCCTTCGTGGTCTGGAGCCTGCTGCCGCATGTGCTCGCCGGCGCGCGCCCGGAGCTGACGCCGCTCCGCGTCGGGCCCGGCCTCGAGCTCGCCTTCAAGGTCGAGCCGCTCGGCATGCTGTTCGCCCTGGTGGCCGGCTCACTGTGGATCGTCAACTCGATCTACTCGATCGGCTACATGCGCGGCAACGACGAGCCGCGACAGACCTCATTCTACGTCTGCTTTGCGGTGGCCATCGCGGCGACCATGGGCATCGCCTTCGCGAAGAACCTGTTCACGCTGTTCGTGTTCTACGAGGCGCTGACGCTTTCGACCTACCCCCTCGTCACGCACAAGGCGACGCGGGAGGCGATGCGCGCCGGCCGCGTCTACCTGATGCTGCTGCTTGGCACGTCGATGGTGCTGCTGCTGCCGGCCATCGTCGCGACGGGCGTGCTGGCGGGGACGCTGGACTTCAAGCCGGGCGGCATTCTTGCCGGTACAGCCGGCGCCGGTCTCCTCGGCCTGCTGCTGGCGCTCTACGTGTTCGGCATCGGCAAGGCGGCGCTGATGCCGTTCCACTTCTGGCTGCCGGCCGCCATGGTGGCGCCGACACCGGTGAGCGCGCTCCTGCACGCGGTCGCGGTCGTCAAGGCCGGCGTGTTCACCGTGCTGAAGGTGATCGTCTACGTGTTCGGCATCGAGACGCTCGCCAATGCCGGCGCGGCACAGTGGCTCGTGGTCGCGGCCGGCGCGACTGTGATCGTCGCCTCGCTGGTGGCGCTGCGGCAGGACAACCTGAAGAAGCTCCTCGCCTACTCGACGGTGTCGCAACTGTCGTATGTCGTCCTCGGCGCCGCCATTCTGACGCCCATCTCCGCCGTCGGCGCGGCCATGCACATCGCGGCGCATGCCGTCGCCAAGATCACGCTGTTCTTCGCAGCCGGCAGCATCTACACCGCCGCCCACAAGACCGAGATCAGCGAGCTCGACGGCATCGGCAGGGTGATGCCGTGGACCATGACCGCGTTCGCCATCGGAGCCCTCGGCATGATCGGGCTGCCCCCGACCGCCGGGTTCCTCGGCAAGTGGTTCATGCTGCAGGGGGCGATGCAGACGGGCCAGTGGCTCCCGGTCGGGGTCATCATCGCAAGCACGATCCTGAACGCAGCCTATTTCCTGCCGATCGTGTACCGCGCCTTCTTCGTCGCGCCGCGGCCGCTTGAGGCGTATGCAGCCGGAGCCGCGCCCAACCCCCATGGCCATCGCGACCACGGCGAGGCGCCGCTGCCGATCGTCATTGCCTTGTCGGCCACGGCGCTGATGACCGTGGCGCTGTTCTTCCTCGCCGGCATACCGCTGACGCTGGCCGAGATGATGATGGGACGGTGAGCATGACCGACAAGGATGGCGACCATTGGCTGGTGCGGCCGAGCACGATCAGGCTGCTGTGGACGGGCGGGCTGCTGGTGCTGGCCGTGCTCGTGCTGCTCGACCTGGTCGTGCCGCACCATCCCCACTTCCGTCTCGATGCACTGTTCGGGTTTGCCGCCTGGTACGGCCTGGGGGCCTGCGTCGGGCTGGTGCTGCTCGCGAAAGCGCTGGGTGTGATCCTGAAGCGGCCGGATACCTACTATGACGAGTAGCATTCTCCTCCCGCCCGCGCTGCTGCTGATGGCCGGCGGGCTGTTGCTGCCGCTGCTGAAAGGCAGCTGGCGCGCCTTGGCGCTGCTGCTGCTGCCAGCCTTGACCTTGTGGCTGGTCTGGCAGGTCCCGGATGGCGTGGCACTCAAGTCGCAATTCCTCGGGCAGGACCTGGTCCTCGTCAAAGGCGACAAGCTCTCGCGGCTGTTTGCCGTGGTGTTTGCGCTGATGGCGCTCGCAGGCGCGCTGTTTGCACTCAATCAGCCGAGGACGATCGAGCTGGCCTCCGCTTTCGTCTACTCCGGCAGCGCCATCGGCGTCTGCCTTGCCGGCGATCTCATCACCGTGTTCGTCTTCTGGGAGCTGATGGCGATCGCGTCCACGCTCGTGGTGTGGTCGAGCGGACCCAACGCCCGCGCCGCCGGGTTGCGCTATGCCGTCATGCATATGTTCGGCGGCGTGCTGCTCATGGCAGGACTGGCCGGCGAGATATCTGCAACGGGCTCGACCAGCTTCGAGAGGATGGACCTCAGCACGCTCCCGCGCTGCCTGATCCTGGCCGGGTTCCTGATCAACGCCGCGGCGACACCGCTCTCGGCATGGCTTCCCGACGCCTATCCTGAAGCTTCCTGGTCCGGCATGGTGTTCCTGTCGGCATTCACCACGAAGACGGCGGTCTATGTCCTCCTGAGGGGCTTTCCCGGCACGGAGCTGCTGATCTGGGTCGGCCTCGCCATGATGCTCTACGGGATCATCTACGCGATCCTCGAGAACGACATGCGCCGCATCCTTGCCTACTCGATCGTCAACCAGGTCGGCTTCATGGTGGCGGGGATCGGCATCGGCACGGAGATGGCGCTCAACGGCGCCGCTGCACACGCCTTCACGCACATCATCTACAAGGCGCTGCTGCTGATGTCGGCCGGCTCCGTGCTCTACATGACGGGCAAGCGCAAATGCACCGACCTCGGCGGCTTGTTCCGCACGATGCCGGTCACGACGATCTGCGGCATCATTGGCGCGCTGTCGATCTCGTCCTTCCCGCTGACCTCTGGCTTCATCTCGAAATCCATGATCAGCGAGGGCGCGGCGCAGCAGCATCTGGCGAGCGTCTGGCTCCTGCTTGCGGCCGGCTCGGCGGGCGTGTTCCTGCACGCCGGCATCAAGTTCCCGTGGTTCGTGTTCTTCCAGAAGGACTCCGGCCTGCGGCCGGACGACCCGCCTTGGAACATGCGCGCCGCGATGATCCTTTGCTCGATCCTGTGCATCGGGATCGGGGTCTACCCCGACCCGCTCTACGCGCTGCTGCCATTCAAGGTCGACTACGTGCCCTACACGGCGAGCCACGTCCTCGGGCAGCTGCAGTTGCTGCTGTTCTCGGGGCTCGCATTCTTCCTGATGCTGGGCATGCTCAAGCGCACGATGACGATCACGCTCGATGTCGATTGGCTGTGGCGGCGACTGGGACGCGGTGTGGCACACGGGATCGACGACAGGAGCGGGCGCGCCTGGATCCGCCTCGTCTCGTGGATCGGCCGTGCCGGGAAGGCGATCAATGGCGGCCTTCATCGGCACCATGGACCCGGGGGGGTCTTCGGCCGCACATGGCCGACGGGCACGATGGCATTCTGGACGACCGTGATGCTGGGCGCCTATCTCATTCTTGCCTATCTGTGACCATGGCCACCTGGCGCCGTCGCCGCGCTCCTCAATGCGCTGCGGCAGGCCGCTGCTCGGCGGCATCGCGCGGGGCATGTCCGGTCCATGACGCGGGACGTCTCGGCATGCACCTCCGGTCGCGGGGGAGCGGTCCTGCGGATCGCCCACACAGGTCGAATGCGCGACTGCACGCCGACGCGGGGACACGCCGATGAACATGTACCTGGTGATGCTGATCGGCCTCGTCTGCGCAGGCGCGGGCGGAGAGCTGTTCGTGCGCGGCACCATTGGGCTGGCGCGGGCCGCCCGCATCTCGCCGGGGATCATCGCCGCCACGGTTGCAGCCTTTGCCACGTCGAGCCCGGAATTGACGGTTGCGATCAACTCGGCGCTCGCCGGGGCCCCCCAGATCTCGCTCGGCGACGCGCTCGGTAGCAACGTCATCAACGTGGCACTGATCCTGGCACTGGCCGTTCTCATCGCGCCGATCACGGCGCGCCGCAGCAATGTCCGGCGCGACTTTCCCGTCGCCCTGCTGGTCAGCGTCGTGATTGGGGCACTGCTCGTGGACGGCCATCTCTCGAGGATCGAGGGTGTCATGCTGTTGGCGGGCTTTGCAGTCTGGCTGGTCGCGGTGGCGCTTGAGGCGCGCTCGGAGCGCAGCGCGGCGCCGGAGGTGCTCGGCGAGACGCGGCCCGTGCGTGCGATCGTGGAGAGCGCCATCGGCCTCGCCCTGCTGATCGCCGCCGGCAACCTGATCGTGCTCGGCGCGACCGGCATCGCCCAAGCCTTCGGCCTCAGCGCGTTCGTGATCGGGGCCACCATCGTGGCCATCGGCACATCCGTGCCCGAGCTGGCCACGGCAATCATCTCGCGCGTGCGCGGTCATGACGAGGTCGGGCTGGGTACCGTTCTCGGCAGCAACATCTTCAACGGGCTGTTCATCATCGGCGTGGCGGCGACGATTACGCCCATCGATGTCGCCTTTGTCGCCGCCGCCCCTTCTCTCGTTCTCGGCCTCGTCGCAGTCGCCATCACGTACCCGCCCCGCTCCGGCATTATCGACCGTTGGCGCGGAGCCATGCTGCTCGCCGTTCTTGCTGTCTATCTGGCATCTGCGCTTCAGGGAGGTCCCGAATGACCCGGACGAAAGGTGGGCTGCGGGCTTCACGCCCTTCGGGCGGCCAATTGGGCCCGCGGCTCGGGCAGCCTGAACGGGCGAGCTAAGTATTGGTCGGAGCGGGGAGATTCGAACTCCCGACCCCCTGCTCCCGAAGCAGGTGCGCTACCAGGCTGCGCTACGCTCCGCCCGACCGTCGCAGGCTCTCAACGGGCCGCAACAGCCCTCCGCTGCCCCGCCTTCAGAAGGCAGCGAGGCCGCCTTATAGCGGTCCGCGGCACCGGCCGCAAGCGAAGGTCGCGGGGGAGCCGTCGCCGCCCTGCGCCTGGCGCTGATGGCGGCGCGTTGAATTGCATGGCCAATCGCGAGCCCCGCCCGCGGCCGGCCGCTTGAGCCCTCGACAACGCCCGCGATCCACTGCGCGCCTGCGCGGTGCCCGCCAGCGCGGGCATCCGGCCGCGACCGTCGCGGCCTGCGCCGCTGCCGGGTCGGCGTCATTCTCGACCAGCCGCGGCCTCCCGGCCGTCAGACGTGCTGGCCGCCGTTGATGTGCAGCTCGGCGCCGTTCACGTAGCTCGACTGCTCCGTGCACAGGAAGTAGATGGCCTTGGCCACCTCCTGGGGCTCGCCCAGGCGGCCCAGCGGAATGTTCTCCTCCACGATCTTCTGGGTGCCGGGCGAGAGGATGGAGGTGTCGATCTCGCCGGGGGAGATGGCATTCACCCTGATGCCGCGCGGGCCGAAATCGTGCGCCATCTCGCGCGTGAGGCCGGCCAGCGCCGCCTTCGAGGTGGCGTAGGCGGCCCCCGCGAAGGGATGCACCCGGCTGCCGGCGATGGAGCTGACGTTGACGACGGCGCCGCGCGCGCGCTGCAACTCCTCGATCAGCCCGCGCGCCAGCATGATGGGGGCGAAGAAATTGACCTGGAACACGTGCTGCCAGTCGGCCAGGGGCGTCTCGATGGTGCCGAGCCGCGAGCCGCCTGCCCCCTTGGGCGAGATGGCCGCGTTGTTGACCAGGGCGTTGAGGCGGCCGCCCTGGGCCTTGAGACGCTGCCGCATCTCGTCGATGGCAAGCTCGGTGGAGCCGGCGTCGGACAGGTCGACCTGGATGTGATCCTCGGGACCGGCCTCCCACGGGCAATTCTCGGGAAAGCCGTGCCGGGAGCAGGTGATGACGCGCCAGCCGGCAGAGGCAAAGCGCTTGACCGTCGCGTGGCCGATGCCGCGCGAGGCCCCGGTAAGGATCAATGTCTTGCGGTCTTCGTTGGGCGTCGTGGTCATCAGCCCTCGTGCCGGCGGCTTGCGGACCCGAGGCGATCTCGGGGCTTTTCGCAATGCATCATAGCACAGGGGATGGCCCGCCCCCAATGCCATGGCGAGGGAGCAAAGGGGCAGCGAGCCGATACGTATACTGAGCGCACGCTCTGCCCCCCCGGGGCATGCCCCCCGGGAGGGATGTGGCAGGGAGAATGCAAATGCACACCCCCCGGCCCGCACCGCAACGCTGGCACGCGTCGGAGCGTGGAGAGATGGGCCGGGGGGCGCGCAAAGCGCGGGCCCTCAATCAGGCCTGCGGCTTCTTGATCTCGATCTGGCGCTCGGACTTGACCGCGTCGGGCTTCTTGGGCGCCATGATCTTGAGGACGCCCTTGTCGAAGTGCGCCTCGACCTTGCTGTCGTCGATCCAGTCGGGCATGCGGAGCGCACGCTCGAAGCTGCCAAAGGCGCGCTCGGACAGGTAGTAGTTGTCCTTCTTCTCCTCGCGCTCCTGCCTCTTCTCGCCCTTGACGACGAGGACGCCGTCGGCAAGCGAGACGGTGACGTCCTTCTCGTCGACGCCCGGCAGCTCGGCCTCGATGGTGAGCGACTTGCCGTCGTCGCGGATGTCGAACTGCGGGACTACGGCAGCGGCTCCGCCGGCGCCGGCGAACAGGGACGGCAGGCCCCAGCCCCGATCGAACTGCTCGAACACGCGATCCATCTCGTCGCGCAGGGAGCCCAAAAGATCACGCGAGCGAAGTGCGGGGCGGCCCTGCTTGGATGGCTCAATGTTTGCCATGGCTAGATCTCCTCTCAGCAACCTCGGATGTCCAGATAGCGCCGGCGCCTATGGGCGGCGTTGACGAAAATCAAACGGATCGAGGTCGCGCATGGGCGAGGCTTGCGCTAAAGGTGCAGCGGGTTGAAAATTGAGAGGATCAACATGCGACGGCGGCTTGCAGCACTGGTGACGCTGGCGCTCGCGTCCCTGCTGGCAGGTGCCTCCCCCATCGAGCGCTCGGACCTGTGGCGGCCGTCGCCGAAGAGCAAGGACGAGGCCACGCAGAATCTGCCGCGGGCCCTGCGGCTGCCCGGCATCCGCCACTGGCACTACATCCTGCGCGGCGTGCCGCAGACCTACCTCGATGCGCGCGCGCCCGCGCCCCGCACGCGGGCCGTGATCGAGGCGGGCGGCAGGATCTACGGCCAGCACTGCGCATCGTGCCACGGAGAGACCGGGCTCGGTGCGCAGGTCTCCAGCCAGTCGCTGCTGCCCTCGCCACCGCTGCTGGCCTTCATGATGCAGAAGCCGATCGCGGTCGACGAGTACCTGCTGTGGAGCATCGCCGACGGGGGCCGGCAGTTCGACAGCGGCATGCCGGCGTTCAAGGACACGCTGTCGCGCGAGGAGATCTGGGCGGTGATCGCCTACATGCGCGCGGGATTTCCCGACACGGCCAAATGACCGGCCGCGGGCCGGGCGCGCCCGCGTGTCGGCAGCGCGCTTGCGGCCGACGCGACCGCGGACGATGATGCTGCGCTGCAACCGCCCCCTCTCCCGAATTGCAACAGGACCAGATGGACGAGACCGCCGCCCGCCGCGCGTTCGAGGACGCGCTCGCAAGCTCCAAGCCGGAGTTCGAGACTTTCTTCCTCTCGAGGCTGCTCGGCCTCACCTACCACTACGAGGCAGAGACGCTCACCGTCGAGTTCCCGATCCACGACTTCCTGTTCAACCCGCAAGGGTGGGTGCACGGCGGCGTATCGGCGTTCGTGCTCGACGTGACGATGGGGCATCTGCTCTGGCACACGCTCGGCGCATCCGGCTCCACGCTCGAGTTGAAGACGCAGTACGTCGCCCCCCTGCGCGGGGCCAGGGCGCGCTGCGTCGCCAACTTCATCCGCAAGGGCAACGGCATCTCGTTCCTGGAGGCGCGCCTCTACGACGAGCAGGGCACGGTGACGGTGGCCGCCACCTCGACGTGGCGGGTCAACCGGCCCCGGGAGGCGCGAAGCTGACCGGCGGGGTGGACGGGCGCCGCGAATTCCACACAACGGAAGATCGGCAGGCAGGCCGCAACAGACAATTTTCCAGCCCGGTGGCTGCGGGCAAAGACGGCGTGATATAGTCGGGGCCGTCCCTGCGGCAGCGGCCCCCTGGCCGTCCCAACCGCACCGGACAATCGCCAGTCTTTTGCAGGATGGGACGGCAACGGCGCCGCGAGCGGGCGCCATCGCCCGCATCCCGCTGCCCCGCGCCTTAGCACAACGAGGACCAATTCAGATGAAGATGACGACCGAGGAAGCGTTCGTGAAAGTGCTGCAGATGCACGGCATCCAGCATGCGTTCGGCATCATCGGCTCGGCCTTCATGCCGATCTCCGACCTGTTCCCCAAGGCCGGCATCACCTTCTGGGACGTGGCGCACGAGACCAACGGCGGGCTCATCTGCGACGGCTACACGCGCTCCACCGGCAAGATCGCCATGGCCATCGCCCAGAACGGCCCCGGCATCACCGGCTTCGTGACCGCGGTGAAGACCGCCTACTGGAACCACACGCCGATGCTGCTGGTCACGCCGCAGGCGGCCAACAAGACCATCGGCCAGGGCGGCTTCCAGGAGGTCGAGCAGATGGCGCTGTTCCGCGACATGGTCGGCTACCAGGAGGAGGTGCGCGATGCCTCGCGCGTCGCGGAGGTGCTGAACCGGGTGATCTCGAAGGCCAAGCGGCTCTCCGCGCCGGCGCAGATCAACATCCCGCGCGATTTCTGGACGCAGGTGATCGACATCACGCTGCCGGCCATCGTCGACTTCGAGCGGCCCGCCGGCGGCGCCAACGCCATCGCACAGGCGGCGAAGCTGCTGTCGGAGGCGAAGTTCCCGGCGATCCTGTCGGGGGCCGGCGTGGTGCTGGCGGGCGCCATCCCCGAGACGGCGGCGCTGGCCGAGAAGCTCGACGCGCCGGTGTGCAACAACTACCAGCACAACGACAGCTTCCCCGGCAGCCACCCGCTCGCGGTGGGCCCGCTCGGCTACAACGGCTCCAAGGCGGCCATGGAGCTGGTCGCCAAGGCCGACGTGGTGCTGTGCCTCGGCACGCGCCTCAACCCGTTCTCGACGCTGCCGGGCTACGGCATCGACTACTGGCCAAAGACGGCGAAGATCATCCAGGTCGACATCAATGCGGACCGCATCGGGCTGACCAAGCCCGTGGCCGTCGGCATCTGCGGCGATGCCAAGCTGGTCGCCCAGCAGATTCTCGCCCAGCTGACGCCGAGCGCCGGCAACGCCGGACGAGCCGAGCGCAAGGCGCTGATCCACACCACCAAGTCGGCGTGGCTGCAGACGCTCTCCAGCATGGATCACGAGGACGACGATCCGGGCACCACGTGGAACGCGGACGCCAGGAAGCGCGACGCGGACCGGATGTCGCCCAGGCAAGCCTGGCGCGCCATCCAGGCCGGGCTGCCGAAGGACGCCATCATCTCCACCGACATCGGCAACAACTGCGCCATCGGCAACGCCTACCCCACCTTCGAGCTGGGGCGGAAATACCTGGCGCCGGGCCTGTTCGGGCCGTGCGGCTACGGCTTCCCCTCGATCATCGGCGCCAAGATCGGCAACCCCGATACGCCCTGCGTGGGATTTGCGGGCGACGGCGCCTTCGGCATCTCCATGAGCGAGATGAGCTCGATCGGGCGCAAGGAGTGGCCGGGCATCACCATGTGCATCTTCCGCAACTACCAGTGGGGCGCGGAGAAGCGCAACTCGATCCTGTGGTACGACGACAACTTCGTCGGCACCGAGCTCGATCCGCACCTGAGCTACGCCAAGGTGGCGGAGGCCTGCGGCCTCAAGGGCGTCGTGGTGCGCACGCAAGGCGAGCTGACGGCGGCGCTGAAGGAGAGCTGCGAGGCGCAGAAGGCCGGGCAGACGACCTTCATCGAGATCATCCTCAACCAGGAGCTCGGCGAGCCGTTCCGGCGCGACGCCATGAAGAAGCCCGTTGTCGTCGCCGGCATCGACCCCAAGGACATGCGCCCGCAGTAAGCGCCGGGGCGAGATCGCGGAGGCCGAATGCAATCGACGGGCCGCGCAAGCGGCCCGTTCCCCTCTCGCGTCGAGCGACGCTGCGGCGCGCGCACTGCCCGGCAGCGGGACCTCACCTGCTCCCCAGCAGCCGCCGCCAGTTGAAGAGGCGCGGCACGGACGCGCAATAGGCCTCGTAGGCCACACCGTACTTCGCCGCGAGCCAGGGCTCCTCGAGCAGGACCATCAGCCAGTAGACGAGCACGGTAGCGCCCGCCAGGACGTAGGTGGGGCCGCTGTCGGCGGCGACGGCGAGCGCGGCGTAGACCAGGATCAGCATGGCGTTCTGCGGGTTGCGCGACCACTGGTAGATGCCGGCCGTCACCAGGCCCTCGGTGGCGCCGTAGCTGTTGTCGCGGCCGAGCACGCGGAAGGCGTAGACGAAGACGGCGACGGAGGCCGCCAGCAGCAGCGCCGCGAGGCCGCGCAGCCAGACGGGCAACCCCACAGCGCCACCCGGCCAGGTCGTCACGGCGGAAAGGACGGCGAGCCCGTTGAGGCCGCGGAACAGCGGCCAGAACACGAAGCTCTGCCAGCTCCGCTCGCCCGGCGTCGGCCAGATGCGCAACGGCGGCCACACGAGCGTGGCCAGCAGAAGCGCCACCAGCAGGCCCGCAACCACGAGCCCGATCGCAAAGATGATGCCGGCCGCCGCGCCTGCCATGCCTTCCGCCTCCCTGATCCGCTCACGCAGCGTTACGGCGTGACGGGCGGCGGAGCAAGTGCCCGGCCGCTTCGGCAAGGACCGGCGAGGCGGTCGGGCCTCGCTCCGCTTCCGGACGCCATCCCGGACGGCGCGCGCGCACGGCGATGCGGGCGCCTCGCGCGCCGCGCTCTTTCGCCACCGGGAAGGATCCCGGCTCTCGCTGCCGCTCGGCCGGGAACGCATGTGGAGAGGGCGGAGCCTGGAATTGGGAAGGCCCCCGACAGGGATGCATCCTCTGGGCCGTGGCAGACGCCCGGGTCGAGAGGCCTCCGCGGGCCCACGGCCGCCGCGAGGGCACGCCCTCTCCACGTGCCTTCCCGGACGGCGTGCGCGAGCACGGCGATCCGGGATCTTCACCCGCCGCGTTCTTTCGCCACCGGGAAAGATCCCGGCTCTCGCTGCCGCTCGGCCGGGAAGGCACGCGGTGAGGGAGGTGGCCTGCCGCCGGCAAGACGTCTGCTGTCAGGCGCACCTTCGCTCCATCACTGACGGCCGCCGCGAGCGCACGCCCCTCTCCACATGCCTTCCCGGACGTCGTGCGCGAGCACGACGATCCGGGATCCTTACCCGCCGCGGTCTATTGCAACCGGGAAAGATCCCGGCTCTCACTGCCGCTCGGCCGGGAAGGCAGGCGGAGAGGGAGGTGGCTGGGATTGGAAGGCGCTTCGGCCGGGACGGTGTGCGGAGAGTGGCCCGCCAATAGTCTGCGCGACTTGCTCGCGGCTCAGCAAACCACAGCCGTCATCCCTTCGACGGCAAGTCGAAAAGTGCCCATCCCCCATGACGCGCGGGCGTACCGGCAGAGAAATCTCGTCGAACGCATGTTCTGCCGCTTGAAGGACTATCGACGCATCGCCACCCGCTATGACAAGCTCGCGCGCAACTTCCTCGCAGGTACCCTCATCGCCGCCGCCCTAATCTGGTGGCTCAATTGAGTCCGGACCCTAGGCCTCGGCGCGGTCCTCGGCGGTGGCGTCGAAGGTGCGGGCGATCTTGCGGGCGGCCTGCTGCAGGCGCGGCATGGCGCGGACGAGACCGTCGAGGTCGATGCGCGCCAGCGGGGCGTGGCAGGCGACCGCGGCGAAGGTGCGCTCCTGCGCATCCTTCACCGGCACGGCGATGGCGACGAGACCGGCGAGAAACTCCTCGTTGTCGATGGCATAGCCCCGCTTCCTGATGCGGGCGAGCTCGCGGCGCAGCGCGGGGACGGCGACGATGGTCCTGGGCGTGCTCTCAGTCAGCGTCAGGCTCGCCAGCATGGTCTCGCGCATCTCGTCGGACATGCTGGCCAGGAACAGCTTGCCGCTCGCCGTGCAGTGCAGGGGCACGCGCGAGCCGGGCTCCAGCACGAGACGCAAGGGCCAGGCCGTCTCGACCCGGTCGAGATAGAGCACCTCGTGGCCGAAGGGGACGGTGAGGTTGCAGGTCTCCCCGATCGCCGCGACCACCTCCGACAGGATCTTGTTGCGCAGCAGCGAGGGCCCGCTCGCACGCACGATGTCGAGGCCGAGCCGCATCAGGCGGACGCCGATGGTGTAGCGGCGGCTCGTGTGCTCGCGCGCCAGGAAGCCCTGCTCCTCCAGCCGCTGGCAGAGGCGGAACGCCGTCGTCTGGGGAATATCGCGCATGAGCGACAGCTCCTTCAGGGCGCTCGGCTTGCCGGAGCGGGCCAGCGACTCCAAGAGCAGCAGCGTGCGCTCGACGGCCGGGCGGGCGCGGCGGCTGGCGTCCTTCAGCTGGGCCTGCGAGCGAGCGGCGCGCGGCGCACGGCTTCTCTTCTGCATACGTTGCTCCCCAATCCCGCGCCGGATCGGCCAAGGACCATTTTCTCCGGGCATTCCATTCAACGAAACCATCTGTACCGGATCGCGATTGACGCCAGCAAGCCCCGCATGACCAATCAATGACAACCGGAATCGCACCGCACGCCGGGACCTCCTCCGCCAATCCGCCAGGCGCCGCGCCGCGGGCGTCGCACGGGAGCGCAACATCCGGCCGGCGTCAGCGCCGGCCGGATGCGCAGGAGCAGGAGGCGCACACCGCATGGGTGCCGAATGCCGTCCCCGACGACGTGGGCCAGCACGCCGATCCGGGATCTTCACATGCCACGCTCCTTCGCCACCGGGAAGGATCCCGGCTCTCGCTGCCGATCGGCCGGGAACGCAGGCGGAGAGGGCGGTGCCTGGAATTGGGAGGCGCTCCCGGATGGAGACGCATCGCGGGCTCCGTGACAGCCGCGACTGCACGCCCCCTGGGATGCCTTCCCGGACGGCGTGCGCCAGCACGACGATCCGGGACCCTTGCACGCCTCGCACCATCGCCACCGGGGAAGATCCTGGCGCTCGCTGCCGCTCGGGCGGGAGCGCAGGCGGAGAGGGCGGAGCCTGGCATTGGGAGGCGCCCCGAAGCGGCATTGCTGCCGCTCGGAGCTGGGTGAGGCGCCTGGAGCCTACAGCATCTCCTTGGCCAGCAGCTCGAGGAGCTTGGGGTCGTCGGAGCGGACCAGCATGGAATGCACGTGCTTGCTCTTGCCGGCCGCGATCCAGCGCTGGGTGCGCTCCTTGATGCGCGCCGCCGGCCCCACGAGGTGGCAGGCGTCGACGAGCGCGTCGGGCACCAGGGCCGTGGCCTCGTCCTTCCTTCCGGCCAGATAGAGGTCCTGGATCTTGGCCGCGGCCTCGCCGAAGCCGAGCCTGGTCGCGTAGTCGGTGTAGAAGTTCTTGCCCTTGGCGCCCATGCCGCCGATGTAGAGCGCCATGCTGGCCTTGATCGGGGCCATGCACTGGGCGACGTCGTCGCCCATCACGGCGGTCACGAACGGGCAGATGGCGAAGCTGTCGAGCGACTTGCCCCCGCCGGCGGCGGCGAAGCCCTTCTCGATGGGCTCGGCGAAGACCTTGTACTGCTCGGGGTCCATCCAGACGGGGAAGAAGCCGTCGGCCACCTCCGCGGCGGCGGCGACGCCGGCGGGCGTCAGGGTGGCGGCGTAGATCGGGATCGGCTTGTCGACGTGGACGATGCTCTTCAAGGGCTTGCCGAGGCCGGTGGAGCCGGGGCCGCGATAGGGGATCTGGTACTCCTTGCCGTCGAAGGAGAGGGCGTCCTGGCGCTCGAAGATCTTGCGCATGATCTGGACGTATTCCTTGAGGCGCGTGACGGGCTTGCCATAGGGCACGCCGTGCCAGCCCTCCACCACCTGCGGACCCGAGGCGCCGACGCCGATGATGAAGCGGTCGCCGGACAGCTGCGCCAGCGACATCGCCGTCATGGCGGCCATGGCGGGCGTGCGCGCCGGCATCTGCATGATGGAGGTGCCGACCTTGATGGTCTTGGTGTGGGCGAGGATCCAGGTGGCGGCCGTGACGGCGTCGTTGCCGTAGGCCTCGGCCGTCCAGACGCTGTCGTAGCCGATCCTCTCCGCGTGCCGGATGGCGTCCAGCGGCAGATTGATCTTGCGGCCGGAATAGCCCATGAGCAGGCCTAGCTTCATCGTGCGTCTCCATCCCTGAGGCGTTTCGTTGGCGTGAGGCGAGACTAAGCGCTCGGCACGCCGTCCCGCAACCCGTCACGGCAGCCGCGACGTGAGACCGTCAGGCGCGCAGGCCGATGCGTCGCGCGAAGGCCGTGACGTCGTGCATGGCCTCGCGCGCCTCCGGCAGCAGGTGCACGAAGATCGGCCAGACGTGCAGCAGGCGGTCGCGCAGCACGAGCTCGACGGCGACGCCGGCGGCCTTGGCCCTGTCGACGAGGCGCAGCGTGTCGTCAGCCAAGAGCTCGTGGCGGCTGGCAAACAGCAGCATGGGCGGCAGGGCGGCCAGATCGCCGTAGAGGGGGGAGGCGCGGGGATCGCGCGGATCGTGGCCGGCGAGATAGACGTCGGCCGCCCGGCGCAGGCCGTCGGGCCTGAACATGGCGCAGGAGCGGGCGTTGGTGTCGACGGAGGCGCCGGTGGCGGCGAGGTCCGTCCAGGGCGAAAATGCGACGATGCCGGCGGGCGGAGGAAGGCCCGCTGCAACCACCTCGAGCGCGGTCACGATGGCAAGGCCGCCGCCGGCGGAATCGCCCGCCAGCAGAATGCGCGCGTGCGGGTAGGCGGCCGCCAGCCAGCGATAGGCAGCCACCGCGTCCTCGACCGCGGCCGGGAAGGGATGCTCGGGCGCCAGGCGATAGTCGAGCCCCCAGACCGGCGCGGCGACGGCCCTGGCCATGCCGATCAGGGCTTGGCGATGGGTGCGCGGCGAGCCGTAGAAGTAGCCGCCGCCGTGCAGATAGAGGACGAGCGCGGCAGGCGTAGGCTGGGACGCGTGCTTGCGGTCGACCACCTCGAAGTCGAGGCCGCTCTCGGTGCGGTGCGGCGTGACGGAGATGTCCTCGGGGATGCGCAGGGCGCGGCGCGGCGGATTGCGCATGGAGGCGCGCAGCAGCGGCAGGTTGAGCGGTTTGTCCGACTGGCGCTTGAGGAAGACGCGGAAGGCGGCGCCCAGCGCCCAGGCCTGCCAGCTCATGGCCGTCTCGCCGGAGTGGTCGCGCCCTTCCTGGCCATCGCCTTGGCAACCGTCCTCTCGAGGCTCTTGGCGATGGTTGCCCAGTAGGTGGCCGGCTTGAAGCGCTGCAGCAGGTCCATGCGGCGCGCATCCTTGCCGATCAGCACGCGCGGCGCGTCGGCCTCGATGCCCTCGGCGATGCGGATCGCCGCGTCTTGCGGACTCGTCTGCACCATGGCCTCGAAGCGCTCGATGCCCTCGGCGCGGCGCTTGTTGTCGGTGGCGAAGGCGCCGACGCGGGATTCGCGGGCGATCCGCGTGGCGACGCCGCCCGGATGCACGACGGTGAGGCGCACCGGGCTCTTGCTCACGGCGAGCTCGTGGCGCAGGGCCTCGGAGAAGCCGCGCACGGCGAACTTGGCGGCGGCGTAGGAGGTCTGGCCAGGCGGCGCGATGATGCCGAAGATGCTCGAGGTGTTGACGATGTGGGCCGCAGGCTGCCTCTGCAGATGGGGCAGGAAGGCGCGGCAGCCGTAGACCACGCCCCAGAAGTTGATGCCCATCAGCCACTCCATGTCGGCCTGGCTGACCTCGTGGAACTGGCCGAACAGCGCGACGCCGGCGTTGTTGACGACGATGTTGAGGCCCGGGTGCTCGGCGACGACGGCCTTGGCGAGGCCCTCGACGTCGGCGGCCCTCGAGACGTCGACGGGGTGCCACGTCACCTTGCGCGGATGGGCACGGGCCACCTCCTCCGCCGCGGCCTTGAGGCCGGCCTCGTCCCGGTCGGCGAGGGCGACGGAGGCGCCGCGGGCCGCCAGCTCCAAGGCCAGCGCCCTGCCGATGCCGTTGGCGGCGCCGGTCACCAGCGCGGCTGCGCCATGGATGTGCGTCATCTTCCGCGGCCTCCTTGGGCTCGTGCAGCGAGCCTTGAGCATTTCCTTCCCTGCCCGGCGATACTATACGTTTGACGTAAAGGGCAAGGGCGGCGGAAAGACCGCATGCCGCGAGAGGGAACGAGCGTGACTGAGCATTTCGACGTGATCGTGGTGGGCGCGGGCCTGTCCGGCATCGGGGCGGGCTATCATCTCGCCAAGCACTGCCCGCAGAAGTCGTTCGTCCTGCTGGAGGGGCGCGGCAGCATCGGCGGCACCTGGGACCTGTTCCGGTATCCCGGCATCCGCTGCGATTCCGACATGTACACGCTCGGCTACGCGTTCAAGCCGTGGCTGGGGCGCAAGGCCATCGCCGACGGCGCATCGATCCTCAGCTACGTGCGGGAGGCGGCCGCCGAGCACGGCATCGACCGCAAGATCCGCTTCAACACGCGGGTGAAGCGGGCTGCCTGGTCGACGGCGGAGCAGCGTTGGACAGTCGAGACGGAGCAGGGACCGGACGGGGCTGCGAAGACGCGCGCGATGTTCACCTGCAATTTCCTGTTCATGTGCTCGGGCTACTACCGGTACGAGGCGGGCTACCGGCCGGCGTTCCCGGGCGAGGCGCGGTTCAAGGGACCGATCGTGCACCCGCAGGCGTGGACGCAAGACATCAACTATGCCGGCAAGCGCGTCGTGGTGATCGGCTCCGGCGCCACGGCGGTGACGCTGGTTCCGGCGCTCGCAGAGACGGCCCGGCACGTGACCATGCTGCAGCGCTCGCCGACCTACATGGTGGTGCGCCCGTCGGAAGACCCGATGGCGCTGAAGCTCCTGCGCCTGCTGCCGGCGCGGCTCGCCTACGGCATCACGCGCTGGAAGAACGTCGCGCGCGGCATGTACATCTACCGCCTGTGCAAGCGCCAGCCGGAGAAGATCAAGGCGTTGATCGTGGGCGGGGTGAGGATGGCGCTGGGGCCCGACTACGACGTCGCCCGGCATTTCACGCCGCGCTACAAGCCGTGGGACCAGCGGGTGTGCCTGGTGCCCGACGGCGACCTGTTCAAGGCGATCCGCAAGGGCTCGGTGTCGGTGGCAACAGACGAGATCGAGACCTTCGAGGAGACCGGCATCCGGCTCAAGAGCGGACAGCACCTCGACGCCGACCTGATCGTGACCGCGACGGGCCTCGAGCTGCAGCCGCTGGGCGGGGCGGAGATCGTCGTCGACGGCAAGCCGGTCGAGCTGCCGAAGCTGATGAGCTACAAGGGCATGATGTACTCCGACGTGCCCAACCTCGCCTTCGCGGTGGGCTACACCAACGCGTCGTGGACGCTCAAGTGCGACCTGACGTGCGAGTACGTGTGCCGGCTGCTCAACCTGATGGACCGCAAGGGCTACCGGCAGTGCACGCCGCGGCGCACCGATCCGACCGTGACGGCCGAGCCGTGGGTCGACTTCACCTCGGGCTACGTGCAGCGGGCGGCGGCGCGGATGCCGAAGCAGGGCTCGAAGCGGCCGTGGCGCCTCTACCAGAACTACGCCCTCGACCTCTTCTCCCTGCACTTCGGCCGGCTCGAGGACGGCACCATGGAGTTCAGGGGGTAGTGCTGCCGAAGGATGCGAGCTGCGTCTACGGCACGAGCACCGCCAGACACAATTGTCTGCCAGCTGCGCCCGACGTCGATTGACCTGTATTGGGGGCACCGAAAGGGAAGAGCTGCAGCCGGATCAAGTAGCCTTGGACGCCGCGCACGCCAATCGCCCGGCACGCCGCGACGTCCGGGGGATGGGAGTGAGGGAGCGGGGCGCTTCGGCCAGGCTCATGTGCAAGAGAGGGCGTCCACGCCCCGCGACGTCGTGACGGCGCCCGGGCACGGGTACCAGGCGAGCCATGTCCGGCTCACGTTCTTTCCCGGGCAGGCGGTGGGCGATCAGCCGCCACGGCGAGAAGGGCCCTCCGTCCGACGTCCCGCCGCCCGTCCGCTCGAAATGCCTCGCGAGAGCACTCCCTCGTGGGCGGCGATGGGGGCATTGTCTCACCGTCCGCAGGAGCGGGGATAGGAGATGCGCCCCCTCTTCTCCCTCTCCCCGCTTGCGGGGAGAGGGCCGGGGTGAGGGGCAGCCGCCCGCGCGACGCGAGGATGAGGGCGATGCCGAATCCATACTCCGGCTTCGGAGCAAGCTTCTGCCCCTCACCCTAGCCCTCTCCCCGTAAGGACGGGGAGAGGGAACCGGACGCATGCGCCTTGCGACCTTTGCAGTCCTTGCCCGTGCTCGCCAGGGCGCGAGCTCGGGCTCGCGCTCCGGCTACCCGGGCGCGTTTCCCGCGAGGCAGGCGCGGGCGTACTCCTCCTGCAGGGTGCGCTTCAAGGTCTTGCCGGCGGCGTTGCGGGGGAAGGTCGAGCACAGCATGACGGCGTCGAGGCGCTGGAACTTGGCGCCGACGCGCGCATTCACCCAGGCCTTGAGCGCCTCGGCCGAGACCTCGGCGCCGGCGCGCAGCAGCACGGCGGCCACCGGCGTCTCGCCCCAGTGCGGATGGGGCACGCCGAACACCGCCACCTCGGCGACAGCCTCATGCTGCGTCACCACCTCCTCGATGTCGCGCGGGTAGACGTTGACGCCGCCGGAGATGATCATGTCCTTCTTGCGGTCGACGAGATAGAGATAGTCCTCCGCGTCGACGTAGCCGACGTCGCCCGAGCGCCACCAGCCGTTGATCTCGAGTTTCGCCGTGAGATCGGGGCGCTTGTAGTAGCCCGACATGAGCAGCGGCCCGCGGCCGCAGATCTCGCCCACCTCCCCCGTTGCCACCTGGCGCCCCGCCTCGTCGAGGATCGCGATCTCGTAGAAGGACAGCGGCGGGCCGACGGAGCCGAGCTTTCGCACCGCATCGGTGCGGTCGAGCATGGTCATGATGCAGCCCTCCGTCAGGCCGTAGATCTCGTGGAAGCGGCCGGGCAGGTGGCGGTTGATCCGCGCCTTGTAGTCGAGATGCAGGGGCGCCCCGACGGACTGGATCATCTCGAGGCTCTGCAGTCTCTCCGGCGCGAAGGCCGGGCTGTTGAGAATCGCGATGATCTGCGAGGGCACCAGGATGACGTGGGTAACGCGCGAGCGCTCGATCTCGGCGATCACCTTCTCGGCCTCGAAGGCGGCGTGCACGATGTAGGTGGCGCCGAGCGCCATCGCCGGCAGCATGTCGAGGAAGGCGCCGTTGAAGACGAGGGAGCCCGGATGCAGGCACACGCTTTCCGGGCGCATGCGGAAGGCCAGCGCGAAGTGCGTGGCGTAGTTGCCGCGCACGCCGTGCGAGTGGACGATGCCCTTGGGCTCGCCGGTGGTGCCGCTGGAATAGATGATGTTGTAGGGGTCGTCGCGCACGATGCCCGAGCGCGGCGGCTCGGCCGCGCTGGCGCCGGCGGTGAGGGCGCGATAGCCGGCAAAGCCCTCGGGCTCGGCGTCGGCGATCAGCCAGTGGCCGGGCGGAATGTGCGCAAGGCCCGCGCGCACGCGCGCCAGCACGGGCGCGAAGCTCGCGGTCGAGACCACGATCCTCGCGTCGCAGTCGGCAAGCAGCGCGGCGATGCCCGCCTCCTGCAGCAGCGGGCTCAGCGGCACGACGACGAGGCCGGTCTTGGCCGCGGCCCAGTAGACCTCGAGCTGCTCGAGGCAGTTCGGCAGCAAGGTCGCGATCTTGTCGCCCTTGGCGAGGCCGAGGCCCAGGAGGGCGTTGGCGAGACGGTTCACGCGCGCGTTGAAGGCGGGATAGGTCAGCCGCTCGCCCTCGAGCACGACGGCGGTCTGCTGCGGGCGGCAGCGGGCATGACGGGGAAGCAGCGTACCCAGGTCCATCAGCGTCCTCCGAGACGACGACTTGTTGTTGGGAGGACTATGCCACCGGCCGTCGCGAACGCCAGAGCGCTTTGCGTTGCTTCGGAAGCGGACGCGCGCTATGCACTTGATCGTGCGAGCACCTTCACGCGACACGCGCCGACGTGTGAAACGCTGCTCTGGTGTCAGGACCGGGAAGCCCGATCCATCGCTTGCGGCGCGTTTTGGAGACGGGCTTCTGGCCCTGAATCACGCTCGCCTCATTGCTTCTCCTTCGCGGTCAGGACGCTAGCCCAGATGCCGCAGGAAGGTGGCGAGCCGCAGCAGGCCCTCGGGCCAGGGGCCGTGGCCGGAGGCGGCATTGATGTGGCCGGCGTCGCCCGCGTCCGCCGGCTCGGCGCCCCAGACCTGCGCAAACTCGACGGCGCGCGCGGGCGTGCAGTAGGGGTCCGTGGCGGAGTGCACGAGCACGCTCGGAAACGGCAGGGCCGTGCGCGGCAGGGGCGCGAAGGCCTTGTCGATGGCCTCGGGCAGGGCCTGCGTCTCGGCGTCGGGCAGGCCGACGAGGAAGGCGCCGGCGACCCGGCCGGCGGGCAGCAGCGGGGCGGCGTGGGCGACCGCCAGGACGCCCAGCGAGTGGGCGACGAGCAGCACGGGCCGCGTCGACGTGCCGACGGCGGCCACCAGTCGCGCCACCCACTCGGCCTTGACGGGCGCGTCCCAGCTCGCAAGGTCGACCCGGCGCGCGGTCTTGAGCCTGGCCTGCCAGCGGCTCTGCCAGTGGTAGGGGCCGGAGTTGCCCCAGCCGGGTACGAATAGGATGTCTAGGTCGCTGGTGCGCATCGGTGCCGCCGCAAGGTCCGCCTGGGCCATCATAGAGGCATTGCGCGGCCCCGGCGCGCCCTCTAGATGGACTGCGAATGAGCCGTGGACGACGGAGGCCCGATGGACCGCAGCGACGCGCTTTGGACACTCGCGGAGGCGGACCGGCGCGAGGCTGCGGCCGGCGGCACAGCCACGGGCCACGCCGGCGGCTTTGCCCTGTCCACCCAGCCGGTCGCGGCGCAGACCCTGGTCGTGACCGATACGGCGGGCATCGAGGCGCGCATGGATGCCTTTGCCTGCGGCGGCACGCCGATCCCGGTCTACCTGGCGCACCCCAAGGCGGGCGGCCGCTGCCCCGTGGTGGTGGTGGTGCAGGAGATCTTCGGGCTGCACGAGCACATCCAGGACGTGTGCCGGCGGCTGGCCAAGGAGGGCTACCTGGCGCTTGCCCCCGCGCTGTACCATCGCCAGGGCGACGTCGCGAGCCTGAAGACCTTCGACGAGATCCGGCCCATCGTCGCCAAGGTGCCCGACGCGCAGGTGATGGCGGACATCGACGAGGCCTTGAGGTTCGCGGCGAAGGCCGGCCCGGCCGACACGAGCCGGGTCGGCATCACCGGCTTCTGCTGGGGCGGGCGGATCGTGTGGCTGTATGCGGCGCACAGGCCCAGCATCAAGGCCGGCGTCGCCTGGTACGGACGCCTCGCCGGCGACAGGACGGCGAGCACGCCGACGCAGCCGATCGATGTCGCCGCAGGCCTGACGGTGCCGGTGCTCGGCCTCTACGGCGGGGCGGACGCCGGCATTCCGGTCGCCACCGTCGACGAGATGAGGGCGGCGCTCGGCGCCGGCTCGGCCAGCCGCATCCACGTCTATCCCGAGGCGCCGCACGCCTTCTTCGCCGACTACCGGCCATCGTACCGGGACGCCGAGGCAAAGGACGGCTGGCAGAGGATGCTGGCCTGGTTCCAGGCGAACGGCCTCGGCAAGGGCTGAGAAGCGCTCAGGATCAGCGCGGGAGGCCAGGGTGCGATTGCACGCATGCGCCCGCAGCGGGCATAGTGTGCGGGGGTCCTCCTCGAATCACAAGGTTGCCGATGCCGCCTGACGCGCCGCTCATCCTCGGCTGGGAAGAGTGGGTCGCGCTGCCCGGACTGGCCCTTCCCGCCATCAAGGCGAAGGTCGACACGGGCGCGCGCACCTCGGCGCTGCACGCCGTGTTCATCGAGCCGTTCGGCCCGGCCCGATCGCGCAAGGTGCGCTTCGGCGTGCACCCGATCCCGCGCCGCAGCGACCTCGAGGTCACTTGCATCGCCCCGCTCGTGGGCATGCGCGAGGTCAGATCGTCCAACGGCGAGCGCGAGGAGCGCTACGTGATCGAGACGACGATCCGCATCGGCGCGCGCGAGTGGCCGATCGAGATCACGCTCACCAACCGGCAGATGATGAGCTACCGGATGCTGATCGGCCGGCAGGCGCTCGGCCGCGACATCCTGGTGGACCCGGGCGCCTCGTTCCGGCAGCCCAAGCTTGGCTACAAGCTCTATCCGCAGGTTGGTGTAAAGCGTGCGCGCTGAAGCCGTCAGTTGCAGGAAGATCCGCGTTCCAGAACGAGTCAAATAATTAACGGGCTGCCTTCATTGTGCGCGCATTACCGCTATATTGTGCGGCCCGAAAACGACGATGGGACGAAACGTGGGACGCAAATTTCGCCTTCTGCCGCTTGCTCTTGCAGTCTTCGGCGCGACCTCGCTGCCGGCCGGCGCCGCCTCCGAGACGTCACCCCGCGCCGGCTCGACCTTCAAGGATTGCGCGAGCTGTCCGGAGATGGTCGTGGTGCCGCCGGGGGAGTTCATGATGGGCTCGGCCGAGACGGAGCGCGGACGCAGCCCCAACGAGGGCCCACAGCGCAAGGTGACGATCGCGCAGGCGTTCGCCGTCGGCAAGGTCGAGGTGACCTTCGCGCAGTGGGACGACTGCGTGAAGGAGGGCGGGTGCACGGTCCGGCCGGAGGACAGCGGATGGGGCCGCGGCCGGCGGCCGGTGATCAACGTCGCCTGGGGCGACGCGAAGCAATACGTCGCCTGGCTCGCCAAGAAGACCGGCAAGCCCTATCGCCTTCTGAGCGAGGCGGAGTGGGAATACGCGGCCCGCGCGCAGACGAAGTGGAACCCGGCCCCGCCGCCGTTCTCGACCGGGGCCACGATCACCTACCAGCAGGCCAACTACGACGCCAACTTCAGCTACGGCAGGCCGAATGGCGGCATCTACCGGCAGAAGACCGTCGACACCGGCACCATGCCCAAGAACGCGTTCGGCCTGCACGAGATGCACGGCAACGTCTGGGAGTGGGTGGAAGACTGCTACCGGGACAGCTACGCTCGCGCCCCGAGCGACGGCTCGGCCGTGGAGGAGCGCAACTGCAAGCTGCGGATCCTGCGCGGCGGCTCCTGGAACTACCAGCCGGTGGCCCTGCGCGCGGCCTACCGCTATGCAACTTTCCCGGAGCTGCGCGTTAATCAGGCGGGGTTCCGTGTGGCGCGTTCGCTATGAGCGCCCGCGAACCCGAGCGTTCGCGAACTCTTGAATTGTGCGCGGCGTGGAATCCGGGCTGCGGTGGCCAACATTTGCGGTTCAGGGCTGAAGCCTTCTCTGAGGTGTGACATGAGACTGCAGGGCTTGCGAGACGGGTTGCTGGCGGGGTGTGCCGCCATCGGTGTTGCGGCCATGCCGGCCGGTCCGGCCGCAGCGCAATTCTCCAAGCGCGCGGGCGAGTACTCCTATAACGAGGTGCAGCCCCGGCGCCCGACCTACTCCGAGCCGTTCGAGCTGCTGCCCGTGTTCGCGGTGGTGTCGCTCAACGAGCAGCGCATCTCGGTGTACGGCAGCAACGGCCGCATCCTGCAGTCGCCCGTGTCCTCGGGCGCCACGGGCTACGAGACGCCGTCGGGCATCTTCAGCATCGTGCAGAAGAAGCCCGAGCATCACTCCAATCTCTACGACGACGCGTCGATGCCGTTCATGCAGCGGATCACGTGGACGGGCATCGCGCTGCACGCCGGGGCGCTGCCGGGCTACCCGGCCTCGCACGGCTGCGTGCGCCTGCCGATCAGCTTCGCGCAGCAGCTCTTCGACGTGACGAAGCTCGGCATGCGGGTCATTCTCACCCGCGACGACATCGTGCCGCAACCCTTCGAGCACCCGGCGCTGTTCAAGGCTCGGCCGCTGGAGTCCAGCCTGGCGCCGGTGCGGGCCCCCGTGGTGCGGGCCTCGCTGCGCGGCGAGCTGCCGATCTCGCGGCTCGGCAACCTCGCCTTCGAGAACGTCCTGACGCCGTCGCCGACGGCCGAGCGGCACCTCGGCCAGCTCAGCGCCATCGCCAAGGCGAGGTCGGCCGAGCTGCAGCCGCTGGCGCGCAAGGCAACCGAGGCCAGGCAGATGGCACAGCGGCGCGCCGGGGAGGCGCAGGCCGCCCAGCGTGCGCTCAAGGGCGCCGAGAGCAACCTCGCGCGCAGCGAGGACGGCTTCAAAGCCGCGATCAAGTCGCTGGAGAAGATCAGCGCCGACCCGAAGGCGAAGCCGGAGGCGATCACGGCCAGCGAGGCCGCCCTGCAGAAGGCGGAGCAGCGGGTCGCGGATGCCCGCGCCGAGCTCGAGAAGGCCAGGCAGCAGAACGATGCCAAGGCCGAGGCCGCCGAGCGCGCGGCGGAGGAGGCGCGCAGCGCCGAGATCGCCAAGGACAAGGCCAACGACGACGCGGAGGAGGCGGTGCGCATGCTCTCGCCCGTGTCCGTGCTCGTCAGCCGGAAGATGCGCCGCTTCTACGTGCGGCAGGCGAACCTGCCGGTGACGGAAGGGCCGATCGACATCCGCGATCCGGAGAAGACCATCGGCAGCTTCGTCTACACGGCCCTCGACTTCAAGGACGAGGGCGCGCGCGAGATGCGCTGGAGCGTCGTCTCCATGTACCGCGACATCGCGGCCATGCCGACCGTGGCGCCGCCGGCCGTCAAGCCCAACGACAAGCCGCCGACGACGCCGGTGCGGCGCACGGGTCTGTCGGTGGCGGCGGACGTGGAGGGCGCCAGGGCCGCGCTCGAGCGCGTCTCGCTGCCCGCCGAGTTGGTGGAGCGGGTGTCGGGACTGATGGTGCCGGGCTCCTCGCTGATCATCTCGGACGAGGCGCCGAACCTGGAGACCGGCAAGGACACCGACTTCATCGTCGTGATGAGCAACGAGCCGCAGGGCGCGCTGAAGATCCGGCAACCGCAGCCCAAGCGCGACCGGGACTGGGACGGGCCCTCCGGCGGCTTCTTCTCGTTCTGGAACTGAGCACGGCCGCGCCGCCGCAGCCCAAGCGCGACCGGGACTGAGACGGGCCCTCCGGCGGCTTCTTCTCGTTCTGGAGCTGAGCACGGCCGCGGCGCCGCAGCGCCTCGCGGCGGGCGCTCCCGGCTGGAGTTCATCCGAGGGCAGTGGCCGACGCGAGGCACCGGCCGACGCGAGGCACCGCCCTCGCGGAGTGCCTTCCCGGACGTCGTGCGCGAGCACGACGATCCGGGATCCTTACACGCCGCGGTCTATTGCAACCGGGAAAGATCCCGGCTCTCGCTGCCGCTCGGCCGGGAAGGCATGCGGAGAGGGAGTGCCTGGTATTGGGAAGGCCCCCGATGGGGATGCATCCTCGGGACCGTGGCAGCCTGGAAAACCGAAAGGCCACCGGATGGAGGCACGCAGAGGGGCCGAGCTGCAACGGCAGGATGGATTGCGGCGAGCCCGGCTCAGGTCTTGCCGCGGGTGGCGGCGATCAGGAAGCCGTCGTAGGCCTGCTCGGCGATCTGCCGCCAGGCCAGGTGATCGGTGCGGAAGCCGTTGAGCTGGTCGAGAGCCTTCTTGAAGGGAATGCTCTTGCCCGCGATCTCGGAAAGGTGCTCTCCCGTCGCCTTGTAGCAGGCCTCGAGAACGGCCGCGGGGAACGGCTTCAGAATGGCTCCCTCGGCCACGAGCTTGCGCAGCGCCGGCGGGTTGAGGCTGTCGTACTTGGCGCGCATCCAGCCCGATGAGGCGTCGCAGGCGCGCGCCAGAATGGCCTGGTAGGGCTTGGGCAGGGCGTTCCACTGCTCGAGATTGACGGCCATGTGCAGCATGCCGCTCCCCTCCCACCAGCAGGGGTAATAGTTGAAGCGCGCCACCTTGGCGAAGCCCAGCCGCTCGTCGTCGTGCGGGCAGATGAACTCGGCGGCGTCGAGATTGCCGCTCTCCAGCGCGGTCAGCGTGTCGGCGTGCGTCATCTGGTAGGGCACGGCGCCCAGGCGCTGCAGCACCGGGCCGCCCATGCCGGTGATGCGCACGCGCAGGCCCTTGAGATCGTCCACAGCAGCAAGCTCCTTGCGGAACCAGCCGCCCATCTGCGTGCCCGATGCGCCGGCGGGGATGGCATAGGCATTGAGCCGCTGCAGGGCACCGTTGACGATGTCCTTGCCGCCGCCGAACAGCCACCACGCCTGCTGCTGACGATCGTTGAGGCCGAAGGGCACGCCGGAGCCGAACACCAGCGTCGGGTCCTTGGCGGCGTAGTACCCCAGCGGCGTGAAGGCGCACTCGACGCTGCCGCTGCTCACGGCATCCAGCGCCTGCGCGCCCGGGGCAAGCTCGCCCGCAAGGAAGGGCTGGATGACGAAACGGTTGTCGCTCGCCTCGGCGACGTAGCGGCACAGCACCTGGACGGCGCCATGCATGACGTCGAGGGACTTGCCGAAGCTCGAGGCCAGACGCCACTTCAGCTCGGGCTTTGTCTGGGCGATCGCAGGGGCGACCGCGACGGGCGTCGCAAGGGCTGCGAGCGCCCCGCCCCGAAGGAATTGCCTTCGCCTCACCTGCCACTCCCCGCCCTGGATGATGCCGCCGCGGATGCGCCCCTGGGATTCTACGACGATATCGGCGCCGTGGATCGCGACGCGACCTCAAGCGTACGCGCACCTTATCGCATTGGGAACGCGGAGTGGAAGTGCCGATAGGTGCGGAGCGGCGCGGCCCCGTGCACGCCAGCACGCCGCAGCGGCCGCGTCCACCCTCCGGCGTCGGCCGCAAACATCCGCCGGACGCGACGATCCACGTCCGGCTGCCGTCTCAATGCGGCTCCGTCAGCGCGGGGCCAGCACCATGACCATCTGCCGGCCTTCCATGCGCGGCTCGGACTCGACCTTGGCGATCGGCTCGGTCTCCGCCTTGACGCGCTGCAGCACCTCCCAGCCCAATTGCTGGTGGGCCATCTCGCGGCCGCGGAAGCGTAGTGTGACCTTGACCTTGTCGCCATCCTCGAAGAAGCGGCGGATGGCGCGCAGCTTCACGTCATAGTCGTGATCATCGATGCTCGGTCGCATCTTGATCTCTTTGATCTCGACGACCTTCTGCTTCTTGCGGGCCTCGGCGGCCTTCTTCTGCTCTTGGTATTTGTACTTGCCGTAATCAAGGATCTTGGCGACCGGCGGGTTGGCGTCAGGCGAGACCTCGACGAGGTCTAGTCCCGCTTCGACGGCTTTCGCCAGGGCGTCCGCGGTGAGGACAACCCCCACGTTCTGGCCGGTCTCGTCAATCAGGCGTACTTCGCGGACGCGGATCATGTCGTTGATCCTGGGTCCGGATGGCTCGCGCTCGGGCGCGGCCCGCATTGGTTTACGGATGTTGGTGCCTCCTTCTGCTATTGAACCTGTGGCCTTCTCAAGAAATGCTCGTCAGGTCGGTGTCGTTGCTGGTGCAAATGCCTTGATCATTCCGGTATGCACTAACGCCGGCCGGTCTGCGCGTCCAAGCCAGGGCCGCCGTGTCGTACCGTGCCAGACCGCACAGCGCCGCTGCCCGCGGCCATGCGATGCCGGCCGCGGTACCCGCCAGAATCGGAGAGATGAACGCGCAAGTCAAGATTGCAGCGGCAAACTTCCCAAAGGCGCGTGTACGGCGGGCCGGTCGCGAAAGCGCTGCGCCAGGCCGGTGCCGAGCAGCCGGTCGTAGACGGCCAGCGTCTCGAGCTGCAGGTTGCGCTTGGTGTAGTGGGCCAGGACGTGGGCCCGCGCCCGCTCGCCCAGGCGCTCGCGCTGGGGCTGGGAAAGCCGCAACGCCGCGTGCACCTGCTCGGCCAGCGCCCACGCCTGGCCGGGCGCGACCAGCCAGCCTGTGGCTTGATCTTCCTCGCATTTCGGCGGCGCCTTGATGATCTCGGGCGGGGCGCCGAGGGCCGTGGCGATGACCGGGCAGCGCATGGCGGCGGCCTCGATCACGGTGCGGCCGAAGGCCTCGGGCTCGGTGGAGGCGACGAGGGTGACGTGAGCGGCCAGATAGGCCGCCGGCATGTCGGACACGTGCCCGACCCTCAACACGTGCCCCGCCAGGCCGAGGGTATCGATGCGCTGGTCGAGGCCGGCCACATACTCCGCCCGCCCCTGCGGATCGCCGGCGAGGACGACCACGGCGTCGTCCAGGCGGCCCGAGGCGCGCAGCAGCGCCGCCGATTCGATGACGACGCTCTGCCCCTTCCAGGACGTAAGCCGCGCCGGGTGCAGGATGACGCGCTGGCCCGGCTTCACGCCCCAGGCCGCGCGCAGCGCCGCGATCCGGTCGGGCGCGACGCGGGCGGGGTCGAATGCCGCGGGGTCGAGGCCGCGGTGGATGACGGCGATGCGCGCCTCGGGCGTCCGGTAGCGCTGGCGGATGAGGCCTGCCGTGAAGGCCGAGTTGGCGATGACGACGTCGCCGCGGGCCATGACGCTGTTGTAGGCGCGCTTGAGGGCGCCACTTTCCTTGTAGGCGCCGTGGTAGGTGGTGACGAAGGGCAGCCTGGCGCGGCGCGCCGCGATCAGCGCGCTCCAGGCCGGGGCGCGGCTGCGGGCGTGCAGCAGCGCGATGCCCTGCCGGCGCACGAGGTCGCAGACGGCCTCGGCGTTGGACCAGATGCGCAGCGGGTTCTTGGTGGCGGCCGGAAACTCGATGACGGTACCGCCGGCGGCCGCGACCTGCGGCGCCAGGCGCCCCCCCTCGGACAGGACCAGGGCCCGGCCGCCGGCCAGCGTCACCGCCTCGGCCATGTCGATGACGGCAAGCTCCGCCCCGCCGGCATCGAGCCGGGGGATGATCTGGAGTATCGTTGGCCCGTTGCCGCCCACGCCTCTATATCCTTCACACGCTTCAACCCCCTCATAAAGCAAAGTCCCATGGCAGAGAAACAACCTCGCTTCATCTCCGTCGGCGCAGGCGCGGAGGCCCGCCGCATCGCGACGCTCGCCGCGGCGGCCCCGGACGCCGCGCCGGGCCGCAGCGGCGTGATGTGGCTGCCAGGCCTCAAATCCGACATGACGAGCACCAAGGCCAGCGCGCTCGCGGACTGGGCGCAGACGCACGCCGTGGCCTGCGTGCGCTTCGACTACTCGGGCCACGGGCAGTCCGAAGGCCGGTTCGAGGACGGCACGGTGACGCGGTGGCTGGAGGAGACGCGCGCCGTGTTCGAGGCGCTGGCCACCGGGCCCACGGTGCTCGTCGGCTCCAGCATGGGCGGCTACATGGCGCTTCTGCTGCTGCGCAGCCTGATGGCGGAGGCGCCGGAGACGGCAGAGCGCATCACGGCGCTCGTCCTGATCGCGCCGGCCTGGGACATGACGCGGCTGATGTGGGACAACTTCCCGCCGCAGGCGCGGCGCGACATCGCAGAAAAGGGCGTCTACCACCGCCCCTCGGCCTACGGCGACGGGCCCTACCCGATCAGCAAGGCCTTCCTCGACGACGGGGAGCGGCACCTGATCGGCGCCAGTCCGTTCGACCCGGGCCGGCCGGTGCACATCATCCACGGGCTGCTCGACCCCGACGTGCCGTGGGAGCACACGCTCGACCTGGTCGCGCATCTCACCGGCGACCACACGCACGTGGCCGCCGTGCCCGACGGCGAGCACCGCCTGTCGCGGCCGGAGGACATCGCGCTGATGCTCGAGATCGTGGGGCAGTACGTGAACCGGTGAGCGCACCGCAAGCGCGCTTGCGCTTTGACGCTGCTGATGTTTTCGGATTGACGCGGGTCAAGGCCCGCGGCCGGCGCCGGCGCCATCCTGGATCCCGCAACAGAGCTAGGCGGGGTGAGCGCATGAAGACGATCCTGGTGCCAGTCGCAGGGAGCGCTGCGGACGCGGGCGTGCTCAGCGCCGCCAACGTGCTGTCCCGGGCGCTGGGCGCGCATCTCGACTGCCTGCACATCAAGGTCGACCCGGCGGCGGCCGCGCTCAACACGCCGCATATCGGGTCGACGCGGGGGGCCGCCGTCGCCGGCGCCTTCCGGGAGCTGCGCGAGAGGTCGAGCCGCAGGCTTGCCGCCGCCGCCGAGCACGTGAAGGCGTTCTGCGCCGAGCACGAGATCCCGCTCAGCGGCGAGATCGGCAGCGGCCGCAGCGTGCACTGGCTGGAGGCGGCCGGCGACCCGCTGCCGCTGATCCTGGCCGAGGCGCGCCACCACGATCTCACCATCATGGCGCGGCCGGCTGGCAGCGACGGGCTGCCGCACGACCGGCTGGAGACGATCCTGATGGCCTCGGGCCGGCCGCTGCTGGTGCTGCCGCCGGGCGTGAGGCCCGAGAGCCTCGCGAGGCCGGTGATCCTGTGGAAGGAGACGCCGGAGGCCGCGCGCGCGGTCAAGGCGGCGCTGCCGATCCTGGCGGCAGCCGGGCGCACGACCATCATCGGTGTCGCGGAAGCCGGCGAGGGCGAGCCCGCGGCGCTGATCTCGTATCTCGCGCTCTACGGCGTCGAGGCACGCTTCGAGCCGGTCGAGCGGGGCCGGGCCGGCCTCTTCGCCGCGCTCGAGGCGAAGGCGCGGGCGCTGCATGCCGACGTGATGATCATGGGCGGCTACGGCCGCAGCCGGCTCGCCGAGTTCGTGTTCGGCGGCGTGACGCAGACGGCGCTCGAGCGGGCCAGCCTGCCGGTGCTGGTGATGCACTGAGCGTGGAGCGGCCCGGGGCCGTCGCCGGGCCCCGCCGACGCGCGACCCAGATCAATGCGGTGGCGACGCCTGGACCTCTGCCCGCCGCCGCGCCCGTCGAGGCCCACCTGACGGCCGCATGGAGAGGCGATCTGGCGGTCAGCGAGGGGGGCGCCGAGGAGCCGCGCACCGGGAAGAGCTGACCGCATCGCAATTGGTTAAAATTGCGCCAATTGCTCGAATCATGAGCATCGTGACTGTTTCGCAACAGCCAATCCCGGCCCTCTTGCCTATAATGCGTGTACTTACAGTCAGGCAGCAGCGTATGGAGTTGTATCGTGCGCGTAACGCATAGGCTCTTGTTGGTTGCTTTTGGCAGCATGGTCATCTCGGCCACCGGCGCGCTGGCCGGCGGTCCGTGCGGCGGCATGAAGGACGACTGCCGCGGCCCCGCCTATTCCTGGACCGGGCTCTACGGCGGCGTTCAGTTCGGCTACGGCTTCGGCGATGTGTCCGCGAAGTCGGGTCCATTCCCCGGCGCATTCGATCAGACCTACAGCTACGACACGCAGGGCGTGCTGGGTGGCCTTCGCCTCGGCTACAACATGCAGACCGGCAACGTCGTGTTCGGCGTCGAGGCCGACATCGAGAAGGCCGATGTGAACCAGGACGGCGTCGGGTCCCTCGGCTACCTGCACAGGATGAACCTCAACACGCTGGGCTCGGTGCGCGGCCGGCTTGGCGTCGCCTCCGGAAGCTGGCTGTTCTACGGAACCGGCGGCTGGGCCTGGGGCCGCAACGACCTGACCAAGGCCGTCACGCCAGCCTCCGCGCCGTTTGCCTCCGTCAGTCAGAACCGAAGCGGCTGGACGGCGGGCCTGGGCGTCGAGAACGCCATCTCGCGCAACTCGACCATCTCGCTCGAGTACCGCTACACGGATTTCGGCAGCACGCGGTTCGAGAGCTCTGCAGCCAACTCGCAGGACGAGAGCAAGCTGACCTTCGGCGCCGTGAGGCTCGGCTACAACGTGCGCTTCTAGGGCGATCGGCGGGAAGTCCATCGCTTCGCCCTTGCAGGAAGGTGCAAGCGCGGCGTCCCGCTGCGGCGACACCCTGGACTGATCGGCTCCAGCGACCCCAGAGATGGCCCGGATCGAGGATCCGGGCCATCGCGCATGGCGTCCGCATCGCACGCAAGAAATCCCGCCTCGCGACGTCGGTCGCATCCTGTCAACGCCCCTTGCATCGAAGCGCGGGACAACCGTCGCGCGTGCCGTGTATAACGCGGTCGATCGCAGGCGCAGGCGGTCGTCGTGCGCCCCAGCTCGCGACGCGAGGCGTTGTTGTTCTTGGCGTGAAGTTCCAGCGGCAAGTATTCCCGTGCGTCGCCCGGCAGAGCCGCGATCGCACCCCGGCCGCTGCTGCATCGGAGGGGCATGCATGAGTGGCTTGCTGCGTTCCGCCACGGCCTACGCCCAGTCCGGCGGCTATGTCCTGGCCCGACAGGAAGCCGATTTTGCCCACCTCGAGGCCGGGACGCTCATCGCCCCGCGACCTGCCTTGCTGATCTGGGCCAGCGACGCCGTGCTGGAGGCATCCGAGCGGCTCTCCGCCGCGAAGGAGGCGGAGCGAACGCAGCGCGAGCAGGCGCTCCTTGCGCGCATGTCGGCGGAGACGGCGCGCGTGCCGGGCGCCGTCGGCTACTACCTCGTGCCCAGCCGGCTCGGCCTGTCCAAGGACTTCATCTCGTCCGTGACACGCAGCATCGGCCGCGACGGCACGGGCGGCGTCCGGGTTCCCGCCGAGTTCTTCGACACGCCCTACAAGATCGAGGGAAGCCAGGCGCGCAAGGCCCGCTCGATGCTCGCGCAGGTCCTGAAGCTCGCGGAGCGCCCGCGGGTGGCGCAGCCGTTCTTCGTGCGCAGCGGCCTTGGCCACGACGAGCGCAGCCCGGGCGAAGGCGATCTCGTGGAGTTCATGGATGGGCTGCTGCGCGAGCCGTCGGACGGCGCGCACCTGTACATCCTGGACGGCCCGGCCGGCGGCGGCAAAACGGTCGCCTTCAACGCGCTGACAAGCGCCATCTACGGCGAGTTCATCGCCGCCAAGGGCCGCGACATCGTGCGCCGGAGGCCCCTGGTCTTCCTGCCCGAGCATCTGCGCGGCTTCGAGATCGGCTACGTCGACGACATCGTCGATGCCGTCGCGGACGCCGAGATCGCCGGCGGCGTCGAGACCGAGCAGCTGCACTGGCTGCTGCGCCACGGGCACGCCATCTGGATGCTCGACGGGCTGGACGAGGTCTACGCGGGAGACAACGACTTCTTCGATTTCATTGAGCGCGCGCTCGCCGATCCCGAAAGCCAGGCCCAGATCTTCCTGTGCACGCGCGACAGCCTGATGTCCTCAAGCCCGCGCATGCGCGCGTTTCTCGAGCGCCGCATGCGGCCAGGGGGAAAGGTCTCGGTGTACGAGCTCGCGCCGTGGGGAGCCGCATCCTGGCGGCAGATCGCCTGGATGGAGCTCGAGAGCGGACGGGCGAGCGCGCGCGACAGCGCGCGCGTGGCCGGCTTCACGCAGGCGCTGGCCGCCGCCTCCGACCTTGCCGGCTTGGCGAGCCTGCCGTTCTATTGCGCGCTGCTGATCGAGCTCTATCGCAGCAAGGGGCGGATGCCTGCGGACCGGCTGGAGCTGCTCGACTACATCGTCGAACGCATGCTGGATCGCGAGCAGGGCAAGGGCATCTTCCGCTGGCGCGACTTCGTCAACGCGGAGATCGTCGCCGAGGCCATGGAGGAGCGCGCCGAGGCGCTCGGCATTCGCCTCCTTGACGGCAGCGAGGCGCGCACCGGGATCGCGAGCGCCTTCGAGGCGGAGGGGCGCCGCAGCGTGCTGGAGATCCTTGGCGCCATCGCCCACAACCGACTGCAGAACGGCGACGGCGAGGCGGGCCTGCTCGACGCCGAGACGATCCGCGCGCTGCTCGGGCCATCCTACGTCTCCGACCGGCTGGAGGCGGAAGACAACGACCGTGTGCTGTACGCGCTGGTCCAGTTCGCGTTCTTCGGGGCCGGCCGCAAGGCGGGGCTCGTCGACTTCAGCCATCCGATCCTGGCCGAGTACCTGGCCGGCCTGTACGCGGCCTCGCTCCTTGCCGCGGAAGCGCAGGCGCACGCGGCCGGGCGCGCCAGCCTCAACCAGTCGCGCAGCGCCATCCGGCAGGCACTCGGCGGCATCGACGTGGGCGAAAGCTCGCCGTTCGTGCAGGTGCTGCAGCGCGCCATCGGCAGCGCCCCGGCGCTGCGAGAGCTCCTGCGCAAGTTCGGCGACGAGCAGGCTGCGCCCATCTTGCGGCGCCTGTTGCACTGACGGGTTGCATGCGCGCCCGGCCGAGCGGCAGCGAGAGCCGGGATCTTTCCCGGTGGCGGCAGACCGCGGCGGGTGAAGATCCCGGATCTCCGTGCTTGCGCACGACGTCCGGGAAGGCATGTGGAGAGGGCGTGCCCTCACGGCGCTCGTCAGTGATGGAGCGAAGGTGCGCCTGACAGCAGACGTCTTGCCGACGGCAGGCCACCTCCCTCACCGCGTGCCTTCCCGGCCGAGCGGCAGCGAGAGCCGGGATCTCTCCCCGTTGCAATAGACCGCGGCGGGTGAAGATCCCAGATCTCCGTGCTTGCGCACGCCGTCCGGGAAGGCATGTGGAGAGGGCGTGCCCTCACGGCGGCCGTCAGTGATGGAGCGAAGGTGCGCCTGACAGCAGACGTCTTGCCGACGGCAGGAGAACCGCTCGCCAACGTGCCACTCGGGCGCGCCTGGCCTCTGGCTGGCTCGGCCGGCCTCCGCTCGATCGGGGCGCCCTCACTCAGGCGAAGCCACCGCCGCGGCAGCGCCCGGCCAAACATTGGTGCAGGTTCGAGGGCCGTCCTCGAACCGGAACCACAGCGCGCAGGGTTGGCGTGGCGGCTGCGCGCATACAAAAATTGGTGCCCAGGAAAGGACTGCCCCTCGTTCCAGCAGTAGGCTTGCATTTCAACGGATTACGCCTCCTCGATGGACTTGCCGTGTACCACCTCGGTGTACCACTCACAGCTCGATGCGTCTTTCAATCTCGCCGGTAAGTGCTTCAAAGTCTTTGTAGCACTCTTGGACCGCGGTCTGATGCCCTCCAATTGCTCCGTCTGCTGGCCGAAGCGCGAACATCGGCTTACGGGCTTCCTGAGCCATCGGCATCAACGAACGGTAGTCCTTAAGCTGTGCGAGCCGATTGGAAGGCGCTGCCGCTCCGACATCGCCGAGCACAGCTTCGGCGTAGACAAGCGGGGCTCTGTCCAACCACCGCTGGAATGCCTTAGCCGCTCGGCTGCCGCGAGATGAAAACCGCGAGACGACGTATCCAATTGGGGTCATTTCGCCCTCGGGCAGCGCGAAGTTCAATCCCTTCGGTGCTCTTGCCTTCCTATCCCGCCACTCGCCGCGCCACGCACGAAGCTTGGGTCCCACGTTTTGGAGGCCTCGCAGAGAGAAAAGATCGGCCCCAATCGGTATGACAACGTAGTCCGCGGACACGAGGGCGCATCGATTGATAGCGCCGAGGTTCGGCCCGACATCGATCAACCCCAAATCCGCGTTGCGAACCTTCCCCGCCGCCCGCAGCATTCGGTCGAACGCTACCGTCACGCGGAAGGCACGAGCATCCCCGCTTAGACACTTGGGCCAAACGGTAGATAGTTCATCCTCAACGTCGGAC
>JANRIO010000009.1:0-127058 GCA_033764875.1 Hyphomicrobiaceae bacterium | reverse complement strand
CCTCGCCGCCGTCGGTGCAAGTCCGCGGCGACAGAGATCAGTAAGTGCGAGCTCATGCCCAAAATCCTGCGCGGACGGCGCGGTGGCGCCGATCTTGAACGTTCGATTTGGCGCAGCCGTGCCGTCCGCAGCCCCTTGCATCATCCCGGCGCACGCGCGCGCGGGCGGGCGGCGCGTGGCGGGAGCGGCGTCCGTGCTGCCGGCCGGGGCGGCGGCGGCTTGGGGGACGCGTCGGGTCGCGCTGCGCTTGACCCGACCTACGGCCGGCGGCTCGCCGACTGCGCATTCCGGGGCGGCGGCTGCTTGGAGGACACGTCGGGTCGCGCTGCGCTTGACCCGACCTACGGCCGGGGGCTCGCCGACTGCGCATTCCGAGGCGGCGTCGGCTTGGGGGACGCGTCGGGTCGCGCTGCGCTTGCCCCGACCTACGGCCGGCGGCTCGCCGATTGCGCATTCCGGGCGGCGGCGGAGGCAATTGCTGCACGTGGAGCAGCGCAGCACCTGTCTCA
This sequence comes from Hyphomicrobiaceae bacterium, assembly GCA_033764875.1. GTDB lineage: Bacteria > Pseudomonadota > Alphaproteobacteria > Rhizobiales > Hyphomicrobiaceae > AWTP1-13. Next base: position 126,549 of record JANRIO010000009.1, on the reverse strand, counting down.
GGCGGCGGTGGCCGACAGGCCCTTGCGCACCTCGGCGATGAGGGTCTCGGGCCGGATCGGCTTCTTGACCAGCGGCGAGGCGCGCAGGGCCGCGGGCTGCTGGTCGCGGTCGTAGCCGGAGACGAGCAGGAAGGGGATGGCGCGGTCGGCCAGCTCACGAGCCACGGGCTCGGCCGTCTGGGCGCCGAGGCTCACGTCGAGCACGGCCATGTCGCAACCGTACTCGTGGAAAAGCGCCAGGGCCTGCTCGACGGTGCGCGACGGCCCCACCACCTCGTAGTTCTCGGCGGCGAGGATGTCGGTGATCTCCATGGCGATCAGCGCCTCGTCCTCGACCACGAGAATGCGGGACCGGCGCTTGCCAGGGGGCAATGCGCGGCCGGCAGAGGCGCGCAGGCCGGTGTCCTGGGCGGCGGCCTCGATGACCTTGTCGAGCGGACAGGTCAGGCGCCAGCGCAGGCCCGAGGGCGGATAGGACAGCTCGACCTCGGCATCAAGGCTCATGGTCGCCATGGCCTTGAGGACGGTGGTGCCGAAGCCGGTCCGGGCGGGGCGGACAACCTCGGGGCCGCCCTCCTCCTGCCAGGACATCGAGAAGGCGCCGTCCTCTGCCGACCACGCGACGCGGATGCAGCCCTGGGCATTGGCAAGGGCGCCGTACTTGCTGGCGTTGGTGGCAAGCTCGTGGAGCGCCATGCCGAGCACCTGGGCGGCCGCCGGGGTGAGCTGGATGCGGGGGCCCTCGGCGGTGATGCGCGTCGCATGCACGTCCATGAAATGGGAGAGCTGGGCCGAGACGAGGGCGTCGATGGCAACGCCGCTCCAGTCGTTGCTGACGAGCAGGTCCTGGTTGGCGGACAGCGCCTGGATGCGCTCGGTGAAGTCGGCAAGAAAGGCGCTGGCGTCGGCGGCAGCCGTCTGGCGCGCGATGGCGAGGACGAGGCCCAGCATGTTCTTGGAGCGATGGTTGACCTCGCGCAGGAGCAGGTTGACGTGCTCCTCGCGCGCCTTCGCCTCGCTGATGTCGAGCATCATGCCGATGACGCGGGCGTCGCCGTCGTGGGGGCCCGTGAGGAGGCTGGCGCGGTCGTGGATCCAGAGGTAGTGGCCGGCCTTGTGGCGCAGGCGATAGACAATGTCGTAGCCGGTGCCGCTGGCGATGCCGGCGTGCATCGCCGCCCGCACGCTTGCTGCGTCCTCCGGATGGACGAGGGCCGCGCGCGCATCCGCCGGCGTCGTCATCTCGGCCTGGGTGAAGCCCGTGACGGCGGCGAAGGCCGGGTCGAACTGGGCATGGCCGGTGCGCGGCACCAGCTCGTACAGGGCCGCCTTGGCGGACTGCTGGGCGATCCGGGAGCGCTCCACGGCGATGGCCAGGTCCTGCTCGTACTTCAGCCGCTCGGTGCGGTCGGTGACCAGGGCGATGACGTGCCGGGGGGCGCCGTCGTTGCCGTGGACGACGGAGACGTGCTTGTGCACCCAGATGGTGCGGTCGCCGGCGCCAATGTAGCGAAGCTCGATCTCGATGGAGGTGCGTCGCCCGGACAGCAGCTCGTCGTGAAGCCTTGCGTTCTCGGCGCGGTCCTGGGGATGGATCAGGTCCTGGACGCGGCGCTGGAGCAACTCGTCCTCCGAGTAGCCCATCAGCCTGGCGTAGGCGGGGTTGCAGGCCTGAAAGTGGCCGTCGGGCGTGCGGATGGCGATGCCGGTCGCGGCATTCAGGTAGATGCCGCGAAAGCGCTCCTCGGACTGGCGCAGGCCGCCTGCGGCGGCGGAGAGCGCGCGGGCGGCCGCGGTCGCCTCCCTGATGATGGTGACGTGGGGATCGCCCGACACGGCGCCGGTTATGCTGCCCAGCGCGCTGGTGAGCTGGCGGCCGTAGAGAAAGACCAGCGAGGTCGCGAGCCCCAGGATGATCGCGGTGCCGATGACCAGATTGCGCGTGGCATGCGCGACGAGCTGGCCGAGGTAGGCCTCGGAGACGGAGGCGCCGACCATCCAGTTGCCGAGGCGGGTGTAGGCAACCGCGCGCACGACCGGGCGGCCGTCGATGCTGGTCACCGAGTGGGCCGTGCGCGGCTTGGCGGCGGCACGCAGCTGCTCCGGGCCCAGCACCGTGCCGACATAGCGGTCGTGCTGCTGTGAGCGGGCGATGATCCGGTTGTTGCGGTCTGCAACCCCGGTCGACCAATCGGGGCCCAGGTTCTGCCCCTGGATCATGCGTCGGATGCGGTCGGGGGTGATGGAGTAGGCGAGGACGCGCTTGACGCCGCCGGCCTCGACGATGGGGAGCAGCAGGTTGATCACGTAGCGGTTGCGCAGGCGGCCCCAGAACATGTCGGTGACGACGGGGCCCCTGGTCTCGACGGCGCGCCGCAGGGAGGCGAGGTCGCTGTAGGGCGACAGGGCCATGTGCCAGGGCACGCCGGAGTTCAGGATCTGACGGCCGTCGGCATCGACCAGGATGATCGCCTCGTCTCGGCTCGCGAGCATCTCCTGGGCGAGCTCGTAGAAGGCCTTGAGATCGTTCTCCGCCAGGGCTTGCGACACCGAGAGGGTGCGCAAGATGGTCAAGGAGCGCTCGAGGTCCTTGGAGACGTCATCGGCCAGGTCGGAGGCGAGCTGGACAACCCGGACCTCGGCCTCGCGGCGACGCTCGTTGGCCGCCTCCCGGATCAGGAAGCCGGACAGAAGCAGGGCCGGCACCAGCAACATGGCGGCGAACAGGGCCAAGTGGACGCGCGCCGGGATGCCGTCCCGCGCCCAGATCTGCCGCAGGCGGTCGAGGCGAAGCTTACCCACCATGGTCGCCAAAAATGCCAAGCGAAACCTCGCCTTGTGTGTATTTCAGCCAACGCAAAGGCTCCGCAGCTGTCAAGCAAAAGCGGTCGTCCAGGATACGGCGCGGGGCGGCAGGCCCAACATGTACCGTTTGCAATATTTCTTTCTTTGTCAGCGATTTGCCATTCCGTCTGCAATCGTTCATAAAGCTTCAAAAGACCGGTAGGGGGCGTGGCGTCCGTGCGTAGCTACTCGTTCCGTCTTGGACGGGGACGACTTGGATTTCTGCTGCTGCATGGGCTCGCCGGCACGCCGGTCGAGATGCGGCCGTTCGCCGAGGCGCTGGCAAGCGCGGGCTATACGGTGTCGTGCCCGCAGCTTGCGGGGCACTGCGGCTCGGTCGACGATCTCAAGGCCTACACCTGGCAGGATTGGGCGGCCACGGCCGAGGCGGCGCTCGATGAGCTGCGTGAGACCTGCGACTTCGTCGTGGTCGGAGGACTGTCGACGGGGGCGCTGCTCAGCCTGTGGCTCGCCGCCAAGCGGCCGCGGGACGTGCAGGGCGCGGTGGCCTTCGCGCCGACGCTCTGGCTCAACGGCTGGGTGGTGCCCTGGTACGCGCGGCTGTTCCGGCTGGTGACGCAGAAGTGGTTCGCCAACCTGATCGACTTTCCCGACCTGCCGCCGCACGGGGTCAAGTCGGCGCAGGTGCGGGCGCGCATCGCCGAGGCCTTCGCCAGCGGCGACAACGCCCTCTGCGGGCAGCCGGTGACGCCGGGCGGGGCGGTGCTCGAGCACAGATGGCTGATGCAGGCGGTCACCAAGCGCCTGGGCGAGGTGACGCAACCGGTGCTGATCGTGCACTCGCGCGAGGACGACTATGCCGATCTCGACAACGTGCTCTTCCTCATGCGCCGGCTGGGCGGGATCGTGGACACGGTGGTGCTCGACGACTGCTACCACATCATCACCAGCGACCAGCAGCGCCACATGGTCGGCAACCGTACGATCGAGTTCGTGAACCGCATCCGTCGCGAGCATCGGTGGAAGGAGCCGGCACGCGACGATCCGGCACGCCGGGAGCCGCAGGCGACCGCGCTCGAGCGCGCGGCCAAGATGACGGGCACCCTCAGCGCGTAACGCAGGGCCGCTCACGCGTCTGAGATTTCGGCGCGGACCGAAACATGCCGACCGCCCGGCGTCGCACAACGTGCCAGCTCGCCCATCCGACAGGGGACCTCGCGGGATGCCTGGCACGACACGGACATTCCACGGCTGGCACGTGGTTGCGGCTGTCTTCGTTCTGGCTGCCTTCGGCTGGGGTGTCGGCTTCTACGGGCCCCCGGTGTTCCTGCAGGCCCTGCGCGAGGCGCGGGGATGGCCGCTGCCGCTGGTGTCGGCCGCCGTCACCTCGCACTTCCTGTTCGGGGCGGCGGTGGTGGCCTGCCTGCCGGCACTGTATGGGAGGTTCGGCGTCGCCGGCGTGACGAAGGCGGGATGCCTTGCGCTCGCCCTCGGCGTGGCGGGGTGGGCCGCGGCCCGCGAGCCCTGGCAGCTGCTCGCTCGCCAGCGGCGCGGGGTGGGCGACGATGGGGGCAGCGGCAGTGAATGCGATCGTATCGCCGTGGTTCGCGAAAGGGCGGCCGGCGGCGCTGGCCGCGGCCTACAACGGCGCCAGCGTCGGCGGGGTCGTGTTCTTGCCCCTGTGGGCCGGCGCCATCGGATGTTTCGGGTTCGGCTGGGCCAGCCTCGCGGTCGGGGCCGTGATGGTCGCGGTCGTGTGGGTGCTTGCCGAGTGCTATTTCGTGCGCGGCCCCGCCGAGATGGGACTCGCGGCGGACGGCGCGCTGGCCGGCACGCCGGGGGCGGACGCCGCGGCGCCGCGCGAGGCTCCGGCGCGAAGCCTGCGGGCGCTGGGCGGGGATCTGCGCTTCCTCACCCTTGCCGGCGGCATGGCGCTCGGACTGTTCGCCCAGATCGGGCTGCTGGCGCACCTGTTCTCGCTGCTGGTGCCGGCGCTCGGGACGCAGGCGGCGGGCCTGGCGGCGGGGGCCGCGACCGGGGCCGCGATCGTCGGGCGCACGCTGCTCGGCTGGTGGATGCCGGAGCGCGGCGACCGGCGGCGCTTTGCCTGCGCCAGCTACGGCGTGCAGATCGCAGGCTCGATGGCGTTCCTGGTGGCCGGCGGCGAGACCGTGGGGCTGCTGCTGCTGGGCGTGGTGCTGTTCGGGCTCGGCATCGGCAATGCCACCTCCCTGCCGCCGATGATCGCGCAGGTCGAGTTCAGCAGGGCGGACGGGGCGCGCGCGGTGCCGCTGATGGTGGCCGTCGCACAAGGGGCCTATGCGTTCGCGCCCGCGGTGTTCGGGCTCATCCGGCAGGGCGCAGAGGAGGCCGGGGCGGCGCCGGGCCATGCGCCCGGCCTGTTCGTGTGCGCGGCGGCGGTGCAGATGGCCGCGATCCTGCTGCTTCTGGCCGGCATGCGCGGGCGCGGGGGTGCCGCGGCCTAGCCAGACTTGCGTGCGGATTTCGCGCGGCGCTCCAGGATGGTGCCGAGGATCCCCTTCGGCATGTAGATGATGAAGAGGATGAGCAGCAGGCCATAGATGGCGCTGTCGAGCGCCAGCGCGGCCGAGCCCAAGGCCGCCTTCAGGCCCGCGGAGCTCTGGATGACGACGCGCAGGCCCTCGGACAGGACCTGGGTGAACAGCGCGCCCACCGTCGGCCCGAGCATGACCCAGACGCCGCCGGCAACGACGGCGAACACCATGTTGAGGGACGTGCCGAGGCCGGCAATGGTGTCGGGGCCGATGTACATCTGGTACTGGGCGAAGATGGCGCCGCCGAGTGCGCACATGGCGGAGGAAAGAGCGGTGATCTTGAGCTTCTCGCGGGTGACGTTGATGCCGACGGAGGAGGCCGCGTCCTCGTCCTGGCTCGCCGCGTCGAGCGCGTAGCGGTCCATGCTGCGGTCGACGCGCCACCAGACGTAAAGCCCGAACAGCCACAGCGCGAAGGCGATGTAGTAGGCGAGCATGCGGTCGGGCTCGAACTGCATCGCGTAGAGGGAGAGGCCGTCGCCGTAGCGCTTGGGCTGGGTGCCCAGAGAGCCGCCGGTGAAGTCGCGCAGGCCCACAATGCACAGCCGGACGAACTCCGTCAGTGCAAGCGTCAGCAGGCCGAAGTAGTGCCCGGTGATGCGCAGCGAGAAGCACGGGTAGCCGACGAGCAGGCCGACGACGGTTGCGCAGAGGATGGCGACGGGTATGCCGAGCCAGGGCGTGATGCCGGCGTAGTTCCACAGCATCACGGTGACGTAGGCGCCGATGCCGGTGAAGGCACCGTGGCCGAGCGAGGTCAGGCCGAAGCGGCCCATCAGGGCCCAGCCGGTGTAGATGAAGGACCAGAGCAGGATCTGCACCAGCAGGTGGAGATAATATTTTTCCGAGGCGCCGAAGAAGATGCGCACGAGGAACGGCAGCAGGGCGACGGCGAGGATGCCGGCGATGCTCCAGGGGGAAAGCTTCAGCTTCATGGCCAAGCCCTGCCGGTCATGACTTGCCCCCGAACAGGCCCTGCGGGCGGATGAAGATGGCGATCATGAAGAAGAGGAAGGCGACGGCGTAGCCCCACTCGGTGTGAAAGCAGCTCGAGCCGACGGCGATGAACTGGCTGATGATGAAGGCGGCGAGGAAGCCGCCGATCATGTTGCCGAGGCCGCCCAGCACGCAGATCATGAACACGAGGGGGCCGAACTGCAGGCCGATCTGGGGGTAGATGTCGTAATTGAGCACCATCAGGGTCGCGGCAAGGCCCGCAAGGCCGCCGCCGATGGCGGACGTCGCGATATAGACCTTGCGGGTATCGACGCCCATCAGCGGCATGATCTGGCGATCCTGCGCGATGGCCCTGATGGCCGTGCCGATGTAGGTGCGGCGCAGGAACAGCCACAGAGCCAGCATGCTGACCAGCGCCACGACGAAGGAGATGATGCGCGAGCGCGAGAAGCTCATGTCGGCGACGCTGACGGAGCCCAGCGAGATGCCGATGTTGCGGAACTCGATGCCGAAGGCCATGGTCGCGGCGGCCTGCAGGAAGAACAGTACGCCGCCGGTGACGAGAAGCTGGTTGATCGGCTCGGAGTCGAGCACGGGCCGGATCACCAGAACGTGCAGCAGGGCGCCGGCCAGGGCGACGAGGAGGATGCCGAAGCCGGCAGCAAGGGGAAACGGCACGCCGGCCTTGGAGGCAAAGTAGATGCCGTACATGCCGACCATGACGAGCTCGGCGTAGCAGATCCAGACCACGTCGATGACGCCGAACACGAGATTGAGGCCGAGGGCCAGCAGCGCCAAAAGGCCCGCCAGCAGGATGCCGTTGAGCAGCGCCTCAAGAAAGAAGATGTCGAGCTGGCAATCCATAGGCGCGTTTTTCCATCAGATGCCGAGATAGGCCTTGCGGATATCCTCGCTCGCGGCGAGCTCGGCGGCGCTGCCGCTGCGCTCGATCTTGCCCACCTCGAGGAGATAGGCGCGATCGACCACTTTCAGAACCTGGGCCACGTTCTGCTCCACGATCAGCACGGTGTAGCCCTCCGAGCGGATGCGGCGCACGAGATCGAACACCTGCGCCACCACCACGGGGGCAAGCCCCATCGAGGGCTCGTCGAGCAGGACGAGCTTGGGCTCGCTCATCAGCGCGCGGCCGATGGCGCACATCTGCTGCTCGCCGCCCGACATGGTGCCGGCGAACTGGTGGCGGCGCTCCTTGAGGCGGGGAAACAGCGTGTAGACGTAGTCGAGGCGCTGGGCGTGCTTGGCGCGCGCCCGCGGGATGAAGCCGCCCATCTTGAGGTTGTCCTCCACCGACAGGCGCGGAAAGAGACGGCGGCTCTCCGGCACGTGGGCGATGCCGGATTCGATGATCCTGTGCGGGGCGATGGCGCGCAGGTCCGAGCCTTCCATGCTCATCGAGCCGGAGGTGGCCGGTAGCAGCCCGGAGATGACGCGCAGCAGGGTGGTCTTGCCGGCGCCGTTGGCGCCGATCACGGCGACGGCCTCGCCGGCCGCCACCGTCATGGAGATATCGAAGAGGGCCTGGAAGGCGCCGTAGCCGGCGCTCACGCCTTTGAGCTCGAGCATCGCCATCTCAGGCCGCCTCCGGGCCAAGATAGACCTCGATCACGCGCGGATCGGCCTGGGCGGCCCTGGGCGCGCCGTCGAAGATCTTCTCGCCATGGTCGAGCACCACCACGCGGTCGACCACGCGCATCAGCACGCCCATGATGTGCTCGACCCAGACGATGGTGATGGCCTTCTCCTTGCGGATGCGGCTCAGCATGTCGGCGGCCTCGTCCATCTCGTTGTGGTCGAGGCCGTTGAGGCTCTCGTCGGCGAGAAGGAGCCTCGGCTGGGTCGCCAGCGCGCGGGCCAGCTCGAGCTGCTTCAGGGCGCCGGCGCCCAGGCCTTCGGTGCGGGTGCGCGCGTCCGTCGGCAGGCCGACGAGCGCCAATGCCTCCTCGGCCTGGCGCCAGCAATCGGCGCGCGTGGTCTTGCCCTCCTGGCCGAACCAGGCCGACAGGGCCACGTTCTCGAGGAGCGAGAGATTGCGAAAGGGCCGCGGGATCTGATAGGTGCGGCCGATGCCCTTGTGGCAGACGGCGTGCGCCGGCAGGCCGCCGATCTCCTCGCCGTCAAAGCGGATGCTGCCGGCGGTCGGCTGGTACATGCCAGCGATGCAGTTGAAGGTCGTGCTCTTGCCCGAGCCGTTGGGGCCGATGAGCCCAAGGATCTCGCCTTCGTTGACCTCGAACGAGACGTCGTTGACGGCGGTGAAGCCGCCGAACCGCTTGGTTAGTCCGGAGACGGAGAGAAGGGCCATTGCGCGCGTCGACTGGAGGGCGGGCGTACCGGGCCGAGGCGCCCGGTACGAGTGTCTGCTGGTCAGCGCGCGTAGGCGTGCCCGGCGGGCAGCGGCAGAACCGGATCGCCGGTGCGCAGGGCGCTCGGCCAGGCGATCTTGGTGGCGCCGTCGACGAACTGCATCACGACCGGGCTGGAGCGCTCGTTCTGGCCGGTCATCGCGTGGCCCGGCGGGAAGAACTTGACGCCGTAGCCCTGGATGGTGCCGCCCTGCGGGATGTCGGTGTCGAGGGCGGCCTTGCGCAGCGCCTCGGGGTCGACGCCGCCGTACTTCTTGATGGCGCGCGGCATGACATCGTTGAAGAAGATCCAGGCCTGGTTGAAGCCCATCGAGACGTGCGATGGCACCTCCTTGGCGCCCGTCGCGGCCTTGTAGCGCTTGACCATCTCGGCGGTGAGATCGCCGAGACCGGGCGCCAGCGACTTGGGATCGAGGAGCTGGGCCGCCACCGGATCGACGTTGTAGAGATAGTTGACGTCCTTGCCGAAGGTCTCGGTGAGCTTGTCGATCTGGGCGTGCCCCGCGCCGTGGCCGATGAGCGCGCTCCACTTGAGACCGGCTTCCTTGGCCTGGCGCAGGAACAGCGTGATGTCGGGGTTGTAGCCCGTGTGCAGGATCACGTCGGCCTGGGCGCGGCGCAGCTTGGTGACGAGGGCGGAGAGGTCGGTGGAGGTCGCAGCATAGCCCTCCTTGTGCACGAGCTGCATGCCGAGCTCCTTGCACTTGGCCTCGTTGCCGGCGGCGACGCCGGCGCCGTAGGGGCCATCCTCGTGGATGATGGCCACCTTGATGTCCTTGACCTCCTTCTTGAGCTTCTGCTTCGCGTTCTCGGCGATGAAGGCGCAGGAGGCCTCTCCGAACTGGTCGGAATGGACCTGGGCCCGGAACACGTACTGCAGGTTCTTGCCCTTGAACACGGCGGAGGCCACGCAGATGTTGGCCCAGAAGAACTTCTTGGCCGCGTCCACCTTGGCGGCGAGCGGCACGCACTGGGCGGAGGAGAACAGGCCCATCAGCATGTCGACCTTGACGTCATTCAACATGCGCTCGGCCTCGTTGATGGCGACGTCGGTCTTGGACTGGGCGTCGGCATAGGTCGGCACGATCTTGTAGCCCTCGACGCCGCCGCGCTCGTTGACGAGATCGATGGCGATCTTGGTCGCGATCTGGCCGGGCAGCGAGCCGCCCCCGGCGAAGGCGCCCGTCATGTCGTAGATGACGCCGACCTTGAACTCCTTGCTCTGGGCAAAGGCCGGCGCTGCGGTTGCAAGCAGCACCGACGCGACAGCGGCCAAAGCCGCGACTGGCTTCCTCGAGATCATGTTGTCCTCCCTTGACGTCGCCCTGTTGTTTTGGCGGCGAGTGTGCGGACCTGCGTCCGGCTTTGTCAACCTGACGCCCGCGAATGACTTCTCATCGTTGGAAGGAGAGGAAGCGGCTTTGCCGCGCAGGGCCGATGCAGGGGCGGGCCGGCTCTGGTAGGCTCGCTTGCGGACGAAACGTGAAGGTTAACCGGCAATCGCGGGGAGGCAGCACCCTATGGCCGAGGTGATCACGCTCCAGGAGGGCGGCTACAGGTACGTCAAGGGCGTGTCGCAATACTCGGCCGGGGTCGCGGCGCTGCCGGGCTTCGCGCTGGAGCGCTACAGGTTCCGGACGCCGGTGCCGTTGGCGGAGGGATTCCGCCGGGTCGAGGAGATCATCCAGGCGGCGGGGCGGCCGCTGACGGCCTTCGCGGCCTGCGAGCTCAGGTCGCCAGCGCCCTTCACGGAGGCCGGCTTTGCCGCCTTCAACGGTGTCTACATCGAGACGCTGAAGGCGTGGGGGCTGTTCGCGGGCGGCAACAATCCGGTGGCGCGCAGCAACGTGTGCCCGGAGATCGCGCCGCCGGCAGCGCCGTCGTTCCACGCCTTCTGTTTCACGAGGCCGGCGGCGCAGGCCGCTGCCGCGACCTTCGTCGTGGCGGGCTCGGGCGAGGCGCCGGAGGGCTTTGCCACCTATCGCGACCACATCGTGGCGCGCGGCGACACCAGCCCGGCGGGGCTCAGAGCGAAAGCGCGCTTCGTGCTGGGCGAGATGGAGCGGCGGATGGCGGCGCTGGGCTTTGCCTGGGCCGACACGACCGCGGCGCAGGTCTACACGGTGCACGACCTCCACCCCTTCCTCGCCGAGGAGATCGTGGCGCGCGGCGCCTGCCCGGCCGGCCTCACCTGGCACTACAACCGCCCGCCCGTCACGGAGCTCGAGTACGAGATGGACTGCCGGGGCGTGCGCGAGGAGCACGTGGTCGACTAGCCCGTCGCAGCCTCACACCTGGTCGTAGTCGAGGACGAGGCGGTCGCTGCGGGCCTGGGCCTGGCAGGTGAGGATGAAGCCCGCCTCGACCTCCCACGGCTCGAGCGAGAAGTTGCGGCTCATCTCGGCCTTGCCCTCGACGAGCCTGGCGCGGCAGGTGCAGCACATGCCGCCTTTGCATGAGTAGGGCACGCGGATGCCGGCAGCCAGCGCCGCATCGACCACGTGCGCTCCCTCGGGCAGCTTGAAGCTGTGCCGGGCGCCGTCGACGATGACGGTGACGTCGGCGCCCTCGGCACTGCTGCCGACGACGGCCGAGCGGGGCAGGGCGGGGCGGCGCGGCTCGCTGCCTTCGGGGCCGGCGCGGAAGAACTCGAAATGGATCCGCTCGCGCGGGACGCCGAGCTGCGTGAGCTTGGCGCGGGCGTCCTTGATCAGGGTGTCCGGCCCGCACAGGAAGAAGTGGTCCACCTCGCCGGGCTCGATCAGCGTGTGCATGAAGCGCTCGATCTTTGCGGCATCGATGCGGCCGGTGAGCTCGGGCACGTCGGCGTCGGCATCGCGGCTCAGCACGTGCACCAGCATGAGGCGCTGCATGAAGCGGTCCTTCAGGTCCTCGAGCGCCTCGCGGAAGATGATGCTGTCGAGGGCGCGATTGCCGTAGATCAGCGTGAAACGCGTGTCGGGCTCGGTCTCCAGCGCGTGCCGGGCCATGGCCATCACCGGAGTGATGCCGCTCCCGGCCGCGATGGCGACGAGATGGCGCGGGGCGCCCGTGGAGGGGGGAAGCACGAAGCGCCCCGCAGGCGGCATCGCCTCGACGCTGTCGCCGACCTTGAGAGCGGTGTGCGCATAGGGCGAGAACAGTCCGCCCTCGACGCGCTTGATGGTGATCCAGAGATGGTCGTCGCCGGGGCCCGAGCAGATCGAGTAGGTGCGCCGCACCTCCTCGCCGCCAAGCGCGGTGCGCAGCACGAGATGCTGGCCGGGCTTGTAGGCGTAGCTCGCTGTGAGGTGCGCAGGCACGGCAAGCGCCAGCGACAGGGCGTCCGCCGTCTCGCGGCGGACGGCCGTGATCCGGAGCGGCTGGAAGTCGTGGCTCATCGGCGGGCCCTCAGATGCATTTGAAGTACTCGAAGGGCTCGAGGCACACCCGGCAGCGGTAGTGCGCCTTGCAGGCCGTCGAGCCGAACTCGCTCACGCGCTCGGTGGCGTCCGCGCCGCAGTGCGGGCAGGTGACCTCGGCGGCCGCAAACAGCGCCCGCTTGCCGGAGGCCTTCTGCGGCGGCGCGATGCCGTTGGCGCGCAGCTTGTCGCGGGCGGCCGCGCTCATCCAGTCGGTCGTCCAGGCCGGGGAGAGAACGCTGCGCACCTCGAAGCGGTCGACGCCGGCCTTGGCCAGCGCCAGCTCGACGTCGAGGCGGATGACGTCGGTTGCAGGGCAGCCGGAATAGGTGGGCGTAATGTCGATCTCGATGGTGCCGTCGGCGCGGGCGCGCACGTCCCGCAGGATGCCCATGTCGGCGATGGTGAGGAAAGGGAGCTCGGGGTCCGTCACGGCATCGAGCGCGGCCCTTGCTCTGGCGAGCGCGGAGCGGCCGTCAGGGTGGGGCTCAGCGGGGCTCGTCACCAGGAGGCTCCCGGGTGCGCGCGCGGCAGGGCCTGCATCTGCGCGAGAAGGTGGCCCAGATGCTCCGTGTGGATGCCGCGGCGGCCGCCCGTGCTCATCCAGCGCTCGCCAGGCAGCCGCAGGGTCGCCTCCCCGATCACCTCCGCCATGGCCCGCGCCCATTGCGGCTTCAGCGCGGCGGCGTCGAAGCCGATGCCGGCCGCAATCATGGCGGTGTCGACGTCGTCGACCTCGAACATCTCGCCCGTGTACATCCACACGTCATCGAGGCCTGCCTGCATGCGAGCATGGCTTTCCTCGGTGCCGTCGCCGAGGCGGATCACCCACTCGGCGCTGTGGCGCACGTGATAGGCGCACTCCTTCTCAGCCTTGGCCGCGACGCCGGCGATGTCGGGGTCCTGCGACCCTTTGAGCTGCTGCCAGGCCAGCTCCGCAAAGGTGGAGTACGCGAGCTGGCGCGCCATCGTGGCGGCGAAATCCTTGTTCGGCCGCTCGACGATCTGCAGGTTCAGGTATTCCTCCGGATCGCGCAGGAAGGCGAGGTCGTCCTCGCTGCGGCCCTTGCCCTCGAGGCTGGCGGCCCGCGCGTAGAGGGGGCGTGCCTGGCCGATCAGGTCGAGGGCGATGTTGGAGAGCGCGATGTCCTCCTCCAGCGTCGGCGCGCGGCCCGACCACTCGGACAGGCGATGGCCGAGGATCAGGGACGTGTCGGCAAGCCGAAGCAGGTAGTCGAGGTGCGCGTGCTGGTCGGAGCCCGGCATGGATATGCCTCTCGTGAGGGTGCCTGTTGCCGTCGCCGCTCCCAAGGGAGCGGTGCTACATGTGCCCGACCTCGTCGGGGATGTCGTAGAACGTCGGGTGCCGGTAGGGCTTGTTCTCGGGACTCGAGGGCTCGATCAGCGCCTCGCGCTGGTCGGGGGCCGAGGCGACGATCGCCTTGGACGGCACCACCCAGATGCTCGTGGCCTCGCCGCGGCGCGTGTAGACGTCGCGCGCGTTCTGCAGGGCCATCTCGTCGTCGGCGGCATGCAGCGAGCCGACATGCTTGTGGGCGAGGCCGTTCCTGGGGCGCAGGAACACCTCGTAGAGCGGCCACATGGGCTCGGGCTTCTTGTCGGGCTTGGGCTCGGTCATGGGGGCTCCTCCTGGGAGCAGGGTTGGACGCTGGTGTCAGGCCGCGGCGGGGCGCGCCTTGCGGCGCTTGGCGGCGAAGGCTTGCGCCGCCGCGCGGACCCAGGCGCCGTCGTCGTGCACCTTGCGACGCAGCTCCATGCGCTGCCTGTTGCACGGGCCCTCGCCCTTCACGACGCGCCAGAACTCGTCCCAGTCGATGGGGCCCGTGATCCAGTGCCCGGACGCCTCGTCGCGGCGCAGATCGGGGTCGGGCACCGTGAGGCCCAGATAGTGGGCCTGCGGCACCGTGGCGTCGACGAACTTCTGGCGCAGGGCGTCGTTGGAGAAGCGCTTGATCTTCCAGCGCATGGCCTGGTCGGAATGGACGCTGTCGTTGTCGGAGGGGCCGAACATCATGACGGAGGGCCACCACCAGCGGTTCAGCGCGTCCTGGGCCATCGCCTTCTGCCTTGGCGTGCCGCGCGCCAGCGTCATCATGATCTCGTAGCCCTGGCGCTGGTGGAAGCTCTCCTCCTTGCAGATGAGGATCATGGCGCGCGCGTAGGGGCCATAGCTGCAGCGGCAGAGCGGGATCTGGTTCATGATGGCGGCGCCGTCCACCAGCCAGCCGATGGCGCCGATGTCGGCCCATGTGAGCGTCGGGTAGTTGAAGATGGACGAGTACTTCGCCTTGCCGGCGAGAAGCTGCCCGACGAGCTCCTCGCGGCTCACACCCAGGGTCTCGGCGGCGCTATAGAGATAGAGGCCGTGGCCTGCCTCGTCCTGGATCTTGGCGAGGAGCTGCAACTTGCGCTTGAGGCTCGGCGCGCGCGTCAGCCAGTTGCCTTCCGGCTGCATACCGATGATCTCGGAATGGGCGTGCTGGGAGATCTGCCGCACGAGCGTCTGGCGGTAGGCCTTGGGCATCCAATCCATGGGCTCGATGCGCTCCTCGGCATCGATGCGGGCCTGGAAGCGGGCCAGCAGCGCGGCATCCTCCGCCTCGACCGCCGCGACCGGACGCTCGGTGCTCAGGGCCTGGGTGTACATGCGGGTCCTCCCGGGACGATCCAGCGCCGGCTGCCCGACGACGAGGGCGGCGGCTCATATGTCACCAAAAATCGGCATCGTTAGTAGAAACTGTAACATATCGCCCTGTCAATGACCCAGCTTAGCTGCTGCCGAAACGGGCCTTGAAGGCGTCGTCGGGGGGCGGAAGCGGGCCATCGAGAGCGCGGGCGTGGGCGTCGAGCCAGGCCTCCGAGCGGACGAGCGTGAGCCTGTAGAGCTGGCGGCAGAGCCGGCGGGCCTCGAAGCCCGGCCAATCGCGGGGCAGCATCTGCCTGGGCAGAAGCGGGTCGCGCAAGATGATGCGGCGGTACTCGTGGATGAGGAGCAGGCGCAGGCGGATGGCTCCCGCCTCGTCCCAGCCGGCGCCGGCGCGCGTGCCAAGGGCGCCGAACGTGTCGATGAAGCGGGCGTAGGCCTCGGCCATGGGCTCGAGCTGCCAGCAGCTCCCGCCGATGCGGCGCGCGGCATCGGCATTGCCCTCGATGCGCGAGGCGAGCCAGATGACGTCGCCGATGTCGGACGGCAGAGCCTCGCCGCCGGCGACCGGCCTCAGCATCACGTGGGGGGCGGTCTGGCCCCAGCCCTCGAGGGCGAGGCGGTCGCGTACGGCGAGCCGGTCGGCCGGCGGCAGGCTCGCGAGCAGCGCCAGGCGCAGGGTGCCGTCCCAGGCGGGCTCCCCGGCGTGGTAGATGCGGGCGGTGGCGTCCGCGAACTTGGCGCGGCCCCGCGCCGAGAGGCGGTAGAAGCTGTTCTTGCCGGCGCGCGTGCGCTCGAACCAGTTCTCCTGCACGAGCCGCGACAGCGCGGTGCGGACGAGGCCCCCCTCGACGCCGAACAGGCCCATGACCTCGAGCAGGGAGCCGAGCCAGAGCGTGCCGCCACGGGGCACGATGGCGTCGCCGAACACGGTCACGATCAGCGAGCCGGCGCGCAGCGGCCGCTGCCGCTCGAAGCGCTCGAGCAGCCGCTCAAGGGGAGATGTGTGTGCCAGTCTCTGTGCCTGTGACGCCATGCCGGCGCATCAGGCCCGATTTGCGCGGGCTTCGCAATGGGCTGCCAAGGCGGCTCAGGCGAGCCTCAAACAGCCATCCTCCATTGCGGCGACCAGCGTCGCCAGCCACGTCTCGAGATCGGGATGCTCGACGGGGCGGTCGCGATCGGCCTTCCAGAAGGCGACGAGCTGACCCGGGGTGCCGCCGTCCTCGGCCGCGAGATCGAGGCAGAGGTGGCTGCCGCCGCCGTTGTGCAGGAACGGCACCCAGCCGCGTCGCCAGTGGGCCGGCTCGGCGAAGTCCGAGCCGATCATGCCATCGAGGAGGTCCTTGGTTTCCGCCACCTCCTCCAGCGTCGAGAACGTCCGGTTGAGGTAGAGCGGGGCGGACGACATGGGATCCTGCCCGTCGCGCCAGCGGTAGAGATGGCGGAAGCCATCGGGCAGCCGGAGCGAGAACCTGCCCTCGAACGCATCCAAGCGCGCGTCGGTCGCGCCTGGTTGCAGCAGTGCGTGGTAGTCCGGCCGATGCGCCGAGAGCCAGCGCTCCATGCGGAGGATGAGTGCGGCGACATCGGTCATGGCGGGCCCTTCGGCTGCGGCAGGGGCGAACTGCCCATCAGGGGGTGCGCGCCAGCAGGGGCGCGAGCGCATCGTTGACGCCGGTGAGGAGGATCTGAACCCCGACGCACAGCAACAGGAAGGCGGCGAGACGGGTCACGACGCGCGAGCGCGCCTGCCCGAGGAGGGCCACGACCCGGTCGGCGGAGGCGTAGCTCACGCCGATGATGAGCGCGATGGAGAGGGCTGCGAGCGTGCTGCCGAGATAGAAGGCGACGATGCCGGCGCCGGCTTGCGGACCGTTGGCGCTGAGCGCGACGGCGACCGCGATGGTGCCTGGCCCGGTCGTGAAGGGCAGCGTGAGGGGGAAGAAGGCGACGTCATCCATGTTGCCGGCCGGGGCGGCCTGCGCCGACTTGCGGCTCTCCTGGGTCTCGGGCATCGACAGCAGCTCCCAGGCGTGTGCGGCGACCACCAGGCCGCCGGCAATCCTGAGCGCGCTCAGCGTGATGCCGAAGAAGCCGAGGAGCGGCGCGCCGGCGAGGAGGGCGGTCAGCATGACGATGCCGGAATAGGTCGCGACGCGCCAGGCGAGCGCAGCGCGCTCGGCGCGGGGGCGGGCCGCCGTCACCTGGCTGTAGATGAGCGCGCCGCCCAGCGGATTGACGATCGAGAACAGGGCTGAGAAGGCGAGCAGGAAGCTCGCGACGGTGGCGTTGAGCACGGGCGCTCTGGTCCTGGCAGGGAATGCGACGGCCGGATGAAGGCGTAGGCAGAATGCTCCATTTCGCGGCCGATGCCCAGCCATGCGGGGCGATGCGCTTTACCGGTGCGGCGGCCTGGGGTAGGCGTGGGGACCCCCAATTTGAGATCCCAGCCCGCGAGAGACGCTGCCGCCATGCCCAACGCGAACGAGACGCTCGAGACGATCCGGACCTTCCACGCGGAGCTGACGGCCATCCGCCAGGACATTCATGCCCATCCCGAGCTCGGCATGGAGGAGCACCGCACCGCCGATCTCGTCGCAGCCAAGCTCGCCGAATGGGGCATCGAGGTGCATCGCGGCGTCGGCAAGACCGGCGTGGTCGGCGTGCTGCGCCGCGGCAACGGGCCGAAGAGCATCGGGCTCAGGGCGGATATGGACGCGCTGCCAATCGAGGAGGCGACGGGCGTTGCCTACGCCAGCAAGTTTCCGGGCAAGATGCACGCCTGCGGCCACGACGGGCACACGACGATGCTGCTCGGCGCGGCGCGCTACCTCGCCCAGAGCGACACCTTCAACGGCACGGTCAACTTCATCTTCCAGCCGGGCGAGGAAGGCTGCGGGGGCGCGGAGGCGATGCTGAAGGACGGTCTCTTCGAGCGGTTTCCCTGCGACGTCATCTACGGCATGCACAACCGGCCGGGCGAGCCTGTCGGCAAGTTCGTGATCGCGCCGGGCACGGCGATGGCGGCGGCGAGCTTCTTCGACATCGCGATCACCGGGCGCGGCGCGCACGGGGCGCGGCCGGAAGGGTCGATCGATCCCGTGCTGGTGGCAAGCCAGATCGTGTCGGCGATCCAGTCGATCGTCGCGCGCAACGTGCCGCCCGCCGACACCGCCGTGGTCAGCGTCACCATGATCCACGCCGGCGACGCCTACAACGTCATTCCGCAGACGGCGCGCCTGGGCGGCACCGTGCGCACCATGAAGAGCGAGACGATGGCGCTGGTCGAGAGCTCCATGCGGCGGATCGCGACCAGCGTGGCGGCGGGTTTCGGTGCCACGGCCGAGCTCGATTTCCGCTACCTGTTCGCGCCGCTGGTCAACGAGGCGAAGGCCACGCAGGAGGTGGCGGATGCCGCGGCCGAGATGGTCGGCGACGACAAGGTGAACCGTACGGCACCGCCGGTGGCCGCGTCGGAGGACTTCAGCTTCATGCTGGAGAAAGTGCGCGGCGCCTATATCAATCTGGGCAATGGCGTCGACAGCATCCCGGTGCACAATCCGGCCTACAACTTCAACGACGAGGCGATTCCGTACGGGGCTGCGCTCTACGCCCGGCTCGTCGAGCGGGAGCTGCAGCGCATGCCGGGGCAGGCCTAGCGCGGGGACAGGCGAAAGCAGCTGCCGGCGGCTAGGCCGTCACATGCCGGCGCACGAAGGCCAGGTAGTGGTCCATCCAGGTCTGCAGGAACTTGGCGCTGCCCTGGCCGATGCTGCCGTCAGTCTCGAAGAAGCCCTCCTTCACCTGCACGTAGGCCTCGGGCTGGGTCAGCGTGGGCATGTCGAGATAGGCGAGGATGCTGCGCAGGTGCTGCTGGGCCAGGGCCGTGCCGATGGCGCCGCCGGAGGCGCCGATGATGCCCGCGGGCTTGCCGGCCCAGGCGCTCTGGCCGTAGGGCCGCGAGGCGTGGTCCAGCGCGTTCTTGAGCACGCCCGGGATCGAGCGGTTGTACTCGGGCGTCACGAACAGCAGGGCCTGCGCCGCCTTCACGTCGGCCTTGAGGCGCTGGACGGAGGCGGCCTGGTCTGCGTCGTCGTCCTGATTGTAGAGCGGCAGGTCGCCGATCGGCAGGTGCTTGAAGGCGACATCGCCGGGCGCGAGCTTCTCGAGACCAAGGGCGAGCTTGGCGTTGATCGAGTCCCGGCGCAGGCTGCCGACGACGGTGCCGACTGTGATCTGTGCCATTCCCGGTCCTTCCTTCGTGCTCTGAGAGCCGCCCCGTGATGCTCTCGGACGGCCATCCGCGAGACACAAGGCGCGGCGCCGCGATTGGTTCCGCTCGGGGTTGACCGCGCGCAGGGGCAGGGCTGCAGGGAATTGCCGATTGCATCGGGCGTATCGAAGCCTAAGCTGAGGAAAAGAAGTCCGGAGCCCCCCATGACCTCCCGCGCCATCGCGCTTGCCGCCGAGCTTGTCCGGTTCGATACGATCAATCCCCCCGGGAACGAAGGCGCGTGCACGGAGCACCTTGCACGCCTGCTCGCGGAGGCGGGCTTTGCGTGCGAAATGGTGCCACTCGAGCCCGGCAGGCCCAATCTCGTCGCCCGCATCGGCGGGGCGGCCGGCAAGCGGCCGCTGGCGTTCACGGGGCACACGGACACGGTGCCGCTGGGGCTGCAGCCCTGGAGCGTGCCGCCGCACGAGGGGCTGATCAAGGACGGCCGGCTGTGGGGACGGGGCGCCTCCGACATGAAGAGCGGCACGGCGGCGATCGTGGCTGCGGCGGTGGCCATGGCGCCCAGTCTCGCGGGCACGCCGGGCGTGGTGCTCTACATCACCGCCGGCGAGGAGGTCGGCGTCGCCGGCGCCGCGGTGCTGGCCAAGCGCGGCATGGCCGGCGAGGCCGGCGCCCTGGTCGTTGCCGAGCCCACGAGCAACCGGCCGCTGTGCGGGCACAAGGGCGCATTCTGGGCCACGGCCGTGACCAAGGGCGTGACCGCGCACGGATCGATGCCGGACAAGGGCATCAACGCGGTGTACAAGGCGGCCGCCGCCATATCCAAGCTGGAGACGTTCGGCTTCAACGTCGCGCGCCATCCGGTGATGGGAGCCCCGACGCTCAACGTGGGCTTCGTGCACGGCGGCCTCAACATCAACTCGGTGCCGGACCGGGCCGAGATCGGCATCGACATCCGCACGGTGCCGGGGCAGGACCTCGACCGCCTGCGCGAGGCGCTCAAGAGCACGCTGGGGAGCGACGTCGAGCTCACCGTCACGGTCGAGGCGCCGAGCGTGTGGACCGATCCCGGCGATGCCTTCGTGCGCGAGGTGTTCGCGGTGTGCCAGGAGATCGGGCACGCACCGGTGGTCGAGGCGGCGCCCTACTTCACGGACGCCTCGGCGCTGACCCCGGCGCTCGGCAATGTGCCAACCGTGATCCTGGGGCCGGGGCCGGCGCACATGGCGCACCAGACGGACGAGTGGTGCGATCTCGACAAGATCGACGAGGCCGTCAGCATCTACGAGCGGCTGATCGCGCGGTGGTGCGGCCTCTGAGGCGTCCCGTCAGGGAACGCCTTCGACGAGAGCCTTGAGCTGGGCGGGCGTGAGGAAGCCCGTCTCCGCCTGGCCGGTGCGCTTCTGGTAGTCCTTGATGGCGATGCGGGTGAGCGGCCCGATGATGGCGTCGATGGGGCCCTGGTAGAGGCCGAGGCTCGTCAGCTTGGTCTGCACGCGGCGGACCTGGCGCGGATCGAGCATGCCTTCCAACGCCTGCAGCGCCTGCACCATCTCGTCCGACACGGCGGGGGGCTCGGCCGGAGGCGTGGCCGGCGGAGGTGGCGGCGGAGGTGGCGGCGGTGCGGCGGCGATCTCGGGCTTGGGCTTGGGTTTCGGGGCGGTCAGCGCGACATCGGCCGGGGTGTTGATCAAGGTGCCCTGCTGCTGGGCTGCGCAGGTTGCCAGCAGCTGCTTGAGATCGGCGCCGGGCTGGGCTTGCAGCAGGGCGGCGATGTCCCGGGCCGACTGGGCCGCCGTGATGTCGGCGCGCGAGAGGGGGATCTTGGGCGAGTTCGACACGCCGAGCGCCACGTTGGGCGCGGCCTGAAGGCTGGCGGCCGGACGGAAGTCGACCCCTTCGACGGGCTTGGGGAAGTTGGGCGAGGTCATCAAGAAGCAGACGCCGCCCGCTTTGGCGCTGGAGATGATCTGGGCCACGTTGGCGATGGAGAGGCCGCGGGAGAGCAGATCGGTGGAGCGCTCGATCTCGGCGTTGCTCGGCAGGAAGAAGGTCTGCCCGGACGCGGAGACGCCGTGGCCCATGACCAGCACGAGGGCGAGCCGCGCGCCGGCAACCTTGGTGGAAAGGTCGCGCAGGGCGGCACGCGCGGCAGCGTTTGTCGGATTTGTTACCGAGGAGACATCGAAGCCGCGCGATTTGAGTAGAGTGGCGATCTCCTGCGCCCGGGCCGCTCCGACCTCGGAAGGCTTGTAGTTGGCGTAGTCCTCGGCGGAAAGAAGCAGAGCGACACTGCCCGAAGAGGATTGCGCGTGGGCGCCGGTACTGGCGGCAGGAAGGGCCAAGGCGATCGCAACGAGCAAGGCGAGGGCTACGAAGCAGCGCAACGGCGTCCTCCCGGCATTCGACTCGACAGACACTGGGCGATCCCCTAACGATGAGGTCTTTCCGACCGCCAACGAATACTGAGTATCGTACAACGGACCTTGGTCACTGGCGAGATAGCACGATGGGGCTGCAGCTCAAATTCAATATCATCCTGGCGGCCTGCTTCGTGGTCGGCCTGGCCATCTCCTCCGTGCTCTTCTATCAGGTGTCGAAATCGGAGGCGATCGAGCAGTTGCAGTCGCAGATCGACGTCATGCGCTCGCAGGCGCTGTCGGTGCGCAAGTACACCTCCGACGAGATCCTGCCGCTGCTGGCGGATCAGTCGGCGGTGCAGTTCCTGCCCCAGACCATCCCCTCGTTCTCGGCGCAGACCGTGTTCCGGAACTTCCGCGAGCGCTTCCCGGACTTCTACTACAAGGAGGCGGCGCTCAACCCGACCAATCCGGCCGACCTCGCCAAGGACTGGGAGGTCGAGATCATCGAGGCGCTGCGCCGGAACCCGAGCGTGGAGCGTGACGTGCGCATCCGCGAGACGCCGAACGGCGCCTACTACACGGTCACCTACCCGCTGGTGATCCGCAACAAGGACTGCCTCGTCTGCCATTCGACGCCTGAGGCCGCGCCACCGTCGATGGTGGCCCTCTACGGCAACAAGAACGGCTTCGGCTGGAAGCTCGGGGAGACCATCGGTGCGCAGATCTTCTCCGTGCCGATGAGCATCGCCTCGAGCAAGATCTGGCGCAGCTTCGGCCTGTTCCTCGGGATCACCAGCTTCATCTTCCTGGTGCTCATCGTGCTGCTCGACATCCTGCTCTATCGCATGGTGATCCAGCCCGTGCGCACGATGGCCACGACGGCCGAGCAGGTGAGCCTGGGCGAAACCTCGGTGGCGGAGTACGAGTACGCCAACACGGACGAGATCGGATCGCTCTCGAAGTCCTTCAACCGGATGCGGCGCAGCCTCGACAGCGCCTTGAAGATGCTCGAGACCGCATGAGGCGGCCCAGTGCCGTGCGGCAGGTGACGACCCATGGAAGGCAAGCCCGACGGTGAATTCACGAAGCCGGCCCAGAGCAGGCTGGTGCCGCCGATCGGGCGCATCGGCAAGTACCGCATCGACCACATCATAGGCCAGGGCGCCGTCGGCATCGTCTACAAGGGCTACGACGAGCAGATCGAGCGCGAGGTCGCGATCAAGGCGCTGCAGCCGATGATCCTCGCCGACCTGACGGCCAGCGCCGACGCGTTGAGGCGCTTCGCGACGGAGGTGCGCTCGGCCGGGCGCTGCCTGCATCCCAACATCGTGACGGTGTTCGACTACGTCGAGGAGGACGGCGCGCCGCACATCGTGATGGAGTACGTGCCGGCCGGAACGCTCGAGAATGTGATCAACGCCGGCGCCAGGCTTCCGCTGCGGCAGATGGGCGACCTGATGTCCCAGGTTCTGCTGGCGCTCGACCACGCGCACGCCAAGGCCATCGTGCACCGCGACGTGAAGCCCAGCAACATCCTTTGCTACTCGTCCTCCTCGATCAAGGTGGCCGACTTCGGCATCGCCCAGATCAATACGCTCAACCTCACGCGCACGGGCCGCTACGGCATCGTGGGGACGCCGCACTACATGGCGCCCGAGCGCTTCCTGGGGCGGCCGGACGACGCGCGCGGCGACCTCTACTCGGCCGGCGTGATCATGTTCCAGCTGCTGACGGGACAGCGGCCGTTCCAGGCCAACGACACGCACGAGCTGATGAACAAGGTCATCAACGACCTGCCGGCAAAGGTGCGCGACCTGCGTCCCGAGCTGTCGCCGGGCATGGAGGCGGTGACGCAGCGCGCGCTTGCCCGCAATCCGGACGACCGCTTCCAGACGGCGCGCGAGTTCCTCGATGCGCTGCGCGCCGTGCTGAAGACCGACGTGAGCGACACCAAGCCGACGCTTGATCTCACCGTCTACTCGACGACCACGAACCTGCCGGTGGGCCCCGGCTCGTCGCGGCCCAGCATGAGCCAGACCATGGCGGAAAGGCTGTCGCCGGGGACGATCACGGCGCTGGAGCAGGCGCTGGCGCGCTCGGTCGGGCCGATCGCGAAGGTGATGGTGCGGCGGGCGGCGGCGGAGGCGCACGATGCCAACCAGCTGCTGGGCGCGCTGACGAAGTCCCTCAAGACGGACGCCGAGATCACCAGCTTCCGGCAGATTGCGGAGGAGAAGCTGATCCAGGACGGCGGCATCGCCGCGGTGCAGATCGAGGCGGAGGTGGGAGCGGCGGAGGCGCAGGCGGTGACGGCGGCGCTGCTGCCGATCCTCGGGCCCGTCGCGAAGACGCTGGTCGCCCGGCTCACGAAGACGGCGGTCGGGCGCGACGACTTCTACCAGCGGCTTGCCAAGCACATGCCGAGGCCCGAGGAGATGGCCAAGATCGACGAGGTCGCCGCGAGGTTCCGCCCGAAGCGGTGACGTTGCGGCCGAGGGACGGCGGGGCCAATCTTCCACGGCGGCGCCGGCACGCATCTGCGTATCGCATCAACATCGCCCGAGGGAGCCCATGGGGGTTGAGTTTGTTCTCGTCGCCGGACCGCTGGTTCGGGCGTCGAGCTGGGAGCCGACCGCGACAAGACTGCGGGCAGCAGGGTACAGGGTGCAACTGCCCGACGTGCTGGCGCATCATGCTGCGCCGCCTGCCTGGAGCGCCTGGACACAATGCCTGCTCGCATGCATCGCACCCGCCGGCGAGCTGGTCCTGGTGGGTCACAGCTCGGCTAGTCCGCTGATTGCCGAGCTCGCGACGAGGCTTCCCGCACGCGCCCTCATCGTTGTGGATGGCGAGGTTCCGCCGGCGCAGGGTGCCGCCTCCCCGGTCAGGCCGGCGTTGCGCGAGTTCATACGCAACCTGGCGGACGGCGACGGCGGACTGCCGGTCTGGTCGCAATGGTTTGCGCGGGATGCGCATCGCGCCGCGCTCGTCGGGATTGATCTTCTGGCGCGCGATCCGGCGGCGCTGGCGCAATTGGAGGCCGGGCTCCCGCGCATGGACGTCGCTTGGTTCGACGACACGATCGAGCTTGCAGGCTGGGGGCACCTGCCGGCGGGGTTCATCCAGACATCCGGCATCTACGATCATGCGGCCACAGAGGCGCAGCGCCGCGGCTGGCCAATTGCGAACCTGCACGGGACCCACCTTGATCCCGTGCTGCGGCCGGCCGAGACCGCGGATGCCATTGTGGCGATGTCCCGGCGGCTTGGTGCGTTCCCCTAACCCGGTTTGTGCCATCGGCGCGATCTGCGCGAGGAGGACCGCCGCCCAGGCGCCGACCGGCCACAGCAGCGCCGCGACGGTGATGGCGGCCAGGAGCGCCGAGACGGGCCGGCCGAGATGTCGGCGCATGCTGCGAGGGATGCCGAACGCTGCCGCGCCCTGGTGCTGCGCTTGCCTCACCCGGACCAGAATGCTAGCCTCAATTCGACGGGTCATCGTACAAATTACCGGCAACCGGGCGTAGGCTGCTGTGTGCAGCAGGGCTGCAACAGCGGCGCAAAAATCGCCC
Source organism: Hyphomicrobiaceae bacterium (assembly GCA_033764875.1). GTDB lineage: Bacteria > Pseudomonadota > Alphaproteobacteria > Rhizobiales > Hyphomicrobiaceae > AWTP1-13. Next base: position 101,587 of record JANRIO010000009.1, on the reverse strand, counting down.
GGAGCCTCAGGGAGGAACCTCGATGCCGATCTCGCTGCGCGGTCTTGGCCGCATCGCCTCAGTTGCATTCGCCGTGACGTTGGCTGCGCCCGCTGCGCTCGCCCAGACAAAGCTCAAATGGGCGCACGTCTACGAGGTCGGGGAGCCCTATCATACGGAAGCGCTGTGGGCGGCCGAGGAGATCAAGAAGCGGTCGAGCGGCAAGTACGAGATCCAGGTGTTCCCGGCCTCGCAGCTCGGCAACGAGAACCAGATCAACGAGGGCCTGGGCCTCGGCACGGTGGACATCATCTACACGGGCGTGGCCTTCGCGGGCTCGATCCACAAGCCGATGGCCATCACCAATGCGCCCTTCGTGCTGCGCGATTTCGAGCACTGGAAGGCCTATCGCGAGGGCAAGCTGTTCCGCGACATCGCCAAGGGCTACGAGGACAAGACACGGCACAAGGTGATCACGCTCACCTACTACGGCCAGCGGCACGTGACCGCCAACCGGGAGATCAAGAAGCCCGAGGACATGAAGGGCATGAAGCTCCGGGTGCCGCCGGCGCCGCTGTTCCTGATGTTCACGAAATCGGTCGGGGCCAACGCGACGCCGATCGCCTTCGCGGAGGTCTATCTCGCCTTGCAGCAGGGAACCGTCGACGGGCAGGAGAACCCGCTTCCCACCATCATGGCGAAGAAGTTCTACGAGGTGCAGAGCCACATCATGCTGACGGGGCACATCACGGAATCGCTGCTCACCATCGTCGGCAGCCATGTCTGGGCGAAGCTCTCCGACGACGAGAAGAAGCTGTTCCAGGACGTGCTGTCGGATGCGGCCTCCAAGGCGACGGGGCAGATCCGTACGGCCGAAGGCAAGCTCGTCGACGAGTTCAAGAAGCTCGGCAAGACCGTGGTCGAGGTGGATCGCGAGGCCTTCCGCAAGGCGGCGCTGCCGCTGCACAACGACCCCAGCGCTGGCGGCGGCTGGAGCCGGGCGGAGTACGACGCGCTGCAAGCACTGAAGTAGGTAGAGAGCGGGCTTTGCGTCGGTCGGGTAGAGCCAAAGGCGAAACCCGACGTTCGAGTGCGATCGTCAGATGTCGGGTTTCGCTTGGCTCTACCCGACCTACAGCTGCACCTGCCAAGAGCAGGGCGCAAAAGGCCGGGGCATGTCGCAGCAACCTGACGCGCGCGAGGCGCAGCACCTCATCCACGTCGAGGAGGAGGAGATCGTGATCGAGCATCACCCCGAGGACTGGCTCGCGTTCGGGCTGTTCTGGGCGCTCGGGGCGATCGTGTTCCTGCAGTTCTTCACCCGCTACATCCTCAACGACAGCCTGGCCTGGACCGAGGAGATCGCGCGCTACGGGCTGATGGCGGTGACCTTCATCGGCGGAGCGATGGTGACCCGGCGCAACACGCACATCGCGGTCGCTCTGCTGCCGAACCTGCTGCCACGGTGGGCGGCGCGGGGCGTGCTCGCGGCGGTCGACCTCACCACGCTGGCCTTCCTGGCCCTGCTCGCCTACTTCTCCGTGCTGATCGTCGAGCGCATGGGCGTGCAGCGGATGACGGTGTTCGACGTCTCCATGGCCTACGTCTATGGCGCGGTGGCGCTCGGCTGCTTCCTGATGCTCGCGCGGCAGCTGCAGCGGGTGTGGCGGAACGCCAGGGACGGATGGGCAGGGGCCTTCGCAGCCCAGACGGAAGGCATCACGCACGAGAGTGATGCCGAGCTGAAAGCCCGCCGCTGATGACGCTTCTCGTTCTCGTCTTCCTGGTCGTGCTGCTCGTCGGCGTGCCGGTGTTCGTGGCGCTCGCGACCTCCTCGCTGCTCTACACGCACTTCATCGCGGGCATTCCGGACTTCGTGATCCTGCATCGCATGGCCGGCGGCGTCGACAGCTTCCCGCTGCTGGCGGTGCCGTTCTTCATCCTCGCCGGGAACCTGATGAACTCGGCCGGAATCACGAACCGGATCTACGACTTCGCGGTGGCCACGGCCGGCTGGATGCGCGGCGGGCTGGCGCACGTCAACATCATCGGCTCGGTGATCTTCTCAGGCATGTCGGGAACGGCAATCGCGGATGCGGCCGGGCTCGGCACGATCGAGATCAAGGCGATGCGCGATCACGGCTACTCGACGGAGTTCGCGGTCGGCGTGACGGCGGCATCGGCCACGCTCGGGCCGATCATCCCGCCATCCCTGCCGTTCGTGATCTACGGCATGATGGCCAACGTCTCGATCGGGGCGCTGTTCCTCGGCGGCTTCATCCCCGGGGCCGTGATGATGTTGTTCATGATGCTCTACGTCACCTACTGCGCGCGCAAATACAACATGGGACGCGACCAGCCCTTCAGCGCGGAGGTGCTCGTCTCGACCTTCATCGCGGCGCTGCCGCCGCTGATGACGCCCGCCATCATCATGGGGGGCATGACGTTCGGCTGGTTCACGCCGACGGAGGCGGCTATCGCGGCGTGCGTGTGGGCGATGCTGCTCGGCGCTATCCTCTACCGCTCGCTCACCTTCAAGAAGTTCTACAAGGTGACGATGGACACCGTCGAGACGACGGCGGGCGTGTTGCTCATCGTGGCCGGCGCGTCGCTGTTCGGCTGGGTGCTGACGACGACGCGGCTGACGGAGACTGCGGCCGAGGCGCTGCTGTCGTTCACCACCAACAAGTATCTCATCCTGCTGCTGATCAATGTGCTGCTGCTGGTCGTGGGCTGCTTCCTGGAGCCGATCGCGGCCATCTCCATCCTGGTGCCGGTGCTGATGCCGATCATCAGCAAGGTCGGCATCGACCCCGTGCACTTCGGGGTGATGATGACGCTCAACCTGATGATCGGGCTGCTTCACCCGCCGCTGGGCATGGTGCTGTTCGTGCTTGCGCGCATCTCGAGGATGTCGATCGAGCGCACGACGATGGCGATCGTGCCGTGGCTGCTGCCGCTGCTCGCCTCGCTGGTGGCGGTCACGCTGCTGCCCGAGCTGACGCTGTGGCTGCCGCGCATGGCGGGACTGATCAAGTAGGCCTGACAGGCGCCGGCGGGGTCGCGCTGAACTCGTCGGTGCAGAACGGGCCGCCCTGGTAATAGTCCCCGACCGGATCGGGCGTGTACTTTGCGTCGGCAGACAGCGCGGAGGCGGCATAGTCCTCCGCCCGGTGCCGCGGCCGGTAGCCCAGCTCATAGGCGCGGGAGTTGTCCCACCAGGACCGCTCGTTGAAGGAGGCGCCGTAGACGACCTCGTAGGTGAGATCGGGGTGCTCGAAGCCGATGCGCAGCAGTGCAACCAGGTCCTCGGGATGCTGCCAGATCGCAAGCCGGCGCCTGTCGACGGGCTGGGGCGTGACGTTGCCGATCCTGATCGAGAGGACGCGCAGTCCGTGCTTGTCGGCGTAGAGGGCGCCCAAGGCCTCGCCGAAGACCTTGCTCACGCCGTAGCGGGTGTCGGGGCGCGGCACCACGGCCGGCGGAATCGGCTGATGCCGCGGGTAGAAGCCGACGGCATGGTTGGAGGACGCGAAAACGACGCGCTTGACGCCGGTGCGCCGGGCCGCCTCGAAGAGATTGTAGCAGCCGACGATGTTGGCGCCGAGGATCGTCTCCCAGGGTCCCTCGACGGAGAAGCCGCCGAAGTGGGCGACGGCATCGACGCCGTCCAGCGCCGCCTCGAGCTGAGCCATGTCGGAAAGATCGGCCGCGACGAATTTCTCCTCGGGCTTGAGGTCGGCCGGCGTGCGCTGATCGCTCAGCACCAGATCGGGGTAGATGGAGCGCAACTGGTGGCGGATCATGGTGCCGATCCCGCCGGCGGCGCCTGTCATGAGAACTCGCATGCGTCGATCCTTCCTGGACTGGGCCGCTGGTGTGGTGCCTCGCAACTGCAAATCAACATCGCGTCTCGGTTCATAGTCTGCAATTGCGCGACAAGCACCACACTAGCCATTGGCAATGTCGTCGGTATCTGCGGATCAGGTCACTAGGCTCCCGGCTGGGTCGTGCCGCCGGCGAGCTTGCGGTAGCGGGAGAGGCTGCTGGTGAGGTGTACCCGCATGGCCTTGCGCGCCTCGGCCGGCAGGCCGGAGGCGATGGCCTCGAGGATGCGGGCATGCTCCTTCGCGATGCGGTCGAGATAGGTCCTGAGCCCGCCCGCCGTGCGATGCGGGGGACGGACGATGTGGCGGGGGATCAGATGGGTGCCGAGAAAGCTCAGGAACTCGACGAAGCGGGCGTTGTGCACGGCCTGCGCGATGGCGAGATGGAAGGTGAAATCCTCGCGCACGGCGGCCTCGCCTCGCTCGATAGCCTGCCTGAAGGCCTGATGCGCGCGGCGGATGGCGGCCTTCTCGCCGGCGTTGGCGCGATCGGCGGCCAGGGCCGCCGCCTCGACCTCGACGGCCAGCCGCAGCTCCATCACGGAGAGCACGGTATCGATGGCGTCCTCGCTGAGCCGATCGATGCGGAAGGCGATGCGGCTCGTGTCCGCCGCCACGAAGGCGCCGGAGCCTTGCCGGGTCACCACGAGCCCCTCGGCCTTGAGCGCCGCGACGGCCTCGCGCACGACGGTGCGGGACACGCCCATCGCCTGCATCAGCTCCTGCTCCGTCGGCAGGCGGTCGCCGGCTGCGAGAATGCCGGCGTGAATCTCGGCCGCGATGCGGTCGACGACGGCCGACGTACGGTTACGCTGCGGGCTCAGCGGCCGCAGAAGGCGGGCTCTGGCGCTGCTTTCGGCCACGAGGTTGCGACCCTTAGCTGTCTGATCATCGTACAAGCGCATAGCACTGCGACGGGAGGCTAGGCAATCGGGTTGCCGGCGGCCCGAGGCGGTGCGCACCAGAGCCGGAGCGCGCGGCCGATTGCATCCGCTTGGTGACGCGCCGGGCGCCGGCGGGAAGAAACTGTTTCGCATGCCGCGCGCGCTTTCGGTGCTTTTTCGGCCTGGGCATCTCGCATAGTCTCCCGGTCAACGAAGACGGTCGCTTCCAGGCTCGGGGCAGGCGCTGTCCCCGGCCCTGACGCCTGGCGAGCGGCACCTTGGACGCATGGCCGCCCAGGCCAGGAAGCCAACGGTTGAATGCTAGGGTTGGGAGCTCATGCGGGTGCGACAGCAGCTCGGTGCTGCAGTCTCGTTCATGGCGCCGTTTGCCGTGCTGGTCGCGGCGTGGGGGCTGATCCTGCCCCGCTTCGACGTCGAGCCGCGGCTGTTTCCTCAGCTCACCCAGGTGCTCGAGGCGGGACGCGAGGCGCTGGCCGACGGCTCGCTTCTCCAGCATGTGGGCGCGAGCCTCGTGCGCGTCCTGGTCGGGACGACGCTCGCGATCGTGCTCGCCGTTCCGCTCGGCATCGCCATGGGGGTGAGTGCGCCGGTGTCGACCTTCGTCACACCGCTGCTGCGCTTCTTCTCGGTGCTCGCCGGCATCGCCTGGATCCCGATCGCGACGCTCTGGTTCGGCTACGGCTTCGGGGCGATCACGTTCGTGATCTTCAACGCCGTGTTCTTCATCGTCACCTACAACACGCTGCTGGGCGTGTCGACGATCCCGATGTCGATACGCAACGCGGCGCGGTCGCTCGGGGCCGGCCCGCTGGTGATGCTGCGCGAGGTGCTGCTGCCGGGCGCGCTGCCCAATATCGTGACGGGCATCCGTACGGGGCTCGGGTTCGCGTGGCGCGGGCTGATCGCGGCGGAGATGATCGCGACCAACGTGGGCCTGGGCTACATGCTGTTCGTGGCGCGGGATTTCTACCGCACCGAGGTGATCGTGCTCGGCATGGTGGTGATCGGCATGCTGTGGCTCGTGATCGACCGGCTGGTGCTGGCGCCGCTCGAGCGGGCCACGATCGAGCGCTGGGGCATGGTGCAGCGGGCATGACCTGGCTTCTCAAAACCTGGGGCGCCTATGTTCGCCTGACGACCAGGTTTCCGGTCGTCGCGACGCTGACGCCGTTCGTGCCGGTGGTGGCGCTGTGGACGCTCGTGGCGCAGCTGCAGCTGTTCCCGAAGGCGTTCTTCCCGTCGCCGCTCGACGTCTGGCGCAGCTTCCTCGACCTCACCTGGAAGGGCATCCTTCCCGACTACCTGCAGGACAGCGTCGTGCGGCTTGCCTTCGGCGCGGCCTGGGGCATGGCGCTCGGCATTCCGCTCGGCCTGCTCATCGGCATGAACCGCCTCGCCTACCGGGCGCTGTGGCCGGTGCTGCTGTTCCTGCAGGCGATCGGCGACATCGCCTGGCTGCCGATCCTGGTCATCTGGTTCGGCTACGGGCTCGTCACCATGACCTTCGTCATCGTCTACACGGTGCTGTTTCCGGTCGTGCTCAACACGGTGCTCGGCGTGCGCTCGGTGCCGCCGGTGCTGCAGCGGGCCGCGCAAAGCCTGGGCGCGGGGCGCTGGAGCGTCGTGTGGGAGGTGGTGCTGCCCGGCGCGCTGCCCAACATCATCACGGGGCTGCGCAACGGCCTCGGCTACGGCTGGCGCGCGCTGATCGCGGCCGAGATCATCGTCGGCACCAGCGGCATCGGCTTTCTCATGTTCGATGCCCGCCGCGCCGGCTCGGTGGTGGAGATCTTTCTCGGCATGATCATCCTCGGTGTCCTCTGGTACATCGTGGACAGCTGGGTGCTGGCGCCGATCGAGCGCGCGACCGGGCAGCGCTGGGGGCTCGTGACGCGATGAAGAGCCTGACCCTGACGAAGCTGTCGAAGACCTATTTCGACCCCTATTCGGGCACCCGCGTGGAGGCGATCCACGACGTCTCGTTCGAGGTCGCAGCCGGTGAGTTCGTGTCGGTCGTGGGGCCCTCGGGCTGCGGCAAGACCACGATCCTCAACATGATCGCGGGCTTCCTGCCGCATTCGGGCGGCGAGATCCTGGTCGGGGGCAAGCCCGTCAAGGGGCCGGGGCCCGACCGGGGCGTGGTGTTCCAGTCGTTCGCGCTGTTCCCATGGAAGACCGTGCTCGACTACGTGGCGTTCGGGCCGAAGATGCGCGGCATCGCGCGGGCCGAGCGGGAGCGGATCGCGCGCGAGTACCTTGCCATCGCGGGCCTGAGCGAGGCGGTAGGGCGGTTCCCGAGCGAGCTGTCGGGCGGCATGCAGCAGCGCGTCGGCGTGGTGCGGGCGCTCGCCAACGATCCCGACGTGCTGCTCATGGACGAGCCGTTCGCCAGCGTCGATGCGCAGACGCGCATGACGCTGCAGGAGGAGCTGACGCGGATCTGGGCGCAGAAGCGCAGCACGGTGCTGTTCATCACGCACGACGTGGGCGAGGCCGTGTTCCTCGCCGACCGCGTGGTGGTGCTGAGCAAGGGGCGCGTGCTGGAGGAGATCGCGGTTGCCCTGCCGCGGCCGCGCAAGTGGGACGATGTCAACAAGGATCCCGAGTTCCAGCGGCTTTCGGCGCACGTGCTCGAGAAGGTGAGGGCGGCATGAGGCTGCTGCGCGCCATGCTCGCGTCACGCAAGGGACAGGTGCTCGTCGCGCTTGCCATGGCGTGGGCCGCGTGGGAGGCATGGCTCACGATCCACGCGCCCGCCAAGGTCGCGGGCCCGTTCCCAGGGACGGGCGAGAACGTCAATGTGCTGGTGACGCTGCCGTTCCCGCCGGAGCGCTTTCATATCCAGGCGTTCCAGCGGCACGGACGCGTCTCGGGCACCAACGAGACGACCGTCGAGGTCAGGGGAGTGAAACGATCGGACTTGCAGGCGGTGGCCCGGCCCTACTGGGTCAGCCGCGTGGAGCCGCTACAAGAAGGAGGATGACGTGCTGCGCAAGTTTCTCATGCTATCGACATTGGTCATGGCCGTCTCGGCGGTGCTGCCGGCCGAGGCCCAGACGCCGGTGAAACTCAAGGCCGGCATGGTCACCGGCATCGACCAGGTCGGCCTGCCGATCGCGCTGGAGCGGGGCTTCTTCGAGAAGCAGGGGCTCGACGTGACGATCGCACGACCCTATGCGACCGGCGTCGACGCGCTGAACGCGCTGCAGGCCGGCGAGAGTGAGATCGTCCAGGTCGGTGTGCCGATGATCGGCGCCGTCCTGCGCGGCATGGATCTGGTGGCGCTCGGAAACTACAGCGGCAACGCCACCAAGCTCGGCTCCGACGCGACCATGGCGATCATCGCCGGCGCCGAGAGCGGCATCAAGAAGGGCGATCCGGCCAGCCTCAAGGGCAAGAAGATCGCCGCCTCCTTCGGCACCATCAACCACCTCTACGTGCTTGCCGTGCTGGAGAAGGCCGGGCTGACGCCGGCCGACGTCACCCTCGTCAACACGCCGCCGCCGGAGATGACGGTCGCGCTGCTGGCCAAGGGCATCGACGCCTTCTCGGCCTGGGATCCCTGGCCGATCGTGGCGCTCAAGGACGTGCCGGGGGCGGTGGAGGTGATCCGCGGCGGCGACAACATCGCCTACATCGGCTACAACGTCGCCCTGCGGTCCTGGATGGAGAAGAACGGCGCCACGATCGAGAAATTCCTCGCCGCCGTCTCCGAGGCCGACAAATGGATGCGCGCCAATCCGAAGCAGGCGGCGCAGGTCGCCACGCGCTGGATCCCGGGCCTCAAGGCCGACATCGCGGAAGCGGCCATGCAGTTCAACATCCAGCAGGCGGACCGCCGGCTCTCGGCCAACAACTTCCGGGCGCTGTGGTCGGCGCAGGACCGGCTGAGCCGGCTCGGCGTGATCAAGTCTACCTTCGACGTGAACAAGCACATCGAGCCGAAGTACATGCTGGCCGTGATGAAGAAGCACCCGGAGCTGTTCTCCGACCTTCCAGCCATCCCGGCGGACGTGGCGCTGTCGGCGGGATACGCGTTCAAGCCCTGAGGCGCCGCGGCAGGGGCCGCAACGGTTGCAGACGGCGCGGCGGGCTCGCCGCGCCGCGGGGCGCTAAGGGTGAAGGCGAGGCGCGAGCTGCGGCATGAGGCGGGTGGCTCCGGCCGCGGGGAGGGCCTGGGCGCGGCGAGCCCCTGCTTGCTGGCCGATCATGGTGCTTGCGCGCATGCTCGAGCTGTCGGCCGCGCCGGGCCTTGCAGAGACGGCTTCCCTCGGCCAGACGCTCGATGGGCTGAGCCCGTGGATCGGGGCAAGTCCGCCGCGGCGGTCGAGATCGGAGGGATCGCTCCCATCACGCGGGTGCTCGAGCGATTGGGTCGCGCCCGGCGCGTTCTCACGGACGACAGCGCGCCGCTGTCTTGGCGACCGCTCCCGAGGCAGCGTGCGTGCGTCGCGTGCGGAGGCTCGCCTGCCAAGCGCAGAGAGCGCACGCCGATCCCGCGGGATACGGGAGGTGCACTAATTTCCAGCCGCGGCTTTGACCTTCCGCTTCTTGGTCTCGGTGTCCAGGCGGCGCTGCTCGAGCTCGAGCAGACGTGCCATCAACGAGTTCGACGACCACTTGCTCTTGTGCTGGTCGCCGGTCTCGTCCGGCTTGCGCTTTGCAGTGCTCGACATCTGGCCCCCCTGAGGTCGAATCAACGTGCACCATCATAGCCGCGATCCTTGCGGGGCGCTGGCTTGGCAACGACGAGAGCGGCGCCGACGGGCTGATGCCTGCTTCCGGCGCGGGGCCTCAGAGCCCCGACCCGTCGCATCACGGTCCCGCAAGGGGCAAGCGAAGCATCAACCGCGGGCCGAGCTCTCAAGTCCGCCGTGGCCCGAAGACGCTGGGCAGGTCACCGGAGGCTGCGGCCGGGTCCTGTCTCCGGGCCGGACAATTGGCGGTTTGGCGATCCCGGCTGGATTCGAACCAGCGACCCTCTGCTTAGAAGGCAGATGCTCTATCCAACTGAGCTACGGGATCTCAAGGGGTTAGGTCTGGTCCGGGGCGGGCGCACCGACATGCGTCGTTCCCGTACCGGCCCGGCATCGCCGAATACTTAGCCCAGGTGGGCGGCAGCGCAAAGTGGCCGCGCGGATGCGGACGCCAGGCTTTCGCTGTTGCCGCTCCGGTCCGTGACGCGCGTCGGTCAGGGAGCTGCGTTCGTCGGGGGCGCTTGGCGCCGTCCGGCGCTGGCGAGGGACCCGGGCTGCTCCCGGCTGGCCAGGCGCCGCTGCAACGCCGCACTTGGCGACGCGCTCCCCGGTCTGTCGCTTGCGGTGACATTCACTGGCGGAACAAAGAGTTGCGCGCGGTCTCGAACGGCTCGGGCGAGATCGGGTTGAGGGGGGAGAACGGGAACTCGTTCAAGATCAGGATCGACAGGCATGCGGCGAGTGCCGAGGCGAACACCACATGCGCAAGCAACATCGGCCGCGGCTTCACGAGGTGGCTGATGGTGATGGCGAGCTGGGTCAGCAGGCCGAAGACGATGAGCGCATGCCACTTGATCGTCAGCTTGCGGTTCTCGGCCATGATCACGCGCGCCTGCCGCTTCTCCCTGAGTTGCACAAAGGCGTCCAGCATCTTGCCCTGTACGACCGGGCCGACCGCGCCGGCAACGGAGCCCGCGACGATGAGATTCGAGATGGTCCGCACGCGAGCCAGCACGTCGAGGGAGCGTTTGCCCTGGGTCATTAAGGGCCAGTCGCTCTGGATCACGACATTGGTGTAGTCGACGAGGAGTGTGCGCATCTCGCGTGCGATCTCGGCGCTGCCCTCGGCCAGACGAGCCAGATTGCGCACCGCGTCGGCCTCCTCGATCACCGCTTGGCGGGCGATCTGATTGCGGGTCCAGATGTCATTGGCGAGGAAGGCGGCAAACAGGCCAAACAGAAGCCCGACGCTGCCGATGATGGCCGGCTCGACACCTGCAAAGCCGGCGAGCCGACCTTTGCGCGACCACACGGCGGCAATTGTCCACAGGAGCAGAGCCGGGGTGAACGCGCAGGCGATGCACAGCGCAACGACCGCCCCGGGCGGCCAGGCCAGGAAACTCTGCATTCCGTCGTCCCCCTTGTGCTGGCCTTCGCCTGCGCGACCAGGCGCCGCCAGATTCGACCCGTTTGTAGCAATAAGCAGTGCAAAGATCGATTGCGGCGGGGCGCGTCCGGCCGAGGGGTGGGGGCACCGGGAGCCGGCACTGCGCGGCGGGGCCGGCTGGCGTCAGGCGCGGGTCCCGCGCATCGCGGAGCGGGGCGGTCTCCCGGGAGCGGCCGTTGCCGGCGGCCACGGGCGGAGGTGGGCCGCAGTGCTGTTTAAACGACTGTCATGGAGGCTTCGTAGTGTCCCGGCGCAAGCGGCAGCACAAGGACCGGAATGGACACGGCAGTTCACCGTGCAGGAGATCTGCATGCCGGTGGCAGCGCGAGCGCTCAGAGGCCCTCGGCGACAGCGGCCTTGCAGGAGCAGGGACCGGCGCTGCACGCCCTCGATCTCGCGGTGAGGGGCTGGGCCGGGCGCACCCTCGGCGGGGCGCTCGGCTTCTCGATGGCCTCTGCCATGTTCGACTGGTGCTGGCATGTGGCCCAGTCGCCGAGCCGGTCCATCGCCATGGCGCTCGAGGCGCAGCGGATCGCCCTGCAACTGGCGAGCGCCTACGCGGCAACCAAGACGCCCGGCAGAATTGACGCCGTCCTGCCCGATGCCGAGAACAGGTTCCAGGATCCGGCGTGGAAGACGCCGCCCTTCGCCATGCTGCGCGACGGCTACCTGGCGATCGAGCGGTTGACGCTGCTGGCCGCCCAGGGCGTGCACGGAATGGCCGAGGAGAACGAGAAGCGGATCAGGTTCCTGGCGCGCCAGGGGCTCGATGCGATCTCGCCCGCCAACAACCCGCTCACCAACCCCGTCGTCCTGCACCGGACCGTGTCCGAGCACGGCTTCAATATCGTCCGCGGCCTGGCGCACTACCTCGCCGACCACGCGCCGGGCCTGGTGCGCGACCCGGGAGCCGAGGTGCGGCTTGGCCGCGACATCGCGGCGACACCCGGCTATGTCGTCTACCGCAACGAGCTGCTCGAGCTGATCCAGTACACGCCGACCACCAGCACGGTGCTGCGCGAGCCCGTTCTGATCGTGCCGGCCTGGATCATGAAATACTATATTCTCGACCTTGCGCCGCAACACTCGCTGATCCGGCATCTGGTCGCGCAAGGCCACACGGTCTTCGCCATCTCGTGGAAGAATCCCGAGGAAGCCGACCGCGATGTGGGCTTCGACGACTATCGCCGCCGCGGCGTGCTGGCGGCGCTCGACGTCATCGGCAGCCTCGTTCCGGGGGCCCGGGTGCATGCTGCGGGCTATTGCCTGGGCGGCACACTGCTCGCAATCGCGGCGGCGGTCATGGCGCGCGAGGGCGATCGCCGGCTGGCCAGCATGACGATGCTCGCAGCCCAGGTCGACTTCAGCGAGGCGGGCGAGCTGATGCTGTTCGTCGACGCCAGCCAGGTGGCGGCCCTCGAGGCCATGATGTGGCAGAAGGGATATCTCGACGGCGGGCAGATGGCGGCGGCCTTCCGCATGCTCAAATCGAGCGATCTGATCTGGTCGCACGCGATGAAGACGTACGTTCTGGGCGAGCGGGAGACGGTGACGGATCTCACGGCCTGGAACGCGGACAAGACCCGCATGCCCTGCCGCATGCACTCCGAGTATCTGCGCGCGCTGTTCCTGGAGAACCGGCTCAGCGGCGGACGCTATGCCGTGGACGGCCGGGTCGTGGCGCTCAAGGACATCGATATCCCGGTGTTCGCCGTCGGCACCGAGACCGATCACATCGCGCCCTGGCGCTCGGTGTACAAGCTCGCGCTCTTCACGGACGCCGAGTTGACGTTCCTGCTCACCAACGGTGGGCACAACGCTGGCATCGTCTCGGAGCCGGGCCATCGCCACCGCCACTACCGCATGGCCACGCGTCTGCCGGGGAGCCACTACGTCAGCCCGGACGCGTGGCTGGAGCAGACGCAGAAGCGGGACGGATCGTGGTGGCCGGAATGGTTCGGCTGGCTCGCGGCCAGGAGCTCCCCCGAGCGCTGCCCGCCGCCCGCCATGGGCGCGCCGGAGGCGGGCTATGCGAAGCTGCTGCCGGCGCCGGGATCCTACGTCTTCCAAGCCTGAACGACAGCGAGAGGCTGCTGGGATGAGCATTGCCGTGAGCGCGCACGCGCCGATCGAGAACCGGACCTTCGACGAGCTCACGGCCGGCGACAGCGCCAGCCTGACACGGGCGCTGTCCAAGAGGGACATCGAGCTGTTTGCGGTGGTGTCGGGCGACGTCAACCCCGCGCACCTCGACGCCGCGTACGCCGAGGGGGACCAGTTCCATGGGGTGATTGCGCATGGGATGTGGGGCGGAGCCCTGATCTCGGCCGTGCTCGGCACGCAGCTGCCCGGGCCGGGAACCATCTACCTCGGCCAGGACCTGCGCTTTCGCAGGCCGGTCAGGATCGGCGACGAGATCACCACGCGGGTCACGCTGCGCGAGAAGCGGGCGGCGCATCATACCTGCATCTTCGAATGCGTCCTGACGAACCAGCGGGGCGAGTGCGTGATCACCGGCACGGCCGAGGTGATGGCGCCGACCGAGAAGGTGCGTCGGCCGCGCCCGGCACTGCCGACGGTCACGGTGCACGACAATGGTCCCGATCCGTTCGATCTGGCCGGCAAGCGCGGGCTCATCGTCGGCATCGCGAACGCGCAGTCGATCGCCTTCGGATGCGCGAGGGCCCTGCGCGATGCGGGAGCGCAGCTCGCCATCACCTATCTCGACGGGAAGGCCGAGCCGCACGTGCGGCCGCTCGGCGAGATGCTGCAATGCGCGCACATCCTGCCTTGCGACCTTCGCCACGACGGTGCGCTCGAGAAGGTGTTCGGCACCCTCGCCGAGAGCTGGGGAGGGATTGATTTCGTGCTGCACTCGGTGGCCTTCGCGCCGCGCGAGGATCTGCACGGGCGCGTCGTGGACTGCAGCGCGGCGGGTTTCGTGCAGGCGATGGAGGTGTCCTGTCACTCCTTCGTGCGCATGGCGCGGCTTGCCGAGCCGCTGATGCCCAACGGCGGCACGCTGCTCACGGTGACGTTCTATGGATCGGCCCGCGTCGTCGATCACTACAACCTGATGGGGCCCGTGAAGGCGGCGCTGGAAAGCGCCGTGCGCTACATGGCCTCGGAGCTGGGCCCCAAGGGCATCCGGGTGCATGCCATCTCTCCCGGTCCGATCCGGACGCGGGCGGCCAGCGGCATCGACCGCTTCGACGAGCTTCTGGCCCAGGCGGCTGCCCGTGCGCCCCAGCGGCACCTTGCCGAGATCTCCGATGTGGGCGGCCTCGCCCACTTCCTCGTCTCGGACGCCGCAAAGCGCATCACGGGGACTGTGATCCCCGTCGACGGCGGCCAGCATATCGCTGCCTGAGGATCCGCCCCGGGCGCGTGAGCGCGCTTGGACCGCTGCCGAGGCTGTCTGACCATCTGTCCTGCGCGCGTCGCGCCGGACATCCTCGGCGTCTGCGCGTCGCAAGCGGACGGCTGCCCCGGCGCCCGCGCCGCGACGCTGCCGGCAGAGCCGGCCCCCTCCGGATCTGCCTGCTCAGTCCCGCCTGCATCGGCGCCGGGCGCACGTTGCGGAGCGCGGTGCGGCTTGACAGCGGGGTGTGAACTCGGGTTCATTCCTTCTGATGTGAACCGCGGTTCATAACTTGGCGGCGTCCTCCGGGGCCGGGGCATGGCATACAGGCGCACAGAACGGGCGACCAAGCGTCTCGCCGACAAGCGGCAGCGCATCCTGCGCGCGGCGCGCGAGCTCGTCGCTGACGGCGGCTGGGCGGCGGCCCAGGTCGACCACGTCGCCCTCAGGAGCGGCGTCGCCACGGGAAGCGTGTATCGCCATTGGGCCTCCAAGTCGGAGCTGTGCGCGGAGATCGTGGCGACGGTCTCCGCGCACGAGGTCGGCGTGGTGCGGGCGATCGTGGAGAGTGACGAGGCGCCGGTCGAGAAGCTGACCGCGGCCATCCGGACTTTCGCCAGTCGGGCGCTGCAAGGCCGCCGGCTGGCGTACGCGCTGATCGCCGAGCCTGTCGATCCGGAGGTGGAGACGGTCCGTCTCGAGTACCGGGCGCAGCTTGCGCACTGCTTCGAGCGCATCCTGCGGGAGGGGATCATGCGCGGCGCGTTTCCCCGCCTCGATCCGGCGGTGGCGGCGGCCTGCATCGTCGGCGCGTTCATGGAGGCGCTGGTCGGCCCGCTGGCGCCGAGCAAGGGCACCGGCGCGCGTGCCGATCGCTATCTCGTCGAGCAGATCGCGCAGTTCTGCCTGCGCGCCAGCATCGGCACCGCGGAGAGGAAGGCATGACGAACCGACCAAGCCCCCAGGCACCGGCAATCTTCTCGCGGCTGCCGCTGCAGGCGGCCGACGGCTACGCGACGCACGAGGTCTCGAACCAGGCGACGGCGCTCGTCGGGCACAACGCCTACGCCGACGACCGGCTGATGCGGGAGATCGCGGCGCGGGAAGGCATCGGGTGGGCGTCGGACCTGCTCACCGATGCCGGACGGACCGTTGCGAGCGCGCATGTCGCGCACCTGGCGAGGGAGGCGAACCGGCACGGGCCGGAGCTGAGGATCAACGACCGCTTCGGGCACCGGGTCGACCAGGTCGCGTTCCATCCGGCCTGGCACGAGCTGATGTCGCTGGCGATCGGCCATGGCACGCACGCGCTGTCGTGGACCGCTAGGAAGCCCGGCGCGCATGTGGCGCGAGGCGTGCTGTCCTACCTGTGGAACCAGGGCGAGAACGGCATCTGCTGTCCGCTCGGGATGACCTACTCCGCCATCCCGGCGCTGCGGCTGCAACCTGAGCTGGCGGCCGTGTGGGAGCCCTTCGTGCTCTCGACGCGCTACGATGCGGCGGTCGCGCCGATGCACAAGAAGACGGGCGGCACCGTCGGCATGACCTTGACCGAGAAGCAGGCGGGGTCGGATCTGCGCGCGACGCAGACGGTTGCCCGGCCCGCGTCGGCGCGGCGGGGCCCGGGAGAGGCCTACGTCATCGACGGCCACAAGTGGTTCTTCTCCGTGCCGCACAGCGACGTGTTCGTCACCCTGGCCCGGACCGATCGCGGACTGGGTTGCTTCCTCCTGCCCGGGTGGCTCCCGGACGGATCGCGCAACCGCCTCCAGATCCTGCGCCTGAAGGACAAGTGCGGCAACAGGTCGAATGCCTCGAGCGAGATCGAGTATCGCGGGGCCGTGGGCTGGCTCGTCGGCGAGGAGGGGCACGGCATCAAGGCCGCATTGGCGATGACGCACCTGACGCGGCTCGATTTCGCGATCGGCTCGGCCGGGCTGATGCGGCGCGCGGTCTCGGAGGCCGTGCATCACACCAGCGGCCGCCGCGCGTTCCAGAAGCCGCTGATCGCGCAGCCTGTGATGCAGAACGTGATCGCGGATCTTGCGCTCGAGGTGGAGGCGGCAACGCTTCTCGCCTTCCGGCTGGCGCGTGCCGTCGACGACGAGGAAGCGGGCAGCGAGGCGGCAGCCCTGCTAGTGCGCATCGCCACGCCCGTCGCCAAGTACTGGAACTGCAAGCGGGTGGTGGGCGTGGTGCACGAGGCGCTCGAGTGCCACGGCGGCAACGGATACATCGAGGAAGCGCCGATGGCACGGCTCTATCGGGAGGCGCCGCTCAACGGCATCTGGGAAGGCAGCGGCAACATCATCGCGCTCGACGTGCTGCGCGCGGCGGCAAAGACCCCGACCAGTGTCTCAGCTCTGCTCGACGAGATCGGGGTCGCCAAGGGCGGCGACAAGCGGCTCGACAGGGCCGTGGCGCGGCTGGAGGCCGAGCTGCGCAAGGCCGAGGAGCACGAGGCGCGGGCGCGCCGCATCGTCGAGAGGATGGCCGTTGCCCTGCAGGCGAGCCTTCTCATCCGTCACGCGCCGCAGGCGGTCGCCGACGCCTTCTGCGCCACGCGGCTCGACGGCGACGGCGGCGCCGCCTTCGGCTGCCTGCCGGCAGGCATGGGGCAGCGCGCGATCATCGAGCGTGCCCAGGTGGTCGCATGAGCGAGGGTCAGATGCAGGATTTCAAGGGCAAGATCGTCCTGGTCACCGGCGGCACGCGAGGGATCGGCCGCGCGGCGGCGATGGCATTCGGCAGACGCGGCGCTACCGTCGTCCTGGCTGGACGCCGGCAGGCGGAGGGGGCTGCGGCGGTGGCCGAGCTGGCAGCGATCGGTGCGGCGGGGCAGTTCGTGCAAACCGACGTGACGAGCGCGGAGCAGATCGCGACGCTGCATCAGGGCATCCTCGACGCGCACGGGCGTATCGACGTCGCCTTCAACAACGCCGGCTTTCAGGAGCCGCGTGCGCCGATCGCCGACCAGGACAGCGGCCTCTACGACCGCGTCTTCGATACCAACCTGCGGGCCGTCTACCTGTCGCTGCAGCACCAGATCCGTGCCATGGCGCGGCAGGGCGCGGGCGCGATCGTGGTCAATACGTCGGTGAGCGGGTTGCGCAACCCCAATCCCGGCCTCGCTCTCTACTCCGCCTCGAAGGCCGCGCTCATCTCCCTGACGCGCTCGGCGGCGATGGAATACGCGGAGAAGGGCGTGCGCATCAACGCGATTGCGCCCGGACGCGTCGTCACCGACATGATGCTCGCCTCGAAGATCATGGACATGAGCGCGGTCGCCGCGGGCCTGCCAATTCGCAGGATGGGCCAGCCGGAGGAGGTTGCGGAGGCGGTGGCGTGGCTCGCATCGGACGCCGCCTCGTTCGTCGTTGGGCACGTGCTGTGCACGGACGGCGGGTTCATGGCGTTGTGAGGGCCACGGCCCGCGAGACAGCCGGAGGAAGGCGCCCATGTCGATCCATGCGCAGCGCGCGCGGTACGTGCCCGTCGAGAGGGGCTTCAACATCAAGCGGCGGCCGATCGAGCCCTTGGCTTTCGAGGCCGAGATGCAACAGGCGTTCGCCGACGAGACGCCGACGGGCTTCGTCGCGCTGGACCATGGGCATGTGCTCGGCACGGCCTACCTGGCAACGACGCCGTTCATGCTGACGCGCTACGCGCGCGTGCGGAAGGGGGAGAGCCTGGCGTGCACGCTCGCAGCCAGCGGCGAGCTGTGGGCGGTGCTGCGCGGGACGGGATCGCTCGCGCGCGGCCGCGAGGTGGTGCGCTGGGGCGAGAGCGACATGCTCGCCCTGCCGGGCGGGATCGCCTCGACCTGGCGGGCGGACGAGGACGCGGTGCTCTGGGTGACGACCGACGAGCCGACGCTGGCCTTCGAAGGCGTGCGGCCGGAGCTCGGCGCCCGCGCGCCGATCGAGGCCACGCACTTCCGGGCCGACGATGTCGCAAGAGAGCTGCGGGCGCTCTATGATCGGCCGATGACGCCGGAGACGGCGGGGCGCGCGCTGTTCATGTGCACGGAGCGCACGGAGGCGCTCGGTACCTGCCTGCCGTCGATGACGCTGACGCTCAATGCGGTCCGGCCCGGGGAAGCACAACGCGCGCATCGCCACAACGCGGCTGCGATCGTCTTGGCGCTGCGGGAGGCCGGGTGCACCTCAACGATCGGCGGCAAGACCTTCCCGTGGACACGGCACGTGACGCTCATCACGCCGGCCGGAGCCGAGCACGCCCATCGCAATGCGCGCGAGGCGGCCGGCGCGGTGCACGACGACGATATCGCGCTGGCGCTGATCGTGCAGGACGGCGGCCTCTACTATTACGGCCGCACCATGGGATTTGCATTCGCGTGAGCGGGCGTGGTGGCGAGCCGCAGATGCCGGCGCGTTGGGCGTGCGCGGCGGCATCTGCAGATCCAGGCAGCGCTGATCGATTGCGGGGCCGTCTCCCCACCCGGTCGGGAACGGCCGGTCAGCCCGCTACCGGCGCAGGTGGATGTTGGCGGCGGCGCCGGAGCTCGGGCTCGAAAGGCGCACGGACTGGGCGTTGCCGCTGATGGTGACGTGGATGCTGCCCGAGATGTCGAACTCCTCGTTGTAGAACCGGCCGGAATAGCTGTTGGCGCCGACCTTGCGCAGTTGCGCCGTCTGGGCGGCGCGGCCGGAGGGCGACGCGCAGACGCCGCTCATGGTGTAGCCGCTGCCGGTGCGCCGGTAGGTGGCGCGGCAACTGGCCTTCTCCACCGCGCCGGACGGGAAGGTCACCGTGCCACCGCCGCTCCAGGACCCGTCGAGGGCCGTCTCGGCGTGGGCGGGTTGCATTGCGGTGAGGCCGAGCGTCAGGCCCAGGAACCCGGCAGCTGCCAATAGTCTGATCGACACTTTTCTCTCCATCGAGCGTTGCAAGTCGTCTCGCGTGGGACGACGGCGGGACACGGCGCGGGCGCCGAGGCGAAACCCGGCGCACCGGCAAAGCAGACTGCGCCGAACATAACATAGGGAGCGATTTGGCCGGAGCGAGGGGGTATGCCCCCGGTCAAACTTTGTTGAGCGGACCGGATGCCCGGAGCCCCTCCAGGTCGGATTGCGGGTCCTGGAGGACTGTTGCGACGCAGCATGAGGGCCGGATGGCGATGCCGGGAGGAGAAGCGGTGCCAGCGTTGACATTTCCCACGCCCTCCGGGATAAGCGGCGCGGGCCACGCCTCCCCACCGAGGCGCAACTATCTGGAAGGGTAGCGACATGACCACAACCAAACCGGCCAAGCGGCCGGTCAATACGCATTTCTCGTCCGGCCCCTGCGCCAAGCGCCCCGGCTGGTCCCTCGACAGCCTCGGCAACGCCTTCCTCGGCCGCTCGCATCGGGCGAAGGAGGGCAAGGCGCGTCTCAAGCTCGCCATCGACAAGACGAAGCAGATCCTCGGCGTGCCCGAGGGGTTCGTGTGCGGCATCGTCCCGGCCTCCGACACGGGCGCGTTCGAGATGGCCATGTGGTCGATGCTGGGCGCGCGCGGGATCGATGCGCTGGCCTGGGAGAGCTTCGGCGAGGGGTGGGTCACGGACATCGCCAAGCAGCTGAAGCTGAAGGATGTGCGGGTGATGAAGGCCGAGTACGGCCATCTTCCCGACCTGACCGCGATCGATTTCTCCCGCGACGTGATCTTCACCTGGAACGGCACCACCTCGGGCGTGCGCGTGCCCAACGGCGACTTCATTCCGGCCGACCGCGCCGGGCTGACGTTCGTCGACGCCACGTCGGCCGCCTTCGCGCAGGCCATCGACTGGGCCAAGGTCGACGTGCTCACCTTCTCCTGGCAGAAGGTGCTGGGCGGGGAGGCCGCGCACGGCATGCTGATCCTGTCGCCGCGGGCCATTGCGCGGCTGGAGAGCCACACGCCGGCCTGGCCGCTGCCGAAGGTGTTCCGCATGACCAAGGGCGGCAAGCTCAACGCCGGCATCTTCGAGGGCGAGACCATCAACACGCCTTCGATGCTGGCGCTCGAGGACTATCTCGACGCGCTCGCCTGGGCCGAGCGCATCGGCGGCCTGCCGGAGCTCATGCGCCGGAGCACTGCCAATGCCGGCGCGCTCTACGCATGGGCCGAGAAGGCCGGATGGCTGGCGAGCCTCGCCGTCGACCCCGCGACGCGCTCCAACACCTCGGTGTGCCTGAAGATCACCGATCCGGCGATCGCCAAGCTGCCGCTGGACGACCAGCGCGCCTTCGTGAAGAGCATCGAGAGCCTGCTCGCCAAGGAGAAGGCGGCCTTCGACGTGGCGGGCCACCGCGATGCGCCGCCGCACCTGCGCATCTGGTGCGGGGCAACGATCGAGACCTCGGACATCGAGGCGCTCACGCCCTGGCTGGACTGGGCGTTCACGGAGTGCAAGGGCGCGCTCGCGAAGGCAGCCTGAGGCATTCCTGCTGCGCCCGGCCCTGCGGGCGCAGCAGCAGACCGCCATCCGACACGACCCGCTGCCGCGGCTCACGCACAGGCCCCCGCAGGCAGCGCGATCCCATCCTCGCATCCCAAGGGAGCACGACATGGCCTCACAGACGGCCCCCCGCGTCCTCATCGCCGACGACCTCTCGCCCGCCGCGGTTGCCATCTTCAAGGAGCGCGGCGTCGCCGCCGACGTGAAGACAGGCCTCGCCAAGGAGGAGCTGCAACGCATCATCAAGGACTACGACGGCCTCGCCGTGCGCTCGGCGACGAAGGTGACGGAGAAGGTGATCGCCGCGGCGCAGAGCCTGAAGGTGATCGGCCGCGCCGGCATCGGGGTCGACAACATCGACGTAAAGGTCGCGACGGCCAAGGGCATCATCGTGATGAATACGCCCTTCGGCAACTCCATCACGACGGCCGAGCACGCGATGGCGATGATGATGGCGCTGGCCCGCCAGATTCCGGCGGCAGACCGCTCGACCCAGGCCGGCAAGTGGGAGAAGTCCAAGTTCATGGGCGTCGAGCTCTACAACAAGACGCTCGGCGTGTTCGGCTGCGGCAACATCGGCTCGATCGTGGCCGACCGCGCCATCGGCCTCAAGATGAAGGTGATCGCGTACGATCCGTTCCTGTCGGAGGAGCGGGCCCTGGCGCTGGGCGTCGAGAAGGTCGAGCTCGAGGACCTGCTGCGGCGCGCCGATTTCGTCACCCTGCACACGCCGCTCACCGACAAGACGCGCAACGTGCTCAACGCGGAGACGATCGCGCGCATGAAGCCCGGCGTGCGCATCGTCAATTGCGCGCGCGGCGGTCTGGTCGACGAGCGGGCGCTGGCGGAGGCCATCCGTGCGGGCCACGTGGCGGGTGCCGCCTTCGACGTGTTCGAGGTGGAGCCTGCGAAGGAGAGCCCGCTGTTCGGCCTCGCCAACGTGATCTGCACGCCGCACCTCGGCGCGGCCACCAGCGAGGCGCAGGAGAACGTCGCCCTGCAGGTGGCCGAGCAGATGTCGGACTACCTGCTCAAGGGCGCCATCACCAACGCCATAAACTTCCCCAACATCACCGCGGAGGAGGCGCCGCGCCTGAAGCCGTGGGTGAAGCTCGCCGAGCAGCTCGGCTCCTTTGCCGGCCAGCTCACCGAGAGCAGCATCAAGTCGATCCACATCGAATATGCGGGCGAGGTGGCGAATCTCAACACCAAGCCGCTGAGCGCTGCGGCGCTCGCCGGCGTGCTGCGGCCCCTGCTGTCCGACGTCAACATGGTCTCGGCCGCGGCCAACGCCCGGGAGCGGGGCATCATGCTCGAGGAGACAACGCGGGGACAGGACGGCGCCTTCGAGAGCTACCTGCGCCTCACGGTGCGGACCGAGAAATACGACCGCGCCATCGCCGGCACGGTGTTCTCCGACGGCCGGCCACGCGTGATCCAGGTGCGCGACATCAACATGGAGTTCGAGCTCAGCCCGCACATGCTGTTCGTGCGCAATGCGGACAAGCCGGGCTTCATCGGCCGCTTCGGCGCGGTGATGGGCGACGCGGGCGTGAACATCGCGACCTTCAACCTCGGCCGGGACAGGCCAGGGGGAGACGCCATCTGCGTGGTGGCGACCGACGAGCCGGTGAGCGCGGAGGTGCTCGGCAAGGTGCGGGCGCTGCCGCAGGTGGTGCGGGCGGTGCCGCTCGCGTTCTGAGCCGCGGTCGGGTCCGGACCCGGCCCGCGTTCAATTGCGGGCCGTGCCCTCAGCCGGCGGCGCGATGCCCGCATCGGCCTCGAGCCTGCCGATGTTGTCGCGCAGGGACCGCAGCTCCTGGCTGCGGCGGGCCATCTGCACCTGGATGGCGCCGACCTCTCGGCTGATGCTGGCGCGGTCGTCGGCCGCGCCCGCCTTGCGATAGACGTCGAAGATGCGCTGCTGGTCGGCCTTGTTGTCGGCCTCGAGCCGGCGCACCCGCTCCTTCAGGTTGGTGATCTCGACGAGGCGCACGGTCTGGTCCTGGTCGGTCTTGCGGGCCAGCTCCGTCTCGAGCTTCCTCAGCCGCTCCTGCATGGCGGCGGCATCGCCGTCGGCAGGGGTCGGCCGCGGCGGGATGCTTCCCGGTGCCGCGGCACGGAAGTAGAAATCCTCCACCAGTGAGGAGTGATCCCACGGCACCTGGCGGCCCGCCGTGGCGGTGAGAACGCCCTTGCGCACCTCGGTCATCAGCGCGTTCAAGGGCCGCGCAGGCTCCCGCAGCGCCTTGACGAATGCGGTGGTGAAGGGCGAGTTGCGCTCCGCACCGTCCAGGGCGACGTTGCCGGGCTGGGTCGAGTAGGCGATGAAGGTGCCCACGCCCGTCTGCACCTGGGCGAGGCCCTGGCCCACGCCGGCCGAGCGCGTGCCCATGCTGCGCGCGAGATTGCGGGCCAGCGGATTGTCGCGGCAGGCGTCGAGGATGACGATGTTGGTCTTGCCCTCGCGGCCGAGCTCCATCTGGCGCAGCACGAAGTCGAGCGACACGGCCTCGAAGTCGAGATCGCGCTCGCTCTGGAGCTGGGCGTCGATGGGGACGAGATGATTCCGGCCGGCCACCTGGAGGCCGTGCCCGGCGTAGAACAGCAGGGCCGCGTCGGCGCCCGACAGCGCCCGCGAGAAGTCGCGCACCTTACCGTCGAAATCGCGCTTGCTCAGGTCGAGCCCGAGGATGGTCTCGAAGCCGAGATCGGTCAGGGCCTGGGCGATGTCGCGGGCGTCGTTGCCCGGATTGGCAAGGGGGCCCGCGCGCTCGTAGGCCGCGTTGCCGATGACGAGGGCCACCCGCTTGGCCGCCTGCGCCGGCACGCCGAGGCAGAGCGCCACGAGGCCGGCGGCAAATGGCGCGAGAAGACGGGCACAGTGCAGCATGACGGGATCTCCCTCGGTCGCATCCGACGGCTAGAGCACGACAATGGGGCAAGCAACAGGCAGGCTTGGTGCGGCTGCGGCGTCTCGCGTGCCCCGTCAAGGTCTTGTCACGCCGGCGGGCTAGGCTTGCATTCGCTATGACCTTCCGCATCGCCCAGATCTCGGATACGCACCTCGGTGCGGCAAAGCCCGATTTCGTACCCGGGTTTGCAGGCGTTGCAGCGCACGTGAACGCCTCGAGGCCGGACCTCGTGGTCAACAGCGGGGACATGTCGCTCGACGGCGCAGCCGTTGAGGATGACCTCGCCGAGGCGCGGCGGCTGCACGGGCTGATCGAGGCGCCCGTCCGCTACCTGCCCGGCAACCACGACCTGGGCGAGGGCGCCGATACGCCGGCACCTGCGGGCCACCCGGTCGTGAGCGAGGCGCGGCGGGCTGTGTATGTGAGCCACTTCGGGCCGGACTACTGGTGCCTCGACGCGGGCGGCTGGCGCATCGTCGCAATCAACGCGCAGATCCTCGGCAGCGGGCTGCCATGCGCGGACGCGCAACTGCGCTTCGTCGCCGAGACCGTCGGCACGGCAGGCGCGACGCCCGTCGCGCTGCTCGTGCACAAGCCGCTGTTCCACCTGTCGGCGGACGAGGACGTGGTCGGTGGGCGGTTCGTCAATCCGGGGCCGCGGGCCGAGCTGCTCAAGGCCTTCGGCGGGGTGACGCCGACGCTCGTTGCATCGGGCCATGTGCACCAGTACTTCGCGCGTCGGCATCAGGGCTCGGAGCACGTGTGGGCGCCGTCGACGGCCTTCGTCATTCCCGACGACAAGCAGCCGCGCTACGGGACGAAGGAGCCCGGATACGTGGAGCACCTGCTGGAGGCGGATGGCACCCACGTCTCGCGCCTGGTGAGCGTGCCGGGCGTCGCGAGGCTCGACATCGCCGACTACATGCACGTCTACGCCCACTACCTGAAGCCGCAAGAGGCCGCGGAGACCAAGCCCGAGGGGCGGGCCTGAGGCTGCCTACTCGGCCGGCTGCAGGCCAGGCCCGGCGGGGGCGGGCGCGCCGCCGCGCCGGGCAACGCCGCCTTTGAACACGCGCCGCACCATCACGTAGAAGGCGGGTGTGAAGATGAGGCCGAACAGCGTCACGCCGATCATGCCCCAGAATACGGCCGTGCCCAGCGCGACGCGCATCTCGGCGCCGGCGCCGACGGCAACGTAGAGCGGCACGACGCCGAGGGTGAAGGCGAGCGACGTCATCAGGATGGGCCTGAGCCGCAGCTTGCACGCCTCCACTGCGGCCGTCACCGTGTCCTTGCCTTCCTCCTCGAGCTGCTTGGCGAACTCGACGATGAGAATCGCGTTCTTGGCGGCGAGCCCGATCAGCACCACGAAGCCGATCTGGGTGAGGATGTTGATCTCGCGCCCGTGCAGCCAGACGCCGAAGGCGGCCGAGAGCAGGCACATGGGCACGATGAGCAGGATGGCGATAGGCAGCGTCCAGCTCTCGTACTGGGCGGCGAGCGCAAGGAAGACGAACAGCACGCTCAGCAGGAAGATGTAGTAGCCCGTGCTGCCGGCCTTGGCCTCCTGATAGGAGAGGTCGGTCCACTCGTACGTGACGCCGGGCGGAAGCTTCTCGAGCGCCAGTCGCCGCATGATGTCGAGCGTCTGACCGGAGCTGACGTTGGCGGCGCCCGCGCCCTGGATCTCGATGGTCGGAAACAGGTTGTAGCGCGGCACGCGCTCGGGGCCTGCAACCTCCTGGAAGGTGACGAGGCTGCCGAGCGGCACCATGTCGCCGGTGGTGGAGCGGACGCGGATCTTGGAGATGTTCTGCGGGTCGAGCCTGAACGCGCTGTCGGCCTGGGCCGTGACGCGATAGGTGCGCCCGAACATGTTGAAGTCGTTGACGTAAGCCGAGCCCAGGTAGATGCGCATGGCCTCGAAGATCGAGGTGATGGGCACGCGCAGCATCTGCGCCTTGTCGCGGTCGACGTCGACGAACATCTGCGGCGTCACGGCCGAGAATGTCGTGAATACGTTGGCGAGGCCCGGGGTGCGGTTCGCCTCGGCGATGAACTCCTGCCCGATCCGGGCGAAGTCGGCCGGCGGCAGGCCCTGCGTGTCCTGCAGGCGCATGGAGAAGCCAGACGAGCCGCCCATGCCGCGCACCGGCGGCGGGATGAAGACGAACGCCTGCGCCTCCTCCACCTCGCCCAGGCGCCTGCGCAGATCGGCCGCGACGCGCTGCGCGGTCTGGCCCTTCTTGGCGCGCTCGAGGAAATCGTCGAGGACGAGGAAGAACATGCCGGCATTGGTCGCGGCGGAGAAGGTGGCGCCGCTGCGGCCGGTGTAGCCGTTAGAGTACTTCACGCCCGGCGTGCCGAGCGCGATGTCGATGACGCGGCGCACGACGGCGTCGGTGCGGCCGATGGAGGCGCCGGGCGGGAGCTGGATGGACACGATCAGGATGGCGCGGTCGAGGGCCGGAATGAAGCCCGTCGGCAGGCCGGCGACGAACCAGACCGCGAAGACGATGAGGCCGATGTAGACGAGCAACAGGAGACCCCAAACCCGGGCAAGTGCGCGCACCAATCCGCCGTAGGCAACAGCCAAGGCGTCGAACAGCCTGTCGAAGAGACCGAACAAGAGATGCACCGGGGCCATGAGGCGGGAGGTGTGCGCGTCGTGCGCGGCGTGCGGACGGAACAGCCTGGCAGCGAGCGCGGGGCTCAGCGTGAGCGACACCACCATGGAGATGAGCGTCGCGGTCGCCACGGTCACGGCGAACTGACGGTAGAACTGGCCGGTGATGCCACCGACGAAGGCGGTCGGGATGAAGACGGCCGAGAGCACCAGCGCGATCGCGACCAGCGCGGCGCCGACCTCGTCCATGGAGACGCGGGCGGCCTGCTCGGGCGTGAGGCCCTCCTTCAGCTTGCGCTCGACGTTCTCGACAACGACGATGGCGTCGTCGACCACGATGCCGACGGCGAGCACGAGGCCGAACAGGGTGAGCATGTTGAGCGAGAAGCCGAAGCCCTGCATCACCGCGAAGGTGCCGACGAGCGAGACCGGGATCGCCACCACCGGAATGATGGTGGCGCGCCAGGTCTTCAGGAACAGCAGCACCACGAGCACCACCAGGATCACCGCCTCCAGGATGGTGTGATAGAGCTCCTTGATCGAGACCTCGACGAACTCGGTCGGATTGTAGGTGATGCGGTGCTCCAGGCCCTTGGGAAAGGACTTGGAGATCTCCTGCATCGCCGCCTTGATGCCGTTGGCGGCGAGCACGGCATTGGAGCCCGGCTGCTGCTCGATGATCATGATCACGGCGGGGTTGCGGTCGGCGTATCCGTTGGTGAGGTAGTTGAGGGCGCCGATCTCGACGCGGGCGACGTCCTTGAGGCGCACGATGCGTCCGTCCTCGCCCGACTTGAGGACGATGTTCTCGAACTCCTCGGCGGTGCGCAGCCGCCCCTTCATCTGCAGCGACACCTGGAAGGCGCCGCCGAGATCGCTCGGCGGCTCGCCGAGCTTTCCACCGGCAACCTGCACGTTCTGGGCGCGCAGCGCCTCCAGCACCTGCTCGGCCGTGAGGTTGCGGGCCGCGACGAGCTCTGGATTGAGCCAGATGCGCATGGAGTACTCGCGCACGCCGAACAGGGTCACGTCGCCGACACCGTAGAGGCGCAACAGCTTGTCGCGAACGTTGAGCACGCCGTAGTTGGACAGGTAGACCTGGTCGTAGGTGCGGTCGGGCGACAGGAGATGCACGGTCAGCAGCAGGTCCGGGGAGCGCTTGCGCACGGTCACGCCGGAGCGGCGGACCTCGTCGGGCAGGCGCACGGTCGCGGTCGCCACGCGGTTCTGCACCAGCACCTGCGCCCGGTCGATGTCGGTGCCGACGTCGAAGGTGACGGTGAGGGACAGGTTTCCGTCGGCGGTGGCCTGCGAGTACATGTAGATCATGCCCTCGACGCCGTTGATCTCCTGCTCGAGGGGGGCGGCGACGGTGTCGGCCACGGTCTGTGCGGTGGCGCCGGGATAGCTCGTCGTGACGGTGACGGTGGGGGGGACGATCTCGGGAAGCTGCGTGACGCCGAGGCCGACGTAGGCGATGGCGCCGACGATGGTGATGAACGTCGACAGCACGATCGCGAAGATCGGCCGCGAGATGAAGAACTGGCTGATCGGCATTGGTCTCGATCCTGCTGCCGTTGCGGCCCCGAAGCGGTCAGCGCTTGGTGACGACGCCGGGCGGGGTCTGCGCCTCCGACACCGTGAGGCTCACGCGCTTGGCCTGCACCTTGCCGCCCGGGCGGGCGCGCTGCAGACCGTTGGTGACGACCCAGTCGCTGGCCGCGACGCCTTCGCGGATCGAGCGCATGCGTCCATCGATGAAGGGGCCGAGCGTCACGTTGCGGCGCGAGACGGTGCCGTCGTCGGAGACCACGAGCACGTACTTGGAGGTCTGGTCGGTGCCGATGGCGCTCTCGGGAAGCAGCAGCCCGGTGTAGGGCGGCGAGCCCGCGATGCGCACGCGCGCGAACATGCCGGGGGAGAACAGCCCCGTGTCGTTGGCGACGAGGGCGCGCGCGCGCAGGGTTCCGGTGCCCTGGTCGAGCCGGTTGTCGAGAAAGTTGAGGCGGGCAGAATAGGGGAAACCCTTGTCGTCGGCGAGCGCGATGCGGATCGAGGCGCCGACCTCGGCAGCGCTGCCCTCGACGCCGCGCTCGGCGAGGCGCTTGTACTTGATGTAGTTGTTCTCGCTGAGGTCGAAGTAGAGGTAGATCGGGCTCTGGCTGACGATCGTGGTCAGCAGGGTGGAGCCGCTGACGTTGCCGGCGCTGATCCAGTTGCCGGCCGATACCAGCGTGCGGCTCGTGCGGCCGGTGATGGGCGAGGTGATGGTGGTGAAGGAAAGGTCGAGCTCCGCCGACTTGACCTTGGCCTCCGCCACGCGCACGGACGCCTGCGCATCGCGCAGCAGGTTCATGCGGTCGTCGAAGGTCTTGGGCGAGATGATGCGGGTCTCGACGAGCGGCTTGCCGCGATCGACGTCGAGGTTGGCGTTCTCGACCTTGGTGCGCGCCGCGAAAAGCTCGGCCTCAGCCTGCTCGAGGGCCCGCTCGAAGGGGCGCTGGTCGACGATGAAGAGCTTGTCGCCCTTCTTGACCTCCTGGCCGTCCTTGAAGGCGATCTCGGTCAGGTAGCCCGAGACGCGGGCCCGGATCTCGACGTACTCGACCGCGTCGAAGCGGCCGGTGTACTCGTCCCAGTCGGTGAGCTCCTGCTCGGCGGGGCGCGAGACGCTGACCACGGGCGGCTCGGGCGCTGCCTTGGTCTGGGCCGCTGAGCGGTCGTTGCAGCCGGCGCCGAGGCTTGCGATCGCAAGACTTGCCGACAGCAGGACCGCCCGGGCAGGCACGGGGCCTCGAAAGCAGGAGACAAGACGTTCCCGGAGGGTGTGCATCAGCTACCAATTGACCGCTACGGCCAGCCAGATCGTCCCTTGGTGCTGCGTCAGGTGGACCAGGGGTGCGGCCGCCGTCCTGACCGCTGAGGCTCACGGAGAGCGCCAACCTTCTAGCATCTTAGGGGGCGCTTGTAACGCCGGGAAGGCGCGCAATTGCTGAGCAAGGCAAAGCCTAGATTGCTCAAAAACCAGTGCTTTCAGAAGAACGGCCAGGCGCCGAAGGGTGAATTGCTGGCGTTCTCCGGGGCGCGCGGGCGCCGCTCGGCGATGCCGCGGCCCTTGCGGGTGGCGGGACCTGCCACTTTGGCGCTGCCGAAGACCCTGATCTCCGTCTTGGCGTAGCCGTGGCGATGCACCAGCCCATAGAGAAGCCGTGCGTTCTGCGGGGCCAGCCGAATGCAGCCGTGCGAGGCGGGTCGGCCCAGGAGATGCGTGGCAGAGGTGGCATGGAATGCGGTGCCGCCATTGAAGAAGACGGCGTGCGGCATCGGTGCCAGATCGTACTGGCGCGAGTACCACATGCGGGAGGCCCACTTCGGCCGGAAGGTGCCGGTCTTGGTGGCGTAGCCGGCGCGGCCGGACGAGATCGGCCACACGTGCCGCGTCTCCTCGCCCTCGATGATGGTCAGGCGCTGCTCGGCGAGGTCGACCTCGAGCCTGAGCGAGACAACGGGGGTCTCGGTCTTCAGCGGCGGGGCAGGGGCGGGCTCGGATGCGGGAACGATCGCCGGCTCGGGCTCGGCCTGTGGCTCGGCGCGCGGGCCCGCCTCCTCGCTCTCCCGCGGCAGGTCGGGCGCGACGAGGTCGGGCGGGGCGGAGCGCGGATAGGTGACGCCGGGGATGTCCGCGACCTTCTCGCTGGCGGATCGCGCGGTCAGCGGCGGCGGGCCGGACTTGGCCAGCGACGCTGGCGTATGGGCTTCGGCCGAGGGTGCCTGGCCGGCATCGGTCCCGAGGACCATGGGCAACAGGCCGACGACGGCAAAGAGGCGAGGTCTGGGGCGCAACATGGCTGAGTTCCGTGGGCCTCGGGAATGATCCCATCAGCCTACGGTAAAGCTCGCTTCGGAACGCTTAAGGGCTGGCAAACATTCCGTTATGGCGCGCGCCGAAATGGGCGCGGCGATCAGAACTTGAACTTGAACAGCAGCTCGAAAATGTTGAGGGGCTTCTTGTAGGCCTCGGGGTTGCGCTTGGGCGGCGGCGGCTCCTTCGGCTTGATCTGGCGGAGCTGCAACTCGTCCGTGGTGCCGTCGGCGCTGGCCACGAGCACGCGGCCCTCCTCCCAGGTCCAGCGGGCCTGGCGCGGCCCCTGGCGATTGACCTGCACGGAGACCACGGTGGCGTTGGTGAGGTCGACGATGGCCGCATGCTCGACCGCCTCCGGGCCACGGGGCGTCTGGATGGTTCCCGCCCGGAACACGAGGACGCC
Source organism: Hyphomicrobiaceae bacterium (assembly GCA_033764875.1). Classification (GTDB taxonomy): domain Bacteria; phylum Pseudomonadota; class Alphaproteobacteria; order Rhizobiales; family Hyphomicrobiaceae; genus AWTP1-13. The sequence goes on along the minus strand of JANRIO010000009.1, from coordinate 71,059 downwards.
GATGCCGTCGAAGGGCGGCGCCTTCACCTGCCAGTCGAGGATCTGCGGCAGCTCGTCGCCGATGATCTCGAGATTGATGCGCAGCCGCGGATAGTTGTCGCTCAGGGCCACGAACTGGCGGCCCTGCCGGTGGACGCGCCAGCCCTCGCGGCCGGCGCCGGGCACCTCGGCGCCACCCGAGAAGGGGGCGAGGCCCAGCCGGTTGAGCGCGCGTTGCGCATCCTTGAGGCGCATGCCGAGCTCGACGGCGCGGCGGTAGTCGGCGGCCGCCTGATCGGATTGCCCCACCGCGGCATTGACCTCGCCGCGGGCCCAATGGCCCTCGGGGCTCTCGGGATCGAGCTTGAGGGCACGCTCGGCCTCGCGAATGGCGAGGTCCAGCTCCTTCTGGAGGCGATAGATCCATGACCGGTAGGCGTAGGCGAGCGCGGCCTTCGGATCGAGCTCGATGGCCTTGGCAAGGTCGTTGAGAGCGTCGTCGATGGCATCGGCCTTGGCGTGCGCCAGGCCCCGCAGCGCGTAGAAGCCGGCCTGGGCCGGCACGATCTCGATCGCGGTCGTGAAATCCTTGATCGCGGCGGGCCAGTTCTCGGCCTCGAGATAGGCCGCCCCGCGCAGCGCATAGGTCTCGGCGTTGCGCGGCTCAAGGCCGATGGCGCGGCTGAAGTCCTCGATGGCGCCGTCGTAGAGGTCGACGGCGAGCTTGGCCTCGCCGCGGCTCCTGTAGGCGGGGCCGAAACGCTGGTCGGTGCCGACGGCGCGGGTGAAGTCGCGGATGGCGGCGTAGGGGCGGTAGGCGGCAAGGTGGGCGCGGCCCCGGCCGTTGAGGGCGGCGGTGCTGGTCGGGGTCAGCTCGATGGCACGCGCGTAGTCGGCCAGCGCCTTGTCGGCCTGGCCGAGGCTGATGTAGGCGCCGGCGCGATTGGAGAAGGCGGCGGCGTAGCCCGGCGCCAGCGCGATGGCGCGGTCGAAATCCTTGATCGCCTCCTTGGCGGCGCCGATGCCCAGCAGCACGTTGCCGCGGTTGTTGTAGACGGCGGCGAACTCCGGGTAGAGCTGGATGGCGCGATTGAAGTCCTCGATCGCCTCCCGGTGCCGGCTCTGCCGCGCCTGCGCCACGCCGCGGTCGTTGTAGAGCGTCGCGCGCCGGTCGTTCGGCAACGTGCGATCCTCGAGGGCCTCCGTGAACAGCCCGATGGCCTGGTCGATGTTGCCGCGCACGAGGAGGGCGGAGGCGTCGCGCGCTTTCTGCGCCTGGCCGTCGTCGGCGCTGAACGCGAGCCGCGGCGGGGCGGAAAGCAGGCTCAGGGCCACCGCAATGGCAGCGGCGCAGGCGCATGCCCGCAGCGACCGGTTCGGCCTGAGATCCATCATCCCGTGTCTCGCCATGCGCGCCTCGTCGTCCGCGGGCTTCTTGTAACGCTGATTTGCGCTGCGAGAAAGCGCGCTGGATCAAGAGACTGTTGGCGGCCGCCGACGGCAATCCACAGTGGCGCCGAGAAACGTGCGCGGGACCGGCCTGGCGCCTTGCGGCGCGGCCGCCGCATGCCATAGGGTAGGCCGAGGCCATCGCCTGTGGAGGGGCTCGAGTCGGCGCGCGCCGGCGAGCCCGACCGACGATGCAGCGGCTCGCATAGTGCCAACTCGAGTATAATCCGCGGCAGCGCGCCGGTGGCGGTTGTCAGCCGGCGGGGTTGCCAGAGACAAGAGGCCGAGGGCTCGTGCACGAGTGGTTTTTCAGACAGGGCGGACGGCGGCGCCTGATCGACTGGCTGGGCATCGATGCGTGGATCGATTCCTCCCTCAATGCGACCTGGGAAGGCCTGAAGGATCGCTGGAACGCGCTGACGACCTTCGCCGCCCGATTCCGGCTCACGGGCTGGCAGCGCATCCTCAACGAGATCGTTTCCGAGGGCATGACGATCGGGGTCGGCGGCCTCGCCGTGATGTTCGTGCTGGCGCTGCCGGCCTTCAACGAGTTCGACGAGGGCAAGTTCCTGCAGGGCAAGTTCGCCGTGAAGTTCCTCGACCGCAACGGCGTCGAGATCGGATCGCGCGGGCTCTTGCACAACGACTCGGTGCCGCTCGCCGAGATCCCCGATACGCTGATCAAGGCGACGCTGGCCACCGAGGATCGCCGCTTCTTCGAGCATTTCGGTGTCGACGTGCTCGGCACCATGCGGGCGCTGATCGAGAACGCGCGCGCCAACGAGGTCGTGCAGGGCGGCTCGACGCTGACGCAGCAGCTCGCCAAGAACCTGTTCCTGTCCTCCGAGCGGTCCTTCGAGCGCAAGCTCAAGGAGCTGTTCCTGTCGTTCCTGCTCGAGACCCGCTTCACCAAGCGCCAGATCCTCAAGATGTACTTCGACCGCGCCTATCTCGGCGGCGGTGCGGTCGGGGTGGAGGCGGCCTCGCAGTTCTATTTCGGCAAGTCCGTTCGCGAGATCAATCTTGCGGAAGCGGCCGTAATCGCCGGCCTGTTCAAGGCGCCCTCGAAATTCGCCCCGCACATCAACCTACCCGCCTCCCGCGCCCGCACGAACGAGGTGCTCAACAACCTCGTCGAGGCCGGCTACATGACTGCGGGGCAGGTCGCGGTGGCGCGCCTCAACCCGGCCAAGACCATCGAGACGCGGCCGACGCATTCACCCGACTGGTTCCTCGACTGGGCCTTCGAGGAGGTGCAGCGCATCGCGGAGGGCCGGGGGCAGTACGTGCTGACGGCCCGCACCACGGTCGATCTCGAGCTGCAGCAGCTGGCGCAGGAGGCGCTGATCAACACGCTGCGCCAGACGGGCACGGTGCCGGGCGCGCCGCGGCAGCGGGGCAGCATCAATCCCTTCACCGGCGCGGTGGTGTCGATGGAGCCGGATGGCGCGGTGCGGGCGCTGGTGGGCGGTGTCGACTACGAGGAGAACCAGTTCAACCGCGCCTCGCATGCGCGGCGCCAGCCAGGCTCGTCGTTCAAGCTCTACGTCTACGCCACGGCGTTCGAGGAGGGCGGGCTCGGCCCGAAGTCGATCGTGCAGGACTTCGGCGGCCAATGCGGCAACTGGGCGCCGCGCAACTACAGCGGCGGCGGCGGCTCGGGCCGCTCGCTGATGGCGATCGACGCCTTCAAGGTCTCGCTCAACGTGCCGGCGGTGGTGCTGTCGCTCAAGTACGGCCGCGAGAAGGTGATCGAGATGACGCAGCGGCTGGGCGTCGCCGGCGTGCGCAAGACGTGCTCCATGGCGCTCGGCGACACGGGCATCACGCCGCTGGACCATACGGGTGCCTACGCGGCGTTCGCCAACGGCGGAAAGCTCGCCAAGGGGTACGCCGTGCTCGAGCTGTTCAACTCCAAGGGCGAGCTGATCTACAGCCGCGACCGCGACGAGCCGGCGCCGGAGCAGGTGGTCAGCCGCCGCACCGTCGAGGGCATGAACCAGATGATGCAGGCCGTGGTGTCGGAAGGCACCGCGCGCAAGGCGATCCTGGACTTCACGACGGCGGCCGGCAAGACCGGGACCAGCACCAGCTACCGCGACGCCTGGTTCGTGGGCTTCACCGGCGCGCTGGTCACGGGGGTCTGGATCGGGCACGACGATTTCAAGCCGATGCACTGGAACGGCGGCGTCACCGGCGGCAGCCTGCCGACCATGGTCTGGCACGCCTTCATGTCGGTGGCCCACAAGAACCGGCCGATCCCCGTGATTCCGGGCCTGCAGCCGCATCCCAACCAGATCGCCGACCAGCAGCGGATGGCCGAGCTGCGCCGCACCGACCCGGCGATGGCGGAGGCGCAGGCAGCGCAGCAGCCGCGCAAGTCGCTGATGCCCGACCAGACGCGCAATGCGCTGCGCAAGGTGGCCGACAGCATGCGCGCGGCAGGCGGCGCCGCAAAGCCGGCAGCACCCGGGACGGGGGAGGGCGTCGAGACGCAGCCGGTGCCGGTGCCCAGGCCCGGCGAAGGGCCGCGCGGGCGCAGCACCGAGCTGCCGCCGCAGGAGCGCCGTGCCGAGATGGCCTCTCCAATCGCGACCTCGTCCACTGGAGCCCGCCCCTGACGGCCTTGCGCAGACTTGTCGCCAATCTCATCGCGTTCGCGGCGATCGCGGGCGGGCTCGGCTACGGCACGGCCTGGACCATGATGGAGCACGACTCGATGCTGTCGACGCGCAGCGTCGGCCCGTGGCTGGAGTGGACGGCGCTCGGGCGCACGGATGCCGATCCGTATGCGCGGGCCCACGTTGCCCGGCGCGGCCTGCTGCCGCTGTCGTCGGCCTATGAGGCGCGGTATCTCGCCAACACCGACAGCAGCGGCGCAGGGCTGAGCTCGGCCTGCGAGTACAGCATCGTCGTCGATCTGGCGCAGAGCAGCTTCTGGGCGATCGCGGCCTACAACAGCAAGGGCCTGCTCGTGCCGAACGCGGCCGAGCGCTACGCCTTCAACTCCTGGACGGCCATGCGCGAGCCGGACGGCAAGGCGGTGATCACGCTGGCGCGCGATGCGCGACCCGGCAACTGGCTGCCGATCGGTGGCGGCAGCCAGATCAATGTCGTGCTCACCGTGGCGAGCGCCGTGGACGGCAACGCCGCGGCGACGGCCGCCAAGGCGCTGCCCGAGATCGCGAGGCAGCGCTGCCGATGACGGTGACGCTGGACAGCATCGATGCCGCAGAGCCGGCGCGGCCGGCGGCGCCGCGAAGGCGGCCGGAGTCGCGGGCGGCGCGCCTGCTGATCGACTGGCGGGTGCTGGTTGCCGGGGTCGTCGCCGCGGGGCTCGTGCATATTGCGGTCGTGTTCGCGACGCCGCGCACGGCGCCGGCAACGGCAATGGTGCGGATGAAGCCGCAGCTGCCGGTCAACCGGGCCGTGGTGCTGCCGCCGCCGGTGCCGGCCAAGCAGCCGTTTCCATACGCGATGCCGGAGGCGCTCTACGTCTTCTGCCGCTACGATCTCTCGGTCGACAACCTGCGCGTCTCGGCGATGCTGCCCGAGCCCGGCTGGACGCTGTCGCTGCATTCGGCGCAGGGCGACAACTTCTACGTCATGCCCGGCCAGCAGAAGCGGACGGAGGTATCCTTCGTGCTGACGCCCGGGATCGCGAGCGCGGAGATCGCCGCAGCGCCGCGCCGGTTCGGCAGCTCGGACATCCAGGTGGCGTCGCCAACGCCGGAGGGGTTCGTGATGGTTCGGGCGCCGCTGAAGGGGCTGGCGTACAGGGCGCAGACGGAGGCGGCGCTGGGGCGCACGTCGTGCTCGCCCGCCAAACGCTGAGCCGCCCGATCGTTTCGCGGGCGGAGCGGAATGGCCGCTGGCGGCAGGGGAGGAATTATTGCTCGGGCAATTCGATGCGGTCGCGTTTGGGCCTGGCGCGATTGCGTTTGGCCCTTGGCGGCGCCTGAGCCTGCAATTGCGAGGCCGCCGCCGGACCTGAGGCGGTCTCGGCTTGCGCGTGCCGCTCCCGCCTGACCCCGGGGAAGATGATGACCTCGCCCTGGCCCTTGCCGTCGCCGGCTCGTGTGTCGCCGCGGGCCGCACTGCCGCGGAATTCTATGATCGTTGTCATGGCCACCTCCTCGATGAGCCCGAAGCCGATAGGCATCGCGCGGAGCGATGCGGCTCATTGCAGGCGCGCTGGACGAATCTCACCCCGGCGCTCAGGAAAGTTCTAATTGGCCGGCGATTGCGCGGGGCTGGCCGTGACAATGGCCCTGCAACCCAAATGGCCGGTTTTCGCGGGTGGTGTTGGAAGCGTGCCTCAGTCCGGTGCAAGACCGACACGGTCCGGTCACCGTGGCTTCATCAGCCAGTCATCGAGGAAGTGGCGGCCCTGCCTGTCCTCGACCACGACGATCCAGATGTCGGGATCGAACTCGATCTGGCGGGCGAGAAAGCGATCGCAATCGGCCTCGGAGGCCGAAGGTGTCGGCATGACCGGCGCCCAGAGCCGGTCCTCGCGCTCGATGTCGAGGCCAGCGGGCGCGGGGCCATAGAGCGCCGCGGTGCCGTCGAGGCGGCTGATCTTGATGTAGATGGCGCCGGCATCGGCGTCGCCGCGCCGCTCAAGCAGCGCCTGCGCGCCCTCGATCTCGCAGCGGCGCATGTAAGCTTTCACCCAGATGTCGGCCTTGAGACGCATGCCATCGGTGTAGCCGCCTCGGGACGCGAAGGCCAGCGGTCAGCGGGAAACGGACTTCAGCGGCACGCTGTCGGCGAGGCGCTTGACCAGGTCGGCGGAGATGCGGCCCTTGGCCGGCAGCCCGGCGCTGATCTCGAAGGCGCGGATGGCGTTGCGCGTCGCCTCGCTCATGAGGCCGTTGGCGGGGCCCGGCTGGTAGCCCAACGCGTGCAGCCAGCCCTGCGCGGCGCGGATCACGTCCTGCGCCCGCGCCGAGGGCTCGGCGCTGCGGATTGCAGCGGGATCGGCGGCGCCGAGCAGGATCACCTTGAACAGGGCCTCGTTGGCGATCGCCGTCAGCGGCAGCCCCTCGTCGGCCTCGAAGGCCATGATGGCAGCGCGCGTGGCAAGGCCCGGGACGCCGTCGATGGACAGGGGCCCGTAGCCGCGGGCCTGCAACTCGCGCTGGATGGCGCGGATGGTATCGGGCTTGCCGTCGGTGGCGCCGGGCTCGGGAGGGTTCTCCAGCTTCAGGCTGTTGGCCTGCAGCGCCGCCGTACGGGAGGAGCCCCAGGACGCCTTCTCGATGCCGAGGCGGTCGGCCGAGCGGACGGGCGGCGTCGAGCGCGTCTGGAAATACAGCGCATTGGTGGCGATGGCGCCGCCCAGGAACGCGAACGTGCAGAGCGCGACACGGGCAAGCCGCGGTGTCATGGGGCGTCTCCTGGTCTGCCAACGGGCCGCAGCGATGATTCGGGGCGAGCGGTTAACAAATCGCTAATTTGCGGCGGTGCAGGCGAAATATGGGCCTGCGGGACACGGCGCGGACGCCGCGGCGCGGTTAGCAGCAATTTGAAGCAATTTCGCCTCGAAATGCCTCTGCCGCGTTTGCGGCATGGTGAGCCGCGGCTGCTAAGGAGGGAGCATGCGCGGGCCCGGAGTGACGAGGCTCGCCGGAAGTTGCAGGTTGGGTAGAGGAGTGCACGGACAATGGGTCTGCTACGTGTGGCGTTCGGTGCGGGGCTCGTCGTGCTTCTGATGCCTTCGGACGAGGGCCAGCAGCAGCGCCTCTACCAGAATGCCTCCTATGCCGTGGACCGCGCGGTGACGTTCTGCGACCGCAACGCGAAGACCTGCGAGACCGCCGGCAACGTCTGGGACGTGTTCGTGCGCAAGCTGGAGTTCGCCGTGCGCATGGGCTACGACCTTGCCACCTCGGCGGGCAAGGAGGAGGGCCAGACGCCTTACGTGGAGCCCGCGGTGGAGGGCACGCAACGCTCCCGCGTACAACCCAGGCCGGCAGGGCGGGGCGAGGATCCCTACGGCTATCGGCGCCAGGGCACCTGAGGACGGCGGTCTCGCGTCGTGCTTGCGCGGCGGGGGGCGCTCCCCATATGCATGAGGGCAGGCCGCGGCTTGGGTAGCTTGCCGGGACCGCGCACGAGCCCGAGGCCCCATGGCATGACGATCGAGAACATCCGCTCGGATTTCGCCCTCCTCGATGACTGGGAGGACCGCTACCGCTACGTGATCGAGCTCGGCAAGGCGCTGCCGCCGCTGGCGGAGGCCCTGCACACGGAGGCCAACAAGGTGCGCGGGTGCGCAAGCCAGGTCTGGCTTGCGACGCAGCTTGTGGAGACCGATCGGGGCCGGGCTCTGGCGCTGCAGGGCGACAGCGACGCCCACATCGTGCGCGGGCTCATCGCCATCCTGTTCGCGCTGTACCAGGGACGGACGCCGCGGGAGGCGCTGACGGTGGATGCGCAGGCCGAGTTCGCGCGGCTCGGCCTCAAGGAGCATCTGACGCCCCAGCGCTCGAACGGCTTTGCCGCCATGGTCGAGCGCATCCGGCGCGACGCGCAGAACGCGCTCGACTGACGGGCGGGGCGATGACCCTCAAGGACCCCGCCTTCACCGTCGGCATCGAGGAGGAGTACCTGCTCGTCGACCGCGCGAGCCGCGACCTCGTGCGCGAGATCCCGCCGGCGCTGTTCGACGACGCCAAAGAGGCGCTGGGCGGGCAGGTGAGCCGCGAGTTCCTGAAGGCGCAGATCGAGGTCGGCACGCGCGTGCATGCGACGCTCTCGGATGCCGGGCGCGAGCTCTCGGACCTGCGCCAGACGATCGCGGCGTGCGCGGCACGACACGGTCTGGCCATGCTGGCCGCGGCGACCCACCCTTTCGCCAACTGGAAAGAGCAGGAGCCGTCGGAGGGCGCACGCTACCAGTCGCTGGCGCAGGATCTCGCCGGGGTGTCGCGGCGGATGGTGATCTGCGGCATGCACGTGCACGTGGGCGTCGAGGACGACGAGCTGCGCATCGACCTGATGAACCAGGCGCGCTATTTCCTGCCGCACCTGCTCGTGCTGTCCACCTCCTCGCCGTTCGCGGAAGGGCAGGACACCGGGCTCAAGAGCTATCGCCTCGCCGCCTTCCAGCAACTGCCGCGCACGGGGCTGCCGCAGTGGTTCGACAGCTGGGGAGAGTACAGGCGCACCGTCGAGGTGCTGGTGCGGGCGGGGGTGATCGGGGACGCGACCAAGATCTGGTGGGACCTGCGTCCGTCGGCCCGCTTCCCGACGCTCGAGATGCGCATCACGGACGTCGCCACCGACGTGAAGGACGCGACCGCGGTGGCAGCGCTGTTCGTCGCGATCGTGCGCATGCTCTACCGCATCCGGCGAGCGAACCAGAGCTGGCGCGACTATCCGCTGTTCCTGCTCGCGGAGAACCGGTGGCGGGCGCAGCGGTACGGCGTCGACGGCTCGCTGTTCGATTTCGGCAAGGGCGAGCTGGTGCCTTTCCGCGACCTTCTCGAGGAGCTGCTCGCGCTCGTCCGCGAGGACGCGATGGCGCTCGGTTGCGTCGCCGAGGTCGAGCGCACGCGGCACATCGCGGCGGTGGGAACGAGCGCGGACCGGCAGATTGCCACGTTCAAGGCCGCGACCGCGGCCGGGGCCTCCGGGCGGGAGGCGATGATTGCGGTGGTCGACCAGCTGATCGCGGAAAGCGCGACGCCGGCCTGATCCGAACCGCGCGGGCCCGTCAAGCCAGCACGGAGAACGGAAAGGCAGAGCCGCGTGGACCGTGAAAGCGTGATCCCGCGTGGTCCCTACTAGATGTAGGTGGGCGCCGTGTGTCCGGAACCACGGTTCCGGCCAGGGACAGCTCCCTTGCGGATCTTATAGGCCCCCGGGTCAATGGCATTCCACGAGAACCGCAGCCCTGCCAACGCAACATGCGCCTGCTCGCCGCAAAAATCAATGCGCGGCGAGAAAGTGACGCCTGCCCAGCGCGCTAGCCCTTGCCCTCAAGGATGCTCTGCACGGAATCGATGGCCCAGGACAGGCGGTTGCACGCCTGGGCCATGTTGGCCTCGAGCTCGGCGATGCGCGCTTTCATTGCCTCGTTCTCGCTGCGCAATCCGTCACGCTCGCGACGGAGCTGCGCCAACTCGAGCGAGGCAGGATCGCCTGCCTCGGGCTCGGGCAGCGCAGTGGCGCCATCGAGCTTTGAAGGTTGAGGGAGCACAGGCACGGGCCGCGCCCCACGCGCGGCGGACCGTGGCGTGGCGCCCTTTTCGGCATGCCGCCGGGCCATTGCATATTCCCGCTTCTTCCTGGTGCAGCCCCGCCAGGCCCACCGCCCTCTAGTCGAAGCGCAACGATAGGTAACGCCGCCTGAAGCGTCAACAAACCCGAGCCGCCTGCGCGCAACTTCGGTTGAAACCATTTCTCGCTCTGCCACATTGACAGCGTCGTTTGGGTGCCGCACCAGAAGGTTGCGCTGAGCACCTCGGCATCGAAACGTCACTTGTGAGACAGCTCGATGCGGGGTGCGCGGGCTTGTTCGCGGTTGGATCTGCCCGGCGTCACGCAACGCTCAACCCGGTGTCAACGCCGGCTCTCGTCTGGAGGCTCGCATGTCCGTCAAAATCGCCATCTCCGGCTTCGGTCGCATCGGCCGCAACATCCTGCGTGCGATCGCCGAGTCGGGCCGCACGGACGTCAAGGTCGTCGCCATCAACGACCTGTTCCCGGCCAAGGACAGTGCGCATCTGTTCAAGTACGACAGCGTGCACGGCCGCTTCCCCGGCACCGTCAAGCTCGAGGGCGACGTGCTCGACGTCGGCACGGGGCCGATCAAGGTGCTGATGGAGCGCGATCCCAAGAAGCTGCCGTGGAAAGACCTCGGCATCGATATCGTGATGGAGTCGACCGGCGTCTTCACCGACCGCGAGAAGGCGGCGCTGCACCTGGAGGCCGGCGCCAAGCGGGTGCTGGTCTCGGCGCCCTCCAAGGGGGCCGATATCACGGTCGTCTACGGCGTCAACCATCAGAAGCTCAAGGCCGAGCACCTCGTCGTCTCCAATGCCTCGTGCACGACCAACTGCCTTGCCCCCGTGGCCAAGGTCCTCAACGACCTGTGCGGGATCACGGCGGGCTTCATGACCACGATCCACGCCTACACCAACGACCAGAATGTGCTCGACCAGGCGCACAAGGATCCCCGCCGCGCCCGCGCCGCCGGTCTCAACATGATCCCGACCTCGACGGGGGCGGCATCCGCCGTCGGGCTGGTGCTGCCCGAGCTCAAGGGCAAGCTCGACGGAACGTCCGTGCGCGTGCCGACGCCCAACGTGTCGCTGGTCGACCTCAAGTTCATCCCGGGCCGGGAGACGACGGTGGCGGAGATCAACAAGGCCATGCAGCATGCCGCCGCGCACGAGCTCAAGGGCATCCTCGCCGTCACCGACGAGCCGCTGGTGTCCTCCGACTTCAACCACAACGCCGCCTCCTCGACGTTCGACCTCACGGGCACGCAGGTCGTCGACGGCAAGCTGGTGCGGGTAATGAGCTGGTACGACAACGAGTGGGGCTTCTCCAACCGCATGGCCGATACGGCAGTGGCCATGGCGAAGCTGATCTGAGACGCCGGGGCGGCGGGCGACCGTCACCTGGATGACAGCACAGGCCCGCCGGCCGGCCCGGCGGGCCGCTTGCATCCCGGGGGGCCGATCCCGGCTAACCTTGGCCGGAGAATGCGTTGCCGCATCTCATCGAGGCCTCTGGCCGTGGGCGGAAAATGCGGCTAATCCAGGCGCCATGGCGTTTAATTTGCCGGATATTCACAGGGAGACAGCGTCCATGACCACATCGCTCGCCCAAGTCGCCAAGGCCATGGTGGCACCAGGCAAAGGCATCCTTGCCGCAGACGAGAGCTCCGGCACAATCAAGAAGCGGTTCGATGCCATCCAGGTCGAGAACACCGAGGACAACCGCCGCGACTACCGGGAGCTGCTGTTCCGCTCCACCGAGGCGATGAAGAACCACATCTCGGGCGTCATCCTCTACGACGAGACGATCCGGCAGAAGGCCAAGGACGGGACGCCGCTGACCAAGCTGATCGAGGCGGCCGGGTCGCTGCCGGGCATCAAGGTCGACGCCGGCACCAAGCCGCTGCCGTTCTGCCCGGGGGAGCTCGTCACCGAGGGCCTCGACGGCCTCGACAAGCGCATCGCCGAGTACGTCAAGCTCGGGGCGAAGTTCGCCAAGTGGCGGGCGGTGATCGATATCGGCGGCGGCAAGCCGTCCTACAACTGCATCAATGCCAACGCGCAAGGACTGGCGCGGTATGCGGCGCTGTGCGTCGCCGGCGGCCTCGTGCCGATCGTCGAGCCCGAGGTGCTGATGGACGGCGACCACGACATCGACACCTGCGAGAAGGTGACGGAGTGGGTGCTGAAGGAGGTCTACCAGCAGCTCTACTACGCCCGCGTGCCGCTCGCGGAGACGATCCTCAAGCCCAACATGGTCATCGCCGGCAAGAAGTGTGCGAAGCAGGCGAGCCGCGAGGAGGTGGCCGAGCGTACCGTGAAGGTGCTGAAACGCTGCGTGCCGCCGGCGGTGCCGGGCATCGCCTTCCTCTCGGGCGGCCAGTCGGACGAGGATGCCACGGCCCACCTGTCGCTGATGAACCAGATCGGCGGCATGCCCTGGGGCCTCACCTTCTCCTACGGCCGCGCGCTGCAGGCGGCGCCGCAGAAGGCATGGTCCGGCAAGGCCGAGAACACGAGCGCGGCGCAGAAGGCGTTCGCGCACCGGGCACGCATGAACGGCATCGCCGCGCTCGGCAAGTGGACGCAGGCGCAGGAGAACGCCGCCTGATCAGGCGGCGACCGCAGGCTCAGAATGTGCGGGAGGCCGCCGACATCCGGCGGCCTTTTTGCTGCCCGGCGCGTCAGAGCCAGGAAATGGAGAGGCCGGTCAGCTGCCACTGCAGGCCGCGCAACTCGAGCGTGCCGGTGTAGCTGCGGCCCTGGTTGAACTGATCCTCCACCTCGAGCAGCAGGCGCCATGGGGAGACGAAGACCGCCCGGCGCACGCGCTTCCAGAAGCTCAGGCCCTTGTCGATCCGGGTGCCAGCGAACGGGGTGTCGGCGAGGACGGTGGGCGGGTCCTTGAGGCCAAGGGCGGGGCGGATCGTCCCCTTGTAGGTCTCGCGGTAGCCGAGGAAGACCGGCAACTGCTCGGGCGTCACGTAGCGGTCGATGACCGTATCGGCAAAACGCGGGGCGACTGCCGCCTTGATCGACTGCCAGAGGCTGCGCTTGGGCGCCTCGGGGCTGTGGGCGAGGCGGGCGATGGTCTCGGGCGCAACGGAGGCCTTGAGCGAGGCCCGGACGCTGTCCCAGTCGACCATGCGGTTGAGGGTGGCAACGTCGCCCGCGCGCATCGCATCGCGGATCTGCACGGCCGCGAGGATGGGCCAGGTCATATAGGCCGCCGTGAGCGCAATCAGGGTCAATGGCAACCAGACGATCAGCCGACGCATTCGGTCCTCGTGTCGGGTCGTGGCAATATCACGGAGCCGTGATGACATCGCATTTGGGCAGGCTCGCGACAAATGCGTGACGTATTGGTAAGGTCGGGAGCAGAGATAAGCCATTTCCTGCGTGGCGCAAGGGGCACACCGCTCGCACGAGTTGGGGACGAGCCGTCCCTATCGTTTGCGGGATGGGCGGGAACTGGCGAAACTCGGCGACAGTCAATGCGTCGGATGTAGAATCTCCCGAGGGCGCCCCCATGCGCGGCATTGTTTCGGTACTTCTGACGGCTTTCCTGCTGCTTGCGGGGGCAGCGCTGACGAGCGGGCCGGTGCTGGCGCAACCGGCCGGCCTCGACGCTGGCAAGGATTGCCAGGTGATCCGCACGTGCAACTTCCGCAGCGGCGGTGCCTACCGGGGCTGCATCTCGGCCTACTCGTGCCGGCAGTGCCAGTTCGTGTCGGCGAGTTGCACCATCGACGGCACGCGCAAGATATGCCGTCGGCTGCGCTGCTCCTGGGGTGCGGCGACCTCCTGACCGAGCCCCGCCTACCAACTCTTGAACGGTGTTTCGACAACCGGCGTGAGCGGCGGCTTGCGGCCGGCGTAGGCGGCAAGGTTGTCCACGACGAGCTGGGCCATGCCGTCGCGCGTGTGCATCGAGGCCGAGCCCACGTGCGGCAGCAGCATGACGTTGTCGAGCTCGAGGAAGGCGGGGTCGGGATTGGGCTCGTTGACGAAGACGTCGAGGCCGGCCGCCATGATCACGCGCCGGCGCAGGGCATCGATCAGCGCCGGCTCGTCGACCACGCTGCCGCGGGCGATGTTGATCAGAACCCCTTGCGGGCCCAGCGCCTCGAGCACCGCTGCGTTGACCATCCTGGCCGTGCCGCCGCCGCCCGGCGTGGCGATGATCAGCGTGTCAACGGCGCGGGCGAGGGAGACGAGGTCGGGATAGTAGGGGTAGGCCACGTCCGACTGGCGCGAGCGGCCATAGTAGCTGATCGGAAGCCCGAACGCCTCGCAGCGCCGGGCGATGGCCTTGCCGATGCGGCCGAGGCCGGCGATGCCGACCGAGCGCCCGCGCAGGGAGGCGGGGGTCAGGCGATAGTCGCCGTCCCTGCTCCAGCGGCCGTCGCGCAGCCACCTCTCGGCCTTGTAGAACTCGCGCACGGTGCCGATCAGGAGGCCAAGCGTGGTGTCGGCCACCTCCTCGGTCAGCACGTCAGGCGTGTTGGTGACGACGATGCCGCGGGCGGCGGCGGCGGCCGTATCGATGGTGTCGTAGCCGACGCCGAAGTTGGCGATGACCTTGAGCCGCGGGCAGCGCTCGATCAGCGCCTTGTCGGTCTTCACACCCGTATGCCCGCCGGTGCAAATGGCCTCGACCTGGGGCGTGACCGAGCTCAGGAACGCCTCCCGGTCCGTCGCCTCGTGCAGGCGGTGCACGGTGTAGGTGGCCGCGGCGCCGGTCTCGATGAGCGGCATCATCGGCCCGGTCATCAGCAGCTGAGGCTTCGTCATGGTGTGTCTCCTCGAAAGGGCCCGGACGGCCCGGGCCGCTTCGCCATTCAAGTCATATGCCGATTGCGCGCGGGCGAGCGACGGGAGAGAAGGTCGGCATGAGCAAAACTGAATTCGACGTCGCGATCATCGGCGGCGGGCACAACGGGCTCGTCTGCGCCGCCTACCTGGCCCGCGCCGGCAAGCGCGTGGTGGTGCTCGAGAAGAACGCCGTGCTGGGCGGAGCCGCGGTGACGGAGGAGTTCCATCCGGGCTTTCGCAACTCGGTCGCCGCCTACACGGTGAGCCTGCTGTCGCCGGTCGTCATCGGCGATCTGGAGCTTGCCCGCCACGGCCTCAGGATCCTCGAGCGGCCGGCGGCCAATTTCTGGCCCATCGATGCGACCACGTGCCTTCTCATGCCCTATGGCCAGGCGGCGCGGCAACGGGCGATCGCGGCCTTCTCCGTGCGCGATGCGGAGCGTCTGCCGGCCTACGATCTCGCCCTGGAGAAGGCGGCCGCCTTCCTGCGCGGCCTGATGCTGCAGACGCCGCCCAACGTCGGGGGAGGCGTCCGCGACCTCTTGCTCAATGCGGGCCTTGCGTGGCGCACGTGGGGGCTCGACGCCGCCGACAAGCGGCTGCTGCTCGACCTGTTCACCAAGAGCGCCGCCGATTTCCTCGAGCAGTGGTTCGAGAGCGAGATCGTGAAGGGCGCCTTCGCCTTCGACGGCATCGTGGGCGCCTACGCCAGCCCCTATACGGCCGGCACCGCCTACGTGCTTCTGCATCACTGCTTCGGCGAGGTGAACGGCAAGGCGGGCGTGTGGGGGCATGCGGTCGGCGGCATGGGCGCCATCACGCAGGCGATGGCGGCTGCGGCCGCGGAGAAGGGCGCGGTGCTGCGGACCGAGGCGCCCGTGGCGCGGATCCTGGTCCGGCAGGCACGGGCCTGCGGGGTGGTGCTCGCGGAGGGCGAGGAGATCGCGGCCAAGGCCGTCGCCGCCAATGTCGGGCCGAAGCTGCTTTTCCGAGATCTGGTTCCTGGCGACGCGGTCGCCGAGGAGGTCGCCGCTCGCTTCCGGCGGGTGAAGACGGGCTCCGGTACGTTCCGCATGAACGTGGCCCTGTCCGAGCTGCCGGATTTCACCTGCAAGCCGGGTCGGGAGGCGCAGGCACACCACGGCTCGGGCATCGTCATCGGGCCCACCATGGCCTACATGGACAAGGCCTATCTCGATGCGCGTGTGCACGGCTGGTCTCGTGCGCCGGTTGTGGAGATGCTGATCCCCTCGACGCTCGATCCGCAGCTCGCTCCCCCGGGCCGCCATGTGGCAAGCCTGTTCGTGCAGCACGTGGCGCCGCAGCTTCCCGGGGGTCAGAGCTGGGACGGGGCCAGGGAGGCATTCGCCGACGTCGTGATCGACACGGTGACGCACCATGCGCCCAACTTCCGAGGCAGCGTGCTCGGGCGGCAAGTGCTGTCGCCGCTGGACCTTGAGCGCCGCTTCGGCCTGGTGGACGGGGACATCTTTCATGGGCAACTCAGCCTCGGCCAGCTGTTCAGCGCCCGGCCGGTGCTCGGCCACGCCGACTACCGGATGCCGCTGCCGGGCCTCTACCTGTGCGGATCCGGGGCGCATCCGGGCGGCGGGGTGACGGGGCTGCCCGGGCGCAATGCGGCCGGCGAGATCCTCAGGGATCTCAAGGCCTGAGGGGAGCGGTGCCCGGTCTCTCGATTTCGGGGCGCGAACACCCTATATTGGTGTCAGGTCAAAGAGCTGGTGGGGGTTCGAGGCGTTCGCGGCTCCCCGCCGCCAGCAAAGGACGGGCAAGGCATGAGCAGCGACACACAGACGCCCAAGGCGCGGCGGCCGCGGCCGCAGGTGATCAAGATCACCGACCGGGCGGCGGAGCGGATCCGCGCGATCCTGGCCGAGAAGGGCGCGGGCACGGCGGGTCTGCGCATCGGCGTGAAGAAGGGCGGCTGCGCCGGCATGGAGTACACGCTCGAATGGGCGGCCGAGACGTCTCCCCTCGACGAGCTGGTCGAGCAGAACGGGGCGCGCGTGCTCATCGATCCCAAGGCGGTGCTCTACCTCCTTGGCACGGAGATGGACTTCAAGACCGACAAGCTGTCCTCGCAATTCGTATTCACGAACCCCAACCAGACGGGGGCGTGCGGTTGCGGCGAGAGCGTCAACCTGACGCCGGTCTCCAAGGACAAGCTCGAGGATCTGCGGGTCTAACCGCGGCGCGTGCAATCGGTCAGGCGGCCCCGGCGCGGGCCGCCTTTGTTTTGGAGGCGGCGGCTTGTCCTGGCTCGAACCGGTGATCCTGCGCTTGGACGAGGTGTCGCTGGTGCCGCTCTCGGCATCGCACCACGATGCGCTGTGCGAGGCGGTGAAGGACGGCGAGCTGTGGAAGCTGTGGTACACGAGCGTGCCGGCGCCCGAGGCCATGGAGCAGGAGATCGCCCGGCGGCTCGCATTGCAGGCCAAGGGCGAGATGCTTCCGTTCACCGTGCTTGCCGCTGCCAGGCCGGTCGGCATGACGACGTTCATGAATGCAGATGCGGCAAACAGGCGGGTCGAGATCGGCTCCACCTGGTACGCCAGATCCTGCCAGCGCTCGGGCGTCAACTCACGCTGCAAGCTGATGCTGCTCGCGCACGCCTTCGAGACGCTCGAGGCGATCGCGGTGGAGCTCCGGACGCATGTCATGAACCGGCAGAGCCGGGCGGCCATCGAGCGGCTCGGCGCCAAGCTCGACGGCGTCCTGCGCAACCATTCGCGGGCCAGGAACGGCACCCTGCGCGATACCTGCGTCTACTCGATCCTTCCCGGCGAGTGGCCGACGGTGAAGGCGAACCTCGAATGGCAGATCGAGAGGCACGCGGGGCCCATTGCCGCCCCGGCCCCGAAGGCGTAAGGGACACCCCGCCCGGGGCAAGGAGCAGCCATGCAAGACAGCAATCCAGCAGCGACAGGCGCCGTCGGGGCGGCCGGCGCGGCCAAGCCCGCCGCGAAGCAGAGCCCGCTGGCGCGCGAGATCGAGCGGCGGCGCACGTTCGCGATCATCTCCCACCCCGACGCCGGCAAGACCACGCTGACCGAGAAGCTGCTGCTGTTCGGCGGCGCCATCCAGCTCGCCGGCCAGGTGAAGGCCAAGAAGGACGGCCGCTCGACGCGCTCGGACTGGATGGCCATCGAGAAGGCGCGCGGCATCTCGGTCGTGACGTCCGTTATGACCTTCGAGTACGGCGGCAACGTCTTCAACCTGCTCGACACGCCGGGCCACGAGGACTTCTCCGACCATACCTATCGCACGCTGACCGCCGTCGACAGCGCCATCATGGTGATCGACGCCGCCAAGGGCATCGAGGCGCGCACGCGCAAGCTGTTCGAGATCTGCCGGCTGCGCGACATTCCCATCATCACCTTCATCAACAAGATGGACCGGGAGACGCGCGAGCCGCTGGAGCTGCTCGACGAGATCGAGAAGACGCTGGCGCTCGACACGGCGCCGATGGTGTGGCCGGTGGGCCGGGGCCGCGACTTCAAGGGCACCTACGACCTGCTCTCGCCGCGTCTGCGCCAGCTCGACGAGGACGCCGAGGGCCAGGCTC
The DNA here is from genome assembly GCA_033764875.1 of Hyphomicrobiaceae bacterium. Lineage (GTDB taxonomy): Bacteria > Pseudomonadota > Alphaproteobacteria > Rhizobiales > Hyphomicrobiaceae > AWTP1-13. Next base: position 52,996 of record JANRIO010000009.1, on the reverse strand, counting down.
TGTCCGGCGCCGACGATCCCGTCATCGACTCGCTGATGGAGCCCGATGCCGCCGCGCTCTGGCGCGAGGAGATCGGTCTCGTCTCGGAGGCTTGCGGCAAGTTCGAGATGGGCCCGTTCCGCGAGGGCACGCTGACCCCGGTCTACTTCGGCTCCGCCTTGAAGAACTACGGCGTGCGCGCCCTGATCGATGCGCTGGGCAGCTACGCGCCACCGCCGCGCAGCCAGAAGGCCGCGACCCGCACCATCGAGGCGACGGAAGCGGCCATGACCGGCATCGTGTTCAAGATCCAGGCGAACATGGATCCCAACCACCGCGACCGCATCGCCTTCATGCGGGTGTGCTCGGGCAAGCTCACGCGCGGCATGAAGGCGAAGGTGGTGCGCACCGGCAAGACCATGGCGCTGGCCGCTCCACAGTTCTTCTTCGCCCAGGATCGCTCGCTGGCGGATGAGGCCTTCGCCGGCGACGTGGTCGGCATCCCCAACCGCGGGGCGCTCAGGATCGGCGACGCGGTCACCGAGGGCGAGGACGTGACCTTCCTCGGCATCCCGAGCTTCGCGCCCGAGATCATGCGGCGCATTCGCCTGGAGGACGCGATCAAGGCCAAGAAGCTGCGGGAAGCCCTGCGCGAGATGGCCGAGGAGGGCGTCGTGCAGCTGTTCATCCCCATCGACGGCACGCAGCCCATTGTCGGCGTGATCGGGGCGCTGCAGCTCGACGTGCTGGCCGACCGCCTGACCCACGAGTACGGCCTGCAGTCGGGCTTCGACCCCGCGCCGTGCACGACCGTGCGCTGGATCTCGGCGCCGACGCCGGCTGCCCTCAACGCCTTCATCGACAAGCATCGCTCGACGGTGGCCATGGACCTGGAGGACGCGCCCGTGTTCCTCGCCGCCTCCCAGTTCGATCTCAACTGGGAGCAGGAGCGCAATCCCGACATCACCTTCGGCGACATCAAGACCGTGACGGTGTGAGGGGGAACGCCCCGCCCCTCGCAGGACGAAGAATGGCGACGCTCCTGTTTCCATGGAAACAGTGGCGCGGCTGGATTCCGGCATAAATGCGACATCGCTCATGCAGGAATTCAGCTATGGACGCCCGTGATTTTCTCGCCCCCGGCACGCTGCTCGACGGCTCCTACAGGATTGTGCGCGTGGTCGGCGCCGGCGGCTTCGGGGTCACCTACGAGGCCGAGGACGTCGGCCTGGAGACCGTCGTCGCGATCAAGGAGTACTATCCGGACGACATGGCCGTGCGCACGGACAGCGCATCGGTCCGTCCGGCCTCGACGCGGCATGTACAGGATTTCGCCTGGGGGCGGGCACGGTTTCTTGAGGAGGCCCGGGTTCTGGCCCAGTTCCGGCATCCGGGCATCGTCGAGGTGCACCGGTTCTTCGAGGCCAACGACACCGCCTACATGGTGATGCGGTTCGAGCGCGGCGCCTCGATGGAGACCTGGCTGCGCGCGCTCGGGCGCGTGCCCACGCAGGCGGAGCTCGATGGGCTCGTGGCACCGCTCCTCGACGCGCTGGAGACCATGCACACGAACGGCCTGCTGCATCGCGACGTCGCCCCCGACAACATCATCGTGCGCACGGATGGCAGCCCGGTGCTGCTGGATTTCGGCTCCGCGCGCAGAACGCTTGCGGCCAAGACGCATGCGCTGACCGGCATGTTCAAGCAGGGCTACTCGCCGCAAGAGCAGTATTCCGCGGACGGGAAGTTCCAGGGACCGTGGTCCGATCTTTACGCCCTCGGCGCCACGCTCTATCGCGCCGTTGCCGGGGTGGCGCCCGACGAGGCGACGTCGCGCGGCCTGCACGACGCCCTGCCGCCCGCGCGCGTCGCCGCAAAGGGCGACTACCGGCGCGGGTTCCTCGAGGGCATCGAGGCCTGCCTGAGGCTGCGCCCCTCCGACCGGCCGCAGTCGGTGGCCGAGCTCAGGGCACTGATGTGCAAGCCGGGCAGCCGGAGCGGCGCGCTGCCCCGAACGGTGCTCGCCACCAAGCTGATGGGCGCGACGCGCATGGTTGCCACGGGGGGCGCCCGGCCAGGGATCGGCCGGGCGGCGGCATGGGGGCTCGCCGTGGCAGCGCTCAGTGCGGGGTTTGTGGTCTCCTATCATTCTGCACAGCCGACGAAAAGCACGCCGGAGCCCGCAGCGCGCTATCAGGCCGCCGGCGTGCCTCAAGTCGATCCCGCGGTTCGGGATTGCGTCGATGCCCGCGTGCCGGATGCAAGCGGCAAGGACAGCGCGGAGGCCGAGCGGATCATCAGGGTCTGCGAGCGGGCAGAGGGGATCCTGCCGCGCGACGCAACCATCAAGCGGAATCTGGCCTTGGCGATGATCGCGGTCGATCGGGAGATTCCCCGCGCGGCGGGCTACCTGACGGATGCGGCGGCACTCGGCGACGTGGAGGCGATGAGCGAGTTGGGCCTGCTTCTCGAGAGAGGGCGTGGGGTCGACAAGGACTACATCCAGGCGCGGGCCTGGTACGAGCGGGCGGCGGAGGGGGGAGATGCGACCGCGTTCAACCGCCTTGGCGTCATGTTCGAGATCGGCAAGGGGGTGGTGCAGGATTTCGCGGTGGCGCGCGCATGGTACGAGAAGGCCGCCGGCGCGGGGCACGCCGAAGCGATGACCAATCTCGGGCTGCTTTACGAGAACGGGCAAGGCGTCGCAAAGGACTGGATACAGGCACGGATCTGGTACGAGAAGGCGGCCGCCGCCGGCAACGCGGCAGCGATGAACAACCTCGGCGTCCTGTTCGAGAACGGCTGGGGACTGACCAAGGACTACGCCCAGGCGCGCCTGTGGTTCGAGCGGTCGGCCGCATTGGGCGATGCGACGGCCATGCGCAATCTCGGCCTGCTCTACGAGCACGCGCGAGGTGTCCAGCGCGACCTGCAGCAGGCGCGCACGTGGTACGAGAAAAGCGCTGCCGAAGGCGAGGCTGCGGCCATGGACAATCTCGGCCAGATCTACGAGCACGGCCGCGGCGTCCAGAAGAACCTCGTGCAAGCGTTGCGCTGGTACGAGAAGGGGGCGGAGGCGGGCCACGCCGGCGCCATGAACAGCCTGGGATGGCTATACGAGCAGGGCATCGGCGTCGGACGCGACTTTGCCAAGGCCGCTGCCTGGTACGGGAAGGCGGCCGCCGGCGGCGAAGCCATCGCGATGAACAATCTGGGCGTGCTCTACGAGAACGGCCGCGGCGTGCCGCGGGATCTGGCCATGGCTCGCACCTGGTACGAGAAGGCGGCGGAGGCTGGCGACAGCACGGCGATGCGCAACCTCGGACTGCTGTACCAGCACGGGCGTGGCGTCCGGGTCAGCCTGGAGACGGCGCAGATGTGGTTCGCGAAGGCCAATGCCGCCGCTGCGGCGCAGTGACACCGGGCGCGCGCGCTGAAAGGCGTGTGCGGCAGGGGGCCTACCTGCGGCGGAAGATCAGCTCGCAGTCGCGCACGTATTTGCGCCCGTCGTGGAGCCAATCCTGCCTGCCGCGGAGCGATCCGCCCTGGCTCGTCAGCTTTCCCTCGTAGCGAACCTTGAAGCTGTTCCGGCTCGATGCCCAGCTGGCGTCGATGTAGGCGTCGCCGGACGACGTCACCTGGCCCCTGCCCAATTCCGTTCCGATCACGGGGCTGTTGCGGTCGGGCCAGTGGATCGGACGAAGGAACTCAACCAGGCTGCCTTTCACCTGTGCCGTAATCTCCTGGTGGAGAGGCGCTTTCGTCCAGGGCAGCTTCTCGCAGAGCATCGTCACCACGTACTCGCCGCTGGGGGAGGCGGGCTCGACGGACGCGGGCTCCGGCTTGGGCTCTGGCGATCGCGCGACGGGTGCCGGTGGCGTGGTCGCCGGTTGCGGCTCCGGGCTGGCCACCGGCGGCTGAGCGGGAGCGGGTGCCGCCTTCGCTGGCTCCACAGCAGGGGATTGCGCGGCTACGGCGGGGCCCGGCTGGGGCGTGGCGAGCGCAGCTATGGGCTTGGCCTCCTCCCGCCTATGGGGAGTGAGAAGCTTCCACGAGGTCAAGGCGATGACGAGCGCCGCCCCGCACGCCGCCGCCACGAGCGCCGGGGAGGGCGCACGGCGGGCCGCGACCTGAGGCAATCCGCCGGCCTCGGCGGCCACGACGTAGGCGTGGATCGGCGTCGGGATGTTCTTCACCGACTGCGGGCCGATGTCGGCAAAGGAGATCGAGATCTTGTTCTGCACCTGCTCGTAGATCGAGCGGGAGATGCAGATCCCGCCGGGTGCGGAGAGCGCCTCGAGACGCGCGGCAATGTTCACGCCGTCTCCCAGCAGGTCGCCGTTGCGCTCGACGACGTCGCCGAGATTGATGCCCATGCGGAACTGCATCTTGTGGCCCTCGGGGAGGGCCATGTTCTTGGTGCGCAGGCTCTCCTGGATCTCCAGGGCGCAGCGCACGGCTTCCACCGCGCTGGCGAACTCCGCAAGGATGCTGTCGCCCGCCGTATTGAAGATGCGGCCGTGGTAGCGGCCGACGAACTCCTCGAAAACGCTGCGCGAGGCCTGCAGCCGCGCGAGGGTGCCCTCCTCGTCGCGAGCGATCTGGGTGCTGTAGCCGACCACGTCGGCCGCAATGATCGCGGCGATCTTGCGCCTCAAATCGCGTCCCCGCCTGATTGTCTGGGTGCAGCTTAACCTGCTGGGGCCGCTTGACAAGGGCGCTGAGCCCGGACGGCAGGCCGGGCGCTTGCCAGATCGATGCCGCCGCGCGGCGGGCGGCTGTGGAAGGCGGCCCGCACGGGCATCGAACGTCACCGGTTGGGTCCGCGCCCGCGCTTGATCGACATCAAGGGTGTGCACGCAACTCGGGGCTATCGACAAGCGGGTGCTGGCGGGCCGCCCTCAGTGCCGACACGTCTTGGAACCGTCATGCGGCCATTCTGGCGCCAGGGCGCAAGGAGGAACGGCATGCACAGAGCAGCAAAGGCAATCCTCTCGGCACTGGTGCTCGTTGGGGTCGCGGGCGCGGTGAGCGCGGTGTGGGTCTCGCATGCGGTCAAGCGGGAGGTGGAGGCGCCCATCACGACGCTCAACGTCAACGGCCAGACCGGCAAGAGCCTCATTGTGCATCATCCGGGCCTCACCGGCTTCCAGGAGCAGGTGACGGCAGCTTTCGCCGAGGGCTTGGCGCAGTCGGGCTGGCGCGTCGACCGCACCACTGCGAGCCGGCAGGCGCCGTCCGACGTCAGCGGCTACGACCTGATCGTGCTCGGCTCGCCGGTCTATGGCGGGGCGGCGGCGGTGCCACTGCGCGACTACATCGCGCGGGTTGCGGACTTCCAGGGCAAGCCGGTGGCGCTTCTGCTCACGGCGGCGGGCGATGCGGACGACGCGATGGAGGCGACTGCCGCCGCGGTGACGACGGAGCGCGGCAAAGTGGTCGCGCGCCTGGGCTATACGACCATGCGGCCGAACAAGGCGGCTGCGACCTATTCCGGCTCCAACTCGGAGCGGGCGGTCGCCATGGCCCGCGACGCGGCCCGGGCGCTGGCGCCGAGGGCGGGCGGCTCGTGATGGGCACAGGGGCAAGCGCGCTTGCCGTGGCGGGGCACGTGCTGACGGCTGCGCGCGTGGCGAGCGCGGCGCCGATCCTCACCTGGGCCGGAGCGGGGCATGGGCGATGGGCTGCCGGTCTCCTCGCGTTCGCGATGCTGACGGATCTTGCCGACGGTCCGCTTGCGCGCCGGTACGGCAAACCCTCGAGAGCGGGTGCATGGTTCGACGTGTGGGCCGACTTCCTGGTCGTCGCCGCGGCCTTCACCGGGCTGGCGCTCGCCGGCACGATAGCGTTCTGGCCGCTGGCGGCTGTCGTGGCGAGCTTTGTCGGGTTCCTCGCCACGCCGGGCGTCGACGGGGGCATCTACGACCCCGTCGGTCGATACCTCGGTGCCATCCTGATGGCTGCGGCGGCGGGCATGCTGTGGTCGCAGGATCTCCTGCTCCAGCAGTGGCTGGCCACGACAGCCGGCCTGGTGTGCCTTGCGACCACCTGCGTGCGGCTCGGCTTCGCGGTCCGGATCGCTCAGCCGCGGTCGGGGGCGTCGTGCGCGCCGCCGAAGGGGTCGCGCAGCGTGTCCCCCTCGAGATAGGCGGGGCCCACCGGCACCTTGCCGTGGCCGCCGGGGATATCGAGCACGTAGGTCGGCTGCGCGAGGCCCGAGAGGCGGCCGCGCAGGCTTCGCATCAGGGCCTGGCCCTCCGACAGCGTCGTGCGGAAGTGGGCGGTGCCCGGCGCCTGGTCCATGTGGTGCAGATAGTAGGGCTTGACGCGCAGGGCGACGAACGCCCGCATCAGCTCGGCAAGCGTCTCGGCATCGTCGTTGACCCCGCGCAGCAGGACGCTCTGGCTGAGGAGCGGGATGCCGGCATCGGCGAGGCGGGCGATGGCGGCCCGGGCCTCGGCGGTGAGCTCGCGGGGATGGTTGGCGTGCAGCGCCACATACACGGCCTGGGGCGTAGCTTTGAGGGCGGCGACCAGGTCCGACGTCACCCGCCGAGGATCGACCACGGGCACGCGCGTGTGCCAGCGCAACACCTTGACGTGGGCTATGGCGGCAAGGCGCTCCGTCACCTCGCGGATGCGGCGGGGCGACAGGATGAGAGGGTCACCGCCGGTCAGGATCACCTCGAACAGGCCCGGCGTATCGCGGATGTAGGCGAGGGCGCGCTCGAAGGTCTCGTCGGCGAGCGGCGCCTCGCCGCCCGGGCCCACCACCTCGCGGCGGAAGCAGAATCGGCAATAGACCGGGCAGGCATGCGTGAGCTTGAGGAGGACGCGGTCGGGATAGCGGTGGACGAGGCCCGGGACCGGCGACAGGCGCGCTTCGCCGAGCGGATCGGCCGTCTCGTCCGGTTGTGTTGCAAGCTCGCGCACGTCCGGCAGGAATTGGCGCGCGATCGGGTCCGCGGGATCGCGGGGGTCGATGAGGGCCGCCATGGCCGGCGTGACGGCAAGGGCATAGCGCTCGGCAACGGCGGCGAGAGCGGCCCGGTCGGCGTCCCCGATCAGGCCGGCCGCCGCAAGGTCGGCGACGCTGCGCAGAGGTGTGCTCCGATCCGCCAATGCCTGTCGCAGCCTTCGTGGTTGTCCGCCGGCGCTGGCCCCGGCACCGTCGGGTGCTTCGGGAAGGCCGCTCGCGCGCGCCAAGTGGCGGTCGTGCGCGCCCGGGAGCCCCGGAATGTGCAAGCCGGGCTTGCATAGGTCCGGGGCCGGTGTGAAGATTGTGGAGCCGTCTAGGCCTCAGGGCGGGCCTTGTCCAGCGTGATCCCGTGGCGCGGGATCGGATGGGGCGGCGGAGCGGCCGGATGATGAGGCTCGGGTCGCAGCGACGTTCTCGGTGGATGTGTTGCTGCAGGGCAACTCATTCGCGCACCTGTGCCTCCTTTGGGCCACAAATCGGCGACAAGGTTTAGTCACTGAAGATCGGGCGGTGCGCGGAATGCGGGAACGCGTGCAGCCTACCGGTGCCTCTGCGGCGCCTGTCTTCTCCGGCGTGGCATTGCCGCTCGCTGCGGCGGGCACGCGTGGGATTTTTTTCCGCAACGACATCAAGGCGTGCACTTCCGATCGGGCGGTCGGTTGCGCGCCGCATGCAGCGGGCGGGCAGAGTCGTGATAAGCGCAATGAGATTGCATATCCAGAGCAGGGCGAGCGGCGAACTTCCGCTCGGCCACGGCGTTGACGAAAAAGTGTCGGCTCGGAGACGAGGCAATCTCCCCAACGCCTTGAATGTGCCATCAAATTCCTATCAAAGCGGCGCATTCGGCGACTACGCGGAGGAGACGGATCGGTCGGTCTCCCCGGCTTCACGGCGGGCTGTGACACAGCGAAAGACATTGGCAATGCGGTTGGCGAAGGCGCTGATGGCGGTGGTAGTGCTGGCGACGTTGGCCGGTCCCGGTCTGGCCGCCGGCGAAACCCGCTCCACGGCCGAGGCAGCGTTCGACCAAGGCCTCGACGCCTACAGGGCCGGCAAGCACGATGCTGCCATCGCGGCTCTGAGCGAGGTGCTCGAGACGGGCTCCGAGAAGGACAGGTTCTTTGCGCGCTTCTATCTCGCCCGGATGTTCTCCGACGACTCCGGGCCCAGCACCGATCACGGGCGGGCCTACGAGCTATTCGAGCAGGTGATCCGCTCGGCGGGCGACGATCCCGACGACCGACGCCGCGGGCCTTTCATCTCCAAGTCGCTGATCGCGCTCGCGGGCTACCTGCGCACCGGGCTTCCGATGGCCGGGGTGAAGCCCGATGTCGACCGCGCCAACGACTACCTGCAGGACGCGGCCTCGCTCTACAACGACAAGGACGCGCAATTCGAGCTGGCCAAGGTGCAACTCACGGCGGAGGCGGCGTCGGCTGAGAACAGGCTCGGCATGCACTACCTGTCGGTGCTCGCGAACGAGGGGCACCCCGGGGCACAGGCCTACCTCGCGAATCTCTACTGGCGCGGCCGCTTCGTGCCGCAGGACAGCGTGCGGGCTCTGGCGCTGGGGCGGATCGCCGTCGAGAACGCGCCGCCGCAGGAGCGGGTCTGGATCGAGGACAGCTACCAGAACATCTTCTGCGGCGCCTCGCCGGGCGTCCGCAAGCAGGCCGAGGGGATCATCACCATCTGGCGCACGGTGTTCCCGCGGCCGGTCGTGTCTCCCGAGGAGTTTGCGGCGGCCGCGCGCATGCCGGTGACCGAGCGCTTCTGCAAGGGCGGCGAGATCGTCGATCTCGGGGTCGTTGCCAAGCAGCCGAGCTTCGGTGGCGCCATCGGCACGCCCGCCCCGGCGTTCGTGCCGCCCGGATCGGCCACCTTCCAGGGCGGCGGGGCCGGGTTCGGCATCATCGGCGCCGGCGTCCGGAAGTAGCGCGCCCGGCCGGGCGGGCAGACCAGGCGGAGTGAACGCCCGCATGCTCACCATCATCGGCAACCACATCTCGCCGTTCGTGCGCAAGGTGCTCTGCGTCTGCGAGGTCAAAGGGCTCGCCTACGAGATGGATTCGATCGTGCCGTTCTTCGGCAACGAGCGGTTCGCGCAGCTCAGCCCGCTGCGGCGCATCCCGGTTCTCATCGACGGCGAGGTGGTGCTCACCGATTCGAGCGTGATCTGCGAGTACCTCGAGGACAAGTGGCCCGCGACTCCGGTGCTGCCGCGGGATGCCGCGCAGCGGGCGCAGGCGCGCTTCCTTGATGAATACGCCGATACGCGCATGGCGGACGTGCTGCTGTGGAAGGTGTTCGGACGGGCGCTGGTGGCGCCGGCGATCTTCAAGGCGGCCCGCGACGTGGAGGCGATCCAGAGGACGCTCGCGCAGGAGGTGCCGGAGGTTCTCGACCAGCTCGAGCGCTGGGCACCGGCAGAGGGCTTCACGCTCGGCGATACGCCGGGACTGGCGGATTTCTCCGTCGTCAGCCAATTCGCCAATTTCCGCTGGGCACGGGGAACGGTGGACGCCGGCCGGTGGCCGCGGCTCGCTGCCTGGATCGGCCGGGTCGAGGCACGGGCGCCCATGCAGCGGCTCAACGAGATCGGCGAGACGATGCTGCGAGTGCCGCCGGGAGAGCACCGCCCGGTGCTCGAAGGGCTCGGCGTGGCGGTGACGGCGACGTCGGTGGGCGGCCCGGCCCCGCGCCGCGGGCCGATGACCGTCATCTGACACGGCAGGCGCCGCCTCAGGCGCGCTCCTCCAATTCCACCCACACGGGCACGTGGTCCGAGGGCTTCTCCCAGGCGCGCGTGAACTTGTCCGTGCCGGCGTTGAGGATCAGGTCCGCCGCCTGCGGCGAGGCCAGCACGTGGTCGATGCGGATGCCGTGGTCCTTCTGGAAGGCGCCGGCCTGATAGTCCCAGAAGGTGTAGACGCCGGGCCCCGGGTGGCAGGTGCGCAGCGCATCGGTGAGGCCGAGGTGCAGAAGCTCGCGATAGGCGGCCCGCGTCTGCGGCTGGAACAGGGCATCCTCCACCCAGGCCTGCGGGTTCTTGGCGTCGACCGGGTCTGGGATGACGTTGAAGTCGCCGAGCAGCAGCATCGGCTCCTCCAGCTCGAGCAGCGCGGCGATGTGGGCCTTCAAGCGCCTCATCCAGGCGAGCTTGTAGGCGAATTTGTCGGTGCCGATGGGATTGCCGTTGGGCAGGTAGAGATTGCACACGCGCACGATGCCGCGGCCGAAGGGAATGAGCGCCTCGATGTAGCGGGCCTGCGCGTCGCCGTCGTCTCCCGGCAGGCCGCGGACGGCCACCTCGTCGATCGGGCGCTTGGACAGGATGGCGACGCCGTTGAAGCCCTTCTGGCCGTGCACGGCGAGGTTATAGCCCGCCTCCTCGAACGGCTCCCGCGGGAAGGCTTCGGTGAGCGACTTGATCTCCTGGAAGCAGGCGACGTCGGGGCTCGTCTCCCTGAGCCAGGTGAGCGCGCCCTCGAGGCGCGCCTTCACCCCGTTGATGTTCCATGTCGCGATCCGCATCGGGCCTCTCTAGCAGGCGGGCGTGCGAGGTCAAGGCGGAGCAGCGGTGCCTGCGCCGGATGTGCAGATCAGGCGCAGGCCCATGATCGCCGGATCCTAGAGCCCCAGCAGGCGCGCCGGGTTCTTGCGCAGCATGATGTCGATGTCGGCGTCCGAGACGCCTTCCTTCTTGAGCGCCGCGATCGCCGCCTCCAGCCCGTCGGGATGCACCATGTTGCCGCTCTGGCCGAGGTCGGAGGAGATCAGCACGCCCTGGGCGCCGAACTCCTTCACGGCCTGGGCGACGTGCTTGGCATTGATCTGCGTCCAGTGGGTGAGGAAGGGCAGCGGCGCGTTGGGACCGGCGAGGAACTGCAGGAAGCACACCTCGATCACGCCCCCCATCGCCACGACCTCCTTGGCCTGCTGCATGGTGAGGCCGGGGACGCTGGTGAGACCATGCGTCACGAGCATGTTCTTGACGCCAAGCTCCTTGCCCTTCTTGACGACGGCGATCACCTCCTCGGGATGGATGTGACCGGTGGCGAGGATCAGATTCTCGCGCGCGATGATCTTGAGGACGGCCTCCATCTCCGGCGTCACCTTGCCGCCCGGCGCCACTACCAGCCCGGTGGCATCCGGCTTGGAGAAGGTCTTGGCATGCTTGTCGGACTCGAAGGTCGGCAGCCACACCATCTTGCCACGGCCGCCGTAGGTGCGGTGCATCCATTCCACCGCGTCGGGGTTGACGCCGCCGACCGCCCGGTTGAGCGCGATGCCGCCGAACACCTCGATGCCGGGCACGACCTTCATGACGAGGGCGGCGCGGCTCGCTGTCTCGGCGACGTGGTTCTTGAGGACGATGCCGCGCATGCCGCGCGCCTTGGCGAGCTGGGCGACGTCGATGTCGTCCATGTTGCGCCCGAACACGTCGGGATGCGAATGCACGTGCATGTCGATGACGCCGGCGGCGGGGCTCACCTTCGGCGGCGGGGGCGGGAAGGCCGCCTGCGCCAGGGCGCCAGTGGTGCCGAGCATGAGGCCCAGCGCCGAGCCGAGCAGAACGTGTCTCATCGGTATCCTCCCTGATGTTCTTGTCTCGACGGGCAGCGAGGCTCGTCGCGTGCACAGTAGAGCAGGCCGAATGCGGCGATAACCACGCTCGGGGCGCAAGGACAAGTGAGCGATGCTGTCTCGCGGACGCGCTTCGCATGCGCAGCGTAGAGAGCAAAGGACGCCGTGGCTGCGGCCTCAGCGCGGACGCGGGCCGATGCGCACCGGCACGGCACCCCGGCTGGTCGTCGCAAAGCGGGGAAGGCTATCGTCGACCTCGAACCAGGGCAGCTGCTCCTGGGTGAAGACGTGGCGGCTCGGCGTCACCTCCGAGGCATCGCAGAGGCTTGCCGCGTAGAGATGGATCTCGCCAGGCATGCGCACATTCTCGTAGCTCAGCGGCGAGCCGCACTCGGCGCAGAAGCTGCGCGTGACGCCGGGAGAGGAGGCGTAGGTCTTGAGCGGGCCGGAGATCTCGAAGGCCTCGCGCGGCACCGAGATCCACGTCGTCATGGGCGAGGAGGTGGCGCGGCGGCAGCTCTCGCAATGGCAGTGGAGCATCCAGTTGGGGGCGCCCCGGTAGCGGAACCGCACCGCGCCGCACAGGCAACGGCCCTCGACCTCAGTGTTGCTCATGGCAATGGCTCCTGCACGCCGTGCCCGTGACCATACCTAGGGAGACGCGCGGACGTCAAACCGCGACGCTGGACGGCGCCTGGAAGCTTTGCCATCGTACCATCCATTGCGGCGCGACGATGTTCGATGGCTTCAACCGAGGCTGCCCGATGTCCGATCAAGAGCGAGACCTGCACGATCTCGATCTGCTGCTGCGGGGGTTCCAGATATCGCGGCTGCTGCGACTGGCCGCTGATCTGGGCATGGCGGACAGGATCGCTGCGACCGGCTCGCGATCGATGGCAGAGCTTGCTGCGGAATGCGGTGTCCTGCCGGTGCAGCTGACGCGCGTCGTGCGGGCGCTCGCGGCATTTGGCATCTTTCAGCTTTCACCCGACGCGACCGTCTCGCATTCCCCGCGATCGCTTCTGCTGCGTTCTGACCATCCGCGCACCATGCACTATGCGGCGCGGTTCTGGACGGGTCCGGGCAGCTGGAAGGCGTGGGCGCAGATTGACGCGGCCATGACCGGGGGCTCGCCGCACGAGGCGGCCTGGGGCATGGGCCGCTTTGACTACTTGCGCCACCACCCGGAGGAAGCCCGCGTCTTCGACGACATGATGGCGCATTTTCCAGGCAATCGGCACGCGGCGGTGGCTGACGCGTACGACTTCTCGCATGCGCGCCTGATTGCCGACGTCGGCGGGGGCAACGGCGCCGCGTTGCGGCACATTTTGGCGCGCTTTCCAGATGTCCGCGGCGTGGTGTTCGACCGAGAGGATGTCGTGGCTGCACTCACGTCGGAAGACTTGATGCAGGGGCGCATCTCGGCGGCTGGCGGCGACTTCTTCGAGCGCGCGCCCACGGGTGCCGACATGTACCTTCTCAATCGCGTGCTGCACGATTGGAATGACGAGGCGTGCATCCGCATTCTCGAGACGTGCCGCCGGAGCATGGAGAGCGCCGGCACGTTGCTGATCATCGATGAAATACTGGAGCCGGATCCTTCCCGCGGAAAGCCGGCAAGCTATCTGATCGATGCGCACATGATGGCCATGTTCGGCGAGGCACGGGAACGCACCCAGTCCGAGTTCCAGGACCTCCTGAGCCGGGCGGACTTTGCCATCTCAAACGTGATCGCGACCCGCTCGCCGGTATCGATCGTCGAGGCCAAGCCAGTGGCCAGAGCCGGCTAGCCGCCCGCCGTCTCGCGCGTGCGGACCGGAAGCAGGTCGGGCTCGCCGCCCTCCTGTATCGATCTCGCGGGGCGAGGGCCGCGCATGGGCGGCCACTCACGGAGCGGGCCCGGGTCGTGGCCTGAAGGCCGCCGGCGTGAGCCCGCTCGCGAGTTCCGCGAAGGCCCATGTCAGGAGCACCAGCAACATGACAGACGCGAACACGCCGAGGCCGATCGGAGCCAGACCGAGCAGCGATTGCAGCGGCGGCAGCAGCAGGGTCGCCACCTGCAGCGCCACGCCGAGGCCGACCGCCAGGTGCAGGCCGGCGTTGGGCAGCGGCTGCGCCGAGACCCGGCGGCATGGGTAGGCGAAGACGAGCTGCAGCACCGACTCGTAGAGGAAGAGCGCGGTGCGCGTCTCATCGAGCGTGAAGCCAAGGCCCGGCATGATCGCCAGCATGCCGATGCCGCCGACCGCCTTGGTGATACCGGTGAGGGCAATGAAGCGCAGGGACTCGGCGTCGAGGAGGCCGGAGCCGGGCGGGCGGGGAGGCCGCTCCATGACGCCGGGATTGCGATCGAAGGCGAGCGCCAGCGCCGGGGGGCCGTCGGCAACCACGTTGATCCAGAGGAGCTGCACCGCCGTGAGAGGCAAGAGGAACGTGGCGCCCGAGGGATCCCTGTGGCCCAGCAGGAAGGCGAGGCCGAGGCCGGCCGTCATCAATGCGATCAGGGCGAGGTCCGTCGAGAAGAAGAAGCGGATGAACTTCTGGATGTTCTCGTAGATGCTGCGGCCCTCCTCGATGGCCGCGACGATGGTGGCGAAGTTGTCGTCCTGCAGGACCACGTCGGCCACCTCCCGTGTCACGTCGCAGCCGCGCAGGCCCATGGCGATGCCGATGTCGGAGCGCTTCAGGGCGGCCGCGTCGTTCACACCGTCGCCGGTGACCGCGACGATGTCGCCGTTCGCCTGCAGGGCCTCGACCAACGCGAGCTTGTGCGCAGGGGCCACGCGCGCGAACACGCTGGCCTCGCGCACGAGGCGCTGGATCTCCTGGGGCGGGCGCCCGTCCAGCTCCTGGCCGGTGACGACGCGTGCCGTCGGGATGCCGATGGTCTCGGCGACGGCCTGAGCCGTGGCCGGGTGGTCACCGGTGATCATGACGACGCGAATGCCGGCCGCGCGGGCCCGACGAAGTGCCTCGGGCACCTCGGGGCGAGGGGGATCCCACAGCATGACGAGGCCAAGGAAGGCCAGGTCGCGCTCGTCCTCGCCCTCGCGCCAGGCCAGCGCCAGCACGCGATAGCCCTCCCTCGCATGCTGCAGCGCCTTGGTCTCCCAAAGAGCCTTCTCGGAGCGCGACAGGGAGCTGCGCTCGATGATCGCCTCGGGTGCACCCTTCAGGTAGCTCGTCTGCCGCCCGTCCTCGCTGACGGTGACGCGCATGAACCGATCCAGGCTGTCGAAGGGGCGGCTGGAAAGCCTCGGCCGCGTCTCGATGAGCGATGCCGGATCGGTGTTGCGCCCGGCGGCAAAGCGGAGCAGGGCCAGCTCCAGCGGATCGCCGGCACCCGTGGCGAGCTCGGCATCGTTGGCGAGCACCATGGCACGCAGCGCCCGCTCCGGATCGGGGGCATCGATGGCGCGCACGTGCATGCGGTTCTCGGTGAGCGTGCCGGTCTTGTCGGTGGCGATGACGGTGACCGAGCCCAGAGCCTCGACGGCGCTGAGCCGGCGCACGATGGCCTTGCGCCGTGCCAGGCGCTCGACGCCCATGGCGAGCGTCAGTGTGAGGACGGCCGGCAGCCCCTCGGGAACGGCGGCCACGGCCAGCGCGACCGAGAACAGTACCACCTGTCCCGCATGACCGAGCCCCTCGATCGCGAGGCCTGCAACGGTCAGCACCAGGCCGAGGCCGAGGATGGCGACGGCGACCTGATTGCCGAACGCGTGCAGACGGCGCTCGAG
Organism: Hyphomicrobiaceae bacterium; assembly: GCA_033764875.1. Lineage (GTDB taxonomy): Bacteria > Pseudomonadota > Alphaproteobacteria > Rhizobiales > Hyphomicrobiaceae > AWTP1-13. The sequence continues at coordinate 37,711 of JANRIO010000009.1, read as the reverse complement.
CGGCGTCTTGCCCGCCTCGATGGTGCCGATCATGGTCGCGAGGCCGCCCATGGTGCTGGCACTGCCCGTCCGCGTGACCTGCATGTAGCCCTGGCTGAGCACGATCAGGGTGCCGCTGAAGAGCTCGGCGCCGATGCCTTTGTCGAGAGGCAGCGATTCCCCGGTCAGGATCGACTCATCGGCCATCACGCCCTGGCCCGTGACGAGCACGCCGTCCGCGGGAATCCGGTCTCCCGCCTCGATGCGGGCGAGGTCGCCGGGGACGATCTCGGCGGCGGGGATCTGCGTCAGCGAGCCGTCGCGCATGACCCATACGGAGGGCGCCGCCATCGCCTTCAGACGCGCCAGGGCATTCTCGGCCTTGCCTTCCTGGTAGGCGCCCAGCGCCGCGTTGAGCAGAAGGATCAACGCGATGGCAAGCGCCTCATACGGGAAGCCTTGGGCTCCCTCGTGCAGCCACAGCGCGAGATCGAGGACCAGCGCAAACAACAGGATGTAGATCAGCGGGCTCTTGAACTGGCGGACGAAGCGCTGCCAGAGCCCGGCCTGGACCGCCTCAGGCAGCGCGTTCGGGCCGTGCTCGGCGAGGCGGCGGGCGGCCTCGGCCCGGGTGAGGCCAAGCAGCTGGGGTGGCTCGGATCGCTCGGTTTGCATCGTGGCGCGCTCGGCAAGGGTCTGCGTGCGGGCGATCTCCCGCGCCGGGAGCAGAACCGCTGCACTCCGGCGAGGCCAGTTTCACGGTGGGGGAGCGATCCGCCTTGATCGACGGCAAAGGGCACGCACGGCCCTGCACGGGCGCTGGAGGCCCGGGGCATTGCGTAAGGGGGGGATGTGAGCGACGAGCTTGAGCGCGACCTTTATCGCGCCTGGCGGTTCTCGGGGCGTCGAGGCGGCAGACCGGCGGCGCGGCGTCTCACACGCCCAGCGCCTTCTTCACCTCGAACACCTCCATGATCTTGGCGCCGCGGTGGGGGCCGTCGCAGACGAACTGCCAGCGGCCGTCGGTGAAGGTGTCGCAGTGCTTGACGCCCTTGATCAGGATCCAATGCCCTTCCTTGCCCTTGCTGATGGCGAGCACGTAGTGGACCCAGGCATTGCGCGGCTTCTGCATCCAGCTCCAGACGGAGGGCCGCTCCCGGCGCGAGAGATGCATGTAGCTCTCCTTCAGCACCATCTCGTAGTCGAAGTGGGCAAGCGCGCCCGCGACGTCCTCGGCCGTGGTGCCCTTGATCAGCGCTTTGCCCGGCATCAGGCGGTGGGCGCGGATCTCGTCCTCCATCTTGCTCACAGAGTAGCCGGTGATGGCGCTCAGCACGATGGGGCCGCAATAGGCCATGCGGCCGGTGTCGTTGTGGGCATCGTTGAGGCTTGAGGTGACGCGGGCTGCGCCGTCTTCGAGCGAGAGGGGCATGGACTGGCTCCGAGAAGCAGAACGGTTAACCGAAGCTTTCCATGCGTCCCTTAACGAAGCGTTAGTGAGCCGGCAGTGGTGGCTGCAACGGGACGCGGCGGCCGGCCGATGCAACTCGAGGGGCGCGGGAGCGGGTGTGCGCGGCTAGCGCTGCGCAGAGCCGCGTGCCGCCTCGGGCGGAGAGGTGCTCCAGGCGCCGCCGGATCGGCCAAGCTCGTAGCCGACGTCGAACAGGGCCTTCATGTACTCGGGGTCGAAAGCCTGCTTGGCCTGCATGTCGAAGCTCGAGGGAATGGAGGTCAGGCGGAACTGGGCCTTGTCGCGCTGGGCGGTCTGGTAGATGCGGTTGATGTCGCCGATGCTCTGGCTCTTGGTCAGCGTGAACAGCGAGCGGGCGCTGATGGCCAGGGTGTTGGCCTGCACGGCCTCGTACTCCGGGGTCAGCTTGCCGTTCTTGATGACGTAGATGCGGCGCTGCGGCGGCTTGGCGTAGAGGGCATCGAAGGTGCGCAGCGACAGATGCGCGGGGGCGAGGAACACCTGCCTGGTCGGGCCGCCGTCGACGTGCATCTCCTCGAGCACGCGATCGCCGTTTGCCACCTTGATGTGGACCGGAGGAAAGGCGCCGGGAACAGCGGTCGAGGCCAGCAGCACGTCGCGGAACAGCTCCAGGGCGTAGGGATGCCGGTTGGCTGCGATCTCGCCCATGTTCCAGATGACGGGCCGCTGGGCGTCCAGATTGGTGGTGCCGATGAGCAGGACACGGCCTTTCCTGTACTCGTCCGCGACGCGGTTGAGCAGCCGGCGGTCGACATACTTGGCGATGAGATCGCGCAGGCCGGAATTGTCGGTGAGCGCCTCGGCGCCGAGCAGGCCCGCCAGCACCTGCGGCGTCACCAGCATGTTGGTGTCGTACTTGGTCCACATCTCCTTGAGCTGCCGGTCGTAGGCCGGCCCGAGGAAGGCGAAGGGGGCGATCAGGGCGCCGGCGCTGACGCCTGTCACCACCTCGAAATGCGGACGGTCGCCCCGCTGCGTCCAGCCCACCAGCACACCGCCGCCGAAGGCGCCGTCGCCGGCGCCGCCTGAGAGTGCCAGGTACTCGACCAGAGGCTGGCCGGCGCGAGGGTCGACCTTGCTCGCCATGCGCGCCGAGCCCGGCATATGCTCGCGCATGAAGCCGACGATATTGGCCGGCACCTCGTCGCCCCAGAAACGGGCATGCGCCATGCCGGGGATGCCGACCTGATCGACCAGCTGGATCGGAACGGGGTCGCGCACGACACGGGCCGCGCAGCCGCTCAAGACAAGCGCAAGCATGCACAGTGCCAACACCTGCCGGGCGCGCACAGCCACGAAACCCCAACCCTCCAAAGCGCCTCCCCGGCTGCCCCTCGGTCCTCCTGCCATTGCGATCTGGCGGCGTCAATACACGGAGGAGTGACTGCGGCGGGTCCGTCTCCTGTCGAGAAAAATGATGATGAACGGCGCGCGCCCCGGTTGCCGGAGGATCCGGCTGACGGCAGGCGGCGATCCGGGTTAAATGCCCCCCGGAAACCCGAGCAAGGACGAGGCCTGGATGCTGTACGAGCTGCGCACCTATACCCTGAAGCAGGGCACGCTGGCCGATGTCGTGAAGGCGGCATCGGAAGTCTCGTCCGACATCCGCAAGGACGACTACGGCAAGCTCGAGGGCTACTGGCTCACCGAGATCGGGCCGCTCAACCAGGTGGTCCACCTGTGGAGCTACGAGAGCTACGAGGCGCGCAGCCGCCTGCGGGCTGAGCTGGGCAAGAACCCGCGCTGGGGCAAGGAGTACCTGCCGCTGGTCACGCCCCATGTGGTGCGGCAGGAGATCCGGCTGATGAACGCGGTCCGCGGCGTCAATCTGCCCGCGTCCGGGCCCAACCTCTACGAGATGCGCAACTACCGCTGTGCGGCAGGCGCCAGGGCGAAATGGATCGAGCTGTTCACGGGGGCGCTGGAAGCGCGCGAGAAACATTCCAAGATCGTCGGTCTCTGGATGACGGAGGCGCCGGAGATCAACGAGGTGCTGCACATCTGGGCATATCCTGACCTCAATGCGCGGGCGGCCGCCCGCGGCGGGGCGGGCAAGGACCCGCGCTGGCAGCAGTTCCTGAAGGAGTCGAACGGGCTGCTCGACGAGATGACGTCGACGGTGATGCTGCCGGCGCCGCACTCGCCGCTGAAATAGCCGCCTGCAGCCGGCGGCGACCGCTTGTTGCGACAGGAGGACAGCGATGCTGGACAGACGCCTCGTGCTAATCGCCTGCCTGGCCGCCCTGGCACCGTCGGCCGTGCTCGGACATCACGGCTGGGGCAGCTACGACGCCGCCAAGACTGTCACGGTGGAGGGCCCCATCGAGGTCTCGCAGTTCGAGAACCCGCACGCCCTCATCAAGGTGACGGCACAAGGCAAGACCTGGAGCATCGTGCTGGCGCCGACCTCGCGGATGATCGCGCGCGGGGCGCCGGCGGCGTTCATCGCCGTCGGCAAGACGGTCACGGCGGTGGGCTATGCCTCGACCGCCGCGCCCGGAGAGATGCGGGCCGAGCGCATCACGGTCGAGGGCAAGACGGTCGAGATGCGTTGAGCCCATGGTCGAAGGGGCGCCACAGGTCCTGATCGCCCTGGAGCAGGGCCTGGGAGCCGTGGTCAGGCAGTCGGTCTGGGCCTATCCGACGGCGAACATCGCCCATGTCGTGGGGCTGGCGGTGCTGGCCGGTGCCGTGGCGGTGATGGATGCGCGGCTCCTCGGCCTCGGCGGGGCGACGCCCTGGCCTTCCGTGGTGCGGCCCACGCAGCGTGTTGCGGCCGTTGCCCTCGCGGTCATGCTTGCGACCGGCTTCGCCCTGTTCGCGGCAGAGGCGAGCCATCTGGCGCAGAACCCGGTGTTCCTGGTCAAGATGGGGCTGCTGGCGGCGGCGCTCGCCAACGCCGGGGTGGCCGCCTGGCTGCTGCGCGGGCTGGCGCCGGACGCCGCGGTGCCGCCCGCCCTGCGCGCGAGCGCCGGCCTCTCGCTTGCGCTGTGGCTTGCAATCGCAGCCGCTGGCCGGACCATCGCCTATGTCTGAGTGCAGGCCTGCCAGAGGCGACGGGGCGTGCTAGGCTGGAGCCCATGACCGACTCGACCAAGACGACAGCGCTTGCGCCCAATGCCCGCGTGCAGGTGGGCCCCGTCACCTTTGCGAACGATGCACCGATCGCGGTGCTGGCAGGCCCGTGCCAGATGGAAAGCCGGGCGCACGCCCTCGAGATGGCGGCAGCGCTCAAGGAGATCTGCGGCCGGCTCGGGATCGGCCTCGTCTACAAGACGTCGTTCGACAAGGCGAACCGGACGTCGCTGTCGGGCAAGCGCGGCATCGGCCTGGAGGGGGCGCTGCCGGTGTTCGCCGAGATCCGCGAGCGCCTCGGGCTGCCGGTGGTGACGGACGTGCACGAGGCCGGACAGTGCGCGCGGCTTGCCGAGGTGGTCGACATCCTGCAGATCCCGGCCTTCCTGTGCCGGCAGACCGACCTGCTCGTGGCGGCGGCCGGCACCGGCCGCGTGGTGAAGGTCAAGAAGGGCCAGTTCCTGGCGCCGTGGGATATGGCCAACGTCGTGGCCAAGATCACGGGCAGCGGCAACCGCAACGTGCTCGTGACCGAGCGCGGGGTGTCGTTCGGCTACAATACGCTCGTCGTCGACATGCGGGCGCTGCCGATCATGGCCGCGACGGGGGCCCCGGTGATCTTCGATGCCACGCACGCCGTGCAGCAGCCGGGCGGGCAAGGCACCGCCTCGGGCGGGGATCGGCGCTTCGTGCCCGTCTTGGCGCGGGCGGCCGTGGCGGTGGGCGTGGCGGGCCTTTTCATCGAGACGCACCAGGACCCGGACAAGGCGCCCTCGGACGGGCCCAACATGGTGCCGCTCGCCCGCTTCGAGCCGTTGCTGCGCGAGCTGATGGCGCTGGACGCGGTCGCCAAGGCGCAGGCGCGGGCCCATCCCCAGGAGCTTTGAGGGAGGCTAGGGGCGAGGCTCTTGCCCGAGCCGCGCCCCCCTGTTAGAAGGCGGATCTTCGGCGAGTTCTGGCAGCCTCCGGCTCCGCGCCGGGTCCCCTGCTGGGGGATAGTTTAATGGTAGAACAGCGGACTCTGACTCCGCTAGTCAAGGTTCGAATCCTTGTCCCCCAGCCATTGATTCCATTAAATCTTTTCCTGCCAAGGATCAGCAGAAGTAGTGCCGTTTATATTTGCTGACGCCAGAAGAGGGTAATGCCCCTGGGCGTGGTGTAGGAGCGATCATGGTCCGAGCGCTGTGGCTCGGGTGTCAGGCGGGCGTGATGGCCTTCGCCTTGACTGTTGGATCATCGCAGAGTCCGGCGAGGGTTTCCAGGCTCATGTAGCGGCGGCTCACGGCCCACTCGTCGTTCTGCTCGAGCAGGATGGCGCCGACGAGGCGCACGATCGCCGCCTCGTTGGGGAAGATCGAGACGACGTTGGTGCGCCGCTTGATCTCGCGGTTGAGCCGCTCGATGGGGTTGGTCGAGTGGATCTGGCTCCAATGGCTTTTCGGGAAGGCCATGTAGGCGAGCACCTCATCCTCCGCGCCGTCCATGAGGGCTGAGAGCTTTGGGAACTTGGCGCGCAGGCGATCGGCGACCGCGCGCCACTCGGCGCGCGCGGCCTCCTCGCTCTCTTGCACGAAGGCGGTGCGGATCGCAGCGGCGACCATGGCGCGTTGCTTGATGCCGGCGTGCGCCAGGCAGTTGCGCATGAAGTGCACGCGGCAGCGCTGCCAACCGGCGTGGAACACCTTCCCCACCGCAGCCTTGATGCCGGCGTGCGCGTCGGAGATGACGAGCTTCACGCCCCGCAGGCCCCGCGCCGTGAGCGAGCGCAGGAACTGGGTCCAGAAGGGCTCCGCCTCCGAGGGGCCGATCGCCTTGCCCAGCGCCTTGTCGGCGGAACGGCGCGTACCAAGGTGATTGCCGTTGCACTGCTTCGCCGGTTGGCCTCAGATCAGTTGACCGTCCGATCAGTGACGCATGTCGAAAGTGTCACGAATCTGCCGTGAGTTTGGGGGGCCAATGCTCAATCGACTTCGCCTGCGATCCACCTAGCCTCCCAACCGAGCGGCGGCCGACATCAGGGATTGATGTCTGATGTCGCCGACTTCGAACTCGGAAGCGAGGTTGTGCAGAACGCTACATCCAAGCTCGCGGTGCCTGGCCAATCGATTGGTGTCGCCGATTGCGGAATAGACGTCGACGGCAGCCTTGTGCACGCGCCAACTCGCCAGCGGCAGTCTGAATTCCCTGGTGATGTTGGTTGCCTGCTCGATATAGTCTACGGCGCTCGGCAGGTCCCCCTCCGCGAGGCTGACCCGCGCGTGAAGAGCATACGCGATGGACAGATGCGTCCGATCGGGCGCAGGTCGCGCATACTTCTCGAGTTGAGTCGCCCGGTTCCGCGCCTGACGCAGATCGCCGACCATGAGTTCGTATTCCCCGAGACAGTGATAGAGTTGGGTATAGATGGTGAAGTCGAGATCGATGCCTTCGTGCGCGACACGATCCGCGATGGCGGCAAACTGAGGCCGGGCAAGTTCAGCCTGCCGCAGACCGACATGGGCCTTGGCCCTTACTGCGTGCTGGAAGAAGAACACAAACGGGTTCTCTCGTCCGGATTCTTCGGGCACCTTGTCGCAGAGCTTCAGCGCTCCTTCGAAATCGAGGGCCTCGGTAGATAGCCACGCCATCGTCAAATGGCAAAGTGCGCTTGCGTGAAGGTTCGCATTGCGCTCCGCCATCGCCAGCGCCTCCTCGGTCTCGCGCAACAGCGGGCGCCACTCTCCTAGGTGCAGAAGCGCCGTAGTCTCGAGAATATTGAAGATGACGTAGACGTAGACATCGCCGGCCTCTCGGGCCAGACGCTTGCCCTTCGCGCCGACGGCGACGCACGTTGCGTAGTTCGACCGCCAGCATTCCAGGATGCCTTCGATCGCGTAGACGCGAATGAGCGTAATGTGATCCTTGGCACCCGATGCAACCTGGATGGCCCGCTCGCAGAGTTCGGCATCCTGCGAACTCCAACCCTTGAAGTAGAGATTGGTGCTCGCGCTCGTGCCCTGGACCAGGGCTCGGTGCTGCGGATCATCCAGGTGCTTGCTCTTCTCGAATGCGGCGTCGGAGGCTTGCAGGCAAAGGCGGCGGTCGGAATGGACGCAGAAGTGGCTCACGGCGAGAAGGCCGTTGACCTCCGAGCGAAGCAGGCCCGCTGCCGCCGCCTCCTTTATCAGCGCGTTGAGATCAGATACCGAGCCCGCGAGATCTCCGACGGAGCGCCTCGCCCAGCTTCGGTGTCGCAGCAATGCAAGACGCGGCTCGAGCTGCTGGCTACGATCGAAGCGATCAACAATCGCCAGGGCACGCGAGAGGTAGTTGATCGCATCGTCAAACCGCCACTGGCGCATTGAGACTTCCGCAGCTTGGGCGAGAAACCGCAGCGCGTTCTGCGGATCGCGGCCCTGTTCAGCGTGCAATGCCAAGGTGGCAGCGACACCGGCTGTGTTGTCTCCCCAGGCATGACGAAGCCGGTCCGCCAGACGCCGGTGAATGACGGCTCGTCGGCCCGCCGAGATCCTCTTGTAGAGCACTGACTGGTACATCGAGTGCATGAAGGCGAGATTTGTCGACACCGTCCCGTCCGGCCACTCTGACAGATCGAGCGAGCGCAAAATAGGACTGCGCGTCAATAGGCTTTCGAACGCATGCTCCGTATCCAGGACGTCACGCTCGAGCCCCGCGGCCACGAGCGCGGCAGAAAATTCGCACCCCGCGATGGCTGCCACCTCCAGGAGCTGCTGATCGTCCTTCGGAAGCCGGCCGATCTCCTGCGTGATCATGTTGACGAGGGTTTCCGGTAGCACATCGCGGGACAGGGCTTCACAGGAATGGAGACGCCAACGGCCGTCCACCTCACTGACAATCTGCTCGGCGATGAAATATTCGATCAGCGACGTCACAAAGAGCGGCTGGCCTCCGCTGCGGGCGTATATCGCCGCGGCGAGGCGCTCGGAAAGCGCCGGATCCTGAAATCGCGCGTCGAGCGTCTTTTGCACGTCCTCGCGTGAAAGCGTGCCAAGGCGCACCCCCCTACAGCTGCCATGCAGCTCCAGGTCGCCGTGCAGCCGCCGCAACGGATGATCGTACTCAACCGCGTCTGGCCTGTAGGATGCGATGATCAGCAAGCACGCCCGCCCGGTGCCACGCGCGAGGCGTGAAAGGACGTCGAGCGTCGCAAGATCGGCCCAGTGCAGGTCCTCAAGGACGAGTACCCAGGTTTGCGACTGGCTGAGGCTTTCCAGCAGCTCGCAGAACTCCCGCAGCATCCTTTCCTTCGTGGCACCGAAGATCTCCTGGGCAAAACTCCCCGTCTGGCCGTCTTCGATCAGATGTGGCATTTGCAGTAGCCAAGTTGGAGCGGCGGCCCGCAGTGCCGCAAGCATGCTCTTGCCGCGAGGTTGTCGGCAGTGAGAGGCTAGGGCATCGACGAGAGGCCCAAATCCGCCGTCCGTGCCGAACCTTTCCGTGCAGCATCCTGTGAGCACGGTTGCCCCGCGCGATGTCAGCCTCCCGGTTATCATGTCGAGGAGGGTCGACTTACCGATCCCGGCGTCGCCGGTCACGAACGCGGTACTCCGCTTTCCTTGAGCCGACCGGCGAGACAGTGCCTCGAGCGCATTCAATTCGATCGAGCGACCAACGCGCCAGCTCGTTTCGTCGCTGTCGTAGCCGTTCTTGTCTTGCTCGGGTGGAGCGGGACCCGCCATTTGATGAGGCCCGACAAACCTGTAGCCGCGCCGAGGCAGGGTCTCGATCCAGCGTTCCCCCCCCGGAACCCGGCCCAGGGCTTTGCGCAGTATCGCGATCTGGACGGAGAGGTTGCTCTCCTCGATCGCGCGTCCCCCCCATGCCAACTGGATCAATCGATCCTTCGTGATCGGGACGCCGCCATGCTCGACGAGTGCTGTCAGAATCGACACCGCACGGCGACCGACCGGCAATGCAGTGTCGCCGAGCAAAAGCGTCGAGCTCTCAGCGTCGATGACGAAGGGCTCAATCGTGCGCGCTACCAATGGCAATGCCTTTCCCGTCAATGCCTCAGCCACAGCCCGTGCTCGCAGTGCAGCGCGATGCCACCTGGATGACAACGGACGAGAAGGCGCCTGCATCGACGCTCGTTTTGTAATTTCTTCGGCGAGATTTCAGTCGCGACGCTCCGATGCCTTGCACTGCCGCCTCAGGCGACGCGCCGCGGATATCATGCTTTGCACGGCGCAAATCGCCCGACGAGGCTCTCCCGGCGAGCAAGGCGCCGCCCAACTTGGTAGCTGGCCACAACGTTGTCTGTCTTGGAAATTTGCGCACTCTGGCGTTGTGTCATGCGTTCGCGATTTGCAAAGCCCGCGCGCGATGCTATCGTCGGCGGCGCCGAAAATTGGAGATTTCTCATGCGCTTGGATCAATTGAAGGTCTGGCGCGAGCAGGTTGGGAGAGTGCTCCTGGCGGTCGATTTCCGCCCGCTATCGGACACGCCTATTCAAATGTCCTTGGCACCGATTCTGAACGACAACGGAGTTCGCATCGCCCGATGGCGGCACTCGCCCGGGCTCACCTTTCGGGATGAAGAACTCGTGCGCGACGGCGAGGCTTCGTTCTCGCTCATCATTCCATACCGTGATGGCGTACGTTTTGAGCATCGCGGGCGGGCCGTCACCCTGAAGGCCGGAGAAGCAACGTTGCTTCGCAACTGCGAGCCGGGAATGCTGGGCTCCGCACGTGAGAACAGCTATCTGGCGATCGTCCTTCCCTGCTCACCCCAGATCGAAGCCTGCGGCGCACAGGATCTGATCGGGGAACGATGGCCGAAGCGTCTCGAAAGTCTGCGGTTGCTCAGGACCTACGTTGAAGCTTATGACAGGCTCGTACAGCGCAGCTCTGCGGGTGTGGATCGTGCGGTATCGGAACACGTCGTTCAGTTGGCTAGTCTCGCGATCAGCGAAGCGCTTGGCGCTGCGCCAGGGGCGGCCCTCAGCGTTGACGACGAGCCGCGGACTGCCATAGCCCTCGACTTCATCGCACGCAACTACTTCAAGCCTGGGCTCTGCGTGCATGACGTGGCGCGGCACCAGGGCATTTCTGTGCGATATCTTCAGCTTCTTTGCGAACGTAGGGGTGTCCGGCTGAACGCGCACATCAACGCGGTGCGCCTCGAAGCGGTGCGATCGATGCTCGCCGAACCAAGAATGCACGACCGGCAGGTCTCGGACATTGCATTGAGCTGCGGGTTCTCGGACGTTTCACACTTCAATCGGCTTTTCCGGCGCACCTTCGGGACTTCGCCGACCGCCTTCAGGCACAAATTCAACGCGCGGTAGGGCCGAGCGAGACAAATCGCGGGTTTGCAAGTCCGGTTCTCCAGCGCACCACTCACGGTTCGCATGGCAGCGTTCGAGCATCAGCTGCAGCGATGGAATGGTCGCGTCTAGCTGCAGCAGACATTCGCATCTTTTTCGGCGAACGCACGGGGACACCTCGCCCCAGCGATGATTTCCTTGACACACGGACGAGGCTCGCAAGCGCGGTCGGGCGCTGCACCCTCCCCAAATCCAAGCCGTGGAGCCGCATTGCATGTCACGCTCGCCCCTCACCTCTTGCGCACATCTTCTCGTCGCCGCCGCTCTCTTGCTCCCACCAGTCGGTTTCGCACGCGCTGGAGATGCAGCGAGCGAAGTCGGTATCCCGACTGCCACGTTCGCTATCTCTGTCGTGCCGGGCGTGGCGTGCGCCCGCTCGAGCGCCAGCATGAGTGCGAAGAACGCGAGCATGCCATCGGGATCCTCTTGCGCCGCCATGGGGCCGACCTCGTGCGCAATGAGCCGACGCTCGCCGCGTGCGTCGACAGGATCGGACGTTTGAGACTTACCCTTCCTATGTCTCGCTGCTGCAGTGCGTGACCCGTTGTCTGCGAAGCGGCCGACTGAAGCGCCGGTGGAGGAGCATTCATGCAGATCTCCGATCTTACCCTTGCCGCCTTCTTGTTCTTCGGAAGCGTCCGGATTCTCTCGTATGTTCCCCAGATCATTCGGGTGGCACAGGATCACAGCGGCGCGTCCGCGATCTCGTACACGACTTGGTCAACGTGGACCCTCGCCAACCTTGCTACGGCGTCGTATGCGGCCGTGAACCTTCAAGATCCCTATCTTGCAGGCGTGAGCTGCATCTACGCTGCCTGCTGCGCGCTCGTGTTGTCGATGACCGTCGTGAAGCGATCAGGACATCGGCGACAGCATGGCATTGCCGAAGACAATACCGATGCCGAAGTCAAGAAAATCCAGGACCACACGCGACGAATGATTGCCGTAGAAGGCTTTCGTCTTCGCCAAGGCCTGTGCTTGTCTCCTGACTTTGAGCGCAGGCTGTCGATGCAGAGAAATCAGCATCTCCTTGCAAGCCTGGGACGATGGCTCGGCTAGTAGTGATGAACAAGTGCATGTGTGCGGAGGTGCTTGGTATCGAGGCGGACACGCCACCGGCAAAGCACCGCCAAGACGAACTCATGAGCAATTATAGGAGAACTTCGATGCGGTCAGTCGTTTCCATTGCCCTGGTTTGTGCCTTCATCGTGCAGTCGGAGTGGGCCCTAGCGCAGGCCGTTCCAGGATACCAAATTGTCGGAAGCAAAAGGCCGGTTAGCATAAAGCCCGGCGAGACTGCCGACGTGAAGGCGACTTGTCCCGACGGCAAGATCGCACTTGGCGGCGGCGCCTACACTCACACCGACAGAGATTCGACGAGATTGACGTTGATCTGGAGCGCGATGGAACTCGAGAAGAGTTGGGTCGTGGGATACGCGAACAATTCGAGCGCACCTGTCGACTCCGAAATATTCGCACAGGTCGTCTGCGCGAACGCAAAATAGCTGGGTACGGAAAGGTTGCGGCTCCGGTTTTCCAGTGGGGTTCTTCGCCGACCCGCGTAGGTCGTTTGATCGCCTTCGGCAGCTTCGAAGTGAAGTTGCTCAGTGACCTTCTCGATGAGGCAATGGGCCCCGCGCGCCCCTGTTCGAAGGGGCGGCGGATGCCAATGCCATGGTTGAGGGAACCTGGGGTGCGGAGCCCGTGCCGGGGCTGGAGGCGCAGCCGGGCGACCACATCGTCCGCAAGACCCGCATGAGCCTGGAAGTGTGCCCCGGCGTGCAAAATTGACCCCGGTTTGGGGGTGATGGGCGTGCAATTTTGACCCCACCCTGTCGGGACGGAAGATGGCCCTGTGCGTGCGCCGGCACGGGGCTCGAGGATGGTGACTGTGGACACGATCGGGAGGGTCAGGCGGGCGTATTTCGTCGAGAAGCGGTCGATCAAGGCAGTTGCGCGGGATCTGCGGCTGGCGCGGAACACGGTGCGCTCGATCGTGCGGGGCGATGGCGAGACGGAGCGGCGCAATGTGCGGGCCAAGCAGCCGCTACCGCAGCTCAGCGCCTTTGTCCCGGCGCTCGAAGCGCTTCTGGCGGCGAACGCGGTGCGGCCCAAGCGCGAGCGCCTGAGCTACCAGCGCCTCTACGAGGAGCTGCGGCTCGTGGGCTACGCGGGCAGCTACGATGCGGTCAGGCGCTATGGGCGCAGCTGGCGCGAGCGCGAGGGCGTGCGGACAGCGCAAGCCTACGTGCCGTTGAGCTTTGCCGCCGGCGAGGCCTACCAGTTCGACTGGAGCCACGAGATCGTGGTGCTCAACGGCGTGGCGACGACGGTGAAGGTGGCGCACATCCGGCTGTGCCATAGCCGCATGCTGTTGGTGCGGGCTTATCCCCGCGAGGCGCAGGAGATGGTGTTCGACGCCCACGAGCGGGCGTTCCAGTTCTTCAAGGGCGTTGCGCGGCGCGGCATCTACGACAACATGCGCACGGCGGTGGACGCGGTGTTCGTCGGCAAGGGGCGGGCCTTCAATCGCCGGTTCCAGCAATTGATGAGCCATCACCTGATCGAGCCGACGGCCTGCACGCCGGCAGCAGGCTGGGAGAAGGGGCAGGTCGAGAACCAGGTGGGCTTCGTTCGCCGCCGGTTGTTCTCGCCGCGGTTGAAGTTCAAGAGCTACGAGGAGCTCAACGCCTGGCTCGCCGACCGCTGCATCGTGCTGGCGCGCACGCAGGCGCATCCCGAGCAGAAGGAGCGCAGCGTCTTCGACGTGTTCGAGGAGGAACGCGCCTCGTTGATGCCCTATCGCGGTCCCTTTGACGGCTTCCATGCGGTCAGTGCCAGCGTCTCCAAGACCTGCCTCGTGCGCTTTGACAACAACCGATACTCGGTGGCGGCGCACGCCGTGGGGCGCCCGGTGGACGTGCACGCCTACGCCGACCGCATCTTGATCAGGCAGGACGGGCTCGCGGTGGGCAAGCATCGCCGCAGCTTCGGCCGCAACCAGGTCGCCTACGATCCCTGGCACTATGTGCCCGTGCTGGCGAGGAAGCCCGGCGCGCTGAGGAACGGGGCACCGTTCAAGGACTGGCCGTTGCCGGGTGGGCTCGAGAAGATCCGGCGCAAGCTCGCGGGCACCGACGACGGCGACCGGCAGATGGTGAAGATCCTGACCGCTGTGCTCACCGATGGCTTGCAGACGGTCGATGCCGCGTGCGCGGAATCGCTGGCGGCCGGCATCGCCAGTGCCGACGTGATCCTCAATGCTCTCGCCCGGCGCTCGCAGCTGCCACCCGCCTCGCCGATCACGCCGCCCGAGCGGCTCGCGCTCAGCCTGCCTCCGATCGCCGATTGCGCCCGCTATGACGCTTTGCGTGGCGACGCGGCTTTGCATGGCGCTGGCGACACGGCTTTATGTGGCGCTGGCGACACCGCTGCGCGGAGCCGGCCGCCAGCGCTGGAGGCCGCGCATGGACGCGCTGAGGTCCTGGAGATGATGGGCACGCTGCAGCTGGCTGGCATGCGGGCGGCCTACGACGAGATCGTCTCGGTCGGCGTCAAACGCCAGCACGGCATCGAGAAGTTGATCGGCGCTTTGCTCAAGGCCGAGATCGCGGCCAAGCAGGCCCGCTCGATCAACTATCAAATGGGCATTGCCAAGCTGCCTCTCGCCAAGGAGCTGGCCGACCTCGATCTTGCCGGCACGCCGATCAACGGCGAACTCGTCGAACAGCTCGCCTCCGGCGGCTTCCTCGACCAGCAGCGCAACGTCGTCCTGATCGGGGGGACCGGGACGGGCAAGAGCCACATCGCCATCGGCATCGCCCGCGCCGTCATCCGGGCCGGTCGCAAGGCGCGCTTCTTCAACGCGGTCGACCTCGTCAACAAGCTCGAGGCGGAGACGAAGCTCGGGCGGGCCGGCCGCATCGCCGATGGCATCGCCCGCATCGACCTGCTGGTGCTCGACGAGCTTGGCTATCTGCCGTTTGCGCAATCGGGTGGCCAGCTTCTGTTCCACCTCACCAGCCGGCTCTATGAGCGCACGTCCATCATCGTCACCACCAACCTCGCCTTCGCCGAATGGCCGACCGTGTTCGGCGACGCCAAGATGACCACTGCCCTGCTCGATCGGCTCACGCATCACTGCGATATCCTCGAGACCGGCAACGACAGCTGGCGCCTCAAGCACCGAGCCTGATGCAGGGGCCTGATGCAGCGGGCCTGATCGCGCCCGCCGGCCAAGCCCTCCGCCGCTTCGCTTGCGCTCCGCAGCTCCGGCCTCAGCCGGCGCAAACTCCCCGGCCAAACGGGGTCAAATTTGCACGCCGAAGAGGGGTCAATATTCGACGCCGATTGACAGTTTCGCACAATTGAGAGAAGGCTGGCGGCCCCAACTCGGGCTCTTCAGGCGACACTACCTAGTAACACTACTTCTCGAGGTCAGCAGCGCATGCGGCGCCCATGCTAAATTGCTTTCCGGCGTCGCGGCCTGGTGTGCATGGTGGGTGGCTGGGCTGCCTAACGCGCACCCTCGCCGATTACCACGAACGGACCCCAGTACGCGGGGTGCAGCTCCCGGTCCTTGCCGGTGCTCAAGATCGCACCGATCGACCGGCGCAAGGCCTCGGCGCGTCCGATGGCGCTGTCGCGCGCGAACTGGGCGAAGGCATGGGTGGTGAGCTTTACGGCGGCAGCGGAGTAGACCTCCCAGTGCGACGCTAGAACGGCGCGCGCGCCTGAGTAGAGGAAGGCGCTCACCAAGCCGTTGAGGGCTTCGATCTCGCTCTCTGACGCCACGGCGGTGTTGCAGGCCGACAGCACCACCCAATCTGCATCCAGGCGCAGCTTTGCGACCTCGGACGCGGTCAGCAACCCGTCGTCTCTCTCGCTCGCCTCCGCGGGCGGCGTCAGCACCAGAGCGGGCTCCACAAGGATGTTGAAATCGCCGGAGACGAGACCGTGCGTGGCGAAATGCACCACCTTGAAGTCGGCTAGCCTGCCGTCGTCGCTCAGCTTCTTGATTTCGGCCTCGCTGGCCAGCTCGCCGAGCCGGACGTCGTCTGCTCCCGCTTTGAGGTCGGCAGCGACGGCGCAAATTTCCTGCGCCGTCTCCGGCAGCGGCGAGAGATGCCGCAGCTGCGCCACGTCGGCCAGGGACCCGCGCATTTTGACCATGCTGCGCTTGGTCTGCGGCCTTAACGAGCGTGCGCTCGCCAGCACGGTGCGTTCGACTGGCGTGCGGGTGCACTCCTGATAGGATATGGCAAGACTGGCGAGCTTCGCCTGCTCAGCCTCGCCCGGCATGCCGGCGAGCAAGGGGTTGCCGGCGGCGAAATAGGATCGCTTCGCACCGCTGGTGCTGGCGAACATGCGCAGCGACTCAAGCCCCCACAGCGACGGCACGATGGTGATTGGCTGCTTGCGCCCGAGCCATGCAGCGCGGCCGTAGTCGCTAACCTTCTCCGGCACGGCTCGCGTGGGCTTCTCTGTCACAAGGACCTGCGGCGGCAGCCGGCTAAGCGCCGGCGATACGACAATGAGCAGATGCTTACCGGACAGCATCGCCTGGAAGGGCCCGAACAGGGCCTGATAGAGCTCGTGCGCGATGTTGAGATCGTAGGGAAGGAACGGAGCAGCCTTGTTGCGCGGCGCCAAGTGGCGCAGCTGCTCCTCGCAGCGCATGTCGGTATCGGTCCAGGCGCTGGCGTCGACACCGCACCGCAGGGCCGCCACCTTCTGCCGCAGCGTCTTGGGATCGAACGCAATCTTCGTCCATTCGATCTTATCGTGCGTCAGGGCGAAGGCATATGTCGCCCCCCCGAGCCGCCCCACCTCCGGCACCTCGAGGAAGTGCACAATCGCCTCGTCATTTCGCAGCATCTTTTGCGCATCGATGACAGGCACCACATCGGGGCGGATCAGGCGATAGAAGTCGTGATCCCCGGTCGCCATATCGTCGAGTCGCATGGTGCGGCGCTCGCGCCTTAAATTGAGCCGCAGTGACGCTGCGTTTCTTATGAGCTGCGTTTCGAGGCTGGAGCTGCGTTCGCGGACGGCGTTGTATTGGGCTTCCGCCGCCGCGCTGATCCTGTCGCCTGAGAACAGCACCGAGGCGGCGCGGGCGCGTTGAGCGGCATAGAGGTCGACCTGCAGGTCCTGCCATTGGCGCAACGCGTCGCCGGCGTCAGCCGCTCCGGCCCACTTGATGCCGCTCGCGTCCTTGAGCTTGGCCCGCGCCGACACCGATACGAGGTTTGCGGCGGATGTCGAGCTGTGCGCGCGCTGGGCAAACTGGAAGCTGTCGTCGATGCGCTCCAGTTGCACCAGAAACCGGCTCATGTGGGCATAGTCGGCGCGCACGTAGTTGGCAAACGCGAGCCGACCCTCCTGCAGCACGCGCGGGTCCGATCGCGCACCGCGTATCACGGGCGACAGGAATGCGCTGATGCGTATATCGGTGCTGCGCACCAGAAGGGTGCGCATATTGAACCAGTCCTCGGGTGTGGCGGCCCTCTCACCGAGTGCCAGGGCCTGCACGACGCGGGCGTCGGCGTAGCTTGTGTTGCGAGACAGGGCCGCCGGCATGATGACACGCGAGAGGCTACGCTCCGGCGGCGCATTGGCCTCAAAGATCTTTGCGGCCTCGGCTGCCTGGGCCTCGGCCTCGCCCGAGTTGTCGGCTCTGTAGTTGGCGAGCCCAAGCCCGGCAAGGACGCGCGCCCGTAGGTTGGTGTTGCCGCCGGCCGGCTCGAGCCGCTTGTAAATCTTCCGCGCCGCGGCGAGGTCGCCAACCACGAGATAGTCGTCGAGTAGATTGAGCAGGGTGCTCTGCCTATTCGAGTTCGACAGTGGCGAGGCGGTGCAGCCCCAGGCCTGCACCGAGCGCAGGCCGACGGCCACGGCTTCCTTGACGAAGCCCGTGTCTCTCAGCACGTGGTAGGCGGCGCCAAGCTCGTAGCCGGCCGACTCGTCGGGGCTGATTTGTCCGATGGGATGGTTCGGCGGCATACCCTTGCATACGCCGAGCCGCTTCAACGCATCTTTGCTCTCCTGCAGACTGGCATCATTGGCCAGCGCCTGCTGGAAATCGGCAACAGCATCGTCGCGCCGTCCCAAGACCTCGAGGATGTGCGCCCTCGTATCGAGCGCCGGCGCCGCCATTGGATCGAGCTCGACCGCCTTGTCCGCGTCTGGAAGTCCTTGCGCCGCTTGACCCGATTTGAACAGCGCCCACGCGCGGCTGTTGTAGTAGCGGCTGGTCTTGGGATCGAGTTCTATGGCCTTGCTGCAGTCGGCGATGGCCCGATCGGACTGTCCTCTCTCGCCATACGCAAGTCCCCGGCTGTTGTAGGCCGCGGCGCTCTTGGGATTGAGGGCGATGATCCGGTCATAGTCGGCGATGGCGCGATCGATCTCCCCCATGGCGCGGTACGTGACGGCACGACTGAAGAGGGGCGTCGTCGAGGTCGGATCAACCTCACTTGCCTTGGTGAAGTCTTCGATCGCCAGCGCGCGATCCCCGCGGTTGCGGTAGAGTGTGCCGCGCGCGATCAAAGCGCTGGTGAGCCGCGGATTGACCTCGATTGCCTTGCTGAAGTCGGCGATGGCACGCAGTACGTCGTTCTGGGACTGGTAAGCGATGCCACGCTGGTAGTAGGCGGCGGCGAGATTGTCGCCGCTCAGCCTCTTCTGCTCGATCAAGCGGCTGCACCCGCCGATCTTGTGCCCAGTGATCTGCGATTTGTTGCAATCCTCAAGATCGTCCGCAGCGGCCGGCGACGTGAGCAGCAACAGACCCAAAGCGAAGAAGCACCACCTCTGCATGCCATCTCCCGCCGCTTGCAATATCCCACCCGGCAACTGGTAGCCGCGCTGCATGTCCAAAAACGATAGAGCAGTTTACCGTGGCCTTGTGTGACGATCGAGAGGTTCGGCGGGTTGCAGGTTTGGCTCCGATTGCGGCACTTTTGACACCTCGACGTCGATCAATACTCACGCTCACGGGCAAAGACATCTTCGGCATTCAGGCGGGGCGCTTCTCGGCCGGCAAGGTCGTACTTGTCGCTCGCGCGCCCCTCGAAGTACATCCGATGGCGTTCAAACCTATCAAGAAACTGCCATGGCGCAGTGCAATTGCCCCACCAGTCTAGGGCCGCAAAAGCAATGCTGCATTTGACGTGCCTCATTTGCTCCATATCGAACATTGGGAAGTAGACTGCGTCAATCTGAGGGTAGGGACGACCTGAAGCGCGTATCAATGGCATGCGGATAGCCTCGCCTGGCAGGAATCGAGCAACTGTCGGGCTGTTCCTGGTCCTTATCGCTGCCCCCCCACCATCACGAAGGGCGCCCACATCGCCGGGTGCGCGTACGGTCCCCCCCGCGCGATCATGGCCGACATCGATGCCTTGAGCGCCTGGCTCTGCCGCTGCTGGGGCTTCTCGGCGACGCTCTTGAAGATGTCGGTAATGAGAAGCGTGGTCGCCTCGGAGTTGACCGCCCAGTGCGAGACGAGCAGCGAACGCGCTCCGGCATAGAAGAACGCTCGCGCCAGACCCGAAAGCGCCTCGGCGCTTTCCGCACCGCCCGCCGCCGTGTTGCACGCCGACAGGATCACCCAGTCGGCGTTGAGCTTGAGCTGCGTGATCTCGGAGGCCGTCAGATAACCGTCGTCGATGTCGGTGGCTTTGCCCGGTGGCGTGAGAATGAGGCCGGGTTCGGCGATGCCGTCGACCTCGCCGGCCAGCGCACCATGTGTGGCGAAATGCACGATGCGGTACTTTGACAGCGTGTCAGTCTGATTCAGCCATTTGATGGCCGCCTCTGTTGCCCTCTGTCCGAGCAGCACATCGGTCTCCACGGCCTCCGACGCGACGCCGAGCCGATTGGCGACGTCGCACAGCTCCTTGGCGGTCTCCGGCAACGGCTCCAGATGGCGCAGCACCTCGACGTCGGCGAGCCCCGTTCCCCGACGGATGGCCGAAAGGCCAATGCCGCGCCTCGCGCCGGCTTGCACCTCCTTGGATCCCTGGCACGTCTGCATGCCGCGCGCCGCCTCGGCTCGCTCGACATCGCTCGGCCGGCGCGCATCGCCGGTGAGTGCAGGATTGCCGACGCCCATGAAGGGCTTTTCCGCGGCGGTCTCCGTCTGTCCGCGCCGCAACGACCCGAGCGTCGAAACGGACGGCAGTGTCGTCATGGCGTACTTCGTTCCGGCCCACTTGGCCGTGCGGAAGTCTGCCGCCGACGAAAAGAAGCCGCCCGCCGGGTTCTCAGCGACCAGCACCTGGAAAGGTACTTGCGTCAGCGGGCCCGACGGCACGATGATGAGGTTGTCACGCAGCAGCTCGCCGAATGGTACTAGGAGCAGCTGGTAGAGTTCGTGCGACTTGGGAAGGCTGAACGGCAGCGGCTTGCCGGCTTCGGCATCGCCTTGTGCATAGGGCACGCTCAGCAGCTTCTTGCAAAGCGCGTCGCGACCGTCGAGCCAGAAGGCCGCATCGAGGCCGCACTGCAAGGCCTGCACCTTGCTCCTGAGCGGCTCTGCCCCGATCGCGTAGCGCACCCACCGCGCCGATGTCTGCGTCACTGCCCAGCCGAAGCTCTCCTTTTCGCCCAGAGCGAACAAGATCAGGGTCTCGTCGGGCGAAAGTAGCGCCTGCACCTCGGCCACCGTAAACGGCCGGTTGCCCATGATGTCGAAATACTTGGGCGCCGATAACCTGATGCGCGCGTCGAGAGCCGCGATCTGTAGCTCCATGCGGTGGGTATTGTCCCGGACTCGCTGCGCCGCGGCTGCATCTTTTGGCCCATCATTCTGAGCAGCGGCGGATTGCCAGCTGGCGCTGAGGTCCTGCCGCTCGCGCAGGAGATTTCTGGTGTCCCGCTTGGTCGGGAGATTGCGGGCAGCCATGCTGGCGATGGCCGAGACCGTGCGGTTGTGCATGGTCCATTGCGCCGCGCGAAACGCCTCGTCACGCAGGGCAGCGCTTTGCTTCTGATCCTTGGTCGTCTCGAACAGGCGATAGGCGGAACTGATCAGGTCGAGATGGGCGGAACGGGGTAGAACGGAGAGGCTGGGATCGGCGTTGCTTAAGCCGACGGTGTAGGGTGTGTCGGTGTTGAGGATCGTGAAGCCGGCGACAACGCGCCGGCCGTCGGACGTGATCTCCTCGCCGAGCCCGACGTGCGGCAGGCGTACGCGCGTGATAGCGCGGGGCGCCTGTCCCTCAACGGTACTACGCGCAATCGCGCGTGACACTGCCTGCTGCATGGCCTCGTAGGCTGTTGGCCAGTGCTGCAGTCCAATCTCGATGCCACCCTTTATGTACTGGGCTCTGACGAGATCGGGATGCTCCGCCGGAAGGTCCTTGCTCAACACGGCCAGGGCGCGCTCGAGCTGAGGCGCAGCATCGTTATAGCGCTCCTGTGCCACGTGCAGCGCCGCGAGATCGAGCGCGATGCGGGCTACGGGAGGAAGATCCGGCAGGTTGGTGCCTTTCCAGAGCTCCAGCGCCTTCTTGTAGTTGGCCTCTGCGTCAGCGAGTGTCCCCTGGCTGTGCTGGATCTGCGCCAGCTCATGCAGGATGTAGGCGCGGATCGTGTCGTTGCGGCTGCCCCTGTCGTAGACGGCCATGCCCTGGTCGACGGTAGCCCGCGCGTCGGCCAACCGATCCTTCTTGCGCTGGACGCGCGCCAGGTCGACGAACGTTTGCACGGTGCCGACGTTGTCCTTGAGATAGCGGAGGCAAAGCTCGGCATCGTCCAGGCGCCCCGCCTCGGCGTAGAGGTTGCCGAGTGTCGCCAGGGCGTCGAGCGCGGCCGGGTTCTTCTCACCAAGAAGCGCCGTCAGGGCAGCGCGCTTCTCCGCCGCCGGGATGGCAATGCGATACCGCGCGTTCTTCCTCATCGCATCGATGTAGCGTTTGAGCTCGTCGGGATTGTCGGATGCCGCGCTCATGATCTCGGGAAGTTCGGGCGGTATGTTGAGCTCCTCGAGCGCTTCGATGCCCCGCTGTGCCTCGGCGTGACCACTACCCCGTCCCAGCGCGATCGCGCTGCGATAGGCCTTGATCCCGTTCTCCTGCGCACGGGCCCGCAGCCAAGCGGGTGCCTGCTGCTGCTCGGCGAAGCGGTGGTTCGCCAGGCCGAGCTTGAAATACGTCTCCTGATCCGAGGGACCGATGTCCGCAGCGAGGCCAAACTCACTGGCGGCATTGGAGAACTGATTATTGTCGAAGAGGATCTGGCCTCGCTTCAGGAAAAGCTTCTTTCTCGTCGGGTTGCCCAGGTGTACCACCTCGACCGAGAAGCACACCTTGATCGCTTCGGCCAGCTTGGCGAACTCTCCGAACATGCAACTGTGCAAGGTGGGAACCATGCGTTTTAGGCCCTCCTTGCTCTCCGGGATGTTTGGATCGAGCGTGAAGGCCCGATCGAAATCAGCGGTCGCCTCGGCGTACTTGCGCAGGGCCTCGTGGATATGGGCACGCGTGTCGAGCGCGTGAGCAGAGGTCGGCGACAGGCTCACGGCTTGATTGGCATCGGGAAGCCCTTCGGCTGCACGCCCCAGTTTGAACAGAGCCCAGGCGCGGCCATTGTAAGCGCTGGCACTCTTGGGGTTGATCCCGATCGCCTGCGTATAGTCGGCGACGACCCGCTCGTTGTCGCCCTTCTGGCTATACCCCCGGGCGCGCGCGATAAAAAAATCCGCATCTTTCGGGTTGAGCGTGATGGCCTCGCTGAAGTCGGCCATTGCGCGATCGCTGTCGCCCTTCACGCGGTACGCTAAGCCTCGATGGTAGTGAGCAAGCGCCGCCCTGGCATCTTTCGTACCCATCTCGATGACCGCGTTGTGGTCTTCGATGGCCCGATCCGGCTGTTTCATCAACCTGTACGTCAACCCGCGGTTGTTGCGGGCGTCGGTGAGTTGGGGAGCAATCTCGAGGGCCTTCGAGTAGTCGCTAATCGCGTCCTCGTATTTGTCCGAGTAGAGATACGCCGAGGCGCGCCGGCTGTAGACGGCGGCCAGCTGGACATCCTTGTATTGGCCCTGCTCTATGAGGCGCGTGCAGCCCCGGATGGTGAGCGCCCGGTCCTTCGACTGGTTGCAATCCTCAAGGTCGCCGGCCTGGGCGGCGCCTGCGAGCGAAAGGGAGATGACAATGGCAAGACAAAACCACCGCATGAAGAACCTCAATTCGTACAGGTTCTGAGCCAAGTGAATGCATCGCAATTTCCGCTTACGACGCACCGCAGAACCAGCTAGCGCACAAAATCGGCATAGCAATGATTGATAGTTTGGATGCATGAGCACGTCCATCCTATCTAGCGCCATCTTGTGCTTCTCGGTAGGGATCCAGTGGCAACGTTTGAATCGGGTCAGGCTCGTCGGCTGGCAACTACGCTGAGGAAGAAATGGTCTGAATCCGGTCGTGGCGCCAGTCGGTTAGCTCAGCGTCAGCGCACTGTCGTCTGTCTCTCTAGCAAGGAGACAGACCATGGAAAAAGGAACATGCCACTTCAGCCGTGAAGCCAACTCGCGTGCCGTTGAACAAGGGGCTTCTGTCGATCAGTGGCTCGGTCGGACGCGTAGCCACTGGGAGCCACGTCATCGACGCGGACCGCCACCACGTCACAACCCCGGAGCTTGCTGTCGATCGCGAGATTGAAAAGGGCAAGGTCTCGAATGCGCTTCTCAAGCTGGAGGCGCGTTCGGATGGACCAGACATGCCCCTGACGGAGCGGGGGCTTTGGGTCAATGATCTTGCCTCTATTCCAGGGCGGGCGGCGAGCAGGCTTACCGGGGATCGAGGCATCGTGGTCGTTCATGGGTTGTCTCCTTGTTTGAGAGACAAACAAGGATGAGCGCCCCCATCCCAATTGCCTGATCCGGCGTCAGGCTTCGAGCAACTTCTTCCTTCCCATGGTTTCCAGCGCGACGCTGCTGACCCACAACGGTCGTGGCACCACGCTCATGGTCACCCGCAATCCCGTTAATTGCAGCGCAGCTAACGCGCGACGCCGATGGCCGAATGCGCTCTGCGCCGTTTCAGCTAAAGGTTTGAAGGCGTCCGGGATTGAAGGCGATTGGGCGCAGCCGCCGTGGTGCCGATGTAAGCCTCCACGACCTTTGCATCGTTGAGCACGGCCTCGGGCGTGCCGGAGGCGAGTGTTCGACCGTAGTGCAGCACGTGCACGCGGTCAGCGAGATCCGCGATCATCTGCATATCGTGTTCGATCCAAATCGTGGCAAGCCCAAGCTCGTACTTCAGGCGAAGCACGAAGCGTGCGAGGTCTTCGCGTTCGTCGCGATTGAGACCGGCGGAGGGCTCGTCCAACAGTAAGAGCTTTGGCTCGCTGGCGAGCGCACGTGCGAAACCCACCACCTTCTGGATGCCAAAGGGCAGGTCGTCGACGTTGGCATGGCGATAGCGCTCGAGTTCCACGAACTCGATCACGTCCTCCACCTTGGCGCGATGCTCCTCCTCGGCGCGACGGACGGAGGCGAGGTTCAGCATCTCGGCGAGCAGACCCGTGTGCATGAGGCCGTGGCGTGCGGTCATCAGGTTGTCGAGCACGGTCATGTGCGGGAAGAGTTCGCCGTGCTGGAAGGTGCGGCCGAGCCCCAGGCGCGCGATGCGCGCGGGATCGAGGCCCATCAGGTCGCGATCGCCGAAGGTGATGCGCCCAGTGCCGCGATAGAGGCCGCAGATGCAGTTGAAGACGCTGGTTTTGCCAGCGCCGTTGGGACCGATGAGGGCGAACAGCTCGCCCGCGCCCACGGCGAACGACACGTCGTCGAGCACGTGCAGGCCGCCGAAGCGCAGGGAGAGATGATCGACGCGGAGCTCAGCCATACCACCTCCGGCTGCGCCTGTACTGCTTCACGTCGCGGTAGCTGCGGCGGTCGCCCCGCGTCTGGCCGAGATAGAAATCCTTGATGTCGGGGTGGTCGCGCAGGCGTTCGGCGGTGCCGTCGAGGACGATGCGGCCATTCTCGATCACGTAGCCATAGTCGGCGATGAGGAGGGCCACGGGCGCGCTCTGCTCCACGAGGACGATGGTGAGACCGAGCTCGCGGCGGATGGCGGTGATCGTGGCGGCGAGTTCGCTGACGACGACGGGGGCAAGGCCCAACGACAACTCGTCGATGAGCAGCACGTCCGGATGCGAGACGAGCGCCGCAGCGATGGCGAGCATCTGGCGCTCGCCCCCCGAGAGGAGGCCCGCCGTGCGCTCCGTCAGATGCGCGAGCCGGGGGAAGCACGTCATGATGAAGTCGTGACGGCGGCGGCGCTCGGCGACCGTTGCGGGGCTCACCGGGATGACGAGGTTCTCCGCCACCGTGAGATTGGGGAACACCTTCTCGCGCTCTGGCACCAAGGCGAGGCCGGCGCGGGCGATGCGGTCGGGCCGGCCGTTCTGGATGGGCTGGCCCTTGAACAGAATGGTGCCTTCGGTGACGCGCGCGTCGTCGATGCCCAGGAAGCCGCTGATGGCGCGCAGGATCGTCGTCTTGCCGGCGCCGTTGGTGCCGAGGATGGCGACGATCTGGCCTTGGCCCACGTGCAGCGAGATGCCCTGCACGGCCGTGATGGCGCGCTTGTAGACGACCTCGACGGCATCGAGCGCCAGGATGGGCGGGGCATCGGGCGGGCTCATTTGCGGCCTCCCGCAAGCGGCCGCGTCTTAAACGGCCAGAGCAGGACGTAGGTCTGCAGCCGTCGCCAGATTCCGACGAGGCCCAGCGGCTCGAAGACGAGGAACAGGATCATGACGAGGCCGAAGGCCGCCTGGTTGATCGAGAAGATGTGGCTCGGGTTGACGCTGCCTGCCGCGAGCCGCATGGCGGCCTCGATGGCATAGGGAAAGAGCGTCACGAAGGTGGCGCCGAGGATGGCACCGAGCAGCGAGCCCATGCCGCCGATGATGATCATCGCGACGTACTGGATCGACAGGAAGAGCGAGAACGCCTCGACCGAGACGAAGCCGCGCCACTGGGCAAAGAGCGCGCCGCCGATGGCGGTCATGGCGGAGGTGACGACGAAGGCCGTGAGCTTGGCACGCGGCACGCTGATGGCAAAGGCGCCGGCCACGGTCTCGTGCGCGCGCACGGCGCGCCAGGCCCGGCCCGTGCGCGACCGCAGCAGGTTGAGAGAGACGAGAAGGGTGAGCAGGGCCGCTACAAGCAGGATGAAGTACCAGGTGCGATTGCCGGCGATGGTCCAGCCCATGATCTTCGGCGCGTCGATCACGATGCCGGAGGAGAAGCCGCGCTTGGTCTCGTACTCGCCGCCGATGTAGATGACAAGGAAGTGCAGGGCGAGCGTGCTGACGGCGAGATAGAGCCCGCGCAGGCGCAGCGACGGCAGGCCGAAGACGAGGCCCAGGAGCGCGCCCGCGACGCCCGAGAGCGGCAACGTCACCCAGAACGGCAGGGCAAGTTCGCGATAGAGGATGCCGGTGGTGAAGGCGCCGGCCGCGATCAGGCCTGCGTGCCCCAGCGAAACCTGGCCCGCATAGCCCGTCAGCAGCGTCAGCGAGATGGCGCCGACGCAGGCGAGGAACACCTGGCAGGCGAGATCCAGCATGAAGGGCGTGCCCGCGAAGGGGAAGGCGACGAGCGCGAGGGCCGCGAACAGTGCCGCCGCCTTCTCGAGGCGCGTCTGCAGCAGCGCGCGCTCCTCGCCGTAGCTCGTGCGGAAATAGCCGCTGGCGCGCGGCTGGCGGCTAGACACGGTCGAGCTCCTCGCGCGTGCCGAACAGGCCCCAGGGCCGCACGACCAGCATCGCGATGAGCACGACGAAGGGCACGACATCAGACAGCAGCGGGTCGACGTAGTGGATCAGGAGCACCTCAGACGCCGCCACGATCAGGCTGCCGAGCAGCGCGCCGATCAGGCTGTCGAGGCCTCCCACGAGGGCTGCGGGGAACGCCTTCAGGCCGATGATGGCCATGGTGCCCGAAAGACCCGAGTCCATTGCGACGAGCATGCCGGCGAGGCTGCCGACGAGCGTCGAGAGTGCCCAGGCGAGCGCGTACATCTTGTTGAGGTCGAGACCACGCTGGGCCGCGAGCAGCGGCGACTGGCCGGCTGCGCGCATGCGCACGCCCCAGCGGCCGAAGCGGAGAAACAGCAGCAGGGCCGCATAGACGGACGCGGCACTGACGATGAGTGCGAGGCCGAAGATGGAGATGCGCGCGCCGCCGGCCACGGCGATCGCAGCGTTCTTGATGCCGAGCGCGGCCGCCGGATAGAGCTGCGCCTGCGACCACACGAGTTCGATGCCGCCGCGCAGGAGGATGCCGAGCGCGACGGTGGCGAGCACGGCGGCAAGCACCATCTCGCCGGCCATGCGCCGCATCAGGAACACGTAGACGAGGAGGCCGACGAGGGCGCTCATGCCCAAGGCCGCCGCGAACGCCGCCACGGGATGGCCGGCGAAGCCCGCGACGGCATTGAGGCCGTAGGCGCCGAGCATCATCAGCTCGCCGTGCGCGAGATTGAGCACGCGGCTCGCGCGGTAAACGATGACGTAGCCGCACGCGATCAGAGCGTAGATCGAGGCCAGCACCAGAATATTGACGAGCAGCTGCACGGGTCTCAGGCGCCTCCAGCGGGCAATCGGCGGTCCCAGGCGACAGGGAGGTCCAGCAGGCCGCGGAATGCCCAGCCGCCGATCCGCGGAGGCGCGGTGACGGCGAGCCCCTGGAGCCGCCGGAACAGCGTGGGCAGGGCGACATCGGCGATCATGGCGCGCGACGCCCAGGCGCCGGCGCAGAAATGCGGGCCCGCGCCGAACGAGACCGCCTTCGTCGTGTTGCGGTGGATGTCAAACACGGTGGGATTGGCGAAATGCTGCGTGTCGTGGTTGGCGGCGCCGAACATGAGGAAGGCGCGGCCTTCTGCCTCCAGCGTGATGCCGTGGATGGTGACGGGGCGCGCGATGCGGCGCGGCGACATCGCAATTGGCGACAGCCAGCGCAGGAACTCCTCCAGCGCCTCCCGCCAACTGGCGCGGCCCGCGGCGATCTCCGCGTGCTGGTCTGGATGCGTCAGCAAAGCCCAGATGCAGCCGGCGATCGCCTTGCGCGGCTCGTTCTGCCCGCCGCTGATGCTGAGCTTGATGTTGGCCCGCACCTGGCTCTCGGCCATGCCGCTCTCCACCATGACGCTCAGCAGCGAGGGGGAAGGCGTGCGGCGCACCTGCGGCAGCATATCGTCGATGGCCCGGTCGATAGCGGCGGTGGCAGCGTGGCAGCGAGCCTCGACATCCGGATCGCCGGTGTAGTTGGCGATGCCGTCCATCATGGCCTGCGACCAGGCATCGAGATCGGCGGCCGTCGCCGTCTCGAGGCCCAGCATGGCGCGCAGGCATTCGCCGGCGTAGGGCAAGGCGAAAGCCTGCACGAGATCGGCGCTGCCCTGTGTGGGCAGGCCCTCGAGCAGGCGGTCGCAGATGTCCTGGAAGCGCGTGGTCCATACCTCGGCCACGGCCTTCGGGCTGATTGCCTGCACATAGACCTTGCGCTCGGCCATGTGCGCAGGCCCGTCCTTGCGCATCATGTTCTGGCCCATGAGCCGCGTCATGAGGCCACCGGGCTGCTCGGAGGAGAAGACCTCCACCTCCTTCTCCCAGTGGAAGACATCGTCGCGGCGCGTGAGCAGCGTCGCGCCGAGCTGCGGCACGAAGGCGACGGGCGCCTCGTGCCGCAGCCGTGCGTAGTCCGGGTACGGGTCGTCCCAGAAGACGGACGGATCGATGTCGTAGCGGGGTGCGGGCTGCATAAGGCTTACTTGACCTCGAAGGCGGTCCAGTCCTTCACCTGCACGATCTTGCTCGAGGCCGCGTCCCATTTGTAGACCTTATAGTATTGCTTGGTGCGGAAGTGGTTCTCCTTCGACCACTCGAGCGGGCCACCGCGCAGGCCCTTGAGGTCCACCTTCAGGTTCTGCATCGAGGCCTGCACTTTCGCGGGCGTCGCGGACGGGCCCGCGCCCTTCAGGATGCCTTCGATCGCCATGCCGGCGATCCAGCCTTCGGCCATCTGTTCGGCCGGATGCTTGAGGCCCGCCTTGGCGGCAGCGTCGCGGATCTCCTTGTGGATCGGCAAGTCGTCGCGGAACATGGCGTTGGCCGAGACGACGTAGAAGTCGGGATCCTTCACGCGGGCGAGTTCACCCTCGGCTTCCAGATGCGCCCAGCTTATGTACCTGCCCTTCCAGTCGAGACGGCGCAAGGCCTCGAAGGTCTTGATCTGCGTCACCCAGGGCGCCCAGGAGTAGACCCAGTTGGCTCCCGCGCTCTGCAACTTGGTGGCGAAGGGCGTGTAGTCGGCCGTCGGGGGCGGGATGATCTCCTTGTCGACGGGCGTGAGGCCCATCTCCTTTGCGAGACCCTCGGCGTAGTCGATCTCGCCGCGCGACACCGGAATTGCCATGGCGGCAAGGCCGAGCTTCACGGGGCCCTTGGCGGTCTCCTTGATGAAGGCGAGCGTGGCGCGGCTGTCGTAGTTGGCGGCGAAGGCCGTGGTGCAGAACTGCAGCGGATCGGCCGGCGGATAGGTTTCCTTCGGGCACACGGACGAGGCGAACAGGATCGGCGTTTCCGCACGCTTGGCCTCGGCCACGACGGGGGCGTAGGTGGACGAGAGCGAGGCGTTGATGAGGAGGACGGCCTTGTCCTGGTCGAGCAGCTTCTTGGCGTTGGCGGCAGCCTTCGAGGGCTGCGCCCCATCGTCCTCGAGGATCAGCTTCACCTTGCGGCTGTCGATGCCGCCGGCTGCGTTCACACGGTCGAGATAGACGCGCAATGCGTCGACGGCGGGTGCATAGGTGCTCGACGGCGGACCGGTGAGTGCGCCCGTGAGGCCGATCACGATCTCGTCGGCGGCGTGTGCGGACGTCGCCATTGCGAGCGCTGCGAGCGCGCCGGTGGCCCATGCCTTGAACTTCATACTGGTCTCCTCCCAGAGTTTGGCTGCTTTGATGCGTGCCTGTTGTCTTTTGTCCCTTCGCGCGTCACGGCGCGGCCGTCACACCTCCGGCGCCCGCGGACAGCAGGCGCTCTTCCTGGTCGTCGTACATGGCATCCACGAGGGCCTTGAAGCGCTCGTACATCTGTTTGCGCTTGACCTTGCGCGTGGGCGTGACGGGTTCGCCCTCCTCCTCGGGGTCGAGCTGCTTGGGCAGGATGCGATAGGCCTTGATCTGCTCCACGCGCGCGAGTTGGCGGTTGGCGCGTTCGATCTCCTGGCCAAGAAGCGCCACCACGCGCGGGTTCTCGGCGAGGTTGGTGAAGCCCGTGTAGGCGACGTCGTGCGCCCGCGCCCAGTCGGCGACGGTGTCCATGTCGATCTCGATCAGCGCCGTGAGGTACTTGCGGCCGTGGCCGAACACCGCGACCTCGCTGACGTAGGGGCTCGCGCGCAACGCGTTCTCGACGTACGAGGGCGAGATGGTCTTGCCGCCGGAGGTGACGAGGAAGTCGCGGGCGCGGTCGATGAGCTTGAGGGCGCCGTCGTGCCATGCGCCGACGTCGCCCGTGCGCAGTGCGCCATCGGCCGTGAAGACGGCGGCGGTGGCCTCCGGGGCGTTCCAGTAGCCGTCGAAGATGTCGCCCTTGTGCAGCAGGATCTCGCCGTCATCGCCGAGGCGGACATCCCAGCCCTCGGGCGGCGTGCCGACGCTGCCGGGGCGTGGGAAAGGGCCGCGCTGGCCGGCCAGGATGCCGCCGGCCGTTTCCGTCTGCCCGTACATCTCGACGACGTTGACGCCCCACATCTGCCACAGCGCCATCGTCTCGGCCGGCAGCGGGGCGCCGCCGCTGACGACGAGCTGCAGCTGATCGAGACCGAGCTTGTTGAGGATGGGCCGGAACATGAGAGCTCGGCTCGCCGCGCGCACGACGCGATCGGCGACGGTGTCGTGGCCGCTCCAGCGGCGGGGCAGGGCGGGGCGGGCGAGGCGCATGGCGGCGGCGTAGGCTGCGCGCTTCGCCGGGCTGGCGTTGGCCGTTCCGATCAGCACCTGGCTTGCGAACTTCTGCAGGTAGCGCGGGACGGTGAAGAGCACCGTCGGTGCGGTCTCGAAGAAGCTGGTGGCGAGATCCTCGGGATCTTCGCCGAAATGCGGCACGAGGCTGCTGATGAGCGGCAACGTCACGGCGACGTCGCGGCCGAGAACGTGGCAGAGCGGCAGGTAAACGACGGTGCGCTGCTCTTGCGCGTAGAGCAGGGGGTAGTGGTCGCTGACCGTGGCCGTGGAGGCCAAATGCGTGCCGTGCGCGATGAGCGCACCCTTGGGATTCCCGGTCGTCCCGGAGGTATAGACGATGAAGGCAGGATCGGACGGGGCCACCTGCTGCACGCGCGCCGAAAGCCAGGCGAGATCTGCGTCGCGGGCCGCGCCGACGAGATCGCGGTAGCAGCGGATGAGCGGGTTGTCGTAGGCAAACAGCGCGGCCTCGTCGACGACCACGATGGAGGCGAGGCCCGGCAGTTCCCCGATCACGCCGAGGGCTTTGTCCAGATACTCCTGGTCCTCGGCGACGAAGATCTTGGCGCCGCCATCGCGCATCTGATAGGCGACCTCTGCCGCTGAGGCCGTGGGATAGATGCCGTAGACGATGGCGCCCAAGGCCTGGGCCGCCATGTCGAGGATCAGCCATTCCTCACACGGGTCGCCCATGATGGCGATGCGGTCGCCCTTGGCGAGACCGAGGCCTTCGAGCGCCTTCGCCGCCGCTGCCACGAGCTTTGCGTACTGGGCCCAGGTGCGCGCGCGATAGATGCCCTTCACCTTGGCGCGGAAGGCGGTTCGATCCGGCTTGGCGCAGGCGTGCGCGCACAGCAGCGCAGGCGCCGTGGTGCGCCGCAAGGCCTCTCGATCAGCTTTCTGCATCACGGGCACGGCGTGCCATCCCCTGGGCGTATCAGAGCGCTAGCATTTCATCATTCCCTGCAGGAAGATCTTCGAAATCGTCCCGGCAATGGTGTCGACGGCGAAATTCTCCTTCTCGAGCCAGAGCGGGACGGCGTTGAGCGCGCCGAGCAGCGCAAGGGTGGAGAGCCTGGCATCGAGACCCTTGTCGAACTCGCCCGCGTCGATGCCGGCGGCGATGACCCGCTCGAAGGCGCGCTCGAGCCCGCGCGACCAGCGCCCGATCTTGCGCCGGCTCGCCTGCGGGAGAAACTGGCGCTGGGTCAGGAAGACGCGCACGTAGTCGGCGCGGTCGAGCAGGGGATCGGTGTGGGCGGCGCACAGGCGCGCGATCTTGTCGGCCGCCTTGCCCTCGTCCTCGGCGATGGCCTTGGCGCGCTCATAGAAGCCTTCCGCGCCGATCAAGCACACCTTCTCGAGCGCCACCTCCTTCGACGGGAAGTAGTAGTAGATGCTGGCCTGCCGGATGCCGAGTTCGTCCGCGATGTCCTGCGTGGAGGCGCCGTGGAAACCCTTCGAGGCGAACACGCGCGCGGCCGCATCGATGATCTCGCCGCTGCGACGCGGCTCTGCGGCGACGCCACCGGACTCTGCGGTGCTGCGCTTTCCCGCTCTCGTGCGCGCGGCTGCAACGGAACGTGACAAGGCACCTCCCAGGGTATATAGAAAAATTCAATGAAACTATAGAACAGCCTTTTGTGAGGAAGCAAGCCGTGTCGCCAGCCCGCCGTCCGCCCTTTCGTGCAGATCATGTCGGCAGCCTCCTGCGGCCTGCGGCCCTGAAGCAGGCAAGCAAGGATCTGGCGGCGAAAAAGGTCGGACCGGAGGCGTTTGCTGCGGCGCAGGATGCTGCCATCGCCGCCGTGATCCGCATGCAGGAGGAGGTTGGGCTCGAGGTGGTGACGGACGGCGAGTTCCGGCGCATGTCCTATTGGGGCCGCTTCGTCGAGCGCTGCGCCGGTTTCTCCATCAAGCCCGCGGTCTTCAAGTTCCGCGACGATCACGGGCACGAGGTGGATTTCACGGCGACCTACGCGGCTGCAAGATTGCAGCGCACGCAAGCGCTGGCGGTGGACGAGTTCGCTTTCACCAAGACGATCGTGACGCGTGCGATGCCGAAGATCACGTTGCCGGCGCCGTCGACGATGCATTTCTATCGCTGCACCGACTATGCCGATCCGGCGGTTTATCGCGACTTGCCGACGTTCATGAACGATCTCACGGGCATCTTCCGGGGGGAGATCGCCGCGCTCGCAGCGGAAGGATGCCGCTATATCCAGCTCGACGAGGTCGCGGTGGCCATGCTGTGCGATCCCGATATTCGGGCGACAGTGGCCAAGGCCGGGCAAGATCCCGACAAGCTGGTCGACGCCTACATCGACGCGATCAATGCCGCCGTGCGCGATGCGCCGAAGGATATGCTGATCGGCATCCACATGTGTCGCGGCAACTTCAAGGGGCACTATCTGTCGAAGGGCGGCTACCTGTCTGTTGCCGAGCGGTTCTTCCAGCGCGCCAACGCCACGCACTTCCTGCTCGAGTACGACACGGACCGGGCCGGGGATTTCGAGCCGCTGCGGTATGTGCCGACATCGAAGGGCGTCGTGATCGGCATCATGAGCACGAAGACGGCCCAGCTTGAAAGCCTCGACTATCTGAAGCGCCGCACGCACGAAGCGGCCAAGTGTATCGACCTGGCGCGGCTGTCGATCGGCCCGCAATGTGGCTTTGCGTCGACTGTCGCGGGCAATCCACTGACGGAGGCCGAGCAGCGGGCCAAACTGGAACGTCTGGTGGAAGCCGCGCGCGCTATCTGGCCGTAACCCCTCGCATCGATGGGGGCGGACCGCATTCACGCTCTACGAGCCAAGCTGGCCAGGTGAGAGCACGAAGAGCATGGGGAATTCGGCCCGCACGACCTGCGAGGTCGATAGTGGTTGAAGCCGGCTTTCAGAGCGTTCGGTGATGCCCCAAGGCTTTTCCGCTGCGGCAACACGTCAGCAGTGGGCCCGGACCGACAAACGTGGTCCAACTTGCGCACGCTCGAAACTGAGGGGTAAGCTGACAGTCGTCAAGTGACCGGCAGCTGCTGGGGGTGGACCGTCCGCCGACAGTCGCAGTCGCGATGCTTGCGTCTGACCCGTTGCTGCCCTGAGCAGGAGCAGCATTGCCGGTGGACGATGATGGCGGCTGGAGTCGCGGGCCGATGTCGGGCACCTCGGGATTGGCGCGTTGCTGCTGCCATGCACTCAAAAAGCGGGCGTGGTCCATTCGATCGGCCGTTCAACTGGGCGGGTATGGTTGATCGCCTGAAGCTCTGGGTTCATGCGAGCTGAAGCACGCCCTCAGCTATTCGCAGTCGCCGCTCTTCCTCCATACGAGCGAGGGCGCGATAGAGGGCCTCGTGCGTGAGGCCGAGCTGCACGCGCGGCGTCGGCATGCGCGCGAAAGGTGGTCGCCAGCCCCGCGAGGTCGAGCAGCCGATCGAGCGTCTGCGCCGAACGCAGCATCGGCCACGCTCGGACGTCGACGGCAACACTTGCCAATGCAGAGGCGCGCCGGTCGGAGGGTCACCGGCTCGGATTGCCGCCGAAGGCGTGCAGAGATGCTTCCAGCTTAGCCAACGGCATTGCTTCAGGTGCGGCGAATATCGGGCGCATCCTTCCTGTCCTCTGGGCATCTCATCGATTTCTTTTGGGGTGGGGACGATCACCGTCGGTGGCGATGCCCAACTCCTGGGCCGTGATTGATCATGTGATCGCCCATCGCGCCGCCCATGTTGCGCATCATGTTCTCGTGCGCTGCGACCATGCCGCGATTTACGGCATCGGTGACGTCGACGGCGTGCCGCTGGAGCGCCGTGACGGTCTCGGCATCATCCGATGTCTGCGTGACGGAGATGCCTTTTGGCGTCGGCTCGACGCTCGTTTTGATCTTGTCCCGGTTGCGGAAGATGATCTCGAGCTGCGGGCTCTGGATGGGCAGGCGCGGGTTACGGCCCTCCTCGACGCGCCTGATCATTCCGGCCACGTGGCTCACCAGGATACGCGTCATCTCGGGGTCGTCGGATTCGGTGACAGTCCGGATACCATTGGGCAGATTTGTCACCGATCGCTTGATCTTGTCGTGGTCGACGAACATCTCGTGCAGCTCCTGCATCTCGTTCGCCGAGACTGAGCCGCCATGCATGCCCATCATGCCAGGCCCCGTACCCATCATCATGCCCGGTCCCATCGCCATGCGGCCTGGACCGAAGCCCGGGCCCTGCTGCGCGAACGCGTAGGCGCCAGCGAGACCGATCGCCGCCACTCCAGCTAGGATTCCGATCGCTTTCGTGGTCTTCGACATTGAGGCTCTCCTGCTTGACCATGACGGTTCATCCCGTCGATGAACAGGTAGGTAGGCGGAACCTGTCACTGAGGTTTGTCGCCGACGGGCGAAGTTGTGACAAAGCTTGTCAAACGCCCGGCTCGACACATCTGGTGACGAACTTCTGCCCCATGATCGCCGGAGCGAGGGTATTGTCACTGCCATGAGCACGACACCACACATCCTGATCGTCGACGACCATCGCGAGATTCGCGATCTCGTCTCGCGCGCGCTGACCAAGGAAGGCTTTCGAGTGACGGCCGTGGGCGACGGCAAGGCCATGCGAAAGGCGCTCGCCGACGGCCGCTTCGACCTGATCCTGCTCGACCTGATGCTGCCCGGCGACAGCGGGCTGGTACTTTGTCGGGAGATCAGATCGACGTCGAATATTCCGATCATCATGGTGACGGCCAAGGGCGAGGAGGTCGATCGCGTCGTTGGCCTCGAGCTGGGCGCCGACGACTACATTCCGAAGCCGTTCGGCACCCGCGAGCTAGTCGCCCGGATCAATGCCGTTCTTCGGCGCATGCGCCCCGACGAGCAGAGACAGAACGACAAGGCAAAGACTAAACGGTACGTGTTTGACAAGTGGGTCCTCGATGTCGACGCCCGCACGTTGATCCGCGAAGACGGTGTAAACGTTGCACTCAGCACCGGCGAATTCGATCTTCTTCTTGCGATGGTCGAGCGGCCGCAGCGTGTCCTCACGCGCGACGTTCTGCTCGATCTCGCGCGGGGGCGATCGGCTGGAGCCTTTGACCGCAGCATCGATACGCAGGTCAGCCGACTGCGCAAGAAGCTCGAGGCCGATCCGTCCGATCCGCGCATCATCCAGACCGTTTGGGGCGGCGGCTATCGGTTTGCGCAGGAGGTCGTCAAGGAATGAGGCGGCTTCTGCCACAGACGCTGTTCGGCCAGACCTTGCTGGTTCTGCTCTCGGGCATCGGGCTGGCGCTGGCGGCGGGCGCCTGGATCTATGCGAGCGCTCGGCAGGAAGCCGTCCGCGCCGTCGGCGCATTGGCGGTTGCCGAAAGGGTTATCAACGTCACGCGCCTCGTAGCCGAGGCGCCGGCGAGTTGGCGTTCTCGTCTCGCCGGCGGCTCGAGCGATCCGATGTTCCGGGTGGCCCTCACGACGACAAAGCCGGTCGCGATCGCGGACGGCGGAGCCAACGATGTATCGCAGATCATCGCCGACTACATCAGACAGTCGCTGCCCGGTCATTCGGTCCTGGTCGATGTAGCGTTGGATGCATCGGCATCGCCGGTCGCGGGGCATCCGTTCTGGGGGTCACCTGGCGGGCCGGGCAATCATCCCGGCATCGGTGGTGGGCCGATGGGGCATGGCCCCATGATGCGGGGTCCACTGGGGCGTACGGCCATGTCCTGGCGAGCGATCACCGCGGCCGTCGAGCTCGAGCAGGGACAGTGGCTGAAGTTTGCGACATCGCTGCCGGACACGGGACCGACGACATCGCCGCGGTTGTTGCTCGCCCTCGCCGTGATGACCGGCATCATCGCGCTGTTAACCGCCTGGGCCGTCCGTCGCATGACCACGCCCCTGACCCTTCTGTCCGAGGCCGCCGCGCGGCTCGGCCGCGACGTCGAGGCTCCTGCCCTGTCGATGGCAGGCAGTGTCGAGGTGCGCCGGGCCGCCAGCGCCTTCAACGAGATGCAGGGCAAGCTGCGCCGACTGATCGAGAGCCGCACGATGATGCTGGCAGCTATCTCGCAC
Organism: Hyphomicrobiaceae bacterium; assembly: GCA_033764875.1. Lineage (GTDB taxonomy): Bacteria > Pseudomonadota > Alphaproteobacteria > Rhizobiales > Hyphomicrobiaceae > AWTP1-13. The sequence continues at coordinate 773 of JANRIO010000009.1, read as the reverse complement.
GACCTCAGAACGCAGCTGACGCTATTGCGTCTGCGTGCCGAAGGTGCCGAGCTTGGCGAAGAGCGCGACCGCATGCTGAAGACCATCACCGATATGGAGGATATGCTGGCCGCGACTTTGTCGTTCGCGCGTGAGGAGACGAAGGGCGAAGTGAGCCGACGAGTAGATGTCAGTGCGCTCGTATCCAGCATCGTCGACGACATGAGCGATACTGGCCTCGCCGTCGCGGCCGGAGTAGTAGAGCCGGCCGTGATCGCCGAGTTGAAGCCGGTGGCTCTAAGTCGGGCCATCACCAATCTGATCGACAACGCCGTGAAGTACGGCGAGCGAGCAACGGTCTCGCTTGCGCGGCGCGGAGACCACATTGCCATCGAGGTCGACGACGACGGTCCCGGCATCCCGGAGGAGCAACTGGCAAAAGTGTTGCAGCCGTTCTACCGCGTCGAGGCCTCGCGCAATCGTGACACCGGCGGGATCGGGCTTGGGCTCGCCATCGCGTCATCGATCGCCGAGGCACACGGCGGAACCCTCAAGCTGTCAAACAGGGAGCGGAAAGGATTGCGGGCAGCCATCGAGATCTATGGATAGCGAGATTGACGGCGCTGCATCGGCTTTGCACCATGATGTGGAGATGACCTGCCCAGCTTCTTCGGGCCACGCTTAGCTTGAGAACTCCGCCCTCGGTTGATGCTTCGCTTGCCCCTTGCGGGACGGTGATGCAACGGGTCGGGGCGCGGAGGCCCCACATGCCGCAGCGGTCCGACCCGTTGCCG
>JANRIO010000142.1:0-9054 GCA_033764875.1 Hyphomicrobiaceae bacterium | reverse complement strand
GTCGAAGGTGCCGCCGCCGAGGTCGTAGACGGCGATGGTGCTGGACGCCTTCTTCTTGTCGAGGCCGTAGGCGAGCGCTGCCGCCGTCGGCTCGTTGATGATGCGCAGCACCTCGAGGCCAGCGATCTTGCCGGCGTCCTTGGTGGCCTGGCGCTGGGCGTCATTGAAGTAGGCGGGAACGGTGATCACGGCCTGCGTGACGGGCTCGCCGAGCTTGGCTTCGGCGGTCTCCTTCATCTTCTGCAGGATGAAGGCGGAGATCTGCGCCGGCGAGTACTGCTTGCCGTCGCACTCGACCCAGGCGTCGCCGTTGGGGCCCTTGATGATCTTGTAAGGGACGAGGTTCTTGTCCTTCTCCACCATCGGGTCGTCGAACCGGCGCCCGATGAGGCGCTTGATGGCGAACAGGGTGTTCATGGGGTTGGTCACGCCTTGCCGCTTGGCCGGCAGACCGACGAGGCGCTCGCCATCGCTCGTGAAGGCAACGATGGACGGGGTCGTATTGGCGCCCTCGGAGTTCTCGAGGACCTTCGGCTTGGTCCCCTCCATGACGGCCACGCAGGAATTGGTGGTGCCTAGATCGATGCCGATCACTTTAGCCATGTTGCATGTCCTCTTTTTTGCGGCAGACCGCCCGAACCCGAATTCTCGGCGTCCGGCCCCCTTGCCGGCCGGCTAACGGCCTCCAAGGCAACGGTCCCCTAGAGCTACGTTGGTTGTGGCCGGTATATAGGTGGGTGTCCCAGACGCTGCAACCCGGCGCAAGGGCTACGAAGAGGAATATGCAGAAAGAATTCAAAAGCCGTGGATTGTCGCTGGGACCGGGTGCCGTCTACCTTCCCGGCCACCTCGACGTCGACACGCAACGCCAGCTGGCGAAGGAAATCAAAGAGATACTGGAGCAGGCTCCGCTCTTCGTTCCGCGCATGCCGCGCACCGGCCAGCCGTTCTCGGTGCGCATGAGCAATTGCGGTACGCTGGGCTGGGTCTCGGATGCCGCACGCGGCTATCGCTATCAGGCGACACATCCCGATACGGATCAGCCCTGGCCGGCGATGCCCGGTCGGCTTCTCGACATCTGGCGCCAGGTTGCCCCCGCCGCGCGGGAGCCGGAGGCCTGCCTGATCAACCTTTACGCAGGGGGCGCCCGCATGGGCTCGCACCGCGACGCCGACGAGCAGGATTTCGCCGCGCCCGTGGTGTCGGTGTCGCTGGGGGACACGGCAACGTTCCACGTCGGCGGCCTCGCAAGACGCGATCCCAAGCAGCGGATCCGACTGGGCTCGGGCGACGTGGTGGTGCTGGGCGGAAAGGCGCGTCTGGCCTACCACGGCATCGACCGCATCCACGCCGGCACCTCGCGCCTTCTCGCGGAGGCCGGCATCGCCGACGGCGGCCGCATCAACCTGACGCTCCGGCGCGTCAATCCCTGACCGGTTGGAGCTCGTTTCGGTTCGCAACGTCGTCCATTCATGGACGACATTCTCGCAGAGGCTCGCAAGCGCTGGGTCGAAAAACACGGCGATGGCCAAGCACCGCGCGCTTCGCCTGCTGGACATCTGCAAGCTCAGCAGAGCCACCTTCGGCGCGCATCAAGCACAAGCCTATCAAGCCGGCCCGAGCCGCACATCCGACCCGCTCGCCGAGTCTCCCGGAATCGGCTTGCCCGTCGAAGATCTTCGGCAGGGGTACAGGCGCTACCGGTTCTGCACGGAGGAGGCAGATCACCTTCTGGTCCGCACCATCCTCCACGGCTCACAATGCTTGCGCCCCAGCCTCTCGAGCGACCGGCAACCGACAGGGAGAACGGACCCTTATGCCGGCGGCACCTCAGGCTGGGCCTGCGGCGCGGCGGCAGCTTTCGGGCCGCCCTTGGCGACAGCGACCATGGCCGGGCGCAGCACGCGCTCCTCGATCATGTAGCCGGCCTGGAACACCTGGACGACGGTGCCGGCCGCCACGTCTGCCCGCTCGATCTCCATCACCGCCTGGTGCTGGTGCGGGTTGAACGGCTCGTTGGCCGGGTCGATGCGCCGGATGCCGTAGCGCTCGAGCACGTTGAGAAACTCGCGCTCGGTCATGACGACGCCCTCGAGGAAGCTCTTCAGCGCCGCATCCTGCTCGGCCGCCTGCTGCGGCACGGCGCCGATGGCGCGCTGGAAGTTGTCGGCGACGCCGACGATGTCGCGGGCGAACTTGGTGACGGCGTACTTGGCCGTCTCCTCCTTCTCCCTCTCGAGCCGCTTGCGCACGTTGTCGATCTCGGCGTGGGCGCGCAGCCACTTGTCCTTGAAATCCGAGGCCTCCGCCTGCAGGGCGGCGATCACGTCGTGGACGCTGCGCTCCGCTTCGGGCTGGGTGCCCGCAGCGGCTGCAGGAGCAGCGGGCGCCGCGCCGGCGCCGGGCTCGACCCCGCCCGCAGGTTGACCTTCGGCCGGCTGGCCTTGCGTACCGTTGTCTGACATCGCGAGCTTTTTCCGCTTCTTGGGCTGCTCGGGCCTCGGCAAGCGCGAGCCGAGCCGGTTCAGTGCAATTTGGGCCCCGATATCATGCAATGGGGCCGAAAAATCAAGTCAGCAGGCGGCTCACGAGCCGCGCCGTATAGTCCACCATCGGGATGATGCGGGCATAGTTGAGGCGGGTAGGGCCGATCACGCCCAGGACCCCGACGATATTGCGGCGCTGGTCGTGGAAGGGTGCGACAATCAGCGACGAGCCCGACATCGAGAACATCTTGTTCTCAGACCCGATGAATATGTGCACACCCTCTCCCGCATCGGCCAGGCCGAGCAGCTGCGCCAGCTCCTGCTTGGCCTCCAGATCGTCGAAGAGCTGGCGGATGCGCTCCAGGTTCTCCAGGCCGTCGACGTCCTTGAGGAGGTTGGATTGGCCGCGCACGATCAGGCTGCGGTGGTCGTCGACGCCCCCCGACCAGGTGGCGAGGCCCGCCTCGATCACCTTCTGCGTCAGCAGATCGAGCTCGGCGCGCGCCGTCACCAGCTCGGCCTCGATGCGGGCCTTGGCCTCGCCCAGCGTCAGCCCGCGCATGCGGGCGTTGAGGTAGTTCGCGGCCTCCACCATCGCCGACTGCGTGAGGCCCGCCGGCAGGTCGATCACCCGGTTCTCGACCGACTGGTCGTCCCCCACCAGCACGACCAGCGCCTTGCCGGGCTCGAGCTGCAGGAACTCCACGTGCTTGATGCGCGACACCTGCTTGTCGGCCAGGACAACGCCGGCGCAGTGCGACAGGCCCGAGATCATCTCGCCGGCGTCGCTCAGCACCTTGTCGAGGTTGCCGCTGCGGCGCACCGCGATCTGCGCCTCGATCCGCTTCCGCTCATCCTCGGTCAGGTTGCCGACCTCGAGCAGCCCGTCGACGAACAGCCGCAAGCCCATCTCGGTCGGCAGCCGGCCCGCCGACGTGTGCGGCGCGAAGATGTAGCCCAGGTGCTCCAGATCCGACATCACGTTGCGGATCGAGGCGGGCGACAGCGTCATCGGCAGCGTACGCGACAGGTTGCGCGATCCCACCGGCTCGCCGGTGGCGATGTAGGTCTCGACGATCTGGCGGAAGATGGTACGCGTGCGCTCGTTGAGCTTCTGCAGCTCGGTGCGGCTTTCGGCCGTGCTGGGGCGATTGAAAATCTGGTTGCCGGACATGGCCAAAATCTAGGGTTTGCCATGGCCTTCGTCAAAGGGGGGCGCGCATTAGCTGTTGACGTCGGGCCCGGGCGGCGATTAACGCTGTCGCGCGAGCGCCCCGCCTCCCGGTCAGCGCCCTTCCCAACGACAGCAACGTCACGACACGTCCTCACGACGACCGAAGTCTGGCAAACCGAAAACGGCCCTGATGCGCCCCTCCAAACGCAATCCCGACGAGCTTCGCCGCGTCAGCATCGAGCGGGCCGTGTCCATGCACGCCGAAGGCTCCTGCCTGATCAAGTTCGGCAACACCCAGGTCCTGTGCATGGCGAGCCTCGAGGAGCGCCTGCCGCCGTGGCTCAAGGGCCAGGGGCGGGGCTGGGTGACGGCCGAGTACGGCATGCTGCCGCGCGCCACCGGCGAGCGCACGCGGCGCGAGGTCACCGTCGGCCACGCCTCGGGTCGCACGCAGGAGATCCAGCGCCTGATCGGCCGCTCGCTGCGCGCCGTCGTCGATCTGCAGAAGCTGGGCGAGCGGCAGATCTCCATCGACTGCGACGTGATCCAGGCGGACGGCGGCACGCGCACGGCCTCCATCACCGGCGCCTGGGTGGCGCTGCACGACTGCATCAAGTGGATGCAGGCCCGCGACATGGTCAAGGACGGCGTGCTCCGCGACCACGTGGCCGCCGTCTCCTGCGGCATCTACCGCGGCACGCCGGTGCTCGACCTCGACTACCCGGAGGACAGCGAGGCGGATGCCGACGCCAACTTCGTCATGACCGGCTCGGGCGGCATCGTCGAGGTGCAGGGCACGGCCGAGACCAAGCCGTTCTCGCAGGAGAGCTTCGACCAGCTCATGCTGCTCGCCAAGAAGGGCATCGGCGAGCTCGTCAGCCTGCAGAAGCTGACGGTGGCCTGAGAAAGTGCCCGCGCCGGCGCGGGAGGAATCGTAGGTCGGGTAGAGCCGAAGGCGAAACCCGACAGCAATCGGTAGTGTCGGGTTTCGCTGCGCTCTACCCGACCTACAGGCTAAGAATGGCCCGTACCGAGTGAGGAGACCCGCGTTGAGCACGGCACCGCCACCGTCCGGCATCCTGGAGACGGTGCTCTATGCCGAGGATCTCGATGCGGCAGAGGCCTTCTACCGCGACGTGATGGGGCTCGTCCCCTTCGCCAAGGTGGCCGGCCGGCACCTGTTCTACCGCTGCGGCAACGCCGTCTTCCTGCTGTTCGACCCGAACGCGACCCGGCAGCCGCCGGCATCGGGCGCCCTCCCGGTGCCGCCGCACGGGGCCATCGGCCCGGGGCACGTCTGCTTCCGCGCCGGCGCCGACGAGCTGCCGGCCTGGAAGACCAGGCTCGAGGCCAAGGGTGTTCCCATCGAGGCCGACTTCACCTGGCCGGGCGGCGGACGCTCCCTCTACTTCCGGGATCCGGCCGGCAACTGCCTGGAGCTTGCCGAGCCCGCCATCTGGAAGCTGACATGACCCCACCATGGACACTGCCGCTCGGCCGCGGCACCCGGCTGGTGGTCGCCACCCACAATCCCGGCAAGCTGCGCGAGATCGAGGATCTGATCGCGCCCTTCGGCCTGGCGGCCGTGTCCGCCGGCGCCCTCGGCCTGCCCGAGCCCGAGGAGACGGGCACGACATTCGTCGCCAATGCCGTGTTGAAGGCGGTCGCGGCCGCCCGCGCCAGCGGCCTGCCCGCCCTTGCCGACGACAGCGGCCTCGCGGTCGACGCGCTCGGCGGCGACCCCGGCATCTATTCCGCGCGCTGGGCGGGACCGGGCAAGGACTTCGCCGTCGCCATGCAGCGCGTCGCCGACGCCCTTGCCGCCAAGGGCGCCTGGGCGGCGCCGGAGGCGCCCGCCGCCCACTTCGTCAGTGCGCTGTGCCTCGCCTTCCCGGACGGCAGCGAGCACGTCTTCGAGGGCATCGTGCACGGGCATCTGGTCTGGCCGCCGCGCGGCACGCAGGGCTTCGGCTACGATCCCATATTCGTGCCCGAGGACGGCACCCTCACCTTCGGCGAGATGGCGCCTGAGGCCAAGCACGCGATCTCGCACCGCGCGCGCGCCTTCGCCCTGTTCAAGGCGCGGTGCCTTGGCTGAGGCGGCGCACAGCGGCAATCCCGATCCGGCCGGCTTCGGCGTCTACGTGCACTGGCCGTTCTGCGCGGCGAAGTGCCCCTACTGCGACTTCAACAGCCACGTGCGGCCGGGCCTCGACGAGGCCCGCTTCCGCGACGGCCTGCTGCGCGAGATCGCCACCTGGGCCGCCGCGACGCCGGGGCGGACTGTGACCAGCATCTTCCTCGGCGGCGGCACGCCGTCGCTGATGGCGCCCGCGACCGTCAAGGCGGTGCTCGCCGCCGTTGCCGCCGACTGGGCCGTCGCCGACGGCGCCGAGATCACGCTCGAGGCCAATCCATCGAGCGTTGAAGCCTCCCGCTTCGAGGGCTATCGCGCCGCCGGCATCAACCGCGTCTCGCTCGGCGTCCAGTCCTTCGACGACGCCGAGCTGAAGCGGCTGGGCCGCCTCCACGACGCGGCGCAGGCGCGCGCCGCCATCGCCACCGCCGCCGCGACGTTCCAGCGCTTCTCCTTCGACCTGATCTACGCGCGGCCCGGACAGACGCTTGCGCAGTGGCAGGCGGAGCTGGCCGCGGCGCTGGCGCTGGGTCCTGCGCATCTGTCCGCCTATCAGCTCACCATCGAGCCCGACACGCCCTATGCCGAGCTGCACCGGCGCGGCAAGCTCACCGTGCCCGATCCCGACACGGCGCACGCGCTGTTCGCCCTGACGCAGGACATGTGCGCTGCCGCGGGGCTGCCGGCCTACGAGATCTCCAACCACGCGCGCCCCGGGGAGGAGAGCCGGCACAACCTGCTCTACTGGCGCTACGGCGAGTACGTCGGCGTCGGCGCCGGCGCCCACGGCCGCGTGATCCTCGATGGCGTGCGCACGGCGACCAGCACCGAGCGCCGGCCGGAGGCGTGGCTGGAGCGCGTCGAGCGCGAGGGCATGGGCGTCACCGAGCGCGCGCCGCTGGCACGGGCGGAGCAGGTGGACGAGGCCCTGCTGATGGGTCTGCGCCTCACCGAGGGGCTCGACCTCGCACGCCTCGCGGCGCTCGGCGGCGTCGCACCGTCGCAACAGGCGGTCGAGGCGCTTTCATCCCTAGGCCTCCTCGAGCGTCCGCGCGCCGGCCGCATCCGGGCCACGGCCGAGGGCCGCTTCGTGCTCAACGAGATCGTGCTCAGGCTGTCGCAGGGTCTGGCAGCCGTCTGACCACAACGCGCGCTCGATGAGCGCGCCGATGACCTCGATCACACTTTGCGGACAACTGCAAACGCGACCGGCAAAAACGCTACGGGAGAGGACCAAGGGTTCCAAGGCCTTGCAACCGCAAAATTGCGTTGTTCTCGCGCGCCAGGTTGATCGCGTTCTGCAGCGCCTGCTGATCCACCTCTTGCCTTACGGTTAAGGTCGCCGCGAAGCGCGCGTCCGCCTTCTTCTCTGTCGCAGTTGGACAGTCTGCACCTTTGAGCGCCCGACAAATCGACTCCAGATAGCGCTCAGTCTTGCTGGGCTTGCTTTCCTGTTGAACGAGGTCGACAAACGAAATGATTACTTTGTGGGTATCGCTGCGTTGCGCCAACAGCATGGAGCCAGGTCCCTTGAACGACGTCATGTTCCACGTCGGCCCCATGCCACTCACATTCATGGCCACAACGAAATTCACTGTCTGTCCGAAAGCAGCCTTGCCTTTGTCGACTGCGGTATTGGACTTTGCAAACTCACCGTGGATCGTCTCCGATTGAAGCCCTCTGGTTACTGCTTCGGCGAGCCCCAGATCGCTCACAATCGATTGGCGCCGCCCATCCCGACTCTTGCAGCGCCCATCGGATGCGCGAAGCTTGTCGGGATCGAGCCTATAGAAAACGCTTTCGCTATAGGTCCGTGTGGCCTGAGTATCGAGCTTTAAACCCCAATTGAAGATGCGCGAGAACGCTGGCGATATGGCCGCCGTGTGCGTGAATGAGGGGGTCAATGTCGCTTGCTCGTCAACTTGCAAAGTCAAATCCGCGACGGCGACCAGCTGCCCTTTCACGATTTGGTCTTTCCTCGCAGCCTTCCAAATCGGCAAGGCTGCAAAAAGTTCGCACTCGATCGCCTCAGTGACGTCCCGAGGCGTCACGCCTCCCGTCAAACGGTTCTCGTACTCAGGAAGCCGTGTGCAAGCGACCACAACTAAAAGATTTACTGAAATTAAGAATCGAAAAAACATCGCACACCTCATGCAACAACACAGACGCTCAACATAACAACAATTTTGCACGGCAGATGTCGCAACCCAGCCACAGGTGCGCATATTTCGTGGCAATCGGCCCGCTAACACGCGCCGTCTAGGGTGCTCTTCGCGTGTCGAGAAAATATTCGACCAATAGAATAGATGAGCGGGTTTCCGGCAAAGGAAAAAACACTAGCGTGACGCCGGGAAGATCTCGCCGGAGATGTCCCTGTAGCCGCCAAAGGCGTTGCGCTTCTCGTGCTCGGCCCGGCGCAGCGCCTCGATGCGGGCGACCCTGAGGCGTGCCTCGCGCGCGGCGCGCTCGGCGCTCTCGCGGGCCGACCGCTCGCGCTCGAGCTGGTTGCGCAGGCTGGCGCTGCCGGACCGCGCCTGATCGTGCTCCTCCTTGAGCTGGGCCTGCGCCAGCGCCACCGCGCGCCGCAGCGCGTCGAGCTCGTCGCGCCCGGCCGCGGCGCTGGAGGCGACCCGCACCGGCAGCGAGCCGACCTCCATCGGGCAGGGCTTGGCGGCGGCCGGCTTGGCCGTCGGGAACATCACCACCTCGCGCCGCGCGTCGAGGCTGACGCGGGCCTCGCGCACCGGCCTGTCGGCGGCCACCATGTCGGCCTCCGCCTCGCGCTCGGCGATGGAGCGCTGCGCCAGCCGCGGCGGCTGGCTCCTGCGGCCGGTGACCTCCGCGCTCGCCCGCTCGGCGCGCATGCGCAGCGCCCGCTCGCGGGCAAGATCCGTACGTGCCTGCTGCAGCAGCCGCTCGGCGCCGGCCAGATCGACCGGCTTCTCCAGCACGTCCTCGATCTCGGCCAGCGAGGCGGCAAGGCTGCGCTCGGGGCTCAGCCAGCTGAGCAGCGCCGTGGTGGCGAGCGCCGTCACGACCACCGCCGCGCAGACGAGGCCGGCGAGCTTGGCGGGCGACGCCCCGGCCGGGCGCGGCGCCTCGGCGCGGGCGCCGCGCCAGGGGTCGAAGGTGCCGAAGCTCCAGATGTGACCCTCGAAGTCGCGGCAGGAATAGCCTTGGCCCCGCCCATCGCCGGCGTCGATATCGATCACGAGCTCGGCGCCGGCCTCCAGCGCCCGCGACTTGTGCGCGAGCAC
>JANRIO010000141.1:0-10794 GCA_033764875.1 Hyphomicrobiaceae bacterium | reverse complement strand
GGCCGCGTCTCAGTCCCGGCATCCTTCCGCGCCGTCCTCGAGCGCGACGGCTATATGCAGGCCGGAAGTGGAGCAGGTGGCATCTACTGCTATCCTTCGCTTGATGCTCCGGCGCTCGATGCAGGCGGCAAGAGCCTTGCGCAGAAGATCGATGGGCTTCTCGCTGGCCTGCCGGACTATTCAGACGAGCGCGACGAGCTCTCTGTCGCGCTCTACGGAGACGTGCACGTCCTCGGACTCGACGGCGACGGACGCATCGTCCTTCCTGAGGGCCTGCGCGCGCACGCCGTCCTCGAAGGTGCCGTCACCTTCGTCGGTCTTGGCGAGAAGTTTCAGATGTGGGAGCCCGGCCGCTTCGAGGAGCGGCGACGCCGGGCCCGAGAGAAAGTGCAGGAGCACCGCAAACTGTTCGGCGCGGGGACCCGCCTTCCGACAGGGGGCGAAGGCGGGCGTGGAGGAGCACGGGAATGAGCGGGCGGCGTGGCACGCCGGCGGACGAGGCTGTGCCCATGAGGGCGCCGCGCCATCTTCCCGTGCTGCTTCCTCAGGTTCTGGCGGCACTGACGCCTGACAAGGGCGAGACATTCATCGACGGAACCTTCGGCGCCGGCGGCTATACGCGCGCCCTCCTCGACAGTGCCGACGACGTGCGCGTGCTGGCCATCGATCGCGACCCGACGGCCATCGCCGCGGGCCAGGATCTCGCCGCGGCCTATGGTCCCCGCCTCAAGCTGGTGCACGCGCGCTTCGGCGGCCTCGATCGGCTGGCCGAGGCTGCGGGATGGGCGCCCGTCGCCGGCGGCGTGCTCGACGTCGGCGTCTCCTCCATGCAGCTCGACGAGGCCGCGCGCGGCTTCTCCTTCCAGGCGGACGGGCCGCTCGACATGCGCATGGGGGCCGAGGGCCCCACGGCCGCCGACGTGCTCAACACGGCCGATGAGGGGCTGATCGCCGACATCCTGTACCACCTGGGCGAGGAGCGCAGCTCGCGGGCCATCGCGCGGCGCATCCTGGCCCAGCGCGCGCAGCAGCCCTTGACCCGCACGTCGGAGCTGGCCGATCTCGTCGCGCGCGTGCTCGGCCGCGAGAAGATCGCCGGCAAGCACGCCGCCACCCGCACCTTCCAGGCGCTGCGCATCTACGTGAACGACGAGCTGGGCGAGCTGGCCGATGCGCTGTCTGCTGCCGAGCGCGTGCTGAAGCCCGGCGGCCGGCTTGCCGTCGTCTCCTTCCATTCGCTCGAGGACGGGCTCGTCAAGCGCTTCCTGCGCGATCGCTCGAGCCTGCCGCAGCAGGGCTCGCGCCATCTGCCCCCGTCCTCCGCCACGGGCCCGCGCCCGACCTTCAGCCTGACCGAGAGCCGGCCGCTCAGCGCCACCGATGCCGAGACGGCCGCCAACCCGCGGGCGCGGTCGGCCCGCCTCCGGTGGGCGGTGCGCAGCCAAGCCCCGGCCTGGGCGGTGGAGGCGGCCGAGCAGCTGTCGGTGCCAAGGCTCTGAGCGGAAAGGGAAGGTTCTCCACCGCCGGTCCCGCAGGGCGGTTTGACGCCCCCACCTCGCCGCAATAAGAAGCCAGGACTTGCCGATCCGGTCCGAGAGCTTGCGTCTCGCCGCCTGTTTTCGCCACAACCTCAGGTCAACGGCAGAAGGGCCATGCAGCTTCACGCCTTGCTCTGTGCCGGTGCCGTCCTCGCGAAGGGCGATGCGGGCACCCAGATCCTCGGGCTCACGGCCGACAGTCGCGCGGTGCAGCCGGGCTTCCTGTTCGCCGCGCTGGCCGGCGCCAGGTCCGACGGGGCGGGCTTCATCGCCGACGCCGTCGCGCGCGGCGCTGCAGCCGTTCTGTGTCGGCCCGACGCCACGGTGCCCCCCGGCGTGGCGTGCGTGCGCAGCCCCGAGCCGCGCCGCAGCCTGGCCTTGATGGCCGCCCGCTTCCATCCGGGCCAGCCGGCCACGACCGTCGCCGTGACCGGCACCAGCGGCAAGACCTCCGTCGCCGAGTTCACGCGCCAGCTCTACGCCGCATGCGGACGCCGCGCGGCCTCGCTCGGCACCATCGGCCTGGTCCGTCCGGATGGGGCCGTCTATGGCTCCCTGACGACGCCCGATCCCGTCTCGCTGCACCGCACGCTCGCCGATCTCGCCGCCGACGGCGTCACGCATCTGGCCTTCGAGGCCTCCTCGCACGGCCTCGACCAGCACCGCCTCGACGGCGTCGGGCTCGCGGCGGCGGCCTTCACCAACCTGGGCCGCGATCACCTCGACTACCACCCGACGCTTGCCGCCTACCTCGAGGCCAAGCTGCGGCTGTTCCGCGACCTGCTGCCGGAGGGCGCACCCGCCGTGATCAACGGCGACGACGCCAGCTCCGAGGCCGTCATCGCCGCCGTCCGCGCCGCGGGCCGGGTCGCGCTGACCGTCGGCCGCAACGGCACCTTCCTGGCGCTGCGCGGGCTCAGGCGCGACGGCTTCGACCAGATCCTCGACATCGAGCACGCCGGCCGACCGCACCGGGTGCGGCTGCGGCTGATCGGCGACTACCAGGCCGCGAACGCGCTCGTTGCCGCCGGCCTCGCCATTGCCACCGGCGAGGACGCAGGCAGCGTGCTGTCGGCGCTCGAGCACCTGGCGGGCGTGAAAGGCCGGCTGGAGATCGCCGGCCGGGTCCGCGGCGGCCTCGTCGTCATCGACTACGCGCACAAGCCCGAGGCGCTGGAGGCGGCGCTGCAGGCCGTGAAGGCCTTCGCCAGCGGCCGCGTCATCTGCGTCTTCGGCTGCGGCGGCGACCGCGACCGGGGCAAGCGGCCGATCATGGGCGAGATCGCCCGCAGGCTCGCCTCCACCGCGATCGTGACGGACGACAATCCCCGCAGCGAGGATCCGGCCGCCATCCGCGCCGCCATCATCGACGGCGCGCAGGGCATGCGTGAGATCGGCGATCGCGCCGAGGCGATCCGGACGGGCGTGCGCATGCTCGGACCGGGCGACGTCCTCGTCGTCGCCGGCAAAGGCCATGAGACGGGGCAGATCGTCGGCGCCAAGGTGATCCCCTTCTCCGATCACGACACGGTGGCCGCGGCCTTGAAGGAGACCTCGCAGAATGTCTGATCTGCTCTGGACCTGGGGCGATCTCGTCGCTGCCACGGACGCCGTCGTCGACGGCGCGGACCGAGCCGGCGTAACCGGGGTCTCGATCGACACGCGCACCCTCGCGGCGGGCGACCTGTTCGCCGCCATCCGCGACCAGCGCGACGGGCACGATTTCGTGGAGGGGGGATTCAAGGCCGGTGCGGCGGCGGCCCTCGTGGCGCACGGCTACGCGCGGCGGCCCGGCGATGCCACGCTGCTGCGGGTCGACGACCCGCTTCGGGCGTTGGCGCGGCTGGCCCAAGCCGCCCGCGTGCGCAGCAACGCCCGCGTGGTCGCCGTGACCGGCAGCGTCGGCAAGACCGGCACCAAGGAGATGCTGCGCCTGTCCCTGTCCGAGCTCGGCCGGACGCACGCGGCCGAGAAATCCTACAACAACCACTGGGGCGTGCCGCTCACGCTGGCCCGGATGCCGGCGGACGCCGCCTTCGGGGTCTTCGAGATCGGCATGAACCACGCGGGCGAGATCGCACCGCTTGCGGACATGGTGCGCCCCCACGTCGCCGTGATCACCACCGTCGAGCCCGTCCACGTCGAGAATTTCGCCGACGGCATCGACGGCATCGCCGCGGCCAAGGCCGAGATCCTAGCCGGCCTGGTGCCGGGCGGCACGGCGGTGCTGCCGTGGGACAATGCCCACTTCGGCTTCCTGCGCGCGCGCGCCGTCGGCCTTGGCGCCAACGTGCTCTCCTTCGGTTTCGGCGACGGCGCCGACGTGCGCGCCCTGCAGGTGGAGCTGTCGCCGCGCGGATCGTCCGTGATCGCCGGGGTCGACAGCCAGCGCTTCCCCTACAAGATCGGCGCGCCGGGCGAGCACTACGTGCGCAACTCGCTCGCCGTCCTGGCGGCGACGCTGGCCCTCAAGGCCGACGCCATGCGCACGCTTCCGGCACTCGCCCGCATCGCCGCCCCAGAAGGACGCGGTGCCCGCCACGTGCTGCCAGTCGACGGCGGCAGCCTGCTCCTGATCGACGAAAGCTACAACGCCAACCCGGCCTCGGTGCGCGCCGCCCTTGCCGCCCTCGGCATGACGCCTCGGGAGGAGTATCCACGCCGCATCGCCGTCCTCGGCGACATGCTCGAGCTGGGGCCGGCGAAGGCCGACCTGCACCGCGCGCTGAAAGAAGCGGTTGACGCGGCCGGTGTCGATCTGGTTCTTGCCTGTGGGCCAATGATGCGCCTGCTGCTGGAGGATCTCGACCCCAAGCGGCGGGCGGCCTGGGCGGAAACGTCCGCCGGCCTCGTCGGTCCGCTCGTGGACGCCGTCAAGGCCGGCGACGTCGTCATGATCAAGGGCTCGCTGGGAAGCCGGATGGCGCCCCTGGTCGAGGCATTGTTGGACCGCTTCGCCGGGGGGCGGGCTGGAGGGTAGGAATGCTGTACGCGTTGGTGAGCTTCAGCGAGCAGGTCGGGCCGCTGAACGTTTTCCGCTACATCACCTTCCGCACGGGCGGCGCCATCATGACGGCGCTGCTGTTCGTGTTCCTGTTCGGGCCGGCCATCATCGACATCCTGCGCGTCAAGCAGGGCAAGGGCCAGCCGATCCGCGAGGACGGCCCGGCGACGCACTTCGCCAAGCGCGGCACGCCGACCATGGGCGGCCTGATGATCCTGTCCGGCCTCACGGTGACGACGCTGCTGTGGGCCAACCTCGCCAATGCCTACGTGTGGATCGTGCTGTTCGTGACGCTGAGCTACGGCGCCATCGGCTTCTACGACGACTACCTGAAGGTGACGAAGGCCAAGTCCTCCGGCTTCTCCGGACGCATGCGGCTGCTGTGCGAGGTGCTGGTGGCGGCGCTCGCCTCCTGGCTGATCATGCGCATCGGCAGCCCGGGCTTCTCCTCCTCGCTGACCGTGCCGTTCTTCAAGACGGTGATCATCCCGCTCGGTGCCTTCTTCATCCTGCTCGGCGTCTTCGTCATCGCGGGCGCCGGCAATGCCGTCAACCTGACGGACGGCCTCGATGGCCTCGCGATCGTTCCCGTGATGATCGCGGCGGCCACCTTCGGCCTCATCGCCTATCTCTCGGGCCACTACACCTTCGCCCGCTACCTGCAGATCCACTTCGTGTCGGGGGTGGGCGAGCTTGCCATCATCTGCGGGGCGCTGATCGGGGCGGGGCTCGGCTTCCTCTGGTTCAACGCGCCGCCGGCCATGATCTTCATGGGCGACACGGGCTCGCTGGCGCTCGGCGGTGCGCTGGGCGCCATCGCGGTCGCGACCAAGCACGAGATCGTGCTCGCCATCGTCGGCGGCCTGTTCGTGCTGGAGACCCTGTCCGTCATCATCCAGGTCACCTCGTTCAAGCTCACGGGCAAGCGGGTCTTTCGAATGGCGCCGCTGCACCACCATTTCGAGCAGAAGGGGTGGAAGGAATCGACCGTCGTGGTCCGCTTCTGGGTGATCTCCGTCGTCCTCGCCCTGGTCGGCCTCGCCACGCTGAAGCTGCGCTGAGCCGGCGATTGGCCCGTGGCCGGCACGCTGCGCGCGCGCCTTGTTCCTGCCGGAACAGGCATGCGTCCATGCGCGTGCTAGAAGGGGGCATATGCGAAGCCCGATGTGGAGCGGAACGGCCATGAACAAGCTTCTGAAGTACGCCTTGGGTGCGGCAGCGGCCGGCACGACAGCCCTGCTCGCGGCAACGGCGGGCGCTGCCCAGAGCCCGACCGGCGTCTGGCTCGATCACACCGGCCGCGCCGCCGTCGAGATCGCCAACTGCGGCGCCAACCTGTGCGGCAAGATCGTCTGGCTGAAGGAGGCCGGCCACAAGGACGCCTGCGGCATGCAGATCATCGGCAACGTCAAGCCGGTGTCGGGCGGCAAGTGGGACGGGGGCTGGATCCTCGATCCGGAGAAGAACTCCAAGTACGACGTCGAGATCACGCCGCTCGGCAACGGCAATCTCAAGGTCATGGGCTATGCCGGGATGAAATTCCTGAGCGAGACCTTCACCTGGACGCGCGCGGCCGCCGACATCCAGCGCTGCGACGTCACCGCCGGCCTCACCCCGAGCGAGCGGCCGGGCGATCCCGCTCCCGGCGCTGCCCCCGGTGCGCCCCTGCCGCCGCCTGCGGCGGTGCCGGCGCCCGAGACCTCGCCGCCGCGCCGCGAGGCCGACAGGACGCCGCCTCCGGCCAAGGGCAAGCCCAAGGAGTGCAAGCTGGAGTTCGGCGGCATCAAGCTGTCGTTCGAGTGCGACGACGACGACTGAGCCCACAGGCCCCAGTCCCCCTTACGGCGTCTCGTACACCGACAGGGCGGCGCACAGATCCTCGATCGAGGCGCCGACCGACTTGAACATGGTGATGTCCGCAGCGCTCGTGCGGCCGGCGACGGTGCCGCGGGCCAGATCGTAGAGGTCGCCCAGGACCGCGCTCTCGCCAATCGCCCCGCTCTTGATGGCAAGCAGGATGTCGCCCGCCTCGCCGAAGGCGCCGGGCCGGGTGTCGACGAACAGCCTGGCGCGCTGCAGCGTCTCGTCGTCCGTCTCGCGCATGTCCGGACGGAAGGCCCCGACGCAATCGACATGGGCGCCGGGCTTCAGCCACGCCCCGCGGATCAGCGGCTCCGTCGACAACGTCGCCGCCGACACGATGTCGGCCTCCCGCACCGCGCCTTCGAGGTCGTCGGTGATCTCGATGTCGAGCCCCGTGTCCGACAGGGACGCGACCACCTCCTCGGCCCGTCCGCGCGAGCGGTTCCACAGGCGCACGTGCGTGATCGGACGCACCGAGGCATGCGCGCGGATCAGCATCGGCGCCAGCGCGCCCGCGCCGATCATGGCCATGCGTGCGGCGTCCGCCCGTGCCAGGTGGCGCGCCGCCAGCGCCGAGGCGGCCCCCGTCCGCCAAGCCGTCAGGCGCGTGGCGTCCATCACCGCGAGCGGGGCGCCGGTCTGAGCCGACAACAGCACGTAGGTGCCGTAGATGACGGGCAGCCTGCGGTCCATGTTGCCCGGGAACACCGTCACCGCCTTCAGCCCCATGTACTGCCCGGCGGCTTCCGAGCCCGGAGCCTTGGCCTGCCAGGCGGGCATCAGCAGCAGCGTGGCGTCGGGCTGGCCCTCGAGATGCACGTGATGATGGTGCCGGGGCGGCGAGATGGCGCCGCTCCTGAAGATCGCCTCGAGCGCATCGACGAGGGCTGGATAGGACAGAGCCGCATCGACGGCTGCGGCATCGAAGAAGCGCATCACCGATCCTCCCGGTCAAAGCTGCTGGAAGGCGCGATCAGCGGGCGCCTGCGATCTGCCGCAGGCCGGCGGCGGTCCCGCCACCGGGAGGCGGAAGGGCGGTCTGGGCCGCCTGCTCCTTCAGCATGCGGTCCCGCTCCCGGGAAAGGCGGTCGGCCTCCGCCTGCCACCGCTGCGCCTCCACCGTGCGCCGGCGCGCGTCGCGCCGCCAATGCGCCTGGGACCGCCACGTGGTCCAGCTGCCGATCACGATGCCGACCAGCACCGCCACGAACAGGAAGGCGTAGAACGGCAGGCTGATCGCGACCGCCGGCGCCTCCGGCCGGAAGGGATCGAGCACGAGCTCCACCGTGTGCGTGTTGACCACGCCGAGCGCGATCAGTGCGATGGCCACGGGAAACAGCACGATGTAGGTGAGTGTGCGCCTGATCACGAGATCCTCCTCGGGCCTGTCGCGCCGCACCATAGCGAATTCACCGGACGGGCCAAGCCCGTTCGGAGGTGCCGCGGCCGTCGGCCCAGGCCTCGCGCAGGAGACCGGCGACGGACGCAGGACAAGCCCTAAGAGCCGGTGTTAAGCCGCTCGCGCAGATCCTTGCCGGTCTTGAAGAAGGGAACGAACTTCTCCTCCACCGAGACCGACGCGCCGGTGCGCGGATTGCGCCCGACGCGCGGCGCGCGATGCTTCACCGTGAACGCCCCGAAACCGCGCAGCTCCACGCGGTCGCCACGCGCCAGCGCGTCAACGATCTCGTTGAAAATCACGTTGACGATGCGCTCGATGTCGCGGTGATAAAGATGCTGGTTTGCCGCCGCGATCTTCTGAATGAGCTCCGACTTGATCATCGTCTTTGCCCCAGCCCCCTAAAAGTCCTTGTATTGCCTTATCTTTCCGAACCCTGCCAAACGGAGACGAGGCCGTCAAGGCGCAATCGGGCCATGATCGTACCCGAGCCCGAAAGATCCCCGACCGTGTCTGCAAATCCCTGGGATAACCCCGCTCCCAGGGCCCGCGCCACGGACTGCAGGGACAGCTGGCCAAGTCCCCAATCGCTGTCGCGCTGCGGCTTCCAGTCGACGACACGCAGATTCTTCGGCACGTTCCGCGTCTCCTCCATCCAGCTCACGGCCTCCGCCTCGCCGCCGATCTGATCGACGAGCTTGAAGGTCAGCGCCTCGCGGCCGGTGAACACGCGTCCCTGCTCCAGGCCGTCCACGGCCCCGGTGTCGATGCCGCGCCGGCTGGCGACGAGGCCCAAGAACCAGCGCTGGGTCTCCATGACCATGCGCTCGCTGGAGGCCCGCGCCGCCTCGTCGAGCGGCTGGAACGGCGACGGAACGGCCTTCAGCGGGCCGCTCCTGAGCTCGTGCACCTTCACCCCGAGCTTGTCGAGGAGCTGCACCACCTCCGGCCACTGGAAGATGACGCCGACCGATCCCGTGATCGAGTTGCCGCGCGCCACGATCCGGTCCGTCGCCAGCCCCGCGATGTAGGCTGCGGAGGCCGCCACGGTTCCGAACTGCGCGACGACCGGCTTCTTCTTGGCCAGATTCTGGATCGCGTCGAACAGGGCCTCGCCGCCCGCCGTCGTGCCGCCCGGGCTGTTGACGAACAGCACGACGCCGGCAACGCGGGAATCGTCGGCGATCTTCCTCAGCATGCGCAGCTGGTCGCGATCCTCGGTGATGAAGCCTTGAATCGACACGCGCGCGATCTGCCTGCTGCCGGCGACGTTGACCGACTCCGGCCCGACCATGAGGAGGCCGATTGCCAGGAGGGCGGCAACGACGGCCGCCCCGCGCCACCAGCCAAGCCGCCGCCGCAGCAGGCGCCGGTCCATCACGGTCTCAGTCTCGAGCGTCATCGGCACAGCTCCGCTTTCTGCGATGTTCCGGCATAGTGATGCCATTGCGGGCGCAAGAAAGCCAGCGGATCAACGCCTTGGGCGTGTCGTTGGGCCGAGGAGCGAGCCGTTCGACGCGGCGTCGGACGGCTCGCGCTCAGGTGTCCGCGCGGGCGAGGGCTACTGCCAGGCGCCGGCAGCAATACGCAAAGGGCGCCGGCCTGGATCGGCGCGGCGCCCTCGTTTGCGTGGTGGGAAGCGACGGGCTTACTCGCCCTCGCCTTCCTTCTTCTTGATGGCGGCCTTGAAGATGTCGCCCAGCGAGGCGCCCGAGTCCGAGGACCCGTACTGCTGCACGGCGTGCTTCTCCTCCGCGATCTCGAGCGCCTTGATCGACACCGAGATGCGGCGGCTGGCCTTGTCGAGGTTGGTGATGGCGGCGTCCACCTTGTCGCCCACATTGAAGCGCTCGGGCCGCTGCTCGGAGCGCTCGCGCGACAGGTCCGAACGCTTGATGAAGGTGGTGAAGTCGCTGTCCGTAATCTTCACCTCGAGGCCGTTCTCCTGCACCGCGAGCACCTCGCAGGTGACCTGCGCGCCCTTCTTCAGCTTGCCGATCGACTCCATCGGATCGCCGCCGACCTGCTTGATGCCGAGGCTGATGCGCTCCTTCTGCGGGTCGACGTCGAGCACCACGGCCTTGACCGTGTCGCCCTTCTTGTACTCCTTGATCGCCTCGTCGCCCGACTTCTGCCAGTCGAGGTCGGAGAGATGGACCATGCCGTCCACGCCGCCGTCGAGGCCGATGAACAGGCCGAACTCGGTGATGTTGCGGATCGGGCCCTCGACCGTGGAGCCCTTGGGATGGCTCGACAGGAACACATCCCAGGGGTTGTCCTGGGTCTGCTTGAGGCCGAGCGAGATGCGCCGCTTCTGCGCGTCCACCTCGAGGATCTGCACCTCCACCTGCTGGCTCGTCGAGACGATCTTGCCGGGGTGGATGTTCTTCTTCGTCCAGCTCATCTCCGAGACGTGGATCAGGCCCTCGACGCCGGGCTCGAGCTCCACGAACGCGCCGTAGTCGGCGATATTCGTCACGGTGCCGGTGACCTTGGCGCCGATCGGATACTTGGCCTCGATGCCCGCCCAGGGATCCGACTGCAGCTGCTTCATGCCGAGGCTGATGCGCTGCGTCTCCGGATTGATGCGCACGATCTGCACCTTCACGGTGTCGCCGACGTTGACGATCTCGCTGGGGTGATTGACGCGGCGCCAGGCCATGTCGGTGACGTGCAGCAGGCCGTCGATGCCGCCCAGATCGATGAAGGCGCCGTAGTCGGTGATGTTCTTGACGAGGCCGTCGATGACCTGGCCTTCGGCGAGGCGGGCGACGATCTCGGAGCGCTGCTCGGCGCGCGTGGCCTCCAGGATCTCACGGCGCGACACCACGATGTTGCCGCGGCGGCGGTCCATCTTGAGGATCTTGAAGGGCTGCGGCGAGTGCATCAGGGGGCCGATGTCGCGCACCGGGCGCACGTCGACCTGGCTGCCCGGCAGGAACGCCACGGCGCCGTCGAGGTCGACCGTGAAGCCGCCCTTCACCTTGTTG
>JANRIO010000026.1:0-34321 GCA_033764875.1 Hyphomicrobiaceae bacterium | reverse complement strand
CACGAGGCGCCTTGGACGAGGAGCGAGCCGAGAAGCATGAGGCCCACACGAAACTGCGGGCGGAGCTAACTGAACGCGAGGCGCGGCTGAAAGGACAGTATGAACAACTGGTAAAGAAGATGCCTGAGATCATCGCAAATTTCCTCGGGGAGGAGGCAATTCGGGCCCGCAGGGAGCGATCGGTGCGGGAGGCGAAGGCCTCAATTGAGCGAGAGCGCAACGCGCAGGAAGAAGCGCGAGCGCAACACAGGGCCCAAGGTTCCAACCCTCGATCCGCGGGGGTAGTCGCCTAGATGCCCTCATCAAGAAAAGAAGAGCGGAAAGTATGGGCTGGTATTGTCATGATAGCGGGGGCTGTTGTTGCCGGTCTCGTCTTCATTGCATTGACAATCGTCCTTATTCCGCCCGCGCTCGACGAGCATCTTTGCCTTCGTGGCGCGCCACCACGAAATATCATCATCTTGATCGACAAGACGGACAGATGGTCAGATGATCAGGCTGCCAAGCTCAAGCAGCATATCGAGCGTATCGTGCTCAACGAGTTGCAAACCCTTGACAAGCTCTGGCTCTTCTCGTTTACGGATATTGGGAGGAATACGAGAGCGCCGCTGTTCGTGAAATGCAAGCCGCAGGATAGATCGCGATTCTACGACAATGAACGGTACGTGCAATATCGACTTGAGCAGCTTTTCCTAAAGCCATTGGGGGAGATTGCCGCCGAAGTCGTGAAATTCGAGGAGCACTCTTGCTCGCCGATTGTCGACGCCATCCTCGACGTCGTGTTGCAGTCCGATTTCTCAAAGTCGGGCAGTCAAAACATGCTCAACTTGTTCTCCGATATGCGGGAAAACACGGCATCCTACTCTCTTATTCCGGGAGCAAAATGTGCGCCGCCCGGCAGGGTCACAGACGAAAAAATACGGAAGAGGTTCGAAAGCCGGAAATCCGACATTAGACTTGCTGCCGCGAAGTTCTATCAAATACCCATCGGGAGGCAGCCTCTCGATCGTGCGCAGGATGACAAGAGGGTAAGGGACTTCTGGAACGGCCTGTTCCGCCTGCTCGATCTGGACATTCAATGGCATTTCCTTTGACGATCCACGCGGCCTGAGGCAGCGCGTCAATCGGAGGCGGTGGGTGCCGGCGGGGCCTCCGCGTGCGGCGGCTCCGGCGCCTTCGGCGCAGGCGGGGCGTCGGCCGCGGCTTTTTCCTCCGCAGGCTTCTGGGCCGCTGCGGCGCTCGGCGCCTCGGGCGGCGCCGGCGCGTCTGCCGCGGGCGCCTCCGTGGCCGGCCTCTTCCGGGACGGCCTGGCCTTCTTCTCCTTCGCCTCGGCCTCGGCTTTCGCCAGCACCTTCGGACAGCCCTTGTGGATGAAGCCGTTGACGCCCTTCAGCATCGCCCCATGGAAGAGGCCGAGCTTGTCGGCGAGGAAGGCGGCGAGCTTCAGCGTGCCGGCGACGGCCGTGGGCCCCTCGACGCTCTTCAGGTTGACCCAGATCTTCTCCGCCTTGCCGTCCTTCATCTCGATCTTGGGCGAGACGACGATCAGCACGTGGGTTGCGGTCCGGCCGTCGGCGCTTTCCTCCACGATGCAGTCGATCTTCTGGTCGGGGAGATGGAATTTCGCGTGACTGGCGCTGACGGCGTTGACGATCTCGGCGCGCTTGACATGGAGCTTCATGGTGCACCGCGCGTCGCCGAAGCCCCAGCTCAGCGTGCTGCTCTCGGCCTGCTTGATGGTGCTGCGGCCCCAGGTCTTGATGAGATCGCACTTGAGGTCGGGCCCTTTCGCCGGCTTGATCACCACCATCTTGCACAGGTTGAGCTCGCAGGCGCTGATCACCCTCTTCTCGTGCTTGAGCTCCTCGAGCCCCAATGCCGCCGACGGCGCGAGGAGCAGGGCCGCAACGGCCGCGGCCAGCGCGCGCCCGGCGCACACGACAAGAGGCCTTTGCAGTCGCTCCATCATTCCAGCACCGGGCCAGGCCTGCCGGCGGTCCCCGGCGGGGCGCGGCATCGAGGCGGACCAGGGCACTAAGATCATAGAGTTAGTCCCCACTGTGGCAGCAGGCTGACACGATCCTGAACGGCTCCCTTCGTCGCCCGGCGCGCGCATGCCTCCTCCCCCACCCATGAGAAACGAGCGCCTTGCCCTCACCTGGGCGTTCGCAGATGGTGCGGCCAGCCGCGCTTCGAGACGCGGGGAAAGCGGAAGGGGAGGTGCATGGCGGTTCCGATATTCCGCGCGGGCGCGATGGGGCAGCGCTCCGGGCCCGTGGTCGGGATCTTCTGGGTTACGCTGGCGATGCTCCTGTTCGCCGGGCTCGCCGCCTTCTCGCGGGCGGCGATGAACACCGGCCTGCATCCCTTCGTCGTGCTGTTCATCCGCAACGTGCTGGCGGTCTTGGCCTTCCTGCCGCTGCTTGCCTGGCGCGGGCCGGAGCTCCTGCGCTCCGGCAGCCTGACGCTCTACGGCTTGCGGGTGGCGATCTCGTTCGTCTCGATGCTTACCTGGTTCTATTCGATCTTGCTGATTCCGCTTGGGGAGCTGACGGCCATCAGCTTTCTCGGCCCGCTGTTCGGCACGCTCGGGGCGATCTTCTTCCTCGGCGAGCGGGTGCGCTGGCGGCGCTGGGCGGCGCTCGTCGTCGGCTTCTCGGGCGCCATGATCATCCTGCGTCCCTCCGGCAACTCGCTGGGCGCCGGCCAGATCGCGGCGGTGGTCTCGGCCATGACGGGCGGGTTCGTGGCGGTGCTCGTCAAGCAGCTCACGGCCCGCGACGATCCCGAGAAGATCGTGTTCCTCACCAGTCTGATGCTGTTGCCGCTCTCGCTCCTGCCGGCGCTGTACTTCTGGACCTGGCCGAGCCTCGCGGCGATGCCGGCGCTGCTCGGCGTCGGCGCCTGCGCCGTGCTGGGCCACGTGGCGATGGTGCGCGGCTACGCGGCGACGGAGGCCTCGCTCGCCCAGACCTTCGAGTTCTCCCGCCTGCCCTTCGCCGTCGCCATCGGCTACGCCGCCTTCGGCGAGACCATCGATCGCTGGACCTGGATCGGCGCCGCCGTCATCTTCGCGGCCGCCGTCTACATCACCAACCGCGAGGCGCGCCTGCGGCGCGAGCAGTTGGCGCGCGAGGCCGAGCAGGCGGCCAAGGCGTGAGCGGCGGCGTCGCGGCCCGCCGCCGCCTCAGCGCGTGGCCTCGTGCAGGTTGGGCGCGCCGAGCCGGCATTGCGTGCAGCGCAGACGGGGCCGCAGGTCGATGGCAAGGAACTGCCGGCCGAGCCGTTCCGCAAGCCGCGCGGGAAACAGCAGGCGCCTGTGCTTGCAGCGCCGGCAGACGGCGACGAGGGCCGCCTTATCGTCGATCAGCTGCCCAAGCGTCTTGCCGCGCGCCCTCTGCGGCGGCCGCAGCCCGCAACTCGTGCGCACGACCAATCTCATGTCGGAACAAAAACAGAACGTACATCCGGTGTCAACGCCGGACCGCGGCGCGTCCAGCTCGCGCGTGCGCCCCGGGGGCACCTCAACGCCCGGCGCCGTCCGGTCCGGTGGCGGCGCCCCAGCGCTGCTCCGCCTCTGCGTCGCTCTCCCGCGCGTCGACCCATTCGGCGCTTCCGTCGGCGCGCTCCTCCTTCTTCCAGAACGGCGCCCGGGTCTTGAGGTAGTCCATCAGGAACTCGGCGGCCTCGAAGGCGGCCTTGCGGTGGCGCGAGGCCGCCATCACCAGCACGATGTTGTCTCCGGGCTGAAGCGTGCCGACGCGGTGGATGATCAGCGTGCCGTCGAGCGGAAAGCGGTCGTGCGCCTCGGCCTCGACGCGGGCCAGCTCCGCCTCCGTCATGCCGGGATAGTGCTCGAGCGTCATCGCCGCTACGTCGCCGCCCCCGGGGCCGCCGCGCACGAGGCCCGTGAACGTCGCCACCGCGCCGATGTCCGTGCGCCCCGCCGTGAGGCGCCGCATCTCGGCCGCGATGTCGAAGTCCTCGCTCTGCACGCGGACCGCCACCTCAGCCTCCCGTGACGGGCGGGAAGAACGCGATCTCCTGCGCCGCCCCGAGCGGCGCGTCGTGCTTGACGTGGGTGCGGTCGAGCGCGGCCCGTATCACCCGCGCCTGCGCAAAGGCCGCCTCGTACTCGGGCCCACGGGTCTTGAGCCAGGTGATGAGATCCCCGACCGAGCGCACCTCGCCCGGCACCTCGACGACCTCCTCGCCGCGGCCCAACTTCTCGCGCACCCAGGCGAAATAGCAGATCCTCAAGGCAGCCTCACCGCTCGATGGCCGTCCGCACGGCCGAGCTCAGGTAGTCGTATCCGGTCCAGATCGTGAGCAGGGCCGAGATCCACAGCATGCCGAGCCCGATGGACGTCACGCCGGGCACGATCTGGTCCCCCGCGGGGCCCGCCACCAGGATGCCGAGCGCGATCATCTGCAGCGTCGTCTTCCACTTGGCGAGCTGCGTCACGTGCACGCGCACGTTCAGCTCGGCCAGGAACTCGCGCAACCCCGACACCAGGATCTCGCGGCACAGGATGATTGCCGCAGCACCCACGTGCACGCCCGAGATGGTCGCGTCGTGCGTGAGCACGAGCAGCGTGGTGCCGACGAGCAGCTTGTCCGCGATCGGATCGAGCATGCGCCCGAGCGTCGACTGCTGCTGCCACATGCGGGCGAGATAGCCGTCGAGATAATCGGTCACGCAGGCGGCGATGTAGATGGCGAGCGCCCACCAGCGCCCGGCCGGCGGCGAGATCAGCATCAGGCAGAGCAGCACCGCCGGCACGGCCGCGATGCGGCCGTAGGTCAGCACGTTCGGCAGGCTGCCGATGGCGGCTCCGGGAGGTGAAGCGGCACGTTGGTCCATGCGCCGGACAAGAGCATCAGCAGCCCCCCTCGTCAATGGTCTGAAGGCAGTGCTTGCCACGGGTCTCAGGCGTTGCCGACGCGCTGCACAATCCACCGCGCCCCCCGCCAAGGCGCGCTGCGTCAGTCCGTGCGCTCGTGGAAGAAATCGTAGATCGCCCGTGCCGTCTGGGCGCTGATGCCGGCCACCGCCTGCAGGTCCTCCGGGCTCGCCCGGGACACGGCCTTTGCCGACCCGAAATGCTTGAGCAAGGCCCGCTTGCGCGTCGGCCCGATGCCCGGGATCTCGTCCAGCGGATTGACGCCCACGGCCTTGCTGCGCTTGGCCCGGTGCGCGCCGATCACGAAGCGGTGAGCCTCGTCCCGCAGGCGCTGCACGAAGTACAGCACCGGGTCGCGCGGCTCGAGCATCACCGGCCGGGCGCGATCCGGGAGATGGAAATGCTCCCGACCCGCGTCCCGGTCGGGGCCCTTGGCGACGCCGATCAGCGGGATGTCCGTGATGCCGAGCTCCCCGAGCACGGCCCTGGCGATGGCGAGCTGGCCGGCGCCGCCGTCGATCAGCACCAGATCCGGCCGGTTCGGGAAATCCTCAGGCTCGGGCGCGTCCTGCGCCTCCTCCGCCTCGCTTTCCGCATCTTGACGGCTCTCCCCCTCGACCAGAACCGGCTCCTCCTCGGTCGGCGCCTCGTCGATGCTCTCGTCCGCCCGCAGCACGCCGAAGGCGAGCGCGCTGCCCCCGCGCCGGTCGATCGGGAGCGGTTGCGGCGGCGCGATGCGCGAGCCGCGGGCCTCGGCTGCGCCCGCCTCCGGCGCGTCCTCCTCCGCGGCCTCCGGCGCCACCTCGCTGCTGCCGGCCTCCATCTCCTTCTTGAGCCGCTTGAACCGGCGCGTCAGCACCTCGCGCATCATCGCGTAGTCGTCGCCAGGTGTGAGCTCGCTGGTGCGGATGTTGAACTTGCGGTACTGGCTCTTCACGAAGCCGTCGGGCCCCGCCACGATCATGGCCCCGACCGCGTGCGCCCCCTGGATGTGGCTGTTGTCGTAGACCTCGATCCGGCACGGCCGCCGCGGCAGCTCGAAGCGCGTCTTGAGCGCCTCGAGCAGCAGCCGCTGCGAGGAGCTTTCGGCGAGCCGCCGCGCCAGCGCCTCGCGGGCGTTCTGCAGCGCGTGCTCGACGATTCCGAGCTTGGCCCCGCGCTGCGGCGTGCGGATCTCGATCCTGCGCTCGGCCTTGGTCGACAGCGCCTCGGCGAGCAGCTCGCGGTTGGGCAGCTCGTGGCTGACGAGGACGAGGCGCGGCACCGGCTTGTCGTCGTAGAACTGAGCGATGAAGCTGTCGAGCACGTCCTCCGCCGGCAGCGACCGGTCCGCCCGCGGATAGTAAGCGCGGTTGCCCCAGTTCTGTCCCGTTCGGAAGAAAAACACCTGGATGCAGGTCTGGCCGGCGTCCTGGTGGGCGGCGAACACGTCCGCCTCCTCGATGTTCTCGGGATTGATGGCCTGGTCCGACGTCACGTGCGCCAGCGCCCACAGGCGGTTGCGGTATTTCGCGGCCTGCTCGTAGTCGAGCCGCTCGGCCGCCTCCTGCATCAGCGACTGGTACATCTGCCGCACGTTCTGGCTCTCGCCGCGCAGGAAGCGCACGGCCTCGTCCACAAGGCCGTTGTAGCTGGCGACGTCGATCTCCCCCGTGCACGGGCCCGAGCAGCGCTTGATCTGGAACAGCAGGCAGGGGCGCGTGCGGCTCTCGAACATGCTGTCCGAGCACGAGCGCAGGAGAAACGCCCGCTCGAGCATGTTGATGGTGCGGTTGACGGCGCCGGCCGACGCGAACGGGCCGAAGTAGTCGCCCTTCCTGTTGCGCGCGCCGCGGTGCTTGAGGATCTGCGGCACCGCCTGGTCGCGCGCGATCAGGATGTAGGGGAACGATTTGTCGTCCCGCAGCAGCACGTTGTAGCGCGGCCTGAAGCGCTTGATCAGGTTCGCTTCCAGGAGCAGCGCCTCGGCCTCCGTCCTGACCGTCACGAACTCCATCGAGGCGGTGGCCGAGATCATGCGCGCGATGCGGTTCGTGTGCCCGGTGCCGCGGGCGTAGCTCGTCACCCGGGCCTTCAGGCTGCGCGCCTTGCCGACGTAGATCACCGTGCCCGCGGCATCGAGCATGCGGTAGACGCCGGGCGAGCCGGGCAGAGACTTCAGGTAGCGCTGGATCACCGCAGGCCCGCGCGCCGGCTCGGGCGCTGCGGCCTCTGCCGCAGCGTCGGCCGCGGGCATGGCGTCGCTCGGGTGCTCGGGTTTCATCGGCATCCATTTAGGCCGGGACCAGGACCGGGTCCAGGGCCTCGTCCGTCCTCGGTCTCCGGGTTGCAGGAGCCCAGAAAAACCTGGGTTGAATGCGCAATTATTATTGTTTTACATGCAGTTAACTTCTCGTGCACCAAATCGCTGTTATCCCGGATGTATACGCCGGGAGAAACACATGGATATCGGCCTCAGCAACCTATTTTCCAGCGAGCAGGCGCTGCTCGCGTTGGCGGCCGTCGTCTGCGCTGTGGCGACGGCAGCCGGGCTCAGGTTGTACCGCCGCGACTTCCACCAGCTGACGGATGGGGAGACCGACACCCCGGTGTTGGCGGCCGTGTGCTCGGCCGGGGCCGCGTGCGGCCTCTACTTTGCCGGTGCGGAGGCCGAGGCGGGATTGCTGGCGCTGCTGCAGTCGGCGGCCGTTTGCATCTACATCATTCGCGACCTGCGCGGCCTTGCCTCGCGCAACAAGGTCGAGCTGCGCCGCAAGGCGGGCGAGGCTTCGGACCTGCGCACCCAACTCGAGGCCTATATGGCGGCCTTCTCCGACCAGGCCGCGCGCCTTGCCGAGGCCGAGCCCGCCGCCAAGCTTCTCTCCCGCATGCACGTGGTGGCGGACAACATGAGCCAGGGCGTGGCGCTGTTCGACGCGCAGGAGCGGCTTCTCTACTGCAACGCCCGCTACCTCGCCATCAACGGTCTGTCCCGCGACGACGTGCGCGAGGGCAGCTCGTACGACGCGATCCTGTCCCGTCGCCTGGCCAACGGCGAGGCCTCGGGCCAACACCTGCACAGCGCCCCATCCCTGAGCCGCGGCGAGCTTTCCCTGCAGCGGGATGAAGCGTCCGTCATCCTGCGCGAGGACGGCCGCGCCGTCGAGATGGCGTGCCGGATCCTGCCCGGCGGCGAGCGCATCGCGACCTACACGGACGTCACCGAGGTTCGCCTGGCCGCGGCCAAGGCCGCCCAGGGCACCCTGAGCGATACGCTGACGGGCCTGCCGAGCCAGGCCTCGTTCCTGTCGCACCTCGATGGCGCGCTGGCCCGCATGCGCCGCTCCAGCGCCCCGCTTGCCGTGATCATGCTCGACATCGACCACCTGGCCGCGGTCAACAACTCGCTCGGTCTCGAGACCGGCGACAAGCTCCTGCAGCTCGTGGCCGAGCGCCTGCGCGAGCTGCTGCGCACCACGGACGTCATCGCCCGCCTGGGGGGCGATTGCTTCGCCGTCTTGGCCGACACCTTGAGCGCGGATATCGACGCGGCACTGCTCGCGGAGCGCGTGATGGACGTGCTCGGGGTGCCCTACGTGATCGACGGCCATCACATCGACATCACGACCAGCGTCGGCGTCTCCGTCGCGCCGGGCGATGCGAGCGACTCCGAGACGCTGCTCGCCAACGCCGCCGTCGCCCTCAAGCGCGCCAAGGACGAGGGACGCAGCACCTGCCGCTTCTTCGAGACCAGCATCGACACCCGGATCCGCGCGCGGCGCTCGCTCGAGGCGGACTTGCGGTCCGCCCTCGCCCGCGGCGAGCTCGAGCTCTTCTTCCAGCCCGTCCTCGATCTGGCGAGCAACCGGATTGGCGCCTTCGAGGCCCTGATCCGCTGGCATCACGCCGAGAGGGGATTGCTGCTGCCCGAGGCGTTTCTGCCGTTCGCCGAGACGCTCGGCCTGATCGGCCCCATCGGCCGCTGGGTGGCGCGCACCGCATGCGCCACCGCCGCCACCTGGCCACGCCACCTGCGTCTCGTCCTGAACGTGGCGCGCGGGGAGCTTGTCGGCCGCGAGCTGGTGACGAGCATCGGCAATGCGCTCTCGGCCTCCAGCATCTCGCCCGACCGCCTCGAGATCGACGTGCCCGAGAGCGCCGTCACCAGCGCCGATGCGGAGACCTTGCGCGTCCTGGCCGCCTTGCGCGAGATGGGGGCTCGCATCGCGCTCGACGAGTTCGGCGTCTCCCACGCGCCGCTGACCTATCTCCAGGCGTTCCCCTTCGACAAGTTCAAGATCGCCTGCCAGTCGGGCGTGCCGGGGCGCCAGCAGGAGCCGACATTCCTGCTCCACGCCGCGGCGACACTCGCCGAAGGGCTGCGCGTCGAGACTGCCGCCAAGCGCGTCGAGACGGCAGAGCAGCTCCAGGCCGTCAGGGCCCGCCGCTACACCGAGGCTCAGGGGTACCTGATCGGGGCACCGATGCCCGCCCAGGACATCGAGGCGTTCCTCGAAAGCTTCGATGCCAAGGCGCTCGTCGGCATGAGCTGCGTGGCCTGAGACGGCGGCCTCAGGCCGGCGTCCGCATCGGCACCACCACGTCGTAGGCGTCGACGCGCGGCGCTTCCGACACGAGAGGGGCCATCGCACCCCACATGGCCTGGATGCGCCTTGCCGCGGCACCGGCGCGCTCCTGGCTCTCGTAGATGCCGACGACGGTGCCCTGCCCGTCGGCCCGCCACGCGACGTGCGATGCGACGAGCCCGGGGATCACGGCGGCGAGCCGCTTCATGTCCTCCACGCGGCGCGCGAGTTCGGGCAGCCGATCCGGCTCCACCTTGAATGTCGTGATGCGCATGTACATCGCAATTTGCCTGCTCTTGTTGCGGACGCCTCGGCCGTATGGGACGGCGGCCACGGCAGTCTGGCAAAGGCGCCCGGACCTCGCAACCCGATGCGCTCTCGCCGGTCTTGGATATGCAATTATATATTGCCGATCATTTTGTGAATGATGTGTTTATAATGGCACGCACGCAAAAAGTGATTGCATTGTGAATTTGGCATTCCCTCTATTTGTTTCACTCTAGATTAATCATTCCGAGTAAAAATCCGTTCATACGTCGGATGTTCCGGCCGCGCTGCACGAGGGAATGGGGATGAATTTCGGTATCAAGGCGCGCTTGTACGCGCTTATCGGGCTGTTTGCAGCGGGCTGCGCGGTCCTGAGTGTGACCTTGACGACGCTGCATGACAGGAACTCGATCTCGGCGCGCCAGCGCGGCCTCGAGGAGCTCGTCGACGTCGCCATCGGCGTGCTCGACGCGCACAAAAAGCTCGTCGACCAGGGCGTGATGAAGGAGGACGAGGCGAAGGCGCGGGCATTTGCCGTCATCGGCAACCTGCGCTTCAACGGCGCCGACTACTTCTTCGGCCGCAATGTCGAGGGCGTCACCATTCTCAACCCGAATGCGCCCGGCACGATCGGGCAGCGCCGCAGCGACACGACCACCGACACGAAGGGTAACTTCTACGTCCGCGAGATGAATGCCGTCGCCCACTCGCCTACCGGCAAGGGCATCGTGAACTACACCTATGCCAAGCCCCCGTCGGGCGTGGAGACCGACAAGACGAGCTTCCTCAAGCTCTACAAGCCCTGGGGCATCGTCATCGGCACCGGCGTGTACATCGACGATCTGCAGGCGACGCAGCGCGCCGCCATGTGGCAGGCCGCCGTGGTCACGCTCGCGCTGTTCGCAGCCATGGGGCTCGCCGTCTTCTTCATCGCCAACCGCATCAGCGCGCCGCTGCGCCGCCTCGCCACCGCCATGCAGGAGGTGATGCAGGGACGCAGCGCCACCGTGACGGGGGACGCCGCGCGCAACGACGAGATCGGCGACATGGCCCGCGCCGTGGCCAAGTTCCAGGAGGCCAACGCCGCCAAGGCCGCACTCGAGCGCGAGGCTGCCGAGCAGCGCCGCATCGCCGACGAGGAGCGCCGCCGCCGCGAGGACGAGAAGGCGTGGGAGGCGGAGCGCGCGCAGCACACCATCTCCGCCCTCGGCGAGGGGCTCAACCGCCTCGCGCAGGGCGACCTGCTGTGCCGCATCGACACGCCGTTCGAGGAGCGCGCCGAGAAGCTCCGTCTCGACTTCAATGCCGCCGTCGAGAAGCTGAAGCAGACCATGCTCGGCGTCGTCTCCAGCACCGAGGCGATCTCCACCGGCACCTACGAGATCTCCACCGCCGCCGACGACCTTTCCCGCCGCACCGAGCAGCAGGCGGCCACGCTCGAGGAGACGGCGGCGGCTCTCGATCAGATCACCACAACCGTCAAGAAGTCGGCCGAGGGCGCCACCCATGCGCGCGAGGTCGTCTCCACCGCCAAGGTCGACGCCGAGACCGGCGGCAAGGTCGTGCGCAACGCCGTCGAGGCCATGAGCGGCATCGAGAAGTCGTCCCAGCAGATCGGCCAGATCATCGGCGTCATCGACGAGATCGCGTTCCAGACCAATCTTCTCGCCCTCAATGCCGGCGTCGAGGCCGCGCGCGCAGGCGAGGCGGGCCGCGGCTTCGCGGTCGTGGCCTCGGAGGTCCGCGCGCTCGCCCAGCGATCGGCCGACGCGGCCAAGGAGATCAAGGGCATCATCTCGGCCTCCGCCGAGCAGGTGGCCGAGGGCGTCGACCTGGTCGGCCAGACCGGCAAGTCGCTCGAGCGCATCATGGTGCAGGTCAACGAGATCTACGCCGTCATGGGCGAGCTCGCCGTCGGAGCACAGGAGCAGGCGACGAGCCTGTCGCAGATCAACACCGCCATCAACGACATGGATGGCGTCACGCAGCGCAACGCGGCGATGGTCGAGCAGTCGACGGCGGCAAGCCACACCCTGTCGCAGGAGGCCTCGAAGCTCTCCGGCCTGATCGGCCAGTTCCAGGTCGGTGCCGCCGGCAGCAAGCCCGCACGCGCTGCTCGCGCACCCGCGCCCGCACCGGCGGTGCGCAAGCCGGCGCAGGCCAAGCCCCGCCTCGTGGCCAACAATGCCCCGGCTTCGAAGAAGCCCGCGGCGGCGGCGGCCGGCGAGGAGTGGCAGGACTTCTGATCCCGCGGTGCCGCCGGCGCGAGGATGCGGCCGCCGGTCGCGTCCCGCCTGGCGCGGCGTCAGTCGGCGACGACCTGAGCCAGCACCTGCCGGGTGGCGACCTGGTCGCCGGTGCGAACCGCAATGGCCGCGAGCTTGCCCGCGACCGTCGCCTGGATCTCGTGCTGCATCTTCATCGCCTCGAGCACGACGATGCGCTGGCCCTTCTCGACCCGGTCTCCGGTCTCGGCGAGAACGGCCACGATCCTGCCGTTCATAGGCGCGCGCAGCTCGCCTCCGGCGTCGCCTGCCGTCGTTGACGGCGGTGCATAGAGCGTATCGCGGAAGACATGGTCGTGCGCTGCTCGCTCGAGGTGCAGCGCTCCGTGCACGAGGATCGCCAGCGCCTTGTCCTCGCGCCCCTGCCAGCGCCAGCGCACCGGCCCGTCCGCTGGGGGCCCCGCCAGCAGCTCGATCCCGGACCGCACGCCGCCGTGCAGCACCTGGTAGCGGCGCGGCGCCTCGACCATGACGCTGACCTTGATCGGCGCCCCCTCCGCGCCATCGAGCGCAAGGCGCAGCGGCCAGGCGATGGCGCCGCTCGAGGCCCAGGCCGATGCCGGATCGTGCCCGTGCCTCCTCGCGCTGTCCTCGAACAGGAGCACCGCCGCGAGCGCGATGGTCTCCTCGTCGGGGGCGAGCGCGGCGATGGCGCCGAAATGCTCCGCGATGAACGTCGTCGTGGCGCTGCCCTGCGCGAAGGCCTCGAGCTCCAGGCAATCGATCAGGAAGGCGCGGTTGCTGGCCAAGCCTTGCGCGCGCGTGGTCTTGAGCGCTGCGATCAGGCGTCGCCGCGCCGCCTCGCGCGTGTCCCCGTGCGCGATGATCTTGGCCAGCATCGGATCGTAGAACGGCGTCACGCTCTGGCGCACGTCCAGGCCATGGTCGACGCGGATGCCGACGCCTTCGGGCGGCGCCCACGCCAGCATCTCGCCGGCCTGCGGCAGGAAGCCCTGCGCCGGGCTCTCCGCATAGAGCCGGGCCTCGATGGCATGGCCGGCAAGGCGCACATCCTCCTGGCGCAGCGGCAGCCGCTCGCCTTCGGCGATGCGGATCTGCAGGGCGACGATGTCGAGCCCCGTCACCATCTCCGTCACCGGATGCTCGACCTGCAGCCGTGTGTTCATCTCCAGGAAATAGAATTGCCCCGCCGCGTCGAGCAGGAACTCCACGGTGCCGGCGTTGCTGTAGCCCACGGCCTTCGCCGCCGCGACCGCCGCCTTGCCCATGCGCGCCCGCAGGCCCGCATCGACGGCCGGCGATGGCGCCTCCTCGATCACCTTCTGGTGGCGCCGCTGCACCGAGCAGTCGCGCTCGCCGAGATGGATGCAGTGGCCGTGGCTGTCGGCCAGGATCTGCACCTCCACGTGGCGCGCTCCCAAGAGCGCCTTCTCCAGGATCAGCTCGTCGGAGCCGAAGGCGCCGCGCGCCTCCGAGCGCGCCGTGTCGAGCGCGGCGGGCAGGGCATGGGCGTCCGCGACGAGGCGCATGCCGCGTCCGCCGCCGCCGGCGGCCGCCTTCACCATCAGCGGAAAGCCGATGCGGGCGGCCTCCCGCGCCAGCAGTGCGTCGTCGGCGACCGCGCCCTCAAAGCCCGGCACGCAGGGCACGCCCGCCTCGAGCATGCGCCGCTTGGCAGCGGCCTTGTTGCCCATGGCCGCGATGGCCGAGGCGGTCGGCCCGATGAACGTCAGGCCGGCGTCGGCGCAGGCCTGCGCGAACTCCGCGTTCTCGGAGAGGAAGCCGTAGCCGGGATGCACGGCATCGGCATCGAGCCGGCGCGCGGCCTTGAGGATCGCGGCGATGTCGAGGTAGCTGGCCCTCGGCTCAGGCGGCCCGATCCGGGTCGCGACGTCGGCCATGCGCACGAAGCGTGCGTCGGCATCGGCATCCGAGTAGACGGCGGCGGTGCGATACCCCAGCGCCTTCGCCGTCCGCATGATGCGCACGGCGATCTCACCGCGGTTGGCGACGAGGATCGTGCGAATGCGTCTCAAGGTCCCCCTCCCGAAGCTTGCGACCCGTTGCCCGTCACATGGTGTCGAGCGTTGCCGTCCAGCCCGGCTTGCGCTTCTCCAGGAACGCGCTGATGCCCTCCCGCGCCTCGCCCGCAAGCGCGTTGGCGAACATGTGCGAGGCGGTATCCAGCGCGGCGCCGACATCGCCCGATTGCGACAGCGCCACGAGCTTCTTCGTCTCGGCGACGGCACCGGGCGCGGCGCGCAGCACCTGGTTGAGGGCGGCGAGGCCCTTGGCGGAAAGATCCGCCGCGCCGTCGGCGACCTCGTGCACCAGGCCGATGCGGCAGGCCTCCGCCGCCGACAGGCGCAGCCCGAACGCCAGCAGGCGCTGCGCCTGTGCGCGCCCGATGCGCTCGACGATGAAGGGCGCGATCTGAGCCGGCACGATGCCCACCGTCACCTCGGGCGTGCCGATCTGGGCGCTCTTCTCCGCGATCACCCAGTCCGAGACGGCAACGAGGCCGACGCCGCCGCCCATGCAGGGCCCCTCGACGAGCGTGACGAGCCCCTTCGGGAAGCCGCGCAGCATCTCGAGGAAGGTGCCGAAGCGCCGGTTGGATAGCGCCGTATCGGCCGTGCCGCGGCCCGAGGCCGCCTCGCTCCTCTGCATGTTGCGGAAGTCGCCGCCGGCCGAGAACGTGCCGCCGGCCGCGCGCAGCAGCACCGCGCGCACCGCCTCCTCGTTCCAGGCCAGCGTGAACACCTGGCCGAGCTCCATCAGCATCTCGGGCGACAGCGCGTTGCGCGCCTGCGGCCGGTTGAGCGTCACCTTCAGCACCGGGCCGTCGCGCTCGATTTGCAAGGCCTCGAAGCTCATCGCATGCCCTTTCCGGGATGGGCGTCCCGTGCTGCGCGGCACGGCCCGCCGGTGTTGTCCTCCCCGCGGTGCCCCCGTCGCGTGGCCCGGCTCGGCGGGAATGCGGAGTGCTGCCTCAGGTGTCTCGAAGGGTTAGCATTTCCGAGGGGCGCTGTCGCGCGTCCAGGGTCGCGCCGGCCGCCGTGCCGACCCGCGCGTGCCACAAATCCGCCATGCCCGCCGCCTCAAGTCCAGCACCATCGAATGTGCGGGGACGGCTCGACATCAAGGGGGAGGAATGGCCCGCGTTCTCGCCTTCGCCGTGGCGCTGCTGCTGGCGCTGGACGTGCCGGGCGCGCTCGCTGCCTCCAAGCGCAAGCCGCTGAACGAGCTCGCCACGCAGGAGCACGTCCTGCGCTGGATCAACGGCTATCGCCTGCGCCCCGAGCCGCGCAAGCTTCCCGCCGCCGTCAAGGCCATGAGCGAGCTCGGCCTGTTCCGCGAGCTCGACCAGGCCGGCGTCTACATCGGCTTCATGGCGGGCGTCCTGCAGACCAACCCGGACAAGGCCGAGGACCTGGTTACCCGCATGTTCCCGATCCCGCCCGAGGATCAGGTACCGATCGTGCGCGCCATCGCCTACTCGGACCTGCCCGGGTGGAAGGAGCTGATGCTCAAGTTCGTCGAGCGCATGCCGGCGCGCAAGGGCCTCATCGATCGCTTCGTCTACGGCAAGCAGCCGACCTTGAAACAGCTGCCGCTCGACGACGGCACGGCCCCGCTCGACATGCTCTGGGGCCTCTACTTCGCAACCGGCTCGCCGGAGCCCGTCCTGCGCATCATCTCGATCCTGAGCTGGGCCAGGGACAGGGACAACGTCGAGCGGCTCACCATCGGCAACATGGCGAAGCTGTCCCTCGCCACCAACGCCTCCCGCGACAAGGCCCTGCTCGACCTGGTCAAGGCCGCCCTCAACACGGAGAACGCGGAGACGCGCGTCGTGCTGCAGGAGGTGATCGACGCCGCCGAGACCTTCGAGTTCGGCCGCGTGCGCAAGGACGCCATGGCCGCCATCGAGAAGCTGAAGGCGAAGGGCCCGGAATCGGCCCGCAACACCCAGTGGTGGGGCATGGTGGGCCAGACGGCGCTTGCCGTCGGCTGCGTCGCCGCAAGCGCGCTGGGCCAAGTGCAGATCGGCATCCCCTGCGTCGTCGGCGGCGCCGCCAGCAGCGCCGCCCTGAAGTTCATGACGCCGAACTGAGAGCGACCGCCCGTCAGGCAGCGCGCCGCGCTAGCTCCGCACGCCGGTCGTAGTCGTCGGCCAGCGCGCGCAGTGCCGCCGCCCCGTCGCCGGTGAACGTCGGGCCGTGCATCAGCGCCAGCGTCTGCGGCGCCAGCGGGGCAAGGCCCCGGATCGTGGCGCCCATGGCCGGGTTGAGGGCCGAGTACTTGAACATGTCCTCCGCCGCGATCGCCGGCCCGACCACGTCGCCGCTGGTCATGGCCCGGTCGTTGCCGAGCTGCGTGAAGAGGTCGCCGCACATCAAGGTGCCGGTCGTCTCCTCGAAGAGCACGCCCGCGTCCCAGCCGTGCGGCGTATGCGGCGTGTCGATGAAGCGCACGCGCTTGCCGCCGAGGTCGATCGTCTCGCCGTCGGCGAGCACGCGCGGCGCCCGGTCGGCGAAGTCGTTGAGCGAGACGGCGCACCCGGTCTGCCCGTGCGCGGCGTGCGCCTGCGGGGCCGCCGCCAGCCACTCGTTCATGGCGCCGCATTCGTCGGCCTCGAAGTGGCCGTAGGCGATCCAGCGCAGGCGCTCGGGCGGCAGGATGCGGCTCAGCGCGTCCCGGTTGAGCGGAAACATTTTGCGCAGGCCCGTGTGGAACATCAGCGGCTCGTCGCCGAGCACGAGGAACTGGTTGAAGGTGAAGCCGGCGGGCGGGGCGATATCCGGCACGTGGGTCGACAGGCGATAGATGCCGGCTGCGATCTCGGTGATGGTGGTGTCCATGACGTCCTCTGGCTGTGGATTGGGCTGGCCATGCATGGGCGTCCACGCGGCGTGGACGACAGGCTTATTTCATGATACATATATGTGTATCGAAATAGCGCGAGGCCGTCAACAATGAATGCACTGCATCGTGCAGTGAAAATCACGTGACCCGCACCTACACACTCAGGCGCCGCGCCGAGCAGCAGGCGCAGACGAGGCGGCGCATCGTCGACGCCGCCGTCGAGCTGCATTCCAGCGTCGGGCCGGCCGCGACCTCGCTCAGCATGATCGCCGAGCGCGCGGGCGTCCAGCGGCACACGCTCTATGCGCATTTCCCGGACGAGCGGAGCTTGTTCCTGGCCTGCTCTGCCGCATCCATGGAGCGCGACCCGTTGCCCGATGCCGAGCCCTGGCGCGCCATCGCCGATCCGGCCGAGCGCCGGCTGGCGGGAATTGGCGCGCTCTATGCCTGGTACGAGCGCAACGCGGCGCTCGCCGGCTGCGTGCTGCGCGATGCCGAGCACCACGCCCTGACCGGCGAGGTGGTGGCGCTGCGCTTCGGGCCGTTCATGGCAGCCTATCAGGAGGTGCTGGGCGCGGGCCTCGGCCCCGGCCAGCACGCCGTCCTGCTGCTGGCATTGAGCTTCCACACCTGGCGCAGCCTGGTGCGGGAGGGCGGGCTGACCTCGGCCGCCGCCGCCGCCACCATGGTGCGCGCCGTCGAGGCCGGATAGCGGCAGCCGCGCAACCGCGCGCCGTGCCTGCCCCTTCTGCCGTCAAGATCGGCGCGGTCTAGGGTCCGGTCCTGGCTGCGAAGCTCCTGCCGGATTTCGGGTCGAAGCGGCCGCCACCCAGGTGCTTGTGGCCCCACGTCATGATCTGCATGAGGACGGGCTCGAGAGACTTGCCCTCGTCCGTCAGGTGATATGCATATCGGGTGGGTCGCTGCTGGTAGACCTCGCGTCTCAGCAACCCCCATTCCGCAAGCCTCTTGAGACGCTCGGCCAGGATGTTGGACGGCACGCGCTCGGCGCTGTCTTGCAGCGCCTGGAACGTCCGCTTCCCGTGCCACATCAGGTCGCGGACGACGAGAAGGGTCCACTTGTCGCCCACGACGTCCAGCGTGCGCGCGATCGAGCAAGCCGATCGGAAATCCTGTTTCGCCATGGTGCACGTGCCTCCAGCTCCAGCGCGCAGGAAACCTGCAAGCGGTTGTCTCCGACAGTCTAGCCTCGCGACTTGCATTTTGAAAGTATCGGCACTAAAGTCACTTTCAATGTGAAAGTTACTAGGCGCAGCGGATCGGGAGCCGGACCTCATGAGCAAGGTTGTGTTGGCGCACGCGGCCGCGGCTGCGGCGGCCCTGAGCGCGGGGGCTGCGGTGGTGGCCACGCGCTTCGTCATCGGCGAGACCGACCCGCTCGCGCTCGTCCTCTACCGCTACGTCATCTCGGTGCTGTGCTTTGCGCCCGTCCTGCCCGCGCTCTGGCCGCGCGGCGGTGTCGCGTTCTCCGAGCTGGCAAAGATCGCCGTCCTCGCGGTGCTGTTCTTCGTGCTCTTTCCCTGGGCCTTCAACGCGTCGCTCCAGTACGTGCCGGCCGCGCGCGGCGCGGTGGGCCTGGCGACGATACCGATACAGACCCTGATCGTTGCGGCCGCCTTCGGACGCGAGACGCTGACACCTGGCAAGATCGCAGGTGTCGCCCTGGCGTTCTCCGGGGTGGCCGTGGCGATGGGCACGGCCGCCTTCGGGCGGGCAAACGCCGACTATCCAATCGGCGACGGGTTGATGCTTCTCGGCGTCCTGTGCGCCGCAGTCTACTCCGTGTTCAGCCGCGCGACGCTGATGCGGCACGGGCCGATCTTCGTGACCGCGTTGGCGATGGCGATCGCGGTCGCAGTCTTGCTGCCGATCGTCGGCCTCCTCCAGGGAGCGGCCGCCTGGCCGGCATTCACGATGCGAGGCTGGCTCGCAGTCGTGTTCCTCGGCACGGTTGCGGGGACCGTGCAGTTCTCGCTTTTCATGTGGGCGTTGCGCGCCCTGCCGCCGACGACGACGGTTCTGTATCTGACGCTCAACCCGATTGCGGCAATGGCATTGGGGGTCGGCCTGCTGGGCGAGCAGCTGACGGTCGAGCTGGTGGCCGGGATGGCGCTCGTCCTCGTCGGCATCCTGGTTGGCAGCGGCGTCGTCTCCTTACGGAAGGAGGCGACCCGCACGGCGATGCGATGAGCCGGCGGCGTCCGCCCCGGCGTTCGGCAGAGGACGCACGAGCCCTCAGCCCAGCGCCGGTCCGCCTCAGCTTCCCTCCACCAGGTCGGCGCGGCGCTTGAGGATGCCGGCGGCCTTGCCCGAAGGGAGCTTGAACTCCCAGCCGGCGGTGCGCTTGGCGATCTCCTCCGCCTGCGCCTTGCCGTCGCCCTCGCCGGAGGCCGCGATGGTGGCCCAGGTGTCGTCGCCGGCCTTGCGCAGGGCGAGCTTCACGCTCAGCCCGCCGTCGCTCTCGATCGTCACCGTGCCGGCGTCGGGCTTGGCCGCGGCGTCCGCCTTGCGCACGTCGTCGAGATCGAGGGTGACGGCTGCGCGTGCGATCGCCTCGACATTGGCGCCTTCCTTCAGCTTCTTGTCGGCGGCGAGGCCCTCGAGATTGAACTTGGGCGAGCCGCCGCCCGCCGCGTCGCGGGTGATGCGCAGCGGCGCCTCGCCGGGCACCTCCACGGTGACCACGCTCACCTTGGCGATGGCGAGGTCGAGCACCTGCGCCTGCACCCAGTCGCGCACGTTGGCCGAGGCGTCGATGTCGGCGCTGGCGAGCCAGGTCTGCTCATCGCCCGGTCGGCGCACGTAGGTGCCCGAGCGGCTGGCGCCGAAGGCGTCGAGCCGCTTCTTGCCCACGATCACCTCGGCGATGGCGCTGCCCTTTTCGTCGGAGAGCCTCACCAGGCGCGACTTCGCCCCCTTGAGGGCAGGGTCCTCCAGCTCCAGCAGCCCGAAGCGGTCCGGCACCCGTGTCTTGGGCTCCACGAGGTCGGCCTCGGCGAGGCGGACGAGCAGCGCCTTCAGCGGCTCCGCCCTGGCCGGGTAGCCGTCGCGGTTGGCGAGGACCCAGCCCTGTGGTCCGCGGGCGAGCGCCACCACGCTCTCGCCCTGGCGGATCTCGATGCGGGCAACCTGCTGTCCCCGCGACGCGAGGTTGGCGATCAGCGGCGAGCCGGTCGCCTTCGGCCGCGCGACACGGTTGTTCACCGAGTAGGCGGTGACGGCCAGCGTCCCCACGACCGCGGCGGCGACGATCAGGCCTGCGAACGTCGAGGGCTTCATGCCTGGTCTCCCTCA
This sequence comes from Hyphomicrobiaceae bacterium, assembly GCA_033764875.1. Classification (GTDB taxonomy): domain Bacteria; phylum Pseudomonadota; class Alphaproteobacteria; order Rhizobiales; family Hyphomicrobiaceae; genus AWTP1-13. Next base: position 14,155 of record JANRIO010000026.1, on the reverse strand, counting down.
GATCCGGTGTCGGTGCCCCTGGTTGCGGTCGCGCTGCTGCGCCGCCGCTGCATGACGGCGTACGCGACGCCACCGATGCCGATCAGCATCGGCACCAGCGCGATGTTGAGCAGCTGCAGCCAGAAGGCGAGCTGGTCGATGTCGGCGCGCAGCGCCCGCTTCACCTCGCGCAGGTCGCGGCGCACGTTCAGCATGTCCGCGCGGAACCGCTCGATGGTGTGCCGGTCGCTCTCGCTGAGCACGGCCGCGCCGGCATCCCCGCCGCTTTCGAGCTTGCTGAGCTGCTCCTGCACCTCCTTCAGCTTGGCGGTGAGCGCGAACTCCTTCTCGCGGTAGGCGCGCTCCGCGTCCCGGCGGATGTTGTTGACGAGCGTGAAGGGGCGGTCGTCGGCGCCGCGCGCGCGCAGGCCGATCAGGGCCTCCGAGCCGCCCAGGTTGTCGAGCGCGTTGACCACGAAGGCGGCGTTCGAGGCGGTCGGGATGGCCACCTGCTGGCCGAGGAAGTCGCGCACCTCGACCCAGAACTGGTCGGAGAGCAGGTCGGTGTCGGCGATCACGATCGCCGTGACGCGACCCGAGGCGGTGTGCGGCTTGGGCGCCTCCTTCGGCGCCTCCTTGGCCGGCTCCTTGGCGGCGTCGACCTTGGCGACGTCCGGCTTCGCGCCGTCCTTGGCGTCGTCCTTCTTCTCCTCCACGGGCTTAGGCGCACCGTCCGGGAAGGCGCTTTTCGCCTCGCCCGAGACGCGCACGGCGAGCATCTGCCGCTTGTTCTCGGGCTTGAAGCCGCGCAGCAGCGCGACCGGATCCGGGCTCATGCCGAAGGCCTCCGCGCCGATCAGCGCCGAGCGCTGGCTCGAGACGAGGATCGGCGCCACCTGCGTCGTCGCCCCGTCAACCTTGGCCAGCGCGCCCGGCGTGGCGACGTTGAGCGCCTTCTCGATGCCCGACGAGAGCACGTCCCTGGGATCGAAGCTCGCCTTGTCGTAGCTCATCCAGCCGATGTACTCGGTGACGACGGGCCGCGCGCCCGAGCCGTACTGCACGCGCCGCGCATGGCCGAGGTCGCCCACGACCCGGCTCGGGTCGAACTCGACGCCCCAGGCCTTCATCACCTTGAGGAAGTCGGGCGAGGGGCCCGACGGCCCCATCATCATCATCGGCCCGCCGGCGCGGCCAAGCTCCGCCACCGGGTCGACGAACGCCAACACCTTGCCGCCCTTCAGTACCCACTGGTCGATGGCGTAGGCGGCCTCGCCCGTGAGCTTGTCGGGCTGCACGATCATCAGGATGTCGACGTCCGCCGGCACCTCCTTGATGTCCTGCCCGATGGACTTCACCTCGAAGAACTCGCGGATCTGGTCCATCACCTGCTGCGGCGGCATCTGCCGGGGCCCGCCCATCATGGCGGCCATCGGGTTGGGGTTGGCGCCGCCGTCGAGCGGGATGCCGGCGATCAGGCCGACGACGCGCTTCTTCGGGTTTGAGAGCGTGTAGATCAGCTTGGTGATGTCGTACTCGACGAAGGCCTCGCGTTCGGCCGTGAAGAACGAGATCGTCGCCTCGTTGTCGGTGGAGTTGCTGCCGACGAGCCCGAAGTACCCGACCTCGCCCTCCTGGTTGAGGCGCACGCCCCTGAGGCCCGCGGCCACGGCGCGGTCCTCGGCGTCCGAGAACGGCTCGGGATCGAACACGGCAAGCTCGATCTTGCCGCGCGAGACGTCGCGATACTGCTGCAGGAGGTTGCGGACGCGGTCGAAGTAGCGCTCGTAGGGGTTGGCCGCCTCGCCGAGCCGCTTGTTGTAGTAGAGCTTCAAGCTGATCGGCTCGTCGAGCGAGCGCACGATCTCGCGCGTGCCCTTCGACATCGTGAACACGCGCTGCTGGGTGACGTCCGCCTTGACGTTGCGCGCCACGTTGGCGGCCAGCAGGTTGACCGAGAGCAGCAGGACGGCTGCCAGGCCGATCGAGCCCCAGGCGAGCGCACTGCGCGAGAGCCCCGAGACCGATTTCGTGAGGCGGGCGAACGCCTGCTCCAGCGCGTTGATGAGCTTGTCGACGGTGGTGTTCACGGGTGGGCTACTCCTTCAATCGGCTTTCTTCAGCTCGACGAGCACCCTGTTCGCAAACAGCGCGAACACGATCAGCGAGGCGTAGAAGACGAGGCTCGAGAGATCGACGACACCCTTGGTGATGCGGTCGAAGTGGGTGAGGAAGCTCAGCGATGCCACCGCCGAGATGAGGAAGCCCGGCACCAGGCCGCGCACGTAGTTGAGGATCAGGTCGAGGCCGGCCATGACCAGTAGGAAGCAGATCGTCGCCGCCACAATGAAGGCGATGACCTGGTTGCGCGTCGCAGCCGACACGGCCGAGCCGATGGCGAGGAAGGCGCCGGCCATCAGGAACGAGCCGATGTAGCTGACCAGGATGACGCCGTTGTCGGGCGAGCCCAGCACGTTGACCGTGATCCACATCGGCAGCGTGAGCAGCAGGGCGACGCCGATGAAGGCCCAGGCGGCGAGGAACTTGCCGAGGATGGCCTCCCACGGTGAGATCGGCAGCGTCATCAGCAGCTCGATGGTCCCAGCCTTGCGCTCCTCAGCCCACAGCCGCATGGCGACGGCGGGCACCAGGAACAGGTAGAGCCAGGGGTGGTACTGGAAGAACGGATTGAGATCGGCGATGCCGCGGTCGAAGAAGCCGCCGAGCCGGAAGGTGAAGGCGCCGGTCAGCGCCACGAAGATGGTCAGGAACACGGCCGCCAGCGGCGTCGCGAAGTAGCCCTTGAACTCGCGCTTGGCGATGGTCCAGGTGTTGCGGCAGATCTCAGGCATGGGCGGCCTCGTCGGAAGTGGTGATCTGGCGGAAGACCTCGTCGAGGTTGCCCCGCTCGGCGAAGATCTCCTCCACCGCGACGGCGCGCTCGCGCAGCAGCTCGGCGACGTCGTGCGGCTTCAGCGCGCCGTTCTTGGGCACCACGCGCAGGCGCACGTTGCCGTTTGCCTGCCCGACGGTGTCGATGCGGGCAATGCCGGGCAGGGCCCCGAGCGCGCCGCGCAGCGCCTCGACCCGGTCGCTGGCGAGGCTGATGGCGACAGCGCCGTGCGCCGGCAGGCGCCGCATCAGCTCCTCCGCCGTGCCGTCGGCGACGATGCGCCCCTTGTTGATGATGATGGCGCGCGAGCACACCGCCTCCACCTCCTCGAGGATGTGCGTCGAGACGATGATCGCCTTGTCGGCGGCCATGTCCGCGATCAGTTGGCGGACGTGGTGCTTCTGGTTCGGATCGAGGCCGTCCGTCGGCTCGTCCATCACCAGCACCTGCGGGTCGTGCAGGATCGCCTGTGCCATGGCGACGCGCCGCTTGAAGCCCTTGGACAGCGTCTCGATGCGCTGGCCGAGAACGCCTGCAAGCTCGGCCTTCTCAACCGCTGCCCCGACGCGCCGCGCCGCCTCGCCGGCGTCGAAGCCGCGGATCTCCGCGATGAAGCCGAGGAAGTCGCCGGCCGTCATCTCGCCGTAGGCCGGAGCGCCCTCGGGCAGGTAGCCGAGCTTGCGCTTGGCCGCCTTGGGCGTCTCGAACATGTCGATGCCGGCGATGCGCACGCCTCCCGCATCGGGCTCGAGGAAGCCCGTGATCATCTTCATCGTCGTCGACTTGCCGGCGCCGTTGGGCCCCAGGAAGCCCAGCACCTCGCCCTTCCTCACGGTCAGCGAGATGCCGTCCACCGCGGCGATGGAGCCGAACCGTTTCTTGAGGCCTTGCGCCTCGATCAGCACGGCCATGCGTCGTCCTCCGCTCGCTCTTGTACTCGGCTCCGGGCCTGGCAGCGTGCCGCCGGGCCTGGAAATGCAGTCTCGTCAGGCCCCGCCGGGTCCATCCGCTCAGCCACGGACCGCTGATTTGCAGCAGTTTTTGGGCGTCGCGCGCCTAGATAGGTGGGCTGTTAGCAGTGTCAAGGGGCGAGCGCCACCGCAGACTTTGCACCAACGGATGGGTTCGGGGTGGGTCACCCGGCCGCCGGCGCGGCGGGAAGGGGCCCCGCCGCTCTGGTCGATTGCCGGTCCTCGCGCCCCGCCAGGTACTCGGCCGAGCGCATCTCGATCAGGCGCGAGGCGGTCCGCTCGAACAGGAAGCTGACGTCGCCCGCGGGGTAAAGGCCGTCGGGCTCCGCCGCCGACGACGCGATGAGGCCGACCTTGTTGTCGTAGAGCGTGTCGATCAGGTTGACGAAGCGGCGCGTCACGTCCCGCTGCCCCGGCCGCAGCACCGGGATGTCGTCGATCATGATCGTGTGGAAGGCGTGGGCGAGCGCCAGGAAGTCGTTGGCGCCGAGCGGCTTCTCGCAAAGCTCGGCGAACCGGAAGCGGGCCACGCCCATGCTCGCATTGGTCACGTGCAGCTTGCGGCCGAGGATCTCGATATCGAGCGGCGCGGCATGGGCCGAGCCCGTCAGGCTCGCCCAGGCCCGGTCCATCTCGGCCCGGGCGCCGGGCCCCAGCGGCGTGAAGTAGAGCGGCCGTCCGGCCAGCTTCTCCAGCCTGAAATCCTTGGCCGCCTTCAGCTCCTCGACGTCGAGATGCTGCTCGATGAGGGCAATAAAGGGGAGAAACAACGCCCGGTTGAGGCCGTCCTTGTAGAGCCCGTCCGGCGGCACGTTCGAGGTCGCCACGATGACCACCTCGGCTTCCAGCATGCCTTTGAAAAGCCGACCCAGAATCATCGCATCGGCGATATCGGTCACGTGCAGCTCGTCGAAGCACAAGAGCCGCGCCTCGCGGGCAAGGTCGGCCGCGACCTGCGGCAGCGGATCTCCGGTGCCGGTCTTTCGCGCCTGCGCGATCCGCGCATGCACCTCGGCCATGAACTCGTGGAAATGCAGCCGGCGCTTGGGCGCAAACTCGGTCTCGGCGAAGAACAGGTCCATCAGCATGGTCTTACCGCGCCCGACAGGCCCGTGAATATAAAGCCCTTTTGGCGGGGGTGTCGGCTTCCGGAACAGCCCGGCGATGCCGGAGCCGCGCGGCCTCCAGCCTTCGAGCGCCGCGATCAGCGCCTCGAGGCGGGCCGCGACCTGCGCCTGCGCCGGATCGGCCTCGATAGCGCCGGTGGCCGCGCGCGAATGGTAAACGTTGAGCAGGGACATACGGTGGCTTCGGCTACACGGGGGCGGTGGCCGGGTCAAGCCGCGGCCGGGTCAATTGAGGCTCGAGGTTCAGGCCGGGCCGCAACACGTTCGGGCTACTTGCTATTCCTGTCGGACCGGTTGCCACCGCTTCTACCGCACCGCAGCACGATTGCCCAGCGCGCAAGCACAAGGTGCGCGTCCAGTGGTCGCATGTGGCGATGCAGCATCGTCATTATTTCATTGATGCATCATGGATTTTGCAGGTCTTCTTGCAGCCATGTTCGGGCATATTGTGCGGCGCAATGGAGACGTCCGAGAGGGACTTCGGCTGGCTCCGGAGCACGACGTCGGAAAGCGGAGATGTGGTGACATGAGCGATCAACACGCGGCGGTTGGCATCTACCGGCGGCTGTGGCCCAGCGAAACGGACAAGTTCCGTGACCACCTGCTGCGCCTCGACAAGGAGAGCCGGCGCATGCGCTTTGCGCACGCCGTGGCCGATGCCTTCATCGACGACTACGCCAGCCGCATGACCGACTTCGGCAGCGTCGTCTACGGCTACGTGGTCGAGGGCAAGGTCAGGGCGGCGGCGGAGCTGCGCCGGCTCGGCGACGGCTGGGGGGAGGAGGCAGAGGCCGCCTTCTCGGTCGAGCGGGCCTTCCAGGACCATGGCATCGGCTCTGAGTTGATGGGCCGGGTGGTCCGGGCGGCGCGCAACCGCAGCATCAAGCGGCTGTACATGAGCTGCCTGGCCGAGAACTCGAAGATGCAGGCCATCGCCCGCAAGCACGAGGCGGACCTGCGCTTCGAGTACGGCGAGGTGATCGGCGAGATCGTGCCGCAGACGCCCGACTATTTCTCGATCATGGCCGAGGCGGCCGAGGATCGCGTCGGCTTCATGATCGCGGTGCTCGACCTGCAGACCCGGCTCGTCCGGGCCGCCTGATCGGAATCGCACGAGTCTGCTAGAGGTTCGGCCCTGTCCGGTGCGCCCGGGCAGGGCCGAACTTGTTTCTATCACATGAGCAGTGCACAAACTGGCGTCCGTCTTTGAGCTGCTAGGGGCAGAGAACGATGACGACTGCAAGCATCCCGGCCCGCGGGGCAGGCGCTGCGAAGCCGTCCGGCACGCAATCTATTTTGGCCTCGGAGGAATACATGCCCATGGCCGGCATCGCCATCGATCCCCACTCCGGCCCCGGTGTGGCGGCCCGCCGCGAGCGGTTCCTGCCCCTGACGCGGGCGGCGCTCCTGAGCGGCCTCACCGAGCCCGCACATTGGCCAAATGGCGGGGCGGCGGACGCGCTGCGCTTCATGCGCTACCTCGATTTCTGGCGCCGGCACGCCTACACCGCCCGCCTTGTCGAGCTCGAGCAGGCCTACGACGCCTTTGCTCCTGACAGCGATCTCAAGGTCACCCGCCAATATACGAGCGAGGAGCGCGAGATCCTGCGGAAGCGCGTGGTCGGCCGCATGGCCGAGCTTCTCGAGCAGGGCAACTTCACCCGGGTCGATCCGAAGGACGTGCACCTCATCCTGACCGAGGATTCCCACTACGGCCTCGACCTGCAGGTCGACCTCGATGCCTTCGAGGAGGCGCTGATCTACTTCCGAGGCGCCACCACCATCACCGAGCGCCGCCGCGACATCCGCCGGGCCTACATGGGCTGGAAGGAGGTGCAGGTGCCGGTGTTCCAGCGCCTGTGCCTGCTGTTCAAGCTGAAGCCCTCGGGCGAGCGGGTCGAGGAGCTCGTGCAGAAGCACGGGATGTCCCGGCGCCAGGCCGAGAAGGCGGTGCGGCGCGGCCGCGCGCTGCTGCCCAAGACCGTCTCCAGCGACCACATCTACATGAAGCTGTTCAAGAACATCCCGCGCACCGACGTCGAGATGATCTTCCCCAACACCAAGGTGCGCTTCCGGCGCTGGGACAAGATCCGCTTCGGCGTCTCGGCCGGAGGCGGCGTCGGCATGGGCGTGGTCGGCACCGTGACCAAGATCGCGGCCGTGTCGAACCCGATGACCATGCTGCCGGCGCTGGCGGCCTTCGGCGGCATCATTCTCCGCCAGGTCACCAATTTCTTCGCCCAGCGCAACCGCTACATGGTCGTCATGGCGCAGAACCTGTATTTCCACTCGATGGCCGACAATCGCGGCGTCATCACGCTGCTGTCGGCTCGCGCCGCGGAGGAGGACATCAAGGAGGAGATACTGCTCTACGCCGCCCTCGCGCGGGGGCGCGTCAAGGCGACGGCGATCGCCGACATCGACGCCCGGATCGAGACGTGGCTGAAGGAGACGTTCGGCATCGAGGTCAATTTCGACGTGTCCGATGCGCTGAGCCGCCTCAAGGCGGATGGCATCGTGCGGGAGACGGAGGACGGATGGCTCGAGACCCTGTCTCCGGCCGCGGCCGCCAAGCACGTCGACATGCTGTGGGATCGTGCGCTCGACGACCTCGGTGACAACGTCGACGACGAGGGCACCGAGGTCGCGTCCCAGGCTGCCGGCGTCGCGGCCCTTTGACGCTTCGACGCTTTGGTGGCATTCGGGGAGCGTCCCTTCTCCGCAACGCCGCGAGCGAGAGCATCATGTTCCAGAGCTACGACGCCCCCCGGACGACGGGCGGCAACCGCGAGGGGCTGGCTCGCCTGCGCGCCCGCATGGCAGCCGCCAAGGTCGACGCCTTCCTGGTGCCGCGCGCCGACGAGCACCAGGGCGAGTACGTGCCGCCCTGCGCCGAGCGGCTGGCCTGGCTCACCGGCTTCACAGGCTCCGCCGGGCTCGCGGTGGTCGCCCGGACCGAGGCCGCCATCTTCGTCGACGGCCGCTACATCGTGCAGGCTCCCCAGCAGGTCGACACGAGCGCCTTCGAGGTTCGGCTGATCCACGGCGCCAGGCTCGAGGACTGGCTCGGCGACAAGCTCAAGGCCGGCGCCGTGGTGGGCTTCGATCCGAGGCTGCACACCGAGACCATGATGGCGGATCTGCGCAGCCAGCTGAAAACGAAGGGCATGAGGCTCAAAGCGCTCGGGCGCAACCTCGTCGACGAGGCCTGGGGCAAGGCCCGGCCGGCGCCGCCCGTCGGGCTGGTGGTGCCGCACCCGCTGCGCTACGCGGGCAAGTCCGCCGAGACCAAGATCGCCGAGTTGCAGGCCGCGCTGAAGAAGGACGAGGCCGATGCCGTGGTCCTCACGCTGCCGGATTCGATCTGCTGGCTGCTCAACATCCGCGGCGCCGACGTTGCCCACAACCCCGTGGCGCTCGCCTTCGCCGTCGTGCCGGCGGCGGGCAAGCCCGAGCTGTTCATGGACCCGGCCAAGCTCGGTCCCGAGGCGCGCCAGCATCTCTCCCCCTTGGCCAAGCTCTCGCCCCCGTCCGGCCTTGCCGAGCGGCTCGACGCCCTGAAGGCCCAGGGCAAGCGCATCCGCCTCGATCCCAACACCGCCGGCGTCTGGTTCTTCCGCAAGCTCGCGCGCGGCAAGGCGAGGATCGTGCGCGGGCCCGATCCCTGCGTGCTGCCCAAGGCGATCAAGAACGCGGCCGAGATCAAGGGCTCGCGCGCCGCCCACAAGCGCGATGGCGCCGCCGTCGCCCGCTTCCTCGCCTGGCTCGACCGCGAGGCGCCCTCTCCCCAGGTCGACGAGATCGCCGCCTGCCGGCGCCTGGAGGAGGTGCGCGCCGAGACGCAGGCGCTGAAGGAGATCAGCTTCGACACCATATCGGGCTCCGGCGCCAACGGCGCCATCGTCCACTATCGGGTCACCACCGCCAGCAACCGCCGCCTCAAGTCGGGGGAGCTGTTCCTGCTCGATTCGGGTGCCCAGTACGTCGACGGCACCACCGACATCACGCGCACCATCGCCATCGGCCGGCCCACCCGCGAGATGCAGGAGCGCTTCACCCTCGTGCTCAAGGGCCACATCGCCATCGCCACGGCGCGCTTTCCCAAGGGCACCCGCGGCGTCGATCTCGATCCCTTCGCGCGCCGCGCCCTGTGGCAGGCGGGCCTCGACTACGACCACGGCACCGGCCACGGCGTCGGCAGCTTCCTGTCCGTGCACGAGGGCCCGCAGAGCATCTCGCGGCGGAGCATGACCGTGCTCGAGCCCGGCATGATCATCTCCAACGAGCCGGGCTACTACAAGGAAGGGGCCTATGGCATCCGCCTGGAGAACCTCGTGCTGGTGACGGAGCCGGAGAAACCGGCGGGCGCCGATCGCGAGGTGATGGGCTTCGAGACACTGACGCTTGCCCCCTTCGACCGCCGCCTGGTCCTGCCGGCGCTGCTCCTGCCGGACGAGCGCGAATGGCTCAACGCCTACCACGCCCGCGTCGCCGAGGTGATCGGCCCGGAGCTGTCGCCCGCTGACCGCGCCTGGCTCACGGCAGCCACGCAGCCCATCTAGCCTGACGCGCAATGCGGTCGACACATGCGCCCTTGCGCCTCTGATCGGATGCGGTCGTGACAGGGCGCTGATCCGAAGAGACGAAGCGAGAGCACGATGAGTTGGCGCAGGATCATAGCCGGTGCAATCGGCGCACTTGTGTTGGGAGGCGGCGGGTGGTTCGCCAGCCTCGACAAAGAGACGCGCGCCATCCTGCTGCATTTGCCGACCAACGCCGACGTACTGAGTTGGCCCCAGGACAAGCGCGATATCGCCTTCCGCGCCATGGATCGCTTGGCATTCCTCGCGAGGTCGCGTGAGATACTGCCTTCCACCAGTCCGCTGCAGTTGCCCCCCGGCAAGCCTTTGCAGATACCCGGGCTTGATGCCTACCTCCGGAGCCAGAACCTGGCGGCCATGGTCATCCTTCAGCACGGCAAGGTGCGGGTCGAGCGCTATGGCCTTGGCTTCGACGCCTCGGGCCGCTGGACGAGCTTCTCCGTCGCGAAATCCTTCACCTCAACGCTGGTCGGCGCGGCGATCCAGGATGGTGCGATCAAGAGCCTCGAGGACAAGGTGAGCCAGTACGTGAGCGGCCTGCGCGGCTCGGCCTATGACGACGTGACCATTCGCCAGTTGCTGACCATGAGCTCAGGTGTGCGCTGGAACGAGGACTACGAGGATCCGAACTCGGACGTGTCACGCTTCAACAAGGAGCCGCCCGATCCGGGCCTCGATGCTCTCGTGAGCTACATGCGCAAGCTCCCCCGCGCCCACTCGCCGGGCCAGGTCTGGCGCTACAGCACCGGCGAATCCAACTTGGTCGGGGTGCTAGTCTCGTCGGCCACCGGCAAGACGCTTGCGCAGTATCTGCAGGAGAAGATCTGGCAGCCTGCCGGAATGGAGGCGAGGGCGACATGGATCCTGGCCAAGACCGGGCAGGAGATCGCAGGCTGCTGCATACAGGCAGCGACGCGCGACTTCGCCCGCATGGGTCTGTTTGTGCTTGCAAACGGCGTGGCGCAGGGCAAGCAGATCGTCCCGCCCGATTGGTTTGCGCAGGCCACGACGAAGCAGAAGGCGATCGGGGCTCCCGGTCGCGGCTATGGGTTCCAGTGGTGGACCTACGACGACGGCGCCGTGGCGGCGCGAGGCATCTTCGGCCAAGGCCTGTTCATCGACGCCAAGCGCCAGCTCGTGATCGCGACCAATGGCAACTGGTCGCGAGCGAGCCTTGGGCCCGAGCCCGCCGCGCGCGAGGCCTTCTACCGCCAGGTGCAGGCGATCATCGACGCGGGCGGTTGAGCGATCATGCCGCGCGCCGCCACTGAAGTTGTCTGCCGCGCGGCCGAGGTCCCTACACCACGCTCTCGGGCGCCAGCTCGCAGGCTTGCGTGTCGCCGATCTCGATCTGCACCGTGGCGTGCCCGATCCCGAACTCGTGCGCCAGCTCGTGGCGCAGCCGCGCCAGGAAGGCGTCGCCCGGGTGCCCGGCCGGCATCACGAGATGCGCCGTCAGCGCCGTCTCCGTGGTGCTCATGGGCCAGATGTGCAGGTCGTGCACGCTCCGGACGCCGGGCAGGGCCGCCAGATGCGCGCGCACCCGGCCCGCGTCGATCCCGGGCGGCACCGCGTGCAGGGCAAGCTCCAGGCTCTCGCGCAGCAGCGACCAGGTTCCCCACACGATGACGCCGGCAATGGCGAGGCTCACGGCCGGGTCGATCCACAGCCAGCCCGTGAGCCAGATCAGCGCACCCGCCACCACGACGCCGAGCGAGACGGCCGCGTCCGCCGCCATGTGCTGGTAGGCGCCGCGGATGTTGAGGTCGCCCTTGCGGCCCGACGCGAACAGCATCGCCGTGCCGAGATTGATGGCGATGCCCAGCCCCGCCACCAGCATGATCGTGACCTCGCCGACGGGCACGGGGTCGCGCAGGCGCTGCACCGCCTCGAATGCAATGGCGCCGACGGCGACGAGCAGCAGCACGGCGTTGGCGAGCGCCGCCAGGATCGAGGACGAGCGCAGGCCATAGGTGAAGCGGTCGCTCGGCGCGCGCTGCGCCAGCGCGTAGGCAACCCAGGCCATGAGCAGGCCGACGATGTCGCTGAGGTTGTGGCCCGCGTCCGCGATCAGCGCGATGGAGCCCGACAGCAAGCCGTAGGCCGCCTCGATCACGACGAAGGCAAGATTGAGGACCGTGCCGATGGCGAAGGCGCGGCCGAAGCTCGCCGGGGCGTGGCCGTGCCCGGCGGCATGGTGGTGGTGGCCGTGCGCATGGTGGTGGTGATCGTGCGCCATCAACGGCGGCTCTCGTCGCGAAGCGGGCCCCGCAGCCGGCAGGCAGGCAAGGCTCTGCCCGGGCTGCACCTGCCGGCACTCTACACCAGGGCCCTGCTACGGCGAACGGCCCAATCATCGCAGTGGCGTCGGCACGTACCCTGAACAACGCCGGCAACAGCGTTGTGCGCAATCCGTGATTGCACCGCGCCCGGGGGCGCGAATTCAATGGTCCCTGGTGTCTTGATGAGGCCGCGCGTGCGATCCCTGCCGTTCGCTCCAGGACGCTCCGAGAGCAGGATCGCCAAGGCCGCCGCCGGCGATGCCCTCGCGGACAGCCTCGAGGCCAACGAAGAGGAGACGGCGTGATGGCGGGCCTATGGTTCGAGGAGTTCAAGGTCGGCATGGTGTTCAACCACGAGTGGTCGCGCACCATCACCGAGACCGACAACGTCTGGTTCTCGCTGCTGACGATGAACCCGCAGCCGCTGCACATCGACGCGCACTACTCGGCGCAGACCGTGTGGGGCAAACCGCTGGTCAACAGCCTGTTCACGCTCGGCCTCATGATCGGCATGAGCGTCAATGACACCACTTTCGGCACCACCATCGCCAACCTCGGCATGAAGGACGTCAAGTTCCCGAAGCCTCTTTTCCACGGCGACACCGTCAAGGTGCGCACCACGGTGCTGGACACGCGCGAGAGCAAGTCGCGGGCGGGCGAGGGCATCGTCACCTTCTTCCACGAGGCGCTGAACCAGCACGGCGAGGTGGTGGCGACCTGCGAGCGCGCCGCCCTGATGCGCAAGCGGCCGGCCGCGACGGCCTGACGGGAGGCCGCGCAGGGGACTGGACGCGCAAGGGCGCGCCTCGCTAAGGTCGCTCGTGCGCCGAGAGGGGGATACTGCCAGCATGAAGTTCGACGCGCTGATCACACGAGACTTTGGCACCATCGCCGAGCTGATGCGGGCGCATGCGGCCGAGACGCCCGAGGCGATAGCGCTCATCGAGGGGGACCGGCGGCTCAGCTTCGCGGATCTCGATGCCCGCATGGACCGCGTGGCCGCGGCGCTGCAGCGGGACGGGCTCGCCTCCGGCGACGTCATCGCCGTGTGCGGCCGCAACTCGCTGGCCTACGCCGTGCTTTTCCTCGGCGCCCTGCGCGCCGGCGTGGCCGTCTCGCCGCTGGCGCCCTCGTCGACGGCGGAGGCCATCGCCGGCATGGTGCGGGACTGCGACGCAAAGCTGTTCTTCGTGGACGCGGCGACGGGCGAGGAGTTGCGCCGGCTGCCGACGCCCATCGCGCTGCCGACGGTCGCGCTCGACGGGTCGGCGCACGGGCAGCCGTTCGAGACCTGGCTGGCGCCCGCGGGCGCGCGGCCCGAGCCAGCCGCGGTCGCACCGGAGCAGGCCTTCAACATCATCTACTCGTCGGGCACCACCGGTGATCCCAAGGGCATCGTGCAATCGTTCAGCATGCGCTGGATGCAGCTGTTCCGGGCGGTGAACCTCGGCTACGGGCGCGACGTCGTCACGCTCGTCTCGACGCCGCTCTACTCCAACACCACGCTGGTCAGCTTTCTCCCGACGCTGGGCCACGGCGGTAGCGTGGTGCTGATGGACAAGTTCGACGCCGTGCGCTTCCTCGAGCTTGCCGCCCGGCACCGGGTGACGCACGCGATGCTGGTGCCCGTGCAGTACCAGCGGATCATGGCGGTGCCGGATTTCGACCGCTACGATCTCTCCGCCTTCCGCATGAAGCTCTCGACCAGCGCCCCGTTCGCGGCGGCGCTGAAGGCCGATGTGCTGAAGCGCTGGCCCGGCGGCCTGATGGAGTACTACGGCATGACGGAAGGCGGCGGCACCTGCTGCCTGGAGGCGCATCTGTTCCCGGACAAGCTCGCAACCGTGGGCAAGCCGCTGCCCGACCACGACGTGCGGCTGATCGACGACGAGGGACGCGAGGTCGCGCACGGGGAGATCGGCGAGGTGGTGGGCCATTCCGGCGCGATCATGACCGGCTACTACAAGCGGCCCGACAAGACGGCGGCCGCGGAGTGGTTCGACGCGCAGGGCCGGCGCTTCATCCGCACCGGCGACATCGGCCGCTTCGACAAGGACGGCTTCCTGACGCTGATGGACCGCAAGAAGGACATGATCATCTCGGGCGGCTTCAACATCTACCCGAGCGACCTCGAGGCCGAGCTGACGGCGCATCCGGACGTGCTGGAGGCGGCCGTCGTGGGCGTCCCGTCGCAGGCTTGGGGCGAGACGCCTGTCGCCTTCGTCGTGCTCAAACCCGGCCGGGAGCTCGACGCCGATGTGCTGAAGGCCTGGCTCAACGATCGCGTCGGCAAGACGCAGCG
>JANRIO010000136.1:0-61561 GCA_033764875.1 Hyphomicrobiaceae bacterium | reverse complement strand
GTCGAGATCCTCGAGCGTGGCGATCACCGGCAGGCGGCCGATGAACTCCGGAATCAGGCCGAACTTCAGCAGATCCTCCGGCTCCACCCCTTTCAGGATGTCGCCCGTCCGCCGCTCGTCGGGCCCGGACACCTTGGCCGCGAAGCCGATCGAGGAGCCCCGCCCGCGGCGCGAGATGATCTTCTCGAGGCCGGCGAAGGCGCCGCCGCAGATGAACAGGATGTTGGACGTGTCCACCTGCAGGAACTCCTGCTGGGGATGCTTGCGGCCGCCCTGCGGGGGCACCGACGCGATGGTGCCCTCCATGATCTTGAGCAGAGCCTGCTGCACGCCCTCGCCCGATACGTCCCGCGTGATCGACGGGTTGTCGGACTTGCGCGAGATCTTGTCGATCTCGTCGATGTAGACGATGCCGCGCTGCGCCCGCTCGACGTTGTAGTCGGCGTTCTGCAGCAGCTTCAGGATGATGTTCTCGACGTCCTCGCCCACGTAGCCGGCTTCCGTCAACGTGGTGGCATCGGCCATCGTGAACGGCACGTCGAGGATGCGCGCCAGCGTCTGCGCGAGCAGCGTCTTGCCGCAACCCGTGGGGCCGATCAGCAGGATGTTCGACTTGGCCAGCTCGACGTCGTTGTTCTTCGAGGCGTGGTTGAGCCGCTTGTAGTGATTGTGCACCGCAACGGAGAGCACGCGTTTGGCGTGATCCTGGCCGATCACGTAGCTGTCGAGAACCGAGCAGATCTCGGCCGGCGAGGGCACGCCGTCGCGGGACTTGACGAGGGTGTTCTTGTTCTCCTCGCGAATGATGTCCATGCACAGCTCGACGCATTCATCGCAGATGAACACCGTCGGACCCGCAATCAGCTTGCGAACCTCGTGCTGGCTCTTGCCGCAGAAGGAGCAGTACAGCGTATTCTTTTCCTGGGCCATCAGGTTCTCTCAAGCCGGGCTGCCAGCGCCCGTTTCATCCCACTCTGCGTCTACTGCTTCAGTCTGCCCCGCCGGGTTGCCTAACCCACCGACAGGAATCCCGGATGCCAATCTGAGCATGCTAGGTGCGGCGAGATCAAGATTGGATTAATGCCGGTCCCCGGCCACGGTAAGGCCCGCACCTGCCTGGCGGCACGGTTAGCACGGACTTTCCCGTTCGTCTGCAAGTTGCATCGCCGCCTCTGGGACGGAGGCGCGCGTTTCCCGCCGGAGAACGGGGCCGGCGCCCAGAAGAGCCAGGAAGCTGCTGATCTTACGCGTTATTTCCGCTCACCCCTGAACCGGCTTGGCCGGCGTGAGGATCGCCTCTGCGTCGTCGCGGCTCGTAATCACCTTGTCGATGATGCCGAAATCGCAGGCTTGCTCGGCCGTCATGAAGTAGTCGCGGTCCAGCGTCTTTTCAATCAGCTCGTAGGGTTTCTTGGTATGCTTGACGTACACTTCGTTGAGCCGGCGCTTCATCTTGATGATGTCTTCCGCATGCCGCTCGATGTCGCTGGCTTGACCCGAGAAGCCGCCCGAGGGCTGGTGCACCATGATGCGGGCGTTGGGCAGCGCGTAGCGCATGCCTGGCTCGCCCGCAGCAAGCAGGAGCGACCCCATCGAGGCCGCCTGGCCGATGCACAGCGTGGCCACCGGCGACTTGATGAACTGCATCGTGTCGTAGATCGCCATGCCCGCCGTGACCACCCCGCCCGGCGAGTTGATGTACATCGAGATTTCCTTCTTGGGGTTGTCGCTCTCGCAGTACAGCAGCTGCATGCAGATCGACGCCGCCATGTGGTCCTCGACCGGGCCGGTCACGAAGATGATTCGCTCCTTCAACAGCCGCGAGGGCAGATCGTAGCCCTGCGATCCGCGGTGGCTCTGCTCCACCACCATCGGCCAGAAGGTGCTCGTGATCTGCGAGACGTGATCGGACATGAAGGTCCCCTTGCGGTCGGCGGGCTCTAGCGCCCGGTCAAAGATTGAGTCGCCCACGCGAGAGAGTGGGGTCTGGCGCCGGCAACTTCAAGCAGATCAGCGCTTGTGGTCGTGGTCGTGGCTGTGATCGTGCCCATGGTGATGGTGGTCGTGATCATGATCGCAGTCGGGGCCGTGCACATGCCCGTGGTCATGGTCGTGACCGTGATCGTGACCATGGTGGTGGCCGGCCTCGAGCACGTGCGCGACGTCGTCGCCCTCGACCGGCTTCATCAGCTCCTCGACGCTCACCTTCTTCTCGGTCGGCTTGGCCAGCGCCAGGATGTGGTCGATCACCTTGTCCTCGAAGATCGGCGCCCTCAGCTCCATGATCGCCTGCGGGTTCTTCTGGTAGTACTCGTAGACGAACTTCTCCTGGCCCGGATAGCGGCGCGCCTGCTCCATCAGCGCCTGGCGCAGCTCGTCCTGGCTGACGTCGATGCTGTTCTTCTGGCCGATCTCGCCGATCAGTAGTCCCAGCCGCACCCGCCGCTCGGCGATCTTGCGGTACTCGGCCCTGACCTCGTCCTCGTTGCGCCCTTCGTCCGCGAAGGTCTTGCCCTGCTGCTCCAGGCCCTTCTTCACTTGCGCCCACAGCCCCTCGAGCTCGCCATCGACCAGCGACTGCGGCAGCGCGAAGTCGTGCGCCTTGTCGAGCGCGTCCAGCACGTGCCGCTTGATCTTGTTGCGCGACACCGAGGCGTACTCGCTGGCGATGCGCCCCTTGATCAGCTCCTTGAGCTTGTCGATGCCGTCGACGCCGAGCGTCTTGGCGAACGCGTCGTCCGCCTCCGGCCGCTGCGGCGCCGCCACCTCCTTGACCGTGATGGCGAACACCGCGTCCTTGCCCGCCAGCGACGCCTCCGGGTAGTCCTCCGGGAACTTGGCGCTGACGTTGCGCTGCTCGCCGGCCTTGGCCCCGACGAGGCCCTCCGCGAAGCCCGGGATGAAGCGCGACTTGCCGAGCACCAGCTCGACGCCCTCGCCCTTGCCGCCCTCGAACTCCACCCCGTCGATGCTGCCGACGAAGTCGATCGTCAGCCGGTCGCCGTCGGCCCCGGCCCTGTCCGCCTGCGGATCGTAGGTCGTGCCGTTGTCGAGCAGCTCCGCCAGCGCCTTGTCGACGGACTCGGGCGCGACGTCGGCCACCTCCTGCTCGAGCTTCAGCGCCGAGAACTCGCTGAACACGATCTCCGGCAGCGCCTCGTACTTCATGACGAAGGCGAGGTCCTGCTGGCCGCTGAGGATGCGCTCGATCTCGTCCTTGTCCTCGCTGAGCTGGATGTCGGGCCGCGTCGCCGGCCGCTCCTTGCGCGCCTCCACCGCCTTCTGGCTGCTCTCGTTCAGCGTCTGCTCGAGCACCTCCGCCATCAGCGATCGCCCGTAGAGCTTCTTCAGGTGCGCCACCGGCACCTTGCCCTTGCGGAAGCCCTTGAGCTGGACCTGGTCTTTCACCTCGTCGAGGCGGCTGTCGAAGCGCTTCCCGAGCTCCCCGATCGGGATGGTGACCTTGAGCTCGCGCTTCAAGCCTTCGACCAGTGTTTCCGTGACCTGCATGCTGACGCCTCTGCCACCCGCCCGGGTTGCAGCCCTTCGCGGTGTTTGAATTGATCCGTCGTTGCGCCGAATGGTGCGGACGGAGGGACTCGAACCCCCATGGCTTGCGCCGCTGGAACCTAAATCCAGTGCGTCTACCAATTCCGCCACGCCCGCCCAGTCGGCCGTCGTCTCGCGCCGCCCGCAACCTGGAGTGAAGCTGTTGAGCTTCCGTGCAAATGCCGTTCGGCTCGCGGCGACCGGCCTTGCACCAAGCCGGCGCCCAGCGGCGCAAGGCGCGAATGGCGACGGGCAAGTTGGCGAAGAGTTGGGTGCACATATATCTGCGGCCCCTCTCCAAAATCAATCCTGAAATGGGGAAGGCTGCTTCCGCGCGCCGCGCGTGCTCCCCTCCTTGCCGCCCTCCGGCCCGCCGCGTAGGCTGCCGGCACGTCGAATGAACGAGAAAAGGCGCCGCCGGCGCCGGGAAAAAGCCGGACTCCCATGCCCTACGCCAACGGGGTGCCGCACGCGGTCGGCAACACGCCCCTGATCAAGCTTGAGCGCGCCTCCGCGGCCACCGGCTGCACCATTCTCGGCAAGGCCGAGTTCATGAACCCTGGTCAGTCGGTCAAGGACCGCGCCGCCCTGGCCATCATCCAGGACGCCATCCGGCGCGGCAGCCTGAAGTCCGGCGGCGTCATCGTGGAGGGCACCGCCGGCAACACCGGCATCGGCCTCACCGTCATCGGCAACGCCATGGGCTTCCGCACCGTCATCGTCATGCCCGACACCCAGAGCCAGGAGAAGAAGGACGCCCTGCGGCTGCTCGGCGCCGACCTGGTGCTGGTCCCGGCCGCCCCCTACAGGAACCCGAACCAGTACGTGCACTACTCCGAGCGCCTCGCGGCCGAGATTGCCAAGACCGCCGAGCACGGCGCCATCTGGGCCAACCAGTTCGACAACGTCGCCAACCGCCAGGGCCACGTCGAGACCACCGCCGAGGAGATCTGGGCGCAGACCGACGGCAAGATCGACGGCTTCGTCTCCGCCGTCGGCTCGGGCGGCACGCTGGGCGGCGTCTCGCTCGGCCTCAAGGCCAAGCGCAAGGATATCCAGATTGCTCTGGCCGACGTGCCCGGCGCGGCCCTGCACAGCTACTACACCACCGGCGTCCTCAAGGCCGAGGGCAGCTCCATCACCGAGGGCATCGGCCAGGGCCGCATCACCAGGAACCTCGAGGGCGTGACCGTCGACCGCTCCTATCTCATCCCCGACGCCGAATCCGTCCAGGTCTGCTTCGATCTCCTCGCGCACGAGGGCCTGTGCCTGGGCGGCTCCTCCGGCGTCAACGTCGCCGGCGCCATTCGCCTCGCCCGGGATTTAGGCCCCGGACACACCATCGTGACCATCCTGTGCGACTATGGCACCCGCTACCAGTCGAAGCTCTATGATCCGGCCTTCCTGCGCTCCAAGGGCCTGCCCGTGCCGCCGTGGCTCGATCGCGAGGCCTCCGCCCTGCCCTCCGTGTTCGTTGATCCCGACAAGGCCTGATCCGTGACCGAGCTGGTCTTCCGCACCGACGCCTACGCCCGCGACTGCGCCGCGCGTGTGGTCTCGGTCGCGCCCGACGGCGGCATCGTCCTCGACCGCACGGTGTTCTACGCCTCCGCCGGTGGTCAGCCCGGCGACCGCGGCCACCTCGTGCTCGCCTCGGGCAGCGTCTGTCCAATCGCCACCACCGTCTACGGTCCCGACAAGGCACCGCTGCACATGCCCGCCGCCGGCGCCCCGCCGGTGGCCGCGGGCGACGCCGTCACGGCCGTGCTTGACTGGGAGGCGCGGCACAGGCTCATGCGCATGCACACCTGCCTGCATCTGCTCTGCGCGCTGGTGCGGCACCCGGTGACCGGCGGCCAGGTCGGCGAGGCCGAGGGCCGCCTAGACTTCGACATCGAGGACGCCTCGAGCGTCGACAAGGACGCGCTGACGGCGGCCCTCGCCGCCCTCGTCGCCGCCGATCATCCCGTCAGCGAGCGCACCATCACGGACGCCGAGCTGGCGGCCAACCCCGGCCTCGTCCGCACCATGGCGGTGAAGCCGCCGACGGGCTCCGGCCGCGTGCGTCTCATCGCCATCGGCCGCGACGGCGAGATTGATCTGCAGCCCTGCGGCGGCACCCACGTGCGCGCCACGGGCGAGATTGGCCAGGTCACCGTCGCCAAGATCGAGAAGAAGGGCCGGCTGAACCGCCGCATCCGCGTCGCGTTCGTCTGAAGCCCGAGGACTTTGAAGGGAGGCAAAGCATGCAAAGCAAGTGGCTGGTCGACACCGAGTGGCTGGCGGCCCGCCTGGACGCGCCGGGGCTGATCGTCCTCGACGCCTCCATGCACCTGCCCACGGCCAAGCGCGATGCCAAGGCCGAGTACCGGGAGGGCCACATTCCCGGCGCCGTCTTCTTCGACATCGACGACATCTCGGACGAGGCGTCCCCGCTTCCCCACATGCTGCCGAGCGCCGCCAAGTTCGCGAGCCGCGTGAAGGCGATGGGCATCGGCGACGGCATGCGCGTCGTCGTCTACGACAGCGAGGGGCTCTACTCCGCCGGGCGCGCCTGGTGGATGTTCCGCATCATGGGCCACGACGACGTCGCCATCCTCGACGGCGGTCTGAAGAAATGGAAGGCGGAGGGCCGCCCGCTCGAGGATGGTGCGCCGCGCGCCCGCGGCCAGCGGCATTTCACGGCCCGCTTTCACGCCGACCTTGTGCGCAACGCCGGCGAGGTCAAGGCGCTGATCGGCAGCCCGACGACGCAGATCGTCGACGCGCGCGCCGCCGCCCGCTTCGAGGGCAGCGTCCCCGAGCCGCGCGCCGGCCTGCGCTCCGGCCACATCCCCTCCGCCCGCAGCGTGCCGTTCACCACCCTGCTCAACGCCGACGGCACGTTGAAGGCGCCTGCCGAGCTGCACAAGGTGTTTGCCGCCGCCGGCGTCGACATCGACCGGCCCGTCGTCGCCTCCTGCGGCTCCGGCGTCACGGCCGGCGTGGTCGCCTTCGCGCTGGCCCTGTTGGGCCGGCCGGATGCCGCCATCTACGACGGCTCGTGGACCGAGTGGGGCGCCGACCCCGCGCTCCCCATCGAGACCGGGCCCGCCCGCTGACGGCGGGCGCAGGCACCTTTGTCGACGCGGCCGAGCCCGGCATAGGGCTCGCCGCGCGGGACACGGCGGCCTGAACCGTCGGGGAAAAACCCGCCTGCCATGCGACGCTCTGGAAAATCCCGCGCGTCCGTGGGATTGACGTGGCGAGCGCGAGCCCGCCCGCTCTCCTCATCGCGCCCGTCAACCAACGCAGGACTGCGTCCATGCCCAAACTCTTCGAGCCGCTGCAGCTCGGCTCTCTCACGCTCCCCAACCGCATCGTCATCGGGCCCATGTGCCAGTACTCGGCCGAGGACGGCGCGGCCACCGACTGGCACATGATGCATCTGGGCTCGCTCGCCCTGTCCGGGGCGGGGCTTCTCATCATCGAGGCGACGGCCGTCGAGTCGCAGGGGCGCATCACGCCGGGCGACCTCGGGCTCTACTCCTATGCCACCGAGCAGGCGCTGGCCCGCGTCGTCCGCGCCCTGCGCAGGTACTCGCCGATCCCGCTCGCCATCCAGCTCGCCCACGCCGGCCGCAAGGCGGCGAGCCACGCGCCCTGGGACGGCGGCCAGCAGATCAAGCCGGGCGATCCGCGCTTCTACCAGGCCTGCGGCCCCTCCGCCCTGCCGCACGGCGAGAGCGAGGACCCGCCCGCGGCGCTCGATCGGCACGGCCTTGCCCGCGTCAAGCAGGCCTTCGTCGACGCGGCGCTGCGCTCCGAGCGCCTCGGCCTCGATGGCATCGAGCTCCACGCCGCCCACGGCTATCTGCTGCACCAGTTCCTGTCGCCGATCTCGAACGCGCGCAGCGACGAGTACGGCGGCAGCCTCGAGAACCGCATGCGCTTTCCCCTCGAGGTGTTCAAGGCCGTCCGCGCCGCCTACCCGGCCTCGCGCCCGCTGTGGGTCCGCGTCTCGGCGACCGATTGGGTCGAGGGCGGATGGGACGTCGCCTCCACCATCGCCTTCGCCAGGGCGCTGAAGGCGGAAGGCTGCGCCGCCATTCACGTCTCCAGCGGCGGCGTCTCGCCCAGGCAGGCGATCAAGCTCGGGCCCAACTACCAGGTCGGCTTCGCGCACGAGATCAAGGCGGCCGTCGGTCTTCCCACCATCGCCGTCGGCCTGATCACGGAGGCCGAGCAGGCCGAGGCCATTCTCGCCAACGGCGAGGCCGACGCGGTCTGCCTGGCGCGCGGCATGCTCTACGATCCGCGCTGGCCCTGGCACGCGGCGGCCAAGCTCGGCGCCAGCCTCGAGGCGCCCAAGCAGTACTGGCGCTCCAACCCGCGCGAGGTGCCGAACCTGTTCAAGGGCGCCAAGGTCGGGCAGCGCTGAGCACCCCAAGCGGCGGCAGCTCGCAGGGCTTCGCCGCGCGATATCCGTGCCGGCACCGCAGATGGGCGCGCTGGCACCCCGGCAGCGCGCATGACCCTTGCGCTCCCGGCCGAGCGCAGCGAGAGCCGGGCTCTTTCCCGGCTGCGGCATTCTCACGGCGCCGGACACACCCCGGTCCGGGTCTCAGCGCCCCTTGAACTGCGGCTTGCGCTTCTCCATGAACGCCCTGCGGCCTTCCTGGTAGTCCTCGCTGGCAAAGCAGCGCGCAATTCTGGCGGCACAGCCCGCGAGATCGCGCTCGCTCTCGGGCTTCAGCGCCTCGTTGGTGATGTGCTTGATCGCCGCCACCGTCAGCGGCGCATTGGCGGCGATGCCGTCGGCGTAGGCCTTGGTGAAGCTCTCGAGCTCCGCATCGGCCACGATCTTGGACACGATGCCCATCTCCTTGGCTTCCGCCGCGTCGAGCTGCCGCCCCGTATAGAAGATGTCGCGGGTATGCGCCGGGCCGATCTGGTCGATGAAGCGCTTGAGCCCCTGGTAGCCGTATCCGAGCCCGAGCTTCGCCGCCGGCAGCGCGAAGCGCGACCCCGGCGTGCACACCCTGTAGTCGCAGCACACCGCCAGCCCGAGCCCGCCGCCGATGCAATAGCCGCGGATCATCGCGATGGTCGGCTTCGGGAAGTTGTAGATCGACGAATAGATCGCCTCCACGGTCTGGTTGTAGCGCGCAGCCGCCTCCTCGCTGCCGCGCTCGCTCTCGAACTTGGAGATGTCGGCCCCCGACACGAACGCCTTGCCGCCGGCCCCCGTCAGCACGACGACGCGGATGGCCTCGTCCTCGGCGAGCCCCCTCAGGAGCCGCACGCCCGCGTCCCACATGTCGAACGACACCGCGTTGTGCCGCTCGGGATTGTTGAACACCAGCGTCCCGACGTGACCGTCGCGCACGACATACATTTTCTCGCTGCCAGCCATCGCCCGAACCTCGCTTGCCGCCCGCCGAAACCGTCACGCATCGGCGCTTCGCTTAGCCCATTTTTTACCACGAGGCCACGCTCAACGCCCTCCCGGCGCCGCCCCCGGTCCCGCTAAGGAAATATTCTGAGCCGACGTCTAGAACAGGCTGGTCATTTTTTTCGCGATGGCTGACCATGTCCGCTGCCCTGCAATTGTTGCCCGCGGCCGTTCCGGTTGCATGCCCCCAACGGCGGGCGCTTGCACCTTCTGCATGCAGCCACCTGCCCTTCGCGATCTCGAGGCGGCCCGCGTGAGCCTCCCGCGCTCCCGCTTGTTGCTCCTGCTGCTGCTCGCCGGCGCGCTTCTCGCAGGCGGCGTCACCGTCCTCCTGTCCTTCTCCGAGCTCCACGCCCTGGCGCGGCGTCTCGAGCACGCGGCTGCGGCGCGGGCCGCCTTCGGCGACGCGCATCGGGCAGCACAAGCCCATGCCGCCGCCGTCGAGGCCTTGCGGCCCGCGGCCCGCGCCGGAGCGTATCACCCACTCTCCCCTGCCGAGGCCCCGGTGCTGTCGCGCGCCGAGACGACGCTGGCCGATCTGCGTGCCGCCCTTGCGCACCTCGAGACGGCGCTGCGCGGCACCGGCAGCGATGCCTCCGGCCTGGCGCGCCTGGCCGCCGGCCTGAGCCTGCGCGAGCCGCCGTCCGAGACCGCCGCTGCCGCGCCCGCGCTCGACGCGGACGCTTCGCTGCTGGCCCATCTCCAGCGCCAGCGCGCCGACCTCTACGCGCAGCTGCACCAGGCCGAGCAAGGCCTGGCCCAGCACATGGGCACCCACGCGGAAGGCCTGCTCGCACGACTCGCCGGAGCCGCTCACCTGCTCCTCGCCGTCCTCGCCATCGCCATCATGCTTGCCGTCTACGGCACTGCCGCCGGGCTCCGCTCGGACGCCAGCGCCGCCCGCAACCGCGGCGCGCTCGCGGCGGCGGAGGCGAGCCTGCGCCTCCGCTCCGACCAGCTCGACGAGGCCCAGCGCCTCGGCAAGCTCGGCGAGTGGCGCCACCTCGTCGACGGCGATCGCGTCGAGCTTGGGCCCACCGCGCTCGCGCTTCTGCGCCTGCCCTCCACCCCGGTCCTCTCCCGCGATGCGGTCGAAGACATGCTGATGGAAGGCTCCCTCCATCACTTTCGCGAGGTGCGCACCGAGGTTCTGCAGTCGGGCGAGGCCCGCACCATCGACGTGAGGCTGCGCCGCGGCGACGGCAGCGTGGGCGATTTCGCCCTTGCCGCCAAGCCGCTGACCGATGCCGATGGCCGCATTCTGGGGCTGTTCGGCACCATCCAGGACATCACCGAGCGCAAGGCGGCCGAGACCCAGCTCGAATCCCTGGCCTACTACGATCCCCTGACGGGTCTCGCCAACCGCGCCATGTTCAACCGCGAGCTCCTGCTGGCGCTGGCCCGCCAGGAGCGGACCGGCTCGGGTTGCGCGCTGATGCTGCTCGACCTCGACCACTTCAAGGACGTCAACGAGATCCTCGGCCACGGCGCCGGCGACGAGCTGCTGATCAAGGTCGGCGTCATGCTGTGGCGCCAGCTCGGGCGCCGCGCCACGCTTGCCCGCCTCGGCGGCGACGAGTTCGCCGTCATCCTGACCGAGAGCTGCGAGGACACGGCGCTGGCTGGCATCGCCGAGAGCATCACGCGCACCCTTTCCGCCACCATCCCGCTCGAGCGCGGCCCGGCGGAGGTGAGCGTCAGCATCGGCATCGTGCTTGCTCCGCGCGACGGCGCCACCGCGTCCGACCTCCTGCGCAACGCCGACATCGCGCTCTACAAGGCCAAGGAGAAGGGGCGCAACGGCTTCGTCTTCTTCAGCCAGGACCTCGAGACCGCCGCCCAGAACCGGATCACGCTGGCCCGCGATCTGCGCACCGCGCTGACGACGCGCACCGGTCTGCACGTCCACTATCAGCCCCAGCTCTGCCTCGCGACGGGACGCATCGCAGGCTTCGAGGCGCTGGTGCGCTGGACGCACCCCGAGCGCGGCGCCATCCCGCCTTCCGAGTTCATCCCCATTGCCGAGAGCTCGAGCCTCATCGCCGATCTCGGCAACTGGGTGCTGCGCGAGGCGGCGCTCCAGTCGAGCGCCTGGCTCGACGCCGGCATGCCGCCGCGCGAGGTGTCCGTCAACGTCTCGGCCAGCCAGCTCTGGCACGGCGACTTCGTCGCCGACGTCACGCGCATTCTCGAGGAGACCGGCCTGCCCGCGCATCTCATCTGCCTCGAGCTCACCGAGAGCGTGATGGTCGACTGCAGCGAGGGCCGCGTGCGCGCCATCTTCACCGCGCTGAAGGAGCTTGGCGTCCGCCTCGCCCTCGACGACTTCGGCACCGACTACTCCTCCCTCGGCTACCTGGCCGAGCTGCCGTTCGACACGCTCAAGATCGACGGCATCTTCATCCACGGCTGCGCCACCTCGCACCGCGCGCGCGAGCTGCTCAAGGGCGTCGTCGCGCTCGGCCGCGGCCTCGGCATGTCCGTCGTTGCCGAGGGCGCCGAGTGCCTCGAGGAGCTGGACGTCCTGCGCGAGGTCGGCTGCGACATCGTGCAGGGCTTCGTGTTCGCCACCGCCTTGCCGCCGGCGCAGGCCCAGCATCTGGCCCAGATCTGCGAGCGCCGCGCCGCCGAAGGCCACGACCTCGGCCCGGTGCAGCAGGATGCGACGACGGCGCGCGCCTGCCTGGCGCGCCTGCGCGCAGCCCGTACCGTCCTGCCCGCCGCCTGACGGGCTCCGAAGGCGCCACCGCGGCCTGCGGGCCTCACGCCAGGTACGAGGCCGCTACCGCAGGATCGTTGCGCAGCTCCGCGGCCCGTCCCTGCGTCTGAACCTCTCCCGAGCGCAGCACGTACGCCCGGTCCGCCGTCGCCAGCGCCATGGCCGCCATCTGGTCGACGAGCAGGATGGTGACGCCCTCCTCGCGCAGCTCCGCGATGACGTCGTAGAGCCGCTCGGTGAGCTTCGGCGCCAGCCCCAGCGACGGCTCGTCCAGCATCAGCACCACGGGCCGCGCGATCAGCCCGCGCACGATGGCCAGCATCTGCTGCTCGCCCCCCGACAGCAGTCCGGCCCGCAGGTGCGCCCGCGCCTTCAGCGCCTCGAAGCGCTCGAGCAGCGCCGTCATCCGTGCCTCGACGTCGGGCGCCGGCCGCGCATAGGCCCCGAGCCGGATATTGTCCGCGACCGTGAGCTCGGGGAACACCTGTCGCCCTTCCGGCACGAGGACCAGGCCGTTCTCCACCGTGCGCTGCGCCGACAGCCGGTCGATCCTGCGTCCCAGCAGCAGGATGTCGCCGTCGACAGGCCGGTTGAGCCCCGACAGCGCCCCCATCAGCGTCGACTTGCCGGCCCCGTTGGCGCCGAGCACGGCGACGAGCTCGCCCTCGCGGATGTCGAGGTCGATGCCGCGGATCACCGGCGGCCCGCCGTAGCCCGCCGCCAGCGCCCGCGTGACGAGAAGCTGCCGGCCCGCCTCCGGCAGCGGCCGCACCCGCGTGCGCAGCTTGTCGTCGAGAGTGCCGAGATAGGCCTTCAGAACCAGCTCATCCCGGGCGACGGCCGCCGGCGGGCCTTCCGCGATCTTCTGGCCCGCATCCAGCACCACCACGTGGTCGGAGATGCCCATCACGAGCTTCATGTCGTGCTCGACGAGGATCACGGCGGTGCCGAGGCCGGCGACCCGGCGCAGCAGCGCGCTCAGCACCTCGGTGTCGCGCGGGTCGAGGCCGGCGGCCGGCTCGTCGAGCGCCAGGACGGACGGTGCGAGTGCCAGCGCCCGGGCGATCTCCACCAGCCGCCGGTCGACGTGCGCAAGCTCCCGCGCCGGCCGGCTGCTCTCGCCCCGGAAGCCGACGAAGGCGAGCAGGTCCCTGGCGCGCGCGAGGCTGTCCGGTCCGGCGTCCGGCCGCAGCAGCGCCCCGGGTGTCAGATGCCCCCGGTGGAAGGCGATGAGGATGTTGTCGAGGACGCTCATGTCGGCGAACAGCTGCGTCGTCTGGTAGGTGCGCCCCACGCCCGCCTGCGCCACGCGATGCGCCGGCAGCCCTGCGATGTCGCGCTCGCCCAGCCGGATCTGGCCCGCATCCGGCGCGTAGTATCCGCAGATCAGGTTGAGCACGGTGCTCTTGCCGGCCCCGTTCGGCCCGATCACGCTGGTGATCTCTCCGGGCTTGGCGGCAAACGAGATGCCGCTCGCCGCCTTGATGCCGCCGAAGCTGATCGAGACGCCCTCGAGCGCCAGCCCAATCCCGCCCTGGGCCGCCAGTATCGGCCCGCCCATGCCGGACGGTGC
This sequence comes from Hyphomicrobiaceae bacterium, assembly GCA_033764875.1. Lineage (GTDB taxonomy): Bacteria > Pseudomonadota > Alphaproteobacteria > Rhizobiales > Hyphomicrobiaceae > AWTP1-13. Next base: position 48,286 of record JANRIO010000136.1, on the reverse strand, counting down.
GGGTGCGCGCGCCGCGGCAGGCTTGCGCGCGAGCCGGCCGATGAGGCCGACCACGCCGCCCGGCGCCAGCCGCAGCACGACGAGCAGCAGCAGCCCGACGAACAGCAGCCGGTACTGCGCCAGCGCCGACAGCACCTCCGGCAGCAGCACCACCACTATCGCGCCGACGAGTGGTCCCCAGAGCCTGTCGGCGCCGCCGATCATCACCACCAGCAGGAACAGGATCGACTGGAAGAAGGGGAACGACTCGGGGCTTATGAAATCGCTCATCGCCGCGAAGATGCCGCCGGCGACGCCCGCGAGCCCCGCCGAGATGGCGAAGGCGACCGTGCGCACCAGCGTCGGGTTGAGCCCGATCGACTGGCTTGCCGCCTCCGCGTCGCGCACCGCCCGCATGGCCTTGCCCCACGGGCTCGCGGCCAGCCGCCCGTACGCCCACAGCGCGACCGCGGCGACGAGCCAGACCAGCACCGCGATCTCCCGCTCCCCGAACGGCCTGCCCAGCAGCCGCGGCGGCGGGATGCCGATGATGCCGTTCCATCCGCCCGTGAGCTCGGCGAGCTCGGCCGCCCCCTGCTCGACGACGAACCCGAACGCGATCGTCACCATGGCGAGGTAGGGCCCGCGCACCCTGAGCGCCGGGATCGCCAGCACCACGCCCGCTGCCGCTGCCGCCAGCGCCCCGAGCGGCCACGCCAGCCAGAAGCTCCATCCGAGCCGGGTGCCGAGAATGGCCACCGTATACGCGCCGATGGCATAGAAGGCGACGTGGCCGAGCGAGATCTGCCCCGTCAGCCCGACGAGCACGTTGAGACCGACGCCCACGATCGCCGTCAGCCCGATCAGCGCCAGCACGTAGAGCTGGTAGTTGTCCGCCCGGAGCACGAGCGCGCCGAAGAGAACCAGCGCGAGCCCGCCGGCGATGCACCGCGCCACCGTCATACCTTGCGCACTCCGGCCTTGCCGAAGAGACCGTTCGGCATCACCGCGAGGCAGACGATGACCAGCGTGAACCCGAGGATGTTGGTGTAGGTGGATCCGAACAGCGCGATGATGGAGGCCTCTGCCACGCCGTAGACGAGGCCGGCCACCACGACGCCCCAGGCATTGCTGATGCCGCCGAGGATGGCCACCGCGAAGGCCTTGATCCCGAACAGCGTCCCCATGCTCGAGGACACCGTGAACAGCGGTGCCACCATGATCCCGGCGAGGCCCGCGAGCAGCCCCGAGATCATGTACGACACCGTCGTCACCCTCTCCACGCCGATGCCCATCAGCCGCGCCGCCGCCACGTTCTGCACCACCGCGAGCAGCGCCTTGCCGTAGCGCGTGCCCGTCATGCCGATGTGGAACACGAGGGCGAGGCCGAGCCCCACGACGGGGATCAGGATCTGCAGCAGCTGCACGCGCACGCCGCCCATCGCCAGGCTCTGCGTCGTGAGCAGCCCGGGCGGCATGCCCCGCGGCTCCTTGCCGAAGGTGAACAGCACCACGTTGTCGAGCACGATGCCGAGCGCCACCGTCGCCATCAGCCAGGCGTTCGAGCCCCGCTTCACGAACGGCCGCACCGCCACCTGCTCCACGAAGGCCCCCCACAGCGCGCAGGCCAGGAGCGCGATCAGGATGGCGGCCGCGATGGGCCAGCCCAGCGTCACCCAGACGGAGAAGCACACCACCGCGCCGAGCATCATCGTGCTGCCCTGCGCGAAGTTGACCGTATGGGAGACCGCATGCGTGACGTGGAAGCCGAGCGCCAGCAGCCCGTACATGCTGCCAAGCCCGATCCCGGTGATCAGCGCCGAGCTGAACAGCAGCATGCCGCCTCCCCTTTTGTCCTTGCCGAGGGCGCGCCGCCCGCGCCCCCGGATCGTCGCCGCGTATCCGTGCCGCTCAGTTCGCCGGCACGATCTTGTCGCCCTCGTAGCGCACCATGATGTAGTCCGAGGCGCCGAGCGCATCGTGCTCGGTCTTGCTGAACGGCTTCTCGTAGGTCTTGATCAGGCCCTCCAGCTTGCCGTTCAGGCCCTCCAGTGCCTCCCGCACCTTGTCGCCGTCCGTGCTGCCGGCCTGCGCGATCGCCATCGCCACCAGGTGCATCGCGTCGTAGGCGTTGGCGGTTCCGACGGGGGCGAAGATGTCCTGCGGCCCCTTGATGGCCGGATACTTCTTCTTGAGCGCCGCCAGGACTCGCTCGCCGGTCGCGCTCAGCTTGCCGAAGAAGCTGTAGGTCTGCACGAAGTGCGCATCCCCCGCCGTCGGCCCGGCCAGCTCCGGGAAGCGGCCGCCCGAGATGCCCCAGTGCGACACGACGGGCACGGTCCACCCCATCCTTTCGCGCGACTTCATCACCTGCGCTCCGGGCGGTGCGTTGGTCACCAGGATGATCGCATCCGCGCCCTTCTCCTTCAGCCGCGTCAGTTGCGGCACCATGTCGACGTCGTTGTTCTCGAACTTCTCCACGCCGACGATCTCGACCGCGGCGTTGCTCTTGTCGGCGGCCATCAGGCCCTGCTCGTTCGAGGCGCCCCAGGGATTGTTGATCAGCATCAGCCCGATCTTCTTGGCCGCGAACTTCTTGGCCGCGTAGTCGAGGAGCTTCACATCGACCAGCACGTCCACCGCCGACACGCGGAACACGAAGTTGGGATCGGCGTTGTTGCGCGTGATGCCCGTGCCCGCCGCCCACACGGCGACGTAGGGGGTCTTCTCCTTGTTGACCACCGACACCGAGGCGAGACCGACCGGGGTGTCGATGCCGCCGAAGATCGCGGCCACCTTCTCCTTCGCGATCAGCTCGCGCACCGCCACCACGCCCTTGGGCGGGTTGGACTCGTCGTCGCGCTGCACCAGCGTCAGCTTGCGCCCGCCGAGCAGGCCGCCCCGGGCGTTGATCTCGTCGATGGCGAGCGCCAGGCCCCGCGTGATCGCCTCGCCCGACTGCGCGGAAGCGCCCGACAGCGCCGCGACGTGCCCGATCTTGATCTCCTCCTGCGCCCGCGGCGCCGTGGCGCTCGCGCCGAGCAGCAGTGCCGCCGCGGCCCACAGGCCGAGGCGGTTGAGGCTTGATTTCATGCGCATGGACTTCTCCTTCGGCTGCGCCGCGTTCGGCCTCTTGGCCCGCGGCGATTGCAATGAGGGGGCGAGTTCAGGGGTGAAGCAGCCGCGCTGCCGGCCGCGACAGGGTCTGGCGTCCGCGCTTGAACGCGAGCAGCACGGGGGCGATCTCGGCGACGGCCTGCTCCGGCGTCTGCGCGTCGAGCACGGCGAGGTCGGCCCAGCACCCCACGCCCACCCCGTAGCCGTCGAGGTTGAGCAGCCGCGCCGAGCGGGTCGTGACCATGTTCAGGCACTCGCGCGTGTCGCCGAGGCTGCCCACCTGCGCGATGTTGGCGTACAGGTTGGCCATGCGCACCAGCGAGCAGTCGCCGAACGGCGTGAACGGGTTCAGCACGTTGTTGGTCGACAGCGAGCAGTTGACGCCATGGTGCAGCAGGCGGTGCGCCTCCGTGACGCCGCGCATCCGGCTCTCGCTCTGGTGCCGGCCCATGAGGTAGAGGTCCGTCGAAGGCAGCACGGTCAGCGCCACGCCGGCATCCGCCATCCGTCTCGCACACGCCTCGAGCATCGCCGGTGGCGCCGTCGACAGCTTCGTCACATGCCCGATCGCGACCCGTCCGCCCCATTTGTGCTTCTCGGCCTGCTCGCACACGTAGAGCAGGTCCGGATCCTCCGGCGTCGGCGCGAAATCGAGGTGCATGTCGATGTCGATGTCGAGCTCGCGCGCGATGGCGAACACGCGGTCGATCTGCCCGTGCGGGCTGCTGTCCGTGTAGGGCGCCGCCCCGATCGAGGTCCCGCCCGACGTGAGGGCGGCCAGCATCAGCTCCTCGGTGCCGGGATTGTTGAGCAGCCCCTCCTGCGGAAAGATGCAGATCTCGAGGTCGATGGCCCAGGCGTACTCCTTGACCAGTGGCAGCACGCCCTCGAAGCCGCGCAGGCCGATGCCGGGGTCGACCTCCAGGTGCGTGCGCATGTGCGTGGTGCCCTGCAGGATGGCCCGCTCCAGCGTCGCCTTGGCGCGCGTGTAGACATCCTCGGCCGTGAACGATCTCTTCTGCTTGGCGACCTCCTGGATCGCCTCCTCCAGGTCGCCGCGCTGCGCCTGGCAGCGGCCGAGGATGCGGGACTTGTCGAGATGGATGTGCGTCTCGATGAAGCCGGGAACCACGAGCCTGCCTTCGAGATCGAGGCTTGGCGCATCTGCCGCCAGCCCCGGCTCGACGGCGACGATGCGCCCGTCCTTGATGCCGATGTCCATCGGCGCCTCGCCGCCGCCGGCGATCCGGCCGTTGTGCAATACCAGGTCCACCCTAGGCCTCCGGTCTGTTCGTGCCGACGGCGAGTGCCGCCATGTGCATCAGGTCCACGTCGCTGCCCCTGGGGCCGATCAGCGACAACCCCAGCGGCAGGCCGTCGAGCGTCGCCGCCGGCATGCTGACCTGCGGCAGGCCGGTGAGCCCCGAGATGCACAGGAGGCACATCGCCTGCTGGCGGAACTCGACCTCGATCTGGTCGACGGGCATGCCGCGCGCGGGCGCCACCCGCGGCGACGTCGGCAGGCACAGCATCTCGTCGTCGGCGAGCACCGCGGCAAGCCTCGCCCGCACCGCCTCGCGTGCCTGCTGCGCGCTGTGCAGCATCTGCGGCGTCACGCTTTGCGCCCACGCGAGCCGCTCCTTGACGCCCGGCCCGAGGCTCGGTTGCGTCTGCCTCACCCACGCGCCGAGGCTCGCCCAGATCTCGGCCGCCTGGATCACCCGGAAGGTCTCGAACCAGGCCTCGAGCCCCTCCTCGCTCACCACCACCTCGCCCGTCTGCGCCGCCAGGCCCCCCACGCGCGCAACGGCCGGCGCCAGCGCCGCCGCGACGTCGGGCGCCAGCCGCGCGAAGGCATCGCGCGCCATCAGAATGCGGCGCGGAACGCGCGGCGACCGCTGGTCGTCGAGCAGCACCCGCCCGACGCGCAGGAACACGTCTGCATCGACCGCGAAGTGGCCGACGACGTCGAAGCTCGGCCCGAACGGCGCCGCACCCTCCAGCGGCACCCGCCCCCAGGTCGTGCGCAGGCCGAGGACGCCGCAGTAGCTTGCCGGGATGCGGACCGAGCCGCCGCAGTCGGAGCCGAGCGCGAAGTCGACGAGCCCCGCCGCGACCGCCGCCGCCGAGCCGTTCGACGAGCCTCCCGGGATGCGCCCCGGAGCCTTCACGTTCACCGGCGTCCCGTAGTGGACGTTCTCGCCGGTCAGGCTGTAGCAGAGCTCGTCGCAGTGCGTGCGGCCGACCAGGCGTGCCCCCGCCTCGAGGCAGCGCTGCACGGCGGGCGCCGTCGCTGCCGCCGGCGCATGCGTCCTGAGCCAGTCGGGCTGCCCGAAGCCCGTCCGCGATCCGGCGATGTCGAATAGGTCCTTGGCGGCGAAGCTGAGGCCGTTCAGCGCGCCGCTGCCGGCCGCCGGCAGCGCCACGTGGTTGGCGGTACAGAACGCGCCGATCGGATCGTCAGGCGGTGTCTCCATCGTGCAGGGCTCCCCTCGATGGGCTCGCCCCTAGCAATTTCGGTGCTACGTTCCGCCTGCCCTCGTTTTGCGCGCCGCAGCCCCGTTTTGGGCCGCGCGCCGCGGCCGAATGCATACCGATGCGGCAGCAACTGCCTACTGCGCTCGCAAAACCTGGTTCCTGCAGAGCAATCCGCGCGCCGCGCGGCCGCGCAGACGCAAGGGCGGAGCCCAGACCCCGCTTGCCAGCCCGAGGCTCGGCCGGCCGTGCCGCCTACTCGTTCCTCACCTTGGCCGCCTTGGCGACGGATGTCCATTTCTCGAGGTCGCCCCGGATCCGCTCCGCGAACTGCTCGCTGTTGCTGGTCGCAGCCTCAGTGGCCAGCGCAGCGAGCCTCTGGCGCACGTCGTCCGTCGTCATGGCCGTCTTGATCTGTGCCTGCAGCATCCGGATCACCTCGCCCGGCGTGCCCTTCGGCGCGAACAGGCCCGTCCAGAACGTGGCTTCCGCCCCGCCAACCCCGGCTTCCTCCATCGTCGGCACGTCCGGCAGTGCCGCCAGACGGCTCGCCGCGGTCACGGCGAGCGCCCGCACCTGGCCGTCCTTGATCAGCGGGATCGCCGGCAGCGTATCGGTGACCGCGGCCGTCACCTGCTTCGACATCACCGCCACCACCGCATCTGCGCTCCCGCGATAGCTCACCCGCTGCATCGGGGCACCCGTCTTGAGCTTGTACAGCTCCGCAGCCAGCGTGAACGTCGGCGAGACGCTCGCATAGTTGGCGAGGCTGGGGTTGGCGATCGACCAGGCGGCGAGATCCTTCACGGTCTTGTGCGGGCTGTCGCCGGCCACGATCAGCACCACGGGAAAGGTGCCGAGGACGCTGATGGGCTCGAAATCCGCGAGCGTGTCGTAGGTCACGTTGGCAGCGAGCGCCGAGGCGATCACCATCGCGCCGCTCGCGCCGACGAGAAGATTGTAGCCGTCGGCCGGCAGCGACTTGACGTAGGCTGCCGCCGTCGACCCGCCGGCACCGGGCCGGTTCTCCACGATGACGGGCTGTCCCATGGCCACCTGCAGCTTCTCCGCTCGACGCCTATGAGGCGACCGACTGCCGATCACCGAGCAGGTCTCCCGCTTCGCCATGGCGCATGCGGAGAAGGAGATCAGGCGCCGCGGCGCCGTGCCCGAGCGGCTGGAGGAGGACAGCGAGCACGGACGGGCCCTGCGCCGCGAGATCGGCGCGCTCACCTACGAGATCAACGTGCAGCAGTACGCGGCCGCTGGCCTGAACTTCGGCTGCTACTACGCCGCCTCGCCCATCATCGCCTACGACACGACGGACTTCCCGCCCTACACCATGTCGACGTTCACGCCCTCGACGACCCCGGGCTGCCGGCTGCCGCACGTCGTGCTGCCGGACGGCCGCTCGCTCTACGATCTCCTGGGGCCCGGCTACACGCTCCTGCGCACCGAGCCGGGCATCGAGGCGGCCAGCTTCCTGAGCCTCGCGCGCCGCGCACGTGTGCCCGTGGACCTGCTCGACCTGCCGGCGCCCGCGCATCCGGTGTACGACCGCAATCTGCTCCTCGTCCGTCCCGATCAGACCGTTGCCTGGCGCGGCGACGCCATGGCCCCCGATCTCGCCGCCCGCCTCCTCAGCCTCGTTACGGGAACAGCATCGACCCCGCTCGCGGCCGCCGGCATCGCCGATCGCGCCGCCCCACCCGGCGCCTGAGCCCGCGCGCCACCTCGCCACTTTAGAGAATTGGTCGGAGCGGGGAGATTTGAACTCCCGACCCCCAGTCCCCCAGACTGGTGCGCTAACCAGGCTGCGCTACGCTCCGATTGAGGCCGGCTACCCACGGGGCCCGGCGGGGGCCGCCGAGGCACGGGGGCGTCGGGCGGCTTGCGGGCTCTCCTTAGCCTACCGGGGCCCGGCGTACAACCCTCGTCGGCGCCAGCGTGGCTGGGCGGGCCCGGCCAACCGATCCAAGGCCTCCGGCCGCTGCAGGCGAGCCTCGACCTCGCCAGGCGGGCCGACCGCAGCTCCGGTAGCTGGCGGCCGCACTATGAGGTTGCGCCGCAGCAGCGTCCCCGGGTCCGCGGCGCGCGGTTCAAGCAGAGACTGACGACTTTTGATGCCCTGCTCCTGTCGGCACCCGCCCACCCGATCCTTTGCCGCCTCGAGGCCTGCCCCCGGACTTGCATCCACCTCGGCCGCCGCGTCACCTCCGGGTCCGGGCTCCTCACCGCCCGCCGTCCGCCGGCCAGCGACAATCGCGGTCGTCCCCCCAATGCGGCCCGCGCTTCGCGCATGGGAGGGAGCGCGCTGCGTCTGGCCCGCTCGGCGAGGCCGGCGCCACTCCGATCCGAGCGCAACGCAAAGCCCTACCGGATCGGGGCGCTGCCGCACCGCGGCAGCGGCCGGCCGCCGTCGGCCAGCACCAGGGCCACCACGATCTCGTCGGGGCGCGGCGCGTCCGGGACGAACACCGTCATGGTGTCAAAGTGGTCGAAGGAGAACTCGTCGTCCTTGTGCCCGACCGGCACGTCGAGCGGCGTGCCCGCCGGCGCCACCTTCACGTTCGACACGATCACGGCCTTGCCGCCGCCGATGCCGGCCCGCATCGGCTTGCCGAGCATGGGGTGGACGCAGGCCCCGCCCTGCTCCTTCTCCCCCGCGAGCCCCACGATCGCCCCTTTGCCGTAGGAGACGGCGGGGCCCTTGAGCTGCGCCACCATCTCCCCGACCAGACGCTCGCCGACCACCTTGCCGATCTCGAACATGGGCGCCAGGTCGGCGACGAAGCGCCCGGCGAACGGGTTTCGCACCACCGCCAGGCCCGCGACCCGCACGATCGGCCTCGAGAGCGGCTGGCCGAGCTCGATCTCCACCGTCTCGCGCACCAGCAGCGTCTTTCGGATCTCGACCATCTCATTCCCCGTGCCTGACCTTGAAGGCGATGCTAGCGGCCGCCCGGCCCGCCACGCAAGCTCTGCCGCGTTGCGGCCCCGGCGCACCCCAACGCGCTCATTGACGGCGATCAATGTCGGTGCGGCGGCCGCCGGCAAGGGTGCCGGACGTCACCCGAAAGGAATTGCGATGCGCCACGTCATCCGCGCGCTTGCGCTCGCGACCGCCGTCTGGCTGCTGCTGGCACCGCGTGCAGACGCCCTGGCCCAGCCGAGCGCCGGCAAGGGCGAGGAGATCGCGGCGCGGCTGTGCAGCCGCTGCCACGCCGTCGGCCGCAAGGGCGAGAGCCCCATGGGCCTCGCGCCGCCCTTCCGTGCGCTGTCCAAGCGCTACCCCGTCGAGAACCTCGCGGAAGCCTTCGCCGAGGGCATCGTCACCGGGCATCCGGCCATGCCGCGCTTCGTCTTCAGCCCGCCCGAGATCGATGCCCTGATCTCCTACCTGCAAAGCCTCGACGAGGAGTGAGGCGCCGCCGGGCCCTTCTCAGGCATCGCGATTGAGGATCGTCACCGATCCCTTGTCCGGCTCGATCAGGATGTCGTCGCCGGAGCGGATGAGATCCGTGGGCCGGCCCGCCTCGAAGCGGTCGACCATGGTCAGCCCCGCGAACGCGGCCCCTTGCGCCAGGATGGTATTGGCCCGGTCGAAGATGATCGCCTTGGGCGCGAGGCTGCGGGTGCTCATCTCGCGCAGCATCCAGGCCGACGCGACGCCGCCCTTGGCCGTCACCAGCACCAGGATCTTGTCGACGTAGCTCTGCCCCGCGAGCTTGTGCTGCGGCCGCGAGAACACGCCCTTGATGCGGTCGAGATCGTAGCGCGCCGAGAAGTTGTCGTCGGCGACGAGGGCCGTGCCGCGGACGGCGGGGCCGATGCCGGCATGGCACTTGAGCACGATCGGCATCACACGATTCTCCCCGCGCAGGCGCTCGCCACGCACCGCTCCATGCTGGCGAGCGTCGGGCTGTAGCCGTATCCCGCGATGATATTGACAAGCTTGGCCGAGTTGGTGAGCAGCCGCTGCCAGCCGTTGGCCTCGGCCATCTCCCGCGCGTAGCTCTGGTAGAAGCAGATGCCAGCTGCGACCACGCCTCCCGCCTCCTCGATGCGCCGCGTCAGGCCCATGCGATCCGCCGCGAACTTGATCTCGGGCGAGGTGGCCGCGATCAGCGTCGTGGTCGCCGCCACGCTGCGGCCCTCGAGCAGGCCTGCGAGCTGCTCCAGCTCGAACAGGGACAGTTGCGGGGCCGCGAACACCACCACGTCGACCTTCTCGCCGGCGGCCGCGAACCCCTCGAAGAAGCGCGCATAGTCGGCGGCGCCGACGGCCTGCGCCTTCGGCACCGCCTGACCGTGGAACGCCGCCGTCAAGTCCGGCGCCTCGGGCGTGATCCCCGGCATGTGGAACATGGCGACGGACCCGAAGCTCGCCAGCGCCGCTCCGAAGTGCTTGAGCGCGTCCGAGCCCGGCGCCGCCTCGATCCCGGAGACGACCGGCACCTCCCAGTAGCTGTTGGTGGCGCGCCCGACGATGGCGCCGAGCGCGCCCCAGTCGGCGAGATCCCGGGGCTGTGCGCTCAATGCGAAGTGGCGCGTGCCGCGCCGATGCCGGTCGAGATGGAAGCCGTAGCGCGGCGTGCGACCCGTGAGGCCCGCGGCGAGCGCCGATGGCCCGCCCTCGAAGTTGCTGCGCGCGCCCTGCACGCCGTTGGCGTAGATCACGACGCCCGTGTCGCCCATGGCGAGGTGCTCGCCGCGGGCCGGCGGCAGCACGGTCTGATAGTTGATGCAGGTGTTGGTCATCAGCACGCCCAGCGCCTCGAACGCCGCCACGGCCCGCATCTCGAGCGCGGCCATCCAGTCGCTCTGGCGCAGCCGCTTGTAGCTGTCCATGTCGAGCCCGCGCGGATCCGTGATGGTCGGGATGCGCACCGCTCGCGCCTCGCGCGGCAGCGCCGCCAGGCTCTCGAGCCAGTCCACCCCACTCTCCCCCAGGCTCTCCGTGTCGGCCATGATGTGGGCCTGCGCGACGGCAACGAAATCCTCCGCGTCGAAGAAGCGGCCGACCGCCATCTGGTGCTCGATCGCCCACTTGCGGGCGGGCCCGAGCTCGCCGGCCAGCATTGCCGTCTCTTCCGCATTGAGCCGCATCGGCGCCGGTCCTTCCCCGCATGGTTTCGCGCCACGGACGGCACGGTCGGCCGCCGGATCCGACCCCGCAGCCAGTGCGTTACACTCCTGCCGCAACGCCGGATCGAAAAGCGGCTGCGGCGACGGAAGCGTACCCTGCCCCGGGGTTCTCGTGCTAACGCTTCTATGCAAATGCGAGAAGGATCAATGCATGTCATTGAAAATGCACTTTGCGGCCCTCGCCGTCCTGGCGGCAGGCGCCATCGCCGGCCCCGCGCTCGCCGCACCGGCCGGCTTGACAGGTCTCTCGGCGGAGCCTGCGGTGACGAAGGTCGACCTCGTGACCAAGTGCTGGCGCACGCCCAGCGGCCGGCATCGCTGCCGCACCGTGTACGTCAATCCGTACCGCGCCTGGAATCCGGACCGCTACCCGGTCGGATCGACCGAGTGGTGGCGCGCCATGGACCGCCAGGGCCGCGGCGGCTATCGCCAGTGACCGGCCGCGTCGCGGGCCGCCTCGCGATTTCGCATCTCATGTAACGCTGGGAACAGCCGGCGCCTTGCTTCAGGCGCAAATTCCGCGCACGTTTGAACCCTGTGCGCGGAGGATCCCATGCGACGGCTCGCGACGCTCTCGGCCTCGATGGCCACCGTTATGGCCATCACCAGTATCGATCTCATAGGCTTTGCCTCCAGCGCTGCGGCGCGCGGAGATGGCGGTGGCGCGAGCCGCTCGCTGTCGGCCCCGGGCTTTGCCAACGTGCTGGCGGCGAGCAACAATCGGAACCGGACCGACTTCCGCAAGCGCATCATCGTGCCAAAGGCGAAGCCGGTCGTGCGGATCGCGCCGAAGTTCGTGCCCAAGGCCATGCCGAAGCAGACCTTTCTGCCCAAGCAGCCCTTCAAGCACGTGCCGAAGTACGTGCCCAAGGGCAGCGTCAAAAGCCAGCCCTTCCAGCAGCAGCTCGTGCGCAGGCAATTGCCGCTCCTGAAGCCGGTCGCCGCCAACGGCCAGTTCAAGGCCCGGCTTGCCCTGCCGCCCAACGTCCTGCCCAAGCACACGCTGATCAAGGCGCCTAAGGTCGCCATTCTCCCCAAGTTCCAGCCCTTCGTGCAAAGGCATTGGAAGACCGCGTTCTTCTGGGTCGCGGTCGCGGGCATCGGCTACCTGACGATTCCCGAGTACTACTATGACCGCTGGCTCTCCTACGTCGACGAGGACGATCCGGACTACGACCGCGCGCTCTACCTCCTCTCCCTCGCCTCGCTCGACGAGGAGGACAACGTCGTGCGCGTCTCCAAGCCGGCCGACGTGCCCTACCGCTACACCGCCACGGTCCCCCCGCCGGTCGCCCAGACCTCGGACACGACCGATCCCGAGAAGAAGGCGGTTGCCGCCGCCGATAGCCCGCAGCCCGTCTGCACCTTGAAGCCCTTCGTGGACCGTCAGTGGGCGCAGTCCTTCGTCTGGGTGCAGATCCCGGAGGTCGGCAACGTGACGGTGCCCGAGGCAAACTACGAGGAGTTCGTCGGTGCCCTGTCTGCCGCCCCGCCGAGCTATGACACCGCCTGCGCAGTGCTCGCCCAGGCCGCCGCCGCCGACACCGTCACCACGGCCCAGGCGACCAGCGGCGTGAACTGAGCCTGCCCCTGCCGCAATCGCAATCTGCCGATTTGAAGGAGGCGCTGCCCGCAAGGGTGGCGCCTTCGCCGTTTCACGCTGACGCAATTCGGCAACGCTGCGCACGCGCCGTGTCCGCCGGCACCTCGTGGCCCGTGCGCTTTGCGCCGTTCCCACGCATAAACGGCCGAGTTGTAGAAGGGTGCTTTCCGATGACCCAGTCTCCCTCCACTCTCATCAACAAGGCGGTCGACTACATCCTCGGCCGCAACACGTTGATCGGCATCGCCTCTTTCATGCTGCTGATCATCTCCGGCTACGCCACCTGGCACGGCATGCGCGACTTCATCGTCGGCGTCTCCTCGAGCGCGGCGACCCCCACCCCGGGCGGCATGTCGATCTCCAACGACGTGCTCGTGATCCTGGTGGTGGTCGCCCTCACCTTCCTGATGTGGCTGATGCTGCGGGAGACCTTCGGCGCCCAGCGCCACTGGCGCGAGCGCCTCGTCACCTTTCCGCTCTACTGCTTTCTCGCCATGTGGTCGATCGGGTTCGGCTACGGCTTCTGGTGGAGCCTGATCTCGGGCGAGGAGGCAACCCGCACGGGCCTCGCCGGGCTGCAGGAGGATGCGCGCGACGCCTCGGCCGTCATCGCCGCCCGCCTCGATGCCGTGCGCGGCCAGCTCGACAGCGTCGTGTCCTGGTCCGACACCCAGATGACGCGCGAGGAGACCGCCGGCGGCAGCTGCGGCATTCCCTCCGGCGCCGGCCGGGGCCCCCTCTACAATGCGCGGCGCGGCGTGCGCGACAGCGTCACCACCCTTCGCGACGGCATGACCCGCGCATGGCTCGAGCCCGTACAGGCCGACATCGAGAATCTGCGCAAGGCGGCCTCGCAGTTCGACGGCGGCACGGTGGAGGAGCGCCAGCGCGCCTTCGAGGCCCGCGCCTCCGAGATCCGCGGCCGCGCCCGCAACATCGCCGCGCGCAGCAACCAGCTCGGACGCTCGACGGCGGCCGAGATGCGCGCGCTCGCCTCGAGCGTCGCCGTCGCGCCCAACCAGCCGGGCTTCTCCTGCTACGACCCGACGCTCGCCGAGCGGCTGCGCGCGGCGGCCGGCCAGAGCGAGCAGCCCGCCGAGCTGAAGTTGCGGGAGGCCGTATTCAACGAGGGTCCGGCCGGCGTAGCCAACGCCGTGAAGAACCTCTGGCGCAACATCGGCGCCTATACCTCGGGGCTACTGACCTACATCTTCACGGCCGGCAGCTCGGGCTCCTTCGGCCGCACCGCCGGCGGCGAGCCCATCACCGGGCGCGACCTCATTGCGCTGCTCGCCACGGTTGGCATCGACCTGGGCCTTCTGGCGCTCGCCATCGTCAACCCGCCGCGCGAGCCGCCCTCGATCCGCCCCTCCGGCCAGCTGGTGCGTCAGATCAATGACGCCATCGAAACGGCGATCGCGCGGGGGCAGGAAGCTGGCGCCGACCGCGAATGGGTGCGGCGCCATTTCCTGCACCACGATCATCGCTCGTACTTCGTGATCCCCAACCTCTATGCCTGCGATCCCGACGACAAGGCTGAGTCTGCCCGCGGCGTCGTCATCAACCAGCTTGCCGGCGTGCTCTCGGACCTGAAGCTGATCGACTGGCCGGATGCCGCGCCGAAGCTCTGGGGCCGGCGCCTGCCCTGGGGCAAGAGCGAGCTTGAGCGACTGAAGGAGGACGAGGCCGCGCCGAGCACGACGGACCTCACCGAGGTGCGGCAGAAATGGGCCGAGGAGCACAACTACTCCGACGAGGAGAAGAAGCGCTATCTCGACAGGCGGCCGATCCGCAACCACGGCCTCTTCTCCAAGGCCGAGCGCGCCCTGCAGATCGCGGGCTGGGGCGAGAAGGCCCGTTCCGACATCGAGGTCTTCCGCATCGTCGAGATCGAAGGCCTGACACCGCTCTTGATGGTGCTGAGCGACAGGAGCGACGCCATGTCGGGCGCGCGCGCGGACGAGAAGGCGGCGTGACGGCTCAGGGCCCGCGCTTGGCGGGCCCCTTGCCCTGTGCCACGGCCCATTTATCGGCCCACGCGTGGAACGGCTCCAGCAGCTCGAGCAGCTCCCGCCCGAGCGCTGTCAGCGCGTAGCCGCCATCCGCGTGCGCGACGAGGCGCGCCTCCCTGAGCTCGGCCAGGCGCGCATTCAGCACGCTCGGGTTGGTCTCAGCCGCAGCCTCCAAGGCCCGGAACGTCAGCGGCCCATGCCGCAGCTCCCACACCACCCGCAGCGTCATGCGCCGCCCGAGCAGGTCGAGCAGCGCCATCACCGGCCGCCCCGTCGTCGAGCCGCGGACGGCCTTGCCCGGTACAGGCTTTCTCATGCTATTATTTCCGTAGCATCGCGCGACTCTCTATGCTATGCATCCCATAGCACACCGTGAAGGAGCCGCGCATGTCCCGACCGTCGCGCATTCCCCCGGCCGAGCCGCCCTTTCCGCCTGCCGTGGCCGAGCGGCTCGCCAGCATCATGCCGCCGGGCGTCCCGCCGCTGACCCTGTTCCGGATTCTGGCGTGTGACGAGCGTCTGTTTGCCCGCTTCATGGGCGGGGGGCTGTTGGACAAGGGGCACCTCACCCTGCGCCAGCGCGAGATCGTCATCGACCGCACGACGGCCCGCTGCGGGGCGGAGTACGAGTGGGGCGTGCATGTGAGCTTCTTCGCCGAGCGCGCCGGCCTCGATCGTGCCCAGGTCCATGCCCTCGTCCACGGCGACGAGGCAAGCCCCTGCTGGTCGCAGGAGGATGCGCTGCTCGTCGCCTTCAGCGACAGCCTGCACGAGACGGCTGACATCGGCGATCCCCTGTGGGAGAGGCTGGCGGCGCATTTCAGCCCGCAGGCAATCATCGAGCTTCTCTTGCTCGCGGGCTTCTACCGCACGGTCTCCTGCCTGGTGAACGCCCTGCGCATCCCGCGCGAGCCCTATGCCGCCACCTTTCCTGCCGCGGCCCCGGCCTAGGTGGCGGGCACGTCGGCCGGCGCCTCGGCCCCCAGTGCCGCGAGCCGCGCCTCGAACTCGGCGAACGACAGTCCGCGCGCCCCGCGCTTGTGGAAGTAGACGTGCTGCGCCAGCCAGCGCATCGGCGCGCTCTTCAAGGCGAGCGACAAAAGCGCGTTGGGCGGGGCGACATCGAGCGCGCGGCGCATGGCGCCTTTCAGCGCGAACTGCGGCAGCTCGCGCGCCAGCACGACGTCCGGCGCTGGCCCCAGGTGTTGCAGGTGGTCGGCGATGAGCTGGCCCGCACGCCGCCCGTAGCGGAAGGCGTAGCGGATGCCGCCACCCGTCGCCGGCGACACGACCCCCGCCGCATCGCCGATCAGCATGACGCCGCGGTCGGCCCAGCGCGCCACGAGGCCCCCGCACGGGATGCGGCCGGCGCGCTGCCCCACGATGCGCCCCGACGCGAAGCCGAACAGCGGCTCGGTATGAGCGAGGAAGGGAGCAAGCCGTGCCTGCCGCCCCGCGCCCGCGGCCAACCCGACCTGGCAATGCGCCGGCCCCGGCGCCACCCAGGCGATGTAGCCAGGGGCGATCTCGCTGTCGAGAAAGCAGTGCAGGAAGCGCGGATCCGCCGCCAGCCCCTCGTACTCGAGCTCCAGACCGGTCAGGAAGCGCGTGTTGCGCCCCAGGCCGAAATGGCGCGCCACGGCCGAGCGGCCGCCGTCCGCGCCGAGCACGTAGCGTGCGCCGAGGTCCAAGCCCTTGGCGCGGTAGACCTCGCCATCCCAGCCGCCGCCGTCGAAGCGCGTCCCCCAGAGGAGACGGGCGCCGGCGCGCTCGGCCTCCGCCGCGAGCCAGCGCAGCAGGTTCGCCGTGTCGGTGGTGAGGAAGAAATAGCCCGGCGCGAACAGGTCGATGTGGGTGAGGCTCGGCGCATAGAGCCGCACGCCGTGCACCCGCCGCGTCAGCGCGTGCGGCACGTCGATCTCCTCGGCCGCCTCCTTGACCAGGATGCCCGTCGTCGCGACCCGGTGCCCGGCCTCGCGCTTGGCATCGATGACGACCACCTTGAGCCCGCGCATGGCGGCCGTCCGCGCCGCCACGAGGCCTGCGAAGCTCGCGCCGACGATCAGCAGATCACAGTCCCGCTCAGATGTGCTCATGGCGCGCAATCCCTCTCCCGCTTGCCGGGCGCAGGATTGGCAAGGATTGTGGCTATTCCAGATGCGGCTTCAGGCCGTCTCCGGCAGCCGCACCGGCTCCGGCGCCGCCTTGCCCCGGATCATGTCGGACGCCTTGTCGGCGAGCATCAATGTGGCGGCGTTGAGATTGGCTGACAGCATCGTCGGCATGATGGACGCATCGACGACACGCAGTCCCGTGAGGCCGTGCACGCGCAGCTGGTCGTCGACGACCGCGTTGGGGTCCGTCCGCGGCCCCATGCGGCAGGTGCCCGAGGGGTGGAAGGTGGTGGTGCCGCGCTGCTTGGCCGCCTCGAGCAGGTCCTCGTCGCTCTGCACCTTGGGGCCCGGGAAATCCTCGTAGTCGTAGTAAGGCTGCAAGGGGCGCGAGGCGAGCAGTCGCCGCGCCAGCTTCATGCCGGCGAGCAGCACGCGCCGATCGGCCTCCTCGGCGAGATAGTTGGGCTGGATCACCGGCGCCTCGAACGGGTCGGCCGAGCGCAGGCGTACGTAGCCCCTGCTTTCCGGCCGCTGCTGCCAGGAGGCCACCGTCATGCCGGGCTGCCGCTCGAGCTGGCCCTGCACGCCCTCCAGGTAGCTCGCCGGCGTGAAGGTGAGCTGCAGGTCGCTCACGGGCACGCTCGGCTCAGAGCGCCAGAAGCAATAGATCAGCGTCGGGCTCAGCGCCAGGATGCCCTTGCGCGCGAGCACCCAATGCGCGACCTCCCGCGCCAGCCGCAGCCCGCGCGCACGCTCGTTGATGGTGTCGATGTTCTTCACGCGCGCTACGAACCGCGGCGCGTAGTGGTCCTTCAAGCCCTCGCCGACGCCGCGCAGCGCGTGCCGTACTGCGATGCCGTGCGCACCGAGCTGCTCGGGCGGGCCGATGCCGGAGAGCAGGAGCAGCTGCGCCGAGTTGAACGTTCCCCCGGACAGGATCACCTCGCGCCCCGCGCGCACGCGGACCTCCCGCCCCGTGCGCCCGCCCACCCGGTAGGTGACGCCGACGGCGCGGCTGCCCTCGAGGTCGATGCGTGTCGCGTGCGCGCGCGTGACGACCTGCAGGTTCGCCCGCTTCATGGCCGGATGCAGGAAGGCGACGGCCGCGCTCACCCGGCGTCCGTTGTTGATCGTGCGCTGGGCATAGGAAACGCCCTCCTGCTTGACGCCGTTGTAGTCGGGATTGCGCGGGATGCCCAACTCGACCGCACCCTGGATGAAAGCCTCGCACAACGGGTGCGACCAGCCGATGTCCGTGACGGTGAGCGCGCCGTCCTGGCCGCGGTAGGCCGGATCGCCCTGCCCGAGACGCCGCTCCATGCGCCGGAAGTAGGGCAGCACGTCGGCATATCCCCAGCCGCGATTGCCGAGCTGCGCCCAGGTATCGAAATCCATGGGCTGGCCGCGGTTGTAGATGTGCCCGTTGATCGAGCTCGAGCCCCCGAGCGTCTTGCCGCGCGGCGCCAGGATCCGGCGCCCGCCCGTCCACTGCGAGGGCTCCATCTGGTAGAGCCAGTTCACGCGCGCGTCGTGGAACGTCTTGATGAAGCCGGCAGGAATGTGGATGTAGGGGTGCCAGTCGCTGGGTCCCGCCTCCAGCACGAGCACGCTGGCGCCGCCGTCCTCGCTCAGCCGGTTGGCCAGCACGCATCCCGCCGACCCGGCCCCGACGATCACGTAGTCGAATGTCTGCACGCGCTTCGTCCCCAAATGACCCTTTTGGGCCCTGCGCCTGCGAGCGGTGCGGCGACGGGCTTTGCCTGCGAAGGTGCCCAAGTCCCACGGCGAGGTCCAGTGCCTGGCGCCGCGCAGGTGCCTTGCCTGCACCGCCGGCAGGTCAGGGCAAGGATGATTTCGCCTCGCAACTGCAGAAGGAGGTGGGAAGGCGCGACCGGGCTCTGCTAGACAATCCCGGTCCGGGCATCCTGGGCCCGCTCGATCTCGCATCAGCCGGAGGAAGGGATGGCGCTGCTCGACGGCATCCGCGTGCTCGATCTGACGAACGTGCTTGCGGGTCCCTTCTGCTGCTATCAGCTCGCCGTGCTGGGCGCCGACGTCATCAAGGTGGAGATGCCGGGCACGGGCGACCTCGCACGCGTGCTCGGCACCGACCTGGGCCTCAACAAGGCGCTGATGGGCACCTCCTTCCTCGCCCAGAACGCGGGCAAGCGCTCGATCACCGTCAATCTCAAGAGCGTGGAGGGCCGCGAGGTGTTCTCCCGCCTGCTCGCCACCGCCGACGTCGTGGTCGAGAATTTTCGCCCCGGCGTCATGGCGAGGCTCGGGCTCGCCTACGAGACGCTGGCGCAGGTTCGCCCGGGTCTCGTCTACTGCGCCATCTCCGGTTTCGGGCAGGACGGCCCCTTGCGCGACAACCCGGCCTACGACCAGATCGTGCAGGGCCTGTCGGGCGTCATGAGCGTGACGGGCGACGAGGCGAGTGCACCGCTGCGCGTCGGCTATCCCATTGCCGACACCATCGGTGGACTGACCGCCGCCTTCGCCATCTCGGCCGCGCTCGTGCGCCGCATGCAGACCGGCAAGGGCGAGCGCATCGACGTCTCCATGCTCGAGGCCGTTCTCGCCACCATGGGCTGGCAGGTCTCCAACTGCCTCATCGGCGGCATCGACCCGGCGCCCATGGGCAACGAGAACATCACGGCGAGCCCCTCCGGCACCTTTGCGACGAGGGAGGGACTGCTCAATATCGCGGCCAACAAGCAGGACCAGTTCGAGGCGCTCTGCCGGGTCCTCGAACGCCCCGACCTTGTCACCGACCCGCGCTTTGCCGAGCGCGACCATCGGCTCGCGCGCCGCTTCGACCTCAAGCACGAGATCGAGCAGGCGCTCGCCTCCCGCCCGGCGCGCCAATGGTCAGCCCTGCTCAACGCCGCAGGCGTTCCCGCCGGCGAGGTTTTCTCGGTTCCGGAGATCCTCGCCCACCCGCAAGTCACCGAGCGCGGCTTCATCAAGAGCTTCGCGACGTCCCCGGGCGTCGACCGTCCCGTGGCCGTGGTGCGATCCGGCTTCCGCCTCGAGAGCGGCGATCCCGAGGCGACCCGTCCACCGCCCCTGCTCGGCGCCGATACCGAGGCCGTGCTCACCGAGATCGGCTACACCCGGGCCGATATCGAGGCCCTGGCTCGCGCCAACGCCATCTAGGGCGAGCATCCTGCACGGCCGCGTTTGTGGTGCCGAGGGTCGATCGCCGCCACCGGGGCACGGCACGCGAGGCCCCGAAACGTGCGGCGGCCCGGTGGTGCCTTGCACCTACCGGGCCGCTGGTCATCGTCGAGAGAGAGCTACGGGGCGATCGGACGACGAAAGCTGATACTCGTCACTTCCGGGTGGATCGCTGTGGGCAGCAGCACGATCCGGCCATGTCCGGCCCTGTGAGCCAAACGCTAGGCCTCAATGGTTAACGATTGGTTAACGCGCAACGCCTCGTGGCGCAGACCGCCCGGCGGCACCGCCCCGCTGCAACCGCTTCCGGACGCTGAAGTAGGCCCGTAACCCCAGCAGGAGCGCGACTAAAACGGCGTAGAGCAGCGGCTCTCCGGGCACCACTTTCACCAGCAGGACGAAATGCAGGGCTGCGAGCGCCGCGGCCGCATACACCCATCTGTGCAGCCTCTGCCAGGCCTGCCCGCCCAGGCGTCGAATCATGGTCGCGTTCGATGTAGCGGCAAGCGGGACGAGAATCGCGAAGCTCGCCATGCCCGCCGTGATGTAGGGGCGCTTCACGATGTCGGCCCAGATGCTCGCCAGGTCGAGGCCCCGGTCGAGGACGAGATACACCGCAAGATGCGCCGCGGCGTAGTAGAAGGCGAGCAGCCCTATGGCGCGGCGATAGCGAATGAGGCTCGGCCCCCCGAGCCGGCGCAGCGGGGTGATGGCGAGACCGAGAATCAGGAAGCGCAGCGCCCACAGGCCGAGCGTGCGCTCCAGGATCGCCACCGGATCGGCACCAAGCCTGTCCATCACGCCGAGATAGAAGGTCCACACGCCCGGCACGGCGCCGAGCAGGTAGACGCCGCGGCGTATCGGATCCGCGCCGAGGACGAGGCGCCGCGCCGCGGACGGCGACCAGCCGCTCTCGCGCGCCTGGCTCGCCATCAGTAGTTCTTCCTGAGGTCGAGCCCCGCATAGAGGCTGGCGACCTGCTCGGCGTAGCCGTTGAACATCAGCGTCGGCTTGCGGCTGGCGAGCAGGCCCGATCCCTCGCCGATGCGCCGCTCCGTCTTCTGGCTCCAGCGCGGGTGGTCCACATCCGGGTTGACGTTGGAGAAGAAGCCGTACTCGCTCGGGTTCTGCAGCGACCAGGACGTCGGCGGCTGCGTCTCGACGAGCGAGATGCGCACCACCGACTTGATGCTCTTGAAGCCGTACTTCCACGGCACCACCAGCCGGATCGGCGCGCCGTTCTGGTTCGGCAGCGTCTCGCCGTACATGCCCACGGCCAGGATGGTGAGGGGATGCATCGCCTCATCGAGACGCAGGCCCTCGACGTAGGGCCACGGCAGCGCCTGGAAGATGCCGCGCTGGCCCGGCATCTCGCTCGGCCGCTTCAGCGTCTCGAAGGCCACGTACTTGGCGCTGCCCTGCGTGTCGACCCGCTTCAGCAGCTCCGCCAGCGGGAAGCCGATCCACGGGATCACCATCGACCAGCCCTCGACGCAGCGCATGCGGTAGATGCGCTCCTCGAGCGCCACGCCCTTCAGGATGTCCTCGAGCTGGTAGTCCGCCGGCTTGCCGACCAGTCCGTCCACCTTCACCGTCCACGGGCTCGTCTTCAGCTTGCCGGCATAGGCGACCGGATCGGCCTTGTCGGTGCCGAACTCGTAGAAATTGTTGTAGCTCGTCGCATCCTTCTTCGCCGTCGGCTTCTCGTCCGTCGAGAACCGGCTCTTGGCGGCCTCCAGCGGTGCCGCGGACGCCTCGCCCGCGACGAGGCCGCCGGCGAGGAGGGCCCCCGTACCGGCCATCAGCTCGCGCCGGCTCAGATAGACCGAGCGGGGCGTGATCTCGGACGGGGCGATCTCGGGCCTGCGGGTGAAAAGCATGCGTCTGCCTCCATGGGCCTTGGGAAGGCGCGGGATCGGGCCGCGCCGCGGAACTATGCCTTGGAATACGCGGCGCTGGCCCCCAAAATTACCGGCTGACGCAGTTGTGAAGGCCAAGGGCGCCGGCTCCGTCCGGCGTGGCGGCAGGCACCTCCGCAAGGCTGGATTTGCGCGCCCCGCCAACCTATAACGGGCCCTGCTCACGACTCAATTCAGCCTGCAAGAGACGGGAAATGGCCGGCCATTCGCAGTTCAAGAACATCA
The DNA here is from genome assembly GCA_033764875.1 of Hyphomicrobiaceae bacterium. GTDB lineage: Bacteria > Pseudomonadota > Alphaproteobacteria > Rhizobiales > Hyphomicrobiaceae > AWTP1-13. The sequence goes on along the minus strand of JANRIO010000136.1, from coordinate 26,511 downwards.
TGCACCGCAAGGGGCGCCAGGACGCGGCGCGCTCCAAGCTGTTCGCCAAGCTGGCGCGCGAGATCACCGTCGCGGTGAAGCATGGCGCCGCGGACCCGACCATGAACCCGCGCCTGCGCCTGGCCATCCAGGCCGCGCGTGCCGAGAACATGCCCAAGGACAACATCGAGCGCGCCATCAAGAAGGCGGCGGGCGCCGACACCGAGAACTACGAGAGCATCCGCTACGAGGGCTACGGGCCCGGCGGCGTCGCCGTCATCGTCGAGGCGTTGACCAACAACCGCAACCGCACCGGCGGGGCCGTTCGCGCCGTGTTCACCAAGCACGGCGGCAACCTGGGCGCCACCGGCGCCGTCAGCCACATGTTCGCGCACGCGGGGGAGATCGTGTATCCGCCGCAGGCGGGCTCCGCCGACGACGTGCTCGAGGCCGCCATCGAGGCCGGCGCCGAGGATGTGGTCTCGAGCGAGACGGGACACGTCATCACCTGTGCCTTCGAGGATCTCGCGACCGTCTCCGGCGCCCTCATCGCCAAGCTCGGCGAGGCCACCTCGGCCAAGGCCCTGTGGCGTCCGGCGCAGACGACCGCCGTCGACGAGGAGAAGGCGGCCGCCATCCTCAAGCTCATCGCCGGCCTCGAGGAGGACGACGACGTGCAGAACGTCTACTCGAATTTCGAGGTGTCGGACGCGGTGCTGGCCAAGCTCACCGCGGCCTAGACCTGGCCGTCGTCGGTGCCGCCCGAGGTTGCCGGCAGCGTCAGTCCTTGCAGGCTTGGCCTTCGATCTCGACCACGGGCGCGGCCGTCTCCAGCTCGCTCACGTGCAGGCATGCCGACGGCACGGGCATCCGCTGCAGCATCCGGTCCCTGACGCGGCGGAACAGCTGCGTCTGCCCGCCGACCTTGAGGTACATGGTGGTGTTGCGCAGGTGATGCCGCTCGAAGCCGGCCGCCTTCATCGCCGCAAACAGCGCCTGCCAGGCGCCTTGCATCTGCGTCTCGAGGCACTCGTCCAGCGTGCCGTCCGCGCGCTGCGTGGGGAAGCCCGCGACCAGGAAACGCTGCAGGGTTTGCGCTTGCGGCACCGCGGCCGCATGAGCCGCGTCAGAGGCAGGGACAAGCTCGGTCGTCGCCATGGCACTCACTCTCACGTTCGAGATCGCGTTTGTGCGCAGCACCATATTGCGCACCGCTGGTTGTGCAGCGCAAGATCAATTTCACAATTGTTTCACCTGTTTTGTCGCACGGGTGACATTGCGGCCTTCACCAGGCTGGAACGCGGCCACGTGCGCCGCGGCATGGTAAACGAGGCCATGCACAGCACTTCGATTCGCATCATCGGCATCGACCCGGGCCTGCGCCGCACCGGCTGGGGCATCGTCGAGGCGGAGGGGTCGCGCCTCGTCTACGTCGCCAGCGGGCTGATCACGTCCGATGCCGAGGACGACCTCGCCTACCGCCTGCGCGCCCTGCACGAGGGGCTGCGCGCCGTCATCGCCGCCCACCATCCCCAGGAGGCCGCCATCGAGGAGACCTTCGTCAACAAGGATGCCCGCGCCACGCTGAAGCTCGGCCAGGCCCGTGGCATCGCCCTCCTGGCCCCGGCCCAGAGCGGCCTGCGCATCGCCGAGTATCAGCCCAACGTGGTGAAGAAGACCGTGACCGGGACCGGCCACGGCGAGAAAGGCCAGATCCAGGCCATGATCGGCTTCCTTCTCCCCAAGGCCCGCTTCGACAGCGCCGACGAGGCCGACGCCCTGGCCATCGCCATCTGCCACGCCAGCCACCGCGGCACCGAGCGCAAGATCGCGGCCCGCCTGTCCCGGGAGGCCCTGCCATGATCGGCAAGCTGCGCGGCCTCGTCGATGCGGTCGGCGAGCAGCACGCCATCATCGACGTCAACGGCGTCGGCTATGAGGTGTTCGCCTCCGCCCGCACCCTGCGCAGCCTCCAGTCCGGCAGCGAGGTCAGCCTGGCCATCGAGACCCACGTCCGCGAGGACGCCATCCGCCTGTTCGGCTTCACGAGCGAGCTGGAGCGTGCCTGGTTCCGGGCCCTGCAGGGCGTCCAGGGCGTCGGCTCCAAGGTCGCGCTGGCCGTGCTCGGCACGCTGTCGCCGCAGGACCTGGCCAACGCCATCGCCCTGCAGGACTGGGCAGCCGTGGAGCGCACCCAGGGCGTCGGCAAGAAGCTCGCCCAGCGCATCGTCCTCGAGCTCAAGGACAAGTCGCCGGCCTTCTCGGCGGCCGGCCTCGGCGCCGCCGCGTCCGCCTCCCTTCCCGCCGCAGCACCCGAGAGCACGGCGGCCGCCGAGGCCATCTCGGCGCTCACCAATCTCGGCTACCAGCCCGGCCCCGCGAGCCAGGCCGTGGCCGCGGCCCTGCGCGAGCTGGGCGAGGAGGCCGACACCGCCAAGCTCATCCGCCGCGGCCTCAAGGAGCTGTCGCGCTAGCGCCCATCTTGCCCGCGCCTCATTCCGCCGCCCCCCGGACCCACGGCCTGGCCGGCACGAAGGCCACCCGCCAAGTGCGCGCGATTGAGCCCGCCCGTCCCCGCCCCGGCCACGGGCGAAGCCACGAGCGCGCCTCGTTCAGGGACATCCGTCCGAACGGCGCGGCTCAGAGCCGTGCGCCGATCCGCCAGACAGGGGCAATTTGCGCGGGAGGGCACCGCCACCGCACCCGGCGTGTGCCCGTTGCCCCGAGCCGGCGGCGAGCCCCCTGCCCATCCCGGTGGGTCGCCGGTGAAAATCAGCCGCATCCGGCTACAAGCCGCGGCAACTTTCGGCTAGTGTGCTCGCGCAAGGGGGGCCCTCGGCTCCCGGCGCCGGCGGCGCAGCCATTTTGCGCTCTGCCGCCTCGGTCGGGAGCCCTGCTCGCGAGCCGGCCCCGTAGCTCAGCTGGATAGAGCACCAGATTCCTAATCTGGGGGTCACAGGTTCAAATCCTGTCGGGGTCGCCAGCATTTTGATTTGATTGGCCAAAACATCACGACGCGCGCTGTTGGGCGGCGGGCCTGGGCGGCTCGCCACACCTCGTGGCCGCACCGCCGCTTGGCTGGGGGATGGGCAGATGACCCCGGCCCCACGCCAGGGGCACGGCCGGCGGCACTTGCACCGTGGAGCTGGGGCGCCCCCAGCGCAAGCTGGTCAGGCGGAGATCCCTTCGAACACCTTGTCGAGGGTGATGGGGTAGTCGCGCACACGCACGCCGGTTGCATTGTAGATTGCGTTGGCGATGGCGGCCGCGACGCCGCAGATGCCGAGCTCCGCCACGCCCTTGGCCTTCATCGGAGAGGACATCGGATCTTCTCCCGCGAGGAACAGCACGTCCTGATGCGGGATGTCGGCATGAACCGGCACCTCGTACTGGGCCAGGTCGTGGTTGGCGAAGAACCCGTGGCGCTTGTCCACTACAAGGCCTTCCATCAAGGCGGCGCCGACGCCCATGGTCATCGCGCCGATGACCTGGCTTCGGGCCGTGCGCGGATTGAGGATGCGACCACAGTCGCACACCGCCAGCATCCGACGGACGCGCGTCTCCGCCGTCGCCGTGTCGACCGCGACCTCGACGAAGTGCGCGCCGAATGTCGACTGCTGGTGCTGTTTCTCGATCTCGCCGAACTCGATGCTGTCCTCGGCGACGAGCTCGCCCTGCCGCACCGCCTCGCGCAACGGCACGCTGCGATCCCCGGAAAGCACGAAGCCGCCGCGGAACACGGCGTCCGCCGCGTTCAGGCCGAGCCGCTGCACGATCGCCTCGCGCAGCTTGACGCAGGCGGCATAGACGCCCGCGGTGGAGCTGTTGCCGCCCCATTGGCCGCCGGATCCCGCCGAGACAGGAAGCCGCGAGTCGCCGAGCCGCACCTCCACGCGCTCGAGCGGCACGCCCGTCATCTCCGCAGCCGTTTGCGCGATGATCGTGTAGCTGCCCGTACCGATGTCCGTCATGTCGGTTTCGACGATGACGTTTCCCGACCGCGTCAGTCGTACGCGCGCGCCCGACGTCATCAGGATGTTGTTGCGGAATGCGGCGGCGACGCCCATGCCGATCTGCCAGCGCCCTTCGCGGCGCTGCAGTGGCTGTGAGGCGCGCGCCCCCCATCCGAACAGATCCGCACCGATGCGCAGGCACTCCACCAAGCGGCGCTGCGAGAACGCCAGGCCCTGCTGCGAGGCGCTTCTCGAGCCCGCTTTGCTCTGTGGATCCGCCGCATGGGACTTGTCCGGGCTGTCGGGCACGATCTGCGTATCGTTGAGGATGCGAAACTCGATCGGATCGAGGCCGAGCTGCTCGGCCATCTCGTCGATGGCGATCTCAAGCGCCATCATGCCGGAGGCCTCGCCCGGCGCGCGCATGGCGTTGCCTTCGGGGAGATCCAGAACGGCAAGCCGCGTCGCCGTCATGCGGTTGGCGCCGGCATAGAGCAACCGCGTCTGCTGCACGGCGGCCTCGGGCTTGCCGTCCTCCAGATCGCCGGACCAGCTCTCGTGCCCGATCGCCGTGATCTTGCCGTCGCGCGTTGCGCCGATGCGGATGCGCTGGATCGTTGCGGGGCGATGCGTGGTGTTGTTGAAGATCAGATGCCGCGGCAGCGCCACCTTCACCGGGCGACGCGTCGCGCGGGCACCCAATGCCGCCAGCACGACATCGGCGCGCAGGAACAATTTGCCCCCAAACCCACCGCCGATGTAGGGCGAAAGCACGCGCACCTTTTCGCGCTCGATCCTCAAGGTCGCGGCAAGATCACGCACGGCCCACGCGACCATCTGGTTGGAGGTCCATACGGTGAGGGTGTCGTCGCTCCAGCTGGCGACGGTTGCGTGCGGCTCCATCATCGCGTGCGACTGGTCGGGCGTGGTGTAGGTCTGGTCGAGCCGCACAGGCGCCGAGCGGAACGCGCCATCGAAGTCGCCGACCTGCGTGTCGGCCGGCGCATCCTGCGCCTCTGCCGGCTGGCTGCCCTCCTTGCCGGCAGCAAGGTCATAGGCGCCGCCGCGCGAGCTGTAGGTGATCTTCACGGCGCGGGCGGCGTCGCGTGCCTGCTCGAAGGTATCGGCCACGACCAGCGCGACCGCCTGATGGTAGTGCTGGACTTCGGGACCGCCAAGCAGGATGGCGGTGTTGTGCTCGCCCTTCGAAAGGGGCCCGCTGTTCTGCGCCGTCACGACGGTACGGACACCCGGCATCCGCGCTGCCGCATCGGTGTCGACCGTCTCGATGCGCCCCTTGGCGATGCCGGCGCCTACGATCTCGCCATATGCTGCGTCAGGCACGGGATCATGCCACTCATAGGCGTAGGTCGCGCGGCCCGTGGCTTTGAGATGGCCCTCGATACGTGCCACCGGTTGGCCGACGACCGAGAGTTGGTCAATGGGATTTATCCCCGCGGCACGATCGAACTTCATGCTCAGCTCTTCCTCTCGGCGAGAATGGACGCCAGGGTGCGCTCGACGAGCTTCACCTTGAAGCTGTTGTCGGATGTGGGGCGCGGGGCGGCCAACAGGCGCGGCGTCACGGCAGCGGCCCCTTGTGCCAGACTGCCTTCTGCCTGCTCATCGCGCCAGGGCTTGTGAGCGACGCCGCCGAGCGCGATGCGGCCGGAGCCGTCGTCCTTCACGATCGCAGCGACCGAGACCAGCGCGAACGCATAGGAGGCCCGGTCCCGCACCTTTCGGTAGGTGTGTACGCCGCCGACGGGTGCGGGAAGGGTCACGCCGGTGATCAGCTCGCCCGCATCCAATGCAGTCTCGATATGAGGCGTGTCACCGGGGAGGCGATGAAACTGCGCAATTGGGATCGTGCGCGAGGAGCCATCGGGCCGGAGCGTCTCGACCGTCGCATCCAATACGCGCAGAGCAACGGCCATGTCGCTGGGATGAACCGCAATGCAGGCGTCGCTGCCACCCACGATCGCGTGATGGCGACTGTAGCCCCCGAGAGCGCTGCAGCCGCTGCCGGGCTGGCGTTTGTTGCAGGCCTGGTTCGTATCGTAGAAGTAGGGACAACGGGTGCGCTGCAGGAGATTTCCAGCCGTGGTGGCACGGTTGCGCAGTTGTCCTGAAGCCCCCGCGAGCAAGGCGCGCGCGAGGACACCGTAGTCGCGGCGTACGCGTGGATCCGCGGCAAGATCGGTGTTGCGGACCAGCGCCCCGATGCGCAAGCCGCCGTCAGGCATGCTCTCGATGCTGTCGAGCCCGAGCCTGTTGACATCGATCAGATGCATCGGTGTCTCGATCTGGAGCTTCATGAGATCGAGGAGATTGGTGCCACCGGCCACGAACTTGGCACCGGGATGCGTCCGAGCAGCGTCGACGGCCTCGTCCGGCGTGCTGACCCGCTGATACGTGAAGGCCCTCATACCCGCCTCCCCGCGACATCCGAGATGGCCTCGATGATGTTCGAGTAGGCACCGCAGCGACAGATGTTGCCACTCATGCGCTCCCGCAACTCCTCCGGCGTCAGGTCGGACGATGCATTCAGATCGGCCGTGACGTAGCTGGGGATGCCGGAGCGGATCTCTGCCAGCACGGCCACCGCCGAGCAAATCTGGCCAGGTGTGCAGTAGCCGCACTGGAAGGCATCGTACGCCACGAAAGCCGCCTGCATCGGATGCGGGTTGAGCGGCGTTCCGAGGCCCTCGATGGTGACGATATCATCCCCCTCGTGCATCACCGCGAGCGTCAGACACGAGGCGGTGCGGCGGCCATCGATGAGAACAGTGCATGCGCCGCATTGGCCTTGGTCGCAGCCCTTCTTGCTTCCGGTCAGGCGCAGGTGCTCGCGCAACGCGTCGAGCAAAGACGTCCGGGGATCGAGATCAAGCACGCGCTCCACGCCATTCACCTTGAGACGCACGCTCCCCACATCCCCTTGCGCGGCCTGCGCTGGCCGCTCCTGCGGCAAAGGTGGCGAGGTCTCTTGCGCATTGCCCGGGGAAGCGGACGCGGCTGCAAGGCACGCGGCCGATCCCGCAATTACGCCTCTGCGCGAAAGCGAAGCCGATGTGCTGTTGTTCATAAGCCCGATCCCGATGTGATGCTTCCACAGGAACAGGGGCCGGCCCGGTAGGTTCCCGCGAGCGATCAGACTTGCACCCATCTCCTCGAACCGGACTTGCGCGACGGGCCTAGATCCTTGCCCAGCCCGGCGCAGGCGACCTGCGTTCCTGCTGCGGTAGGGACCCGGAGCCCCTGCTTCGGGCGTGGTCGAGGCTCAGGCGCGGGCTTCGCCGATCTCATCGGCCATCCGGGCACCGCGGGCGCCCCGGGGCTTGCCGCGCTCCTCGGTCGTGTCCTTCGCGGTCTGGTGCTCCATCTCGGAGTTTATCTCTGCTCCCAGCAGCACCACGATGGTCGAGAGCCACATCCAGATCATGAAGCCGATCACCGCGCCGAGCGACCCGTAGGTCGCGTTGTAGTTTCCGAAGTTCGCCACGTACCAGGAGAAGGCCAGCGAGCCGGCAATCCAGATTGCGCCGGCGATGGCGCTGCCCCAGGTCACCCAGCGCCATTGCGGCCGGGCGCGGCTCGGACCGAAACGGTAGAGGCAGGCGAGAGCGAGCAAGATCAGCACGCCCAACAGCGGCCAGCGCATCAGCGCGAGAAGACCGGGGCCGGAGCCCTGGGAAACACCCAGCAGCCCGAGCACGATCGGAACCGCAACGACGCTTGCCGACGCTATCAACGCCAAGGCGATTGCCCCAGCCGTGAAGGTCAACGACCAAAGCGTCACCTTGATGAAGCCGCGCTTCTCCTCCTCCCCGTAGATGATGTTGAGCGCGTCGAAGATGGATTTGGTGCCGGCATTGGCACCCCAGAGGGACAGAACCAGGGAGATGAGAAATCCGAGCCCCAGCTTGCCCTGGTCCTGCTCTGCGATACGTCTGACCTGATCGCCGATGACCTCGAGCGCACCACCCGGCAGGAAGCCGGCGAGCAGCCCGAAGTGCTGGTTGATCGTGGCGGCATCGGCAAACAGGCTGTAGAGCGAAACGAGCGCTCCGATCGCCGGGAAAAGCGCGAGCAGACCGTAGAAGGTCACCCCCGCCGCGACCAGAAGCACCCGATCGTCCTGCACCTCGTTGTAGAGGCGCCAGCCGACATCCATCCATCCTCTGGCCGGGATCTCCGCCGGCCCGTCCGCATCGCGTCCTCGCCCGGCTGCGTCGCCGCTTGTCGTCTGTCTGGCCTGCCGCGCCCCCGTCGCCGGTGCGTCCTTGCGGGAGCCAAAGAAGATCCGGCCGAGGCCGATCAGCGCTGCCATGACCACGACACCGCCCGGCAGACGCCGTCGAAAGCCGCCCCGCTCGGGAGATCTCGGCCGGTCGTTCAGGCGGGCTGGCGCTGCCATTCCGGAAGCTCCGAAGCGATGCTGCTGATGGCGTCCACCACGCGCTCGGGGGCCACGTGATGGACCATGTGAGATGCGCCGTGCAGGACGTCGAGCCGGCTTCCCGCGACTTCGGCGTGCAGCCGCTGCGCCTGCCGGTAGCTGACCACCTCGTCGGCGTCGCCGGCCAGGATCATCGTGGGCGGAGAAAGCGACCGATAGCGCCGGCTCAGGCTTTCCGCCGCGGTGATCATGTGCGCGGTGTCCTCCGCAAATGCGCGGATCTGAGACGGGCGCAGCGTGAGCGGAACCGGAAAGGCGGCGGCAAAGCGCGGCGGTACCCCCTGCGGCGCGAACATGCGCTCGATCAGGCGCGGGGCCATCGCCTCGCCGATGAACGGCCCCACGGTGTGGCTGATGAGATCGCCGACAACCGGTATGGACGGCGGCGTAAACAGCGCCACGTCTGCGCGCGCGGTCGGGTAGTAGTAGCCAGAGATCAGAACCAGCCCCGAGACCTGGCTCGGATTGTCGAGGGCCAACGCCAGCGCCACCAGCGTGCCCCACGAATGTCCCACGACGATGGGACGATCGATGTCGAGCAGCCGGAAGGCCTCCGGCAAAATGGATGCCTGGGCCCTGGCCGTCCATTTGCGCCCGCGCGGCCGCTCGCTATGCCCGAACCCCGGGCGATCGAACACCACGGCGCGATATTGCTGCGCGGTCTTGTCGATGACCCCACTGATCAGCATGTCCTCCGTCATGGCGCCGTTGCCGTGAAGGAACACGACCGGCCTTCCCGCACCGCGCTCAACGTAGTGAAGGCGCACCCCGCCGGAGGACACGAAACGCCCCTTGGCCGGGTAGTCCAACTCGGCGCGCCGTGCCTGTCGGTAGGCAAGGAATGCGGCGCCGGCCATGGCCATGCCCGCCAATGCCACCATCCCTCCGCGCCGCGCGCGACGCGACGGTGGCATCCAATGCGGTGCGTAAAGGGGACCGGCCAAGGCACTCTCCATCCATCTGTACGGTTGCACGACGCCGGACCGTTCGGCGCAGATCCGGCGCCGGGGCGTGTTGCACTGGCATGCAGTGCAAGGGCATCAGTTCACTTTCCGTCTCCGGAACAAGCTTCCGGTCGAATTCGAGTCCGCGCGTCCTCGAAGGGCGCGCGCTTCGCGAGATCGGCCATTCAAGCCTATGCTTCGAGCATGGTGCGGGCTGGCTCCTCCTCTAGCGCCCGCTCGATCTCCCTTGCGCCCGGGGTTCCGCGTCTCAGTGCCTTCTCGAGGTTCTCCACATACTTTGGCATCCGCTTGGGCGGCAACAGCGGCTCGTTGGGATCGACGACGGCTTCGACGAGCGCGGCGCCATCGTGCCCGAAGGCGGCATCCAGGGCTTCACCGCACTCCTCCGCGGCTTCGACCCTCCACCCCTTGAGTCCCATGGCCTCAGCGGCTTTCACAAAATCAATCGGCTGGAGGTCGCACTCGTACTCCGGGTTGCCAAGGAACATCATCTGCTCCCACTTGATCTGCCCGAGCGTGTTGTTCTTGAGAACGATGATCTTGATGGGCAGTCTGTAGCGCGTGACGGTCGCAAGCTCACCGAGCAGCATGCTGAGGCCGCCGTCGCCGACAAATGCCACCACCTGCCGCCCTGGATGGGCAATGGCCGCAGCAATGGCATAGGTGACGCCGCATGCCATCGTCGCCATGTGACCCGAGACGCCGTAAAGCTGCCTGTCGGTCAGCTCGACATACCGGGCACAAAGACCGGTGTTGTGGCCCGAATCCGAGATCACAATGGCGTCCGGCGCGAGACGCTCCGCAAGTGCCAGCGCGATCGCCTGCGGCTTCATCGGCTTGCCCGGCTTGCTCGCCGAATTGCGCAACAGCTCGCGCCATGCCTGCATCTTCGCCTGCGCGTCCTCGAGAAAGCTGCGATCCCGTTTGCGCTCGAGGTGCTCGTTGAGGATGCGCAACGTAGCAGCGGCGTCACCGGCCAGTCCGACCTCGACGGGAAACCGCAGGCCGATGCGGGTCGCATCGCAGTCAATCTGAACGCCCCGCGCCTGATCCGGCTTCGGGTAGTATTCAATGTAGGGGAACGTGCTGCCGACAATCAGCAGCGTATCGCACCCTTCCATCACCTCCTGCGAAGGGCGCGTGCCGAGCAGGCCGATGCCGCCCGTGGTGAGCGGGTGTGCGTCAGGCAGAACCGCCTTGCCGAGCAGCGCTTTGACAACGGGCGCGCCGAGCTTCTCGGCCGTCTCGATCAGCTCCGCGCGCGCGCCGAGCGCTCCCTGGCCTGCAAGGATCGCGACGCGACGGCCTGCATTGATGATCTCGGCCGCACGAGCAATGCCGTCTTCCGAGGGAAGACGTCTCGCATGGGCTTCGGCCAGAGACACATGGTGCTTGATATTGCGCGGCGAGCGCGGCGCGTCCTCCATGTGCTGCTCCTGCACATCGGTCGGGATCGCGACGTGCGCGACGCCGCGCTCCGCCAACGCCGTCCGGCAGGCAAGCGACACGACGTTCTCCACTTGCGCCGCCCCCATGATGCGCGCCGAGTACCGCGCAACGTCCATGAAGAGCCGCGTGTGGTCGACGTCCTGCTGCGTATGGGTATCGGTGAGGTCGTGATACGGCAGGCCGGTGATCGCGATCACCGGTGCGCGGTCGGCCTTGGCATCGTAGAGCCCGTTGAGCAGGTGGATCCCGCCAGGCCCCGTGGTCGCAAGGCAGCAACCGAGCTTGCCTGTGAACTTGGCATAGCCGCAGGCCATGAGCGCCGCCGATTCCTCGTGCCGGACCTGCACGAAGCGGACCTTGTCCTTGTGCGTCCGGATCGCCTCCATGATCCCGTTGATGCCGTCGCCGGCCATGCCGAAGATCACGTCGACGCCCCAGGCCGTCAGCGTCTCTACCAGCACATCCGAAGCGTTTCGCGGCATGACTTGGACTTTCGCCAGAGGATGACTTGATCAATGTCCGCGGCGCTTGCGGGTCGCCGCCGCCTTCTTGGCCGAGGCCGAGCGCGCTGCGGCCGGTCTCGTGGCGGCCGCCTTGCCGCCAATGCGTCCCCCCTTGTGAGCCGCCGGACGGCCCGTGCGGGCCCCGCGACCCGATCCGCCCGGCCGCTTGCCTCCGCCATCATCCTTGTTCACCGTCGCCCAGGCCCTGCGCTCGGCTTCCTTCTCGCCGACGCCGCGCTTCTCGTAGCCTTCGGCGATATGATCGGCCTTGCGTTCCTGCTTGTCGGTGTATTTCGATTTTTCGCCGCGCGGCATGATGGTGCTCCTCCAGCTGCATAGGGGAACACGGCGCACGTGTTTGAAGTTCCGGCCGGATCGTTCGGCGCGAATTGGTCGGGAGCACCTGCAGGGCCATGTCTGCCAGCCCAGCCGCGAGCCCGCAATCGCGAGGCTTTGCCAATGCGCAAGGCAGATGGGGTGAGCCGCCCGCGAGCGCGGCGCCTGGCCGGGAACCGGAATGCACGCGGCGCCGTTGGCATTGGGTCAGGAGGAAGCTTGGCCTTCGAGCAGATGTTTTTCCAGAGCTGGCCGGAGGTCGTCCGCACGGTCTTGATCGGCGGCCTTGCCTATATAGTGCTGATAGTATTCCTGCGCATTTCCGGAAAGCGCACTCTGGCGAAGCTCAATGCATTCGATCTGGTTGTGACCGTCGCTCTCGGCTCGACCCTCTCGTCCATACTCCTCGACCAATCCATTGCCCTCGCCGAAGGCGCTGCCGCCCTCGCCGTGTTGATCTTCCTGCAGTTTGCCGTGAGCTTCCTGTCCGTGCGCTGGCAATGGTTCGCGCACTTTGTCCGCTCGAGCCCCTCCACCCTCGTGGAGAATGGCAGGACCCGGCCGGCGACGATGCGCAGCGAGCGCATCACCGAGGATGAGATCGTGAGCGCCATCCGCGCGAGCGGCGGGCACCACGTCAGCGACGCGAGCACCGTCGTCCTGGAAAGCGATGGCACCATTAGCGTCTCGCTGTATGAGAAGCACCCCAAGGCCCAGCTCGCGCCGACGAGCAGCCTCGCATCGGAGACTCGCGACGTGCGCCGATAGGCCCCGCGACGGCCCGGCTACCGTGCGCCTTCCAGTATCTTCTGCAGGTGCGCCCGGAGATCCTGCTCCGGGGTATTGGTCAGATCGGACCCGGCATCACCCGCTATCTTGTCCTTGAGATCCTTGGGCAGCTCCGCGCGCAAATCCCCCAGAAACGCCGGCGGCGCCACCAGGATCAGCCGATCGAACCGCCTCGCCAGCATGGCCTTTCGCAACTCCGCGACGACCGTCGCCGCGAACTCCCGCTTCAGGTGCCGGCGCGGGTCGGTGGGATTCTCCTTGGCGCTTCGCCCCGCACCCGCCGACTCGAACGTCCGGCCCGGGCGATCCGAGAGGATGTCTGCGCCTTTCGGCAGATCGATTGCGCGCGTCATGTCGTCGACGCTGCGGAACTCCATGCCGCGACCGTCCGTCTCCATGACCTTCGCGCGGCTGCCGTCCGCAATCAGCATCCATGTGGTGGCTTTGCTCGCAGGCATCAGCGCACCGGCAACAGCGTGCGGATGTCCGGCCTGACCTCCGCCATCTCGCCCACCTCCGGCGCGGCGTGCGACGCCTCCTCGCCTCCCCTGCCGATGACATCCAGTCGGGTCGCACCCATTGCACGTCTCCTTTGCTACGCGGGCGTCTTGCTGCGGTCGAGCAGGCGCACCGAGCTTGCCTGCGGGCCCATGGGGCCCTCGTCTGTGGCGCGCGTGATCTGCACCATCATGCCGACCTGCAGCTCGTCGAAGCCGTCCCCCACGACCGCGTTGCGCGTGAAGTAAAGCTCCGGTGAATTGTCGATCTCGATAAACCCGTAGCTCTGCTGAGGGAAAAGGCGCGCCACCATGCCGGTCTGCGCCGCATTCTCGCGGACCATAGCAACGTCGTTGCGGGTGTCGCCCAGCTTCTCCAGCTGCCGCTCAACGGCCTCGAAGGCATTGTTCAGTGCGGCCGTATGGTCCTGCTTGGCCTCCCGCCGCTCCTCCTGGTCCCTGCCGACGATCGCCCACCGGCCGGGGACATCCGCTTCGACCGATACCGCGATCGGCAGCTTGCCCGTTTCGGAAGCACGGTGCGGAACCTCGACCACCACACGGCACCCGGTCAGACGGGGAAAGAACTTCTCGAGGCGGTCCACGCGCTCCCGGATGAGCGCCTCGAGCGACGGCGAAGTGTCCATATTCTTGAAGGTGATCTGCAGCGGACGTTGCATGGCTGGAGCGCCCATTCGCGGGATACACATGGCCTACGCCAACGCCCCGCGGGCGCGTACGTTCCCCGGAGCGCCCATTCGTGCCGAGCGGCGCACGAGCCGCAGCAGCGCGACGTGCCTACGCACCGAAGGCGCCGGCGAAGGTGAGCAACAGCCCCAGCAGCACAGCGCCCGCAAGTCCCGAGATGAAGATCAGCCTCTGCGTGCGGGTTCGCAGGATGATCCGGCCCTGGCGGGCTTTCTCGGCGGGATAGTCTTTCGGGGGCGGCGCGGGCTGAGGCGGACCTTCACGGACGGGCACGGCGAGCTCCTTTCATCGTGCAACAGCCGGATGCGCGGTCCGGTTCCGCCCCGCTCCCGGAACCAATTGTCGGCGCGGCTGTTTGACGAAAAATTCAGGAGGCTTGCATGCATGCAGACGGCCAGGTCGAATCCGCCACTGTGAAGCAGATCCTCAACGGCTGGCCGACGGTCTCCAAGGAGGCGGCCACCACGACCATCAACAAGTACGGACTCCCGAACGAGGCATCCGCAAGCCGCCTCATCTGGCACCACAACGGGCCGTGGCTGCGGACCGTCATCTATGCCGAGGAGGTTCCGCACGAGTTCCCGACGCCGCATCACGACGTTCTGGAGCAGTCCATTCCCTACAAGGTGCCGATCGAGAAGATCGGCGACCTTGCCGCCTTCGACGGCAGCGTCCTCATCGACCGCACCAAGGGCGAGATGTCGGCGCGCTGCGAAGGCGAGGAAGCCAATTGCCTGGCACTCAACCTTGCCCATGAGATCATCCAAGGCCGCAAGAACGTCGACAGCGCCCGCAAGGCTTATGGCGAAGCCATGCAGGCCAGGCGCGACGGGCAACAGCCCGAGATCATGCAGAAGCTGATGTTCGATGCGCCGGCCGGTGATACCGGCGAGCCGGATCACGCGATCATTTGAGGCGGTCCACAGGCGGCCCTAGCCGCGGTCGAGCAGGACGCCCAGTCGATGCGCGTCAGCCGGCGCGGCGCTCTTCTGGTCGTTGTCGAAGTAGACGAAGACCTGTCGCCCCTGGGCACGCCAGTTGCGGATGCTTTGCGCCCATGCGCGCAGCGTCCGGTCGGGGTAGTTCTCCTTGTATCGACCGCCCGGCCCGTGCCCCCGCACATAGATATGCCGCGCGGTGACCTGCCAGGGAGCCGGTGCCTGGTGGTGATCCGACAGGCACAGCGATATGTCGTGATCGCGCAGCACATCAAGGATGCGGGGCTCGTACCAGCTCCGATGCCGGAACTCGAATGCAAAGCGATATCGCGGCGGGAGCATGCGAAGGAAGCTGACAAGTCGGTCGCGATCCGCCTCGAAATGAGCCGGGAGCTGGAAAAGCACGGGTCCGGCCTTCGGACCGAGTGCCTTGAGGCGCGTGACCATCAGGTCGATCGAGTTTGCGCACGTGGCGGGGTTCAGCCGCTTCCAGTGCGTGAGGAACCTCGACGCCTTCCACGCGAAGAGAAAGCCAGGCGGGGTACCTTGTCTCCATGCCCGGACTGCGTCCAGTGACGGCGTCCGGTAGAATGAGCCGTTCACCTCGGTGCTGGGAAATTGCTCTGCGTACCAGCGCAGCCAGTCCTTTTTCGCAATGTCGGCGGGATAGAACGGGCCGCGCCAGTCGGCATAGGTCCAGCCGGACGTGCCGATCCACACTCCGTGCGGCGGGTCGAGCGGCTTGCCTTTGCCGCGCCGCCGACCGGCATCCTGCCCGCTCAGGCCCGTCGCGACGCTCATGCTGCAGCATCCCGGCTCATCGCAAGCATTCGGATATTGCGCAGGCCCCTGGCAATCCCGGGCAACAATCTCTGGCACCTGGGCCGCTGGACTGCGCCCGGCTCGGCATCCTCGAGCTCGCGCCGAGGCTGGCCCGCCCCTATTTCTTCTTGGCCGACTTGCGCTTGCGGTTGTTGCGTCCCTCGTACTTGGGATGGTTGGCAGGCACGGATTCGTTGCGGCTCTTGCGCTTGCTCATCTGTCGACCTCGCTTCCTCTGCTGAGCCAACGACGCCCGCGGCCAGGGGTTCCCGCGGGCCCCTGCCCCCTCGGACCAAGGCCTGACCGACCCGCCGGAAAGACGCCGTCCCGTGCCACCCGCCTGCCGGTAACCGAGATCCGCCGGGAGCGTGCCTTTTGCCCGGCCTTTGGCTATCCTGCCCGCGAAAGCGGGAGCGTTGCCTCGCTGGAGACGTCGGATGCGACCCTACATCCTGGCCCTTGCGAGCCTCCTCCTCGCGCCTGCTGCCAGCGCACAGCCGCCGGTCGGATCCTGCATCAATGCCGGCCAGTGGGCATCGATGCTGCTGCACGCCAAGTCGTGCCCTCGCCTCGTCCTGCTGCCGGAGGGAACGCGGCTTCTCAGCCTTTCGGTCGGCCAGGCCTACGCGCGGGGCGGCGACTGGTGCGTCTCGGAAGGGCGCAAGGAGATGATGGCGCATCTCGTCGGCAGGCACCCGCCCCTGGAGAGCGCGATCTCGTCGGGTCGGCAACGCCTCGTCGACGAGGCGCTCTGCGACGCCATCTATGGTTACCTGTCGGAGCGCCGCGACAAGCATGGCGGACCGCCGCTTGTCGGTGTCCGATAGCGGCCCGCCCCGGGGGAGCAGGCGCGCGCAGGCGGCAAAGCTGGCCGCCCAGGTCCGTCAAAAGGGACGCCACCGCAATGGCTGGCCTGGAGATCGAGAGATCTATGCCGGCGAGCGCCTAGAGCGCCAGCACGATTCGCGTGCGCGCGCGAGACACACAGGGACAGAAGCTGTGCCGGCGGTCGCTCTCCGACAGGCAGGCGTCCTTGTGGATCACATCCCCTTCCACGTAGTCGGTGACGCAGGTGCCGCAGCCCCCCGTCTGACACCCGGGCTCGATCGGGAGCCCTGCGGCGACGAGCACCTGCAGCGCGCTCTCGCCCGCGCCGACGGTGAGCGTGACATCGCTCCACGCGAGATAGATCTCGAACGGCCCAGAGCCAGGCGCGCTCATGCCGCGCGCCGCATCAGCAACGGCGCATAGACGACGACGAAGCCGCCGAACGCGAGCACCCAGGCCGCCGCGGCGAGGTCGAGCATGGGCAGCCGCCACAGGCCGAAGGCGGCGAGGACGCGGGCCAGCGCCGAGACCAGCGCGCACGCGTAGATGGCCCGTATGCCCGGGGTCGCCGTCAACGGCCGCCCCGTGTGACCGAGGCTCGCACGTGTCATGACCGCGAGCGTCATCAGGCCGATTGCACCCGCGGTCCACGCATGCAGGGCGCCGGAGGGCCCGAGCACGCCCGGGAAGAGCACCGACAGCGCCAGCATCAGGAAGCCGAGGGGGACGAACGCGTAGGCAACGTGCAGGATCAGCACCAGGGGCTCCGCGAGCGTGCGGTCGCCGGCCCAGCGCGCCAGCCGCAGGAGGTTGACGAGGCCGATCACCGCCGCGAGCCATCCGGTCAGCGGGTGGCTCGGCAGGACGACCCACAACGCCAGCACCAGCCCGCCCTCGATCATGGCGATGGCATCGAAGAGATTGAACGGCACCGGCAGGCGCGTGCCCGCCCGCCGCGCCAGCCAGTTGCGCGTGAAGCTCGGAATGATGCGGCCGCCGATCAGCATGATCAGGAGCACCGTCGTCGCAACGCCGAGGCGCATGCCGTATCCGCCGTGGATCGCCCCCGCGGCCTCCAGATGGAACAACCCGTTGCCCGCGAGCAGCAGGACGAGCGCGATCACCACCTTGAGATTGCGCCAGTTGCGCCCGGCGGCGATCTCGCGCGCCACGACCGCGATCAGCGCCGCAAGGAACGCCATATCGACGAGCGCCGCGGCAAGACCACTCGTCCAGTGGGAGGTCAACATCGCGACCCGGCCGGCGCACCAGAGCGAGAACAGCCAGGTAAGGGGCGCCCCGACCACGGGCAGGCGCCCGGTCCAGTTCGGCACCGCCGTCAGCAGGAAGCCCGCGACGACGGCCGGCACGTAGCCGTAGACAAGCTCGTGCACGTGCCAGTCGAGCGGCGCCAGATGCGTCGGCAGGGCGAGATGCCCCGACAGCATCGGCAGCCACAGGGCCACCGCCAGCGCCGCCCAAGCCGCGCCGAACAGAAAGAACGGACGGAAGCCGTAGGTGAAGAGCTCAGGACCGCGATAGGCTCTGATCTGCTCTGCGCTCGTCGCCATGTGGGTCTCTCCCCTCTCGGCATCGCTGACGCCGCCGCTGCCGTCGCGGCACCTTCGTGCTCGGATCAGCGCCCCGACACGCCCGCATCGGCGTTCGCCGGCGCGGGCCGGCCGTCGCCGGCCGCCACGCCCAGGGCACCGCGCAACGCGCGCCACGCCTGATCCTCCCCGGCATCGAGATCGAGCTCGAGCGCAAGCCCTCCCGCAAAGCCGCGCCAGCCGACAAGATTGCGTTGGGGGACCCCGATCACCACCGCGATCCCTTGGGCGACCGCATCGGCGATGAGCGGCCGCAGGCCCTGGCCCTCGGCCTCCGCCTTTCCGAACTTGTTCAGCAGCACGACGTCGACATCGCCGCCGAGCGCCCCTCGCACCTCGCCCATGGCCTGCAGCAGCGCATCGGCGTCGAGCAGGCAGCCTTTCGCCTCCGGCCCGCGCTCCTCCGAGATGCGCAGGCGCCGGCCGGTCTGCAGGTTCTCCAGGACCATGTCGCAGCGGCTGCGACCGGGGCGGGGCTCGTCGAATTGGAGGAAGCCCGCGCATCTGCGGCCGGCCGCGCCGAGCTCGCGCGCCGCCATCTGCAGGAAGCGGCCGACCCTGGGACCGTCCGTGTAGACGACCGCGATGAGGGCCGCCTCGCGTGATCCGTCTATCGATGCCGTCCGCTTAGTTCCTGCCATCCGTATCCTCCAGTTCCATCAGCCGGAAGGCGTCGAGCGCCTGCCGGCGGACCCCGCTCATCGGCTCGCTTGCGACCGCCACCCGCGCGTCGATCGAGGGCAGCGTATCCCGCTCCTCGAGCGAGGCGAGATGCGGCCCGAGATCGCGCAGGAGCCCGTCGTTGACCGCATAGATCCATCCGTGCAGGTGCAGCGGCTGCCCGCGGGCCCATGCGCGCTCGACGATCGGCGTTGCGGCGATGCGGCGCACCTGCATCTCGACGTTGATCTCGCACATGCGATCCAGAAGCCGCGACGGATCGCCGATGGCGTCGAGGAAGCCGCGATGCTTGCGGTAGAGCATGGTGAGCGGCTGCAGCCAGTGGTCGAGCAGCGCGCCCCTCTCCGCGATCAGCGCGCGGTCGACGCCGCCGCAGCCATAGTGGCCGCAGACGATGATGTGCTGCACCTGCAAGTGCTCGACCGCATACTCGAGCACCGAAAGGATGTTGAGGTCGCTGGTGTGCACGATATTGGCGATGTTGCGGTGAACGAATACCTCGCCGGGGTTGAGCCCCAGCACGTCGTTGGCCGTCACGCGGCTGTCCGAGCAGCCGATCCAGAGGTACTCAGGCCGCTGCACCTCGGACATGCGCACGAAGTACAAGGGGTCTGTCCTGGTGCGGCTGTTCGCCCAGGCAACGTTCTGGTCGAGCAGGTGGTCGAGGGTGCGCGACATGGGGCGCCCTCACGCGCAGTCGTGCCGGCCGCAGGCGCAGCCATTGCTCGGCGCGGGGCCCGCCAGCTCCCTCGCGTCCTGGTCGAGCGCCCAGCGCAGCATGCGTCGCAGCGCGACCTGCCCCGGCGCGGCCGCCTGCTCCATCGCCCCGACCAGGCCAAGCCACGCCTCGTCGCCGGCCAGCGCCGCAAAGCGTCCGGCCGCTGTCGCGACATAGGCCGCCACGCTCTCGCCGAAGGCCTCTCCCATCGCCTGCACCTCGCTGAAGAGAACGATGTCGCCCAGGGCTTCGAGCGCGCGTGCGCCGGTCTCCTCGTGCTCCAGCTCCGCAATCAGATGGCCGAGTGTCATGGGCTCCTCCTACTGCACGAGCGGCGACGTCGCAGCCTCAAGGTCGACACCCTCGATCTGCGCCTTGCCCGCAAGCAGACTGATGTACTGCCGCACGGCGGCATGATAGGCGCGCGCGCCGAGCCAGCGCGCGATGGCCTCTCTCGCCATCTCGAAGGACGGTGCATGGCCCGCAACGCGCCGCTCCACAAGGACGACATGGTAGCCGTAGCGCGTCTCGACGGGCTCCGGCCCCACCTCGCCCACGGGCAGCCGCGCGAGCGCGGCCTCGAACTCCGGCACCGTCTGTCCCGGCCCGATCTGCCCGAGGCTCCCGCCCACGCGCCCTGACGGGCAGGCGGAATGGGCTTGCGCCAGCGTCGCGAAGCGCCCCGGCGCCGCAGTCAGCTCCGCGGCAAGCGCCTGCGCTTTGGCCCGTGCCGCAGCCCTGGCCGATGCATCCTGCGGATTGGCCGCGATCAGGATGTGCCGGGCCTCGCAAAGGCCTGGCGTCACGAGCCGCCGGAGATTGGCCTCGAAGGCCCGCCGGCACTCGTTCTCCGAGGGCTCCGGCGTTCTCACCTCGCGCGTCACGAGCAGGCGCACGAGCGCCTCGTCTTCCGTCTCCCGCCGCCCCTCCGCATCGATTGCGGGCTCCGCCACGATGCCCGTGCGGCGCGCCTCCTGCAGCAGAAGCTCGCGCACCGCAAGGGCCCGGGCGGCCTTCAGCCAGGCCTCGGCCGCCGTATCGGCCTCGTGGTTCTGCGCCTCCCGCGCAATGCTGGCGGGAGAGATGGCGACGCCATTGACGCGCACGCCGCGCGATCGGCTGGCCTTGGGGCCGGAGGGAGCCGCGCTCAACAGGCTGACCATGGCCTACTCCGCCGGCTCGAGGCGGGAGGATCGGCGCGCGCTGCCGCGGACGGGCCTGCGCGAGCGCACCACCTGATACCCCGGCCGCACCAGATACCACACCGGCGCCGACCAGATGTGCACCAGTCGCGAGAACGGGAACACGAGGAAGATCGTCATGCCGAGCACGAGATGCACCAGATAGGGCCAGGCGACGCCTTGCAGCTCGCGTGGGTCGATCGGATGCAGCGTAGCGATGCCCTGCGCCCAGTGCGACAGGATCAGCATCACCGAGCCGTCCGGATGCGCCCGCGAGAAGGGGATGGTGAGCAGGCCCAGGCAGAGCTGCACCCACAGGATCACAAGGATGGCGACGTCCATGCGCGTCGAGGTGGCGCGGATGCGCGCATCGAACAGGCGCCGGTGCAGCAGCAGGGTCAGCCCGATGAAGCATACCCAGCCCGCGATCCCGCCGGCCGCGATGGCGATCGCCTGCTTCTGCTCGACGGTCACGAGCAGGGTATATACCGAGGTCGGCGTCAGCAGGCCCACGGCGTGGCCGAACAGCAGGAAGAGAATGCCGAGGTGGAACAGGTTCGAGCCCCAGCGCAACTGGCGCTTGCGCAGCATCTGGCTCGATGAGGCCTTCCAGCTGTAGGGGTCCCGGTCGAACCGGATCAGACTGGCGACAAGGAATACGGTGAGGCACACGTAGGGGTACCAGACGAACAGGATATGGAAGAGTGCATCGCGCATCGGCGTCGTCCTTCAGGCGCGGGGTGAACGGGCGGTGGTGATGGAGGTCTGTGGCCCGGCATGGCCCCGCGTGCCGCTGCCGGGGGCGGGGCGCTGCGCCTGGCGCACCTTCGAGATGATGCTGTCCTTGCCGCAGGCGGCAGCCCCGGGGCCGAACAGAACCTCCTCCTCCTCCCAGGCGGCATCGAGCGACGCGAGGTCGTCGGGCTCGGGATCGGGCTCGGCGCGCAGGGCCGCGAGCGCCGCCGCATCGAGCCTCGCCTTGCTCAGGGCCAGCAGCGCACCGAGCACGACGGCATAGGGCGTGCCGCGCTTGCGCAGCCGCTCATGCAGGGCGGCGAGTACGTGTGCCGGCTGGCCGATGAGCTCGATCGCCTCGGCCGGCTCCCGCGTCGAGGCGTACTCCAGGAACAGCGGCAGGTAGTCCGGCAGCTCGCTGGCCGTCGGCGAGAACCCGCCCGCCTCGTAGAGCGCGATCAGATCCACCATCGCCTGGCCGCGGTCACGGCTCTCCCCGTGCACATGCTCGAACAGATGCAGCGACAGCGACCGCGTCCGGTCGAACAGGAACGTGTAGCGCTCCTGCAGCTCCACGACATCGCTCGCAGCGAAGCCGTCGATCATCCTCGACAGCGCCGCCACATGCGGCGCTGGCAGGATCGCCTCGCGCGCCAGCACCGATTTCATCTCCTCCCCGGCGCCGATCAGCTCCTCGGAGGGATAGGACAGAAGCGCCGAGAGCACCTTCAGGGTCTTCATCAGGCCGTCTCCCTCTGCTTGCGGTTCTTCATCTTCACGCCGCCGAACAGGTTCACCTTCTGGTCGGTCGGGCTGCAGCCGTCGCCGAAGGAGAAGCCGCAGTTGCCGCGCAGCTCGTAGGCATCCTCCGACGCCTCGCGATGCGTCGTCGGGATCACGAACCGGTCCTCGTAGTTGGCGATGGCCATCACGTGGTACATCTCCTCGATGGCAAGGCTGGTCAGCCCGACGCGGCGGGCGATTGCCTCGTCGATGACGCCGTCCACGGTCTTTGCCCGCATGTAGGCGCGCATCGCGAGCATGCGTTCCAGGCCCAGCGCCACCGGTCGCTCGTCGCCGGCCGTGAGCAGGTTGGCGAGGTAGCGCAGCGGGATGCGCAAGGAGCGCACGTCGGGCATGGCGCCGTCCGTCCCCATCTGGCCGGCCTCCGCCGCGGCCGTGATCGGCGACAGCGGCGGCACGTACCAGACCATCGGCAGCGTGCGGTACTCGGGATGCAGCGGGAACGCGACCTTCCACTCCATCGCCATCTTCCAGACCGGCGATCTCGCGGCTGCATCGAGCCAGGCGTCCGGGATGCCGTCGGCCCGCGCCTGCGCGATCACTTGCGGGTCGCTCGGATCGAGGAACAGCTTGAGTTGCGCCTCATAGAGATCCATCTCGTCGGGCGCGCTCGCCGCCGCCGCGATGCCGTCGGCATCGTAGAGCACGACGCCGAGATAGCGGATGCGGCCGACGCACGTCTCCGAGCACACCGTCGGCTGCCCGCTCTCGATGCGCGGATAGCAGAAGATGCACTTCTCGCTCTTGCCGCTGGACCAGTTGAAGTAGATCTTCTTGTAGGGGCAGCCCGACACGCACATGCGCCAGCCGCGGCACTTGTCCTGGTCGATCAGGACGATGCCGTCCTCCTCGCGCTTGTAGATGGCGCCCGAGGGGCAGGCGGCCGCGCACGCCGGATTGAGGCAGTGCTCGCACAGCCGCGGCAGGTACATCATGAAGGTGTTCTCGAACTGGCCGTAGATCTCCTTCTGCACGCCTTCGAAGTTCTGGTCGGCCGAGCGCTTGGCGAACTCTCCCCCTAGGATCTCCTCCCAGTTCGGGCCCCAATTGATCTTCTCCATGCGCTCGCCGGTGATCAGCGAGCGCGGCCGTGCGGTGGGAAACGCCTCGAGCTCGGGCGCCTTCTGCAGGTGCTCGTAGTCGAACGTGAAGGGCTCGTAGTAGTCGTCGATCTCGGGCAGGTCCGGATTGGCGAAGATGTTGGCGAGGATGCGCCACTTGCCGCCGATCCGGGGCTCGATGCGGCCGTTGTGCTTGCGCACCCAGCCTCCCTTCCACTTTCCCTGGTTCTCCCACTCCTTCGGGTAGCCGATGCCGGGCTTCGTCTCGACGTTGTTGAACCAGGCGTATTCCATGCCTTCGCGGTTGGTCCAAACGTTCTTGCAGGTCACCGAGCAGGTATGGCAGCCGATGCACTTGTCGAGGTTCAGGACCATCGCGATCTGCGCGCGGATCTTCATGGGGTGTCTCCTTATTCCGCCGCTTCGGCCTTGCCGTGCGCACTCTGGTAGGGCCGCTCCAGCCAGTCGACGGTCCTCACCTTGCGGATGACGACGAACTCGTCGCGATTGGTACCGATGGTGCCGTAGTAGTTGAAGCCGTAGGCAAGCTGCGCATAGCCGCCGATCATGTGCGTCGGCTTCAGCACCGCGCGCGTCACCGAGTTGTGGATGCCGCCGCGCTGTCCGGTCATCTCCGATCCCGGCACGTTCACGATCTTCTCCTGCGCGTGGTACATGAACAGCGTGCCCTGCTTCATGCGCTGGGAGACCACGGCTCGGGCGACCAGCGCGCCGTTGGCGTTGTAGGCCTCGACCCAGTCGTTATCGACGATGCCGGCGGCTTTCGCGTCCTCCTCCGACAGCCACACGATCGGCCCGCCGCGCGACAGCGTCAGCATCATCAGGTTGTCGGTGTAGGTGGAGTGGATGCCCCATTTCTGGTGCGGCGTGATGAAGTTGAGGACGATCTCCTTCTCGCCGTTGGGCTTCAGGCCCTTGACCGGCTTCACCGTGCGCAAGTCCACGGGCGGGCGGTAGGACGAGAAGCCCTCGCCGAACGCGCGCATCCACAGGTGGTCCTGGTAGAGCTGCTGGCGGCCGGTGAGCGTGCGCCACGGGATCATCTCGTGCACGTTCGTGTAGCCGGCGTTGTAGCAGACCTTCTCGCTCTCGAGCCCCGACCACGTCGGCGCCGAAATGATCTTCCTCGGCTGCGCGACGACGTCGCGGAACCGGATTTTCTCGTCCGCCTTGGGCAGGGCGAGATGCGCGTGCTCGCGGCCCGTCGTCCGCGACAGCGCCTCCCAGGATTTCACGGCGACCTCGCCGTTGGTCTCCGGCGCCAGCATCAGCAGCACCTCGGCCGCATCGATGTCCGTGTCGATGCGTGCCATGCCCGTCGTCGGCCCTTCCTCGGTGACGACGCCGTTGAGGTGCCTCAGGTGCTCGACCTCGCTCTCCGTCTTCCAGCTGATGCCCTTGATGCCGTTGCCGGCCTTCTCCATCAGCGGCCCGAGCGCCGTGAAGCGCTTGTACAGGTTCGGATAGTCGCGCTCGACCACTGTGACGGCCGGCATCGTCTTGCCCGGGATCGGCTCGCATTCCCCGCGCTTCCAGTCCTTCGGCTCGAAGGCCTGCGCGATCTCGCCGGGACTGTCGTGCATGATCGGCGTGAGGACGACGTCGCGCTCGACGCCCAGCACCTCCGGCGCCACCTGGCTGAACGCCTTGGCGATGCCCTTGTAGATCTCCCAGTCCGACCGCGCCTCCCAGGCCGGGTCCACCGCCGTCGACAGCGGATGGATGAAGGGATGCATGTCGGACGTGTTGAGGTCGTTCTTCTCGTACCAGGTGGCTGTCGGCAGCACGATGTCGGAGTAGACGCACGTCGTCGACATGCGGAAATCGAGCGTCACCAGCAGGTCGAGCTTGCCGCGCGGCGCCTCGTCGTGCCAGGCGACCTCCTTCGGCCTCTCGCGGCCCTCCTGTCCCAGGTCCTTGCCGAGCACGCCGTGCGAGGTGCCGAGCAGATGCTTCAGGAAGTACTCGTGGCCCTTGCCCGAGGAGCCGAGCAGGTTCGAGCGCCACACGAACAGGTTGCGCGGGAAGTTCTGCGGACTGTCAGGGTCCTCCCAGGCGAGCCTCAGGTCTCCGGACTTGAGCGCCCTGGCCACGTAGTCCTTGGGCTCGAGGCCGGCCTCCGCCGCCTTGCCGGCAATCGACAGCGAGTTCTGCGTCAGCGTCGGATAGGCCGGCAGCCAGCCCATGCGGGCCGCGCGCAGATTGTAGTCGACGATGGCGCCGTCCCACGGCCCCCGCGGCGCCGTCGGCGACAGGATGTCGGCAGCGTGCATCGTCTCGTAGCGCCACTGGTCGGTGTGCACGTAGAAGAACGAGGTCGAGTTCTGCTGCCGGGGCGGCCGCCCCCAGTCCAGCGCGAAGGCGAGCGGCGCCCACCCCGCTTGAGGCCGCAGCTTCTCCTGGCCCACGTAGTGCGACCAGCCGCCGCCGGACTGCCCGATGCACCCGCACATGACGAGCATGTTGATCACGCCGCGGTAGTTCATGTCGGCGTGGTACCAGTGGTTCATGGCGGCGCCGATGATCACCATCGAGCAGCCGTTGGTCTTCTCGGCATTGGTCGCGAACTCGCGCGCCACCTGGATGATCTTGTCGCGCGAGACCCCGGTGATGCGCTCGGCCCACGCCGGCGTGCCGGGCGTGTCGTCGTCGTAGCTCCGGGCGACGTTGCCGCCGCCGAAGCCCTGGTCGACGCCGTAGTTGGCCATGAAGAGGTCGTGCACGCTTGCAACCAGCGTCTCGCCGTCGGCGAGCATCAGCCTCTTCACCGGAACGCGGCGGCTCAGCACGCTGGCATGGCTCGTGTGCGTGAAGTGCTCGTTCTCGATATTGCCGAAATAGGGGAACGCGACCTCGGCCACGTCGTCCTTCACATCGGCGAGCGACAGCCGCAGCCGGGTCTCCTCTCCCGAGGACGCCTTCTCCTCGATGTTCCACTTGCCCGTCTCGCCCCAGCGGAAGCCGATGGAGCCGTTTGGCACAACGATGCCACCTGACGCCTCGTCATACGCGACCGTCTTCCATTCTGCATTGTTGCTCTCGCCGAGATTCTGGGCGAAGTCGGACGCGCGCACGAAGCGATCGGGCACCAGCCGGCCGTCCTGGACCGCGAGCCTCACCAGCATCGGCATGTCGGAATAGCGGCGCACGTAGTCCCGGAAGTACGGCACCTGCCGCTTGACGTGATACTCGGTGAGGATGACGTGGCCCATGGCCATGGCGAGGGCTGCATCCGTGCCCTGCTTCACGCTGAGCCAGATGTCGCCGAACTTGGAGGCCTCCGAGTAGTCGGGGCAGATGACGGCGCTCTTGGTGCCGCGGTAGCGCGCTTCCGTGTAGAAGTGCGCGTCCGGCGTGCGCGTCTGGGGCACGTTCGAGCCCCACAGGATGATGAAGCCGGCGTTGTACCAGTCGGCGCTCTCCGGCACGTCCGTCTGCTCGCCCCAGGTCTGCGGTGAGGCCGGCGGCAGG